>NZ_JBIARQ010000005.1:0-508756 GCF_042890065.1 Streptomyces sp. NPDC002328 | reverse complement strand
CCACCCCCCAGGTCATCCGTTCGACAGGGGGACACAGTCATGCCGGGCCCGGAGGCCAGCGGCCCTCTTGCAGGACCGCGGAAAACATAACGGGGGGGGCGCGAAGCCGGACCGCCGGTGGCCGCACGGCGTCGGACGGCTCCACGTCCTTCACTCCAGTCTCCGCCGTCACCCGGACGGCCGCAAATCACCCCGGCTACGGCCGGTCACCCCGGCCACGGCCGCGAAGCACCCTAGCTGGGGTCCAGCCTGACCAGCGGCTCGCCGGACATCGTGCGCACCTCGTACCAGGCGACCTCTTCGGGGTGCCGGGCCCCGCCGCCCTGCATCGTGTTGGGGCGGGCGTCCTGCCGGGGCACGTTCCAGCTGGTGATGGTCTCCTCCGTGCCGTCGTGGCCGACGGCGATCAGGTGGCAGGCGCGCGGGCCGGCCGCGTCCTTGACCTTCAGCTCGACGTGGCTGCCGTAAGCCTCGTCCTCGATGGTGACCTCGGCCCACACGCCGGTCTTCTCGTCGGTGGCCGTCACCCGTACGGTGTCGTCGCCGCCGCCTCCCGCCATCATGGCCAGCGCGGGCGCGGCGAGCGCGACCACCACCGACGCGGCGACGGCGAACAGCAGCCGGCGCCGGAAGGCCCGGTGCCGGGCGGCCACCTCGCCCAGGAGCTTGTCGAGCATCCTGGGCCCCGGCCCGGCGAAGGGGTGCACCGTGCGGGGCGTCGCCCGCCGGTACAGCATCAACTGCCGGGTGGTGGGGCCGAACTCGGTTACCTGAGCCGCGCATTGAGGACACTCCATGAGGTGGTCCTCGAAACGGAAGGACTCCGCCTCGTCCAGCACGCCGAGCGCGTACGCGGCGACGTCGCGATGCCTCTCCAGGGACCTCATGCCGAAACCTCGTGCCGTTGAGTGCCAGTGGGGTTACTCCTTGCTCCCACCGGTACGCACCCGACAGCCGAATCACTCAAGGCCCGTACCAAATCGTGACCGAGACGTTCGGAGCGGTCGGGCCCCCGGATTGGTCGGAATCTAAAAAAGATGGATGGCGAGGTGCCCGAGGGGGAGTCCGAGCTGCCAGGCGGGGGTCCAGACTTTGGGTCCCTCGTCCTCGCCGACGCCCGGAGCGCCGCCCGGGACCGCGTTGAGATCGGGGGCGAGCAGCTCGGTCTCCTCCAGCCAGCGCCAGGCCGCCGCCGCGAGTTCGAGATCGGGTGCGGGACCGCCCGACTCGGCTGCCTCGGCGGCGAGTTGGGCCATCCGCTCGGCCACCCAGTCCTGCCAGGGCTGGTCGTACGCGGTCAGGGAGAGCCAGGTCTCCAGCTGCGTGACGACGCGGATGCCGGAGAGTTCGCCGTCGGTGTCGGACAGGAAGACGGTCAGCGCCAGGGCGTCGCGCCCGGCACGGAACTCGAAGGACGTCGGCGGCATCAGATCGCCGGTCCGCAGCAGTTCGTCGGCGATGTACTCGGCGTACAACCAGGCCATGGGGACGGTGAGTTCGCCGTCGGCGCCGTCCGTGCTCTGATGACCTCTGTGCTGCATCCCTTCCTGCCTTCCTCCGGTGCGAGCGCGTCACCCGATGCCGGGGTGCGGGGCGACGAGGGCCCCATCCGGAACACGGATAAGGACACCCGATTACTCAACCGGGGTCCTCGGCAAGGCGCTTTACGGAGGCTTGACCCGCCTTTGCGTTTCAGCGCAGGTCGGCCGCGTATCCCGGAAGCACCCGGCGCAGGGCGCGCAGCGCGTAGTACGCGCGGGACTTCACGGTACCGGGCGGGATGCCGAGGGCTTCGGCGGCCTCCGCCACACTGGCCCCATGGAAGTACACCAGCACCAGTACTTCACGATGCTCCGGAGTGAGTGTCTTCACAGCCTCGCGCACGTCGAGGGCGGCGGCGGCCCGCTCGGCGTGGTCGGCGCACACCGGCGCGTTCTCCAGCACCGCGTCCCCGACCTCGGCCGGCCGGGCCTGCCGGGCCCGCCGTGCGTCGATCGCGAGCCGCCGGCCGACGGTGAGCAGCCAGGGCCGCACGGAGTCGAAGGCGTCGGCGCGCAGGGCCTCGGGGTGCTGCCAGGCGCGCACCAGCGTCTCCTGGACGAGGTCCTCGGCGCGCTGGCGGTCGCCGTCGCACAGCCTCAGCAGCAGCGCGAAGAGCGGCCTGCCGTGCTCGCGCTGGAGCGCGGCCAGCTCGTGCTCGGCGGTCGTCGTCCTGGCGGTGAGGGTCGTTCCGGCCGTCATGCGCGTATGGCACCGCAGGGCGGCCGGAAGGGACAGGCCGCGCGCACGGATCTGCGACGGACGGTCGATCGCGTCGACGAACGGTTCGACGAACGGTCCGGGCTACGCCGATCGCGCGCATCGCGGCGGACGCCGGGAGTGCCGGACCCTACGCATCCCGTACATGAATTACTAGTAATACGTGCTCACATATGACGAATCATGGGAAACGGGGTGAACCGGTGATCGCCCGCAGACATCTCGTGGCGCTCCTCCTGACAGGAGTCCTCACGGCGGCGGCCGCCTGCCAGGCCGAGGACGACGGGCCTGCCGCACGGTCAGGACAGCCGGCCCCCTCCGCCGCCCGCGCCTTCACCCTCGTCGCCTCCGGGGACGTCATCCCGCACACCTCGGTCATCGAGCGGGCCCGCGCCGACTCCGGCGGGAGCGGCTACGACTTCCGGCCGATGTTCGAGGGCGTCCGCGCCCTCGTCTCCGGAGCGGACCTGGCGCTGTGCCACATGGAGACCGTGTACGGCGCGAACGGCGCGTACTCCGGCCACCCCGTGTTCAGGTCCCCGCCCGAGATCGCCGACGCCCTCGCCGCCACCGGCTACGACGGCTGCTCCACCGCCTCCGAACACAGCCTCGACGACGGCGCCGACGGCGTCCGCCGCACCCTGGACGCCCTCGACGGCGTCGGTGTACGGCACGCCGGCACCGCCCGCAACGAGGCCGAGGGCAACGGGATCACCTTCCTGCGCGCCGGGCCCGCGCAGGTCGCCCACCTCGCCTACACCCACGACACGGGCGGCACCCCCGTCCCGCCGGACCGGCCCTGGATCGTCGGCCGCACCGACGAGAACCGGATCATCGCCGACGCCAAGGCCGCACGGCGGGCCGGCGCCGACGTGGTCGTCGTCTCCCTGCACTGGGGCACCGAGTGGCAGAACGCGCCGGACCAGCAGCAGACCGCCCTCGCCCGGGCCCTCACCGCCTCCCGCACCGACGGCCGCCCCGACATCGACCTCATCCTCGGCACCCACGCCCACGTCCCGCAGCCCTACGAGAAGGTCAACGGCACCTGGGTCGTGTACGGCATGGGGGACCAGATCGCCGGCGAGATGTTCCGCGACGGCGTCCCGGACCCGCGCGGCAACCTGTCCAGCCTGGCCCGCTTCACCTTCACCAAGCCCGCCCGGCCCGGCGGTCGCTGGGAGGTGACCAAGGCCGCGTTCTACCCGCTCCAGTTCGACATCGACGCCGGCCGCGTCGTGGACCTCGACCGGGCCCTCGTCCAGGGCGCCGACGTCCGCGGCGTCCGCGACCGCATCCGGGACGTCGTCCTCAGCAGGGGCGCGGCCAAGAACGGCCTGACGACGGACTGACGACGGGTCAGCGCCCCCCACCGCCCCTGCCCCCACCGCCACCGCCTGCCCCCGCCGTCCACCCCGTCACGGCACCACCGTCACCGGCCAGCGCCCCGCCTTCACCAGTCGCACCGCCACCGACCCCACGAGCCGGTGGCCGGCCTGCTCGGAGGCGCCCACCACCACCGCGTCGGCCTTCAGCTCGTCCGCGGCCCGCACCAGGCCGGAGTAGGGGTCGCCGCGGAACGTGTGGAACTCCCAGCGCACCTCGAACGTCCCCCGGTGCCGCTCGGCGGCCTCCCTGATCTGCGCCACGAGATCCTCGGCGATCTCCTCGGTGACCTCCGCGACCGGCGCCCCGAGCACCGCGCCCGCCGCCGTCACCGGCTGCACGTACACGACGGCGAGCAGCGCGTGCTGACGCCGGGCCAGCCCCCCGGCGTAGGCGGCGGCCCGCAGCGACGAGTCGGAG
Organism: Streptomyces sp. NPDC002328; assembly: GCF_042890065.1. NCBI lineage: Bacteria > Bacillati > Actinomycetota > Actinomycetes > Kitasatosporales > Streptomycetaceae > Streptomyces > Streptomyces sp. NPDC002328. The sequence continues at coordinate 504,694 of NZ_JBIARQ010000005.1, read as the reverse complement.
CCGTCCACCCCCACCACGATCACCTTCGGCCCGTCCGTACCCCGCTCGAACCCCTGCTCCCGCTGCTCCGTCACCCCCCGAGGCTACCGAAACCCCCTCCCCGCCCCTCCGTGGGCTGCCGTGGGCCACCGTGGGTCTCGGGTGGGTCCGGGTTGGGCCGGGCGGGTGGAAATTCGGGGGTGGGGCGGTGTCGTCGGGGTGGGGCGGGAGGCGGGCGGGCGACTGATGGGGCATGCAGAAGGATCAGTTGTTCACGCGGCGCCGGCTGCTGGTCGCCGGGTTCGCCGCCGTCGGGGTGGCCGGCGCGGCCGGACTGTTCACGGGGGGAGCCGGCGACGAGCCGGTCCGTCCGACCGCTCCCGTCGGCGGAGCCCCCGCCCGCCGCCCGCCGGCGAAGCCCTCCGCCCACCGTCTCCAGCCGCTCACCGGCTACGGCCCGCCGAGCACCGGGCCCCGCCGCCCGCCCGTGCGGAGCACACCGCTGCTGAGCGTCCCCGGCCGCGGCCGGACCATGGTGCTGACCTTCGACGACGGCCCCGACCCCCGCTACACCCCCGACATCCTCGACACCCTCGCCGAGTACGAGGTCCCCGCCATGTTCTTCGTGTGCGGGGAGATGGCCGCCCAGCACCCCGGCCTGCTGGCCAGGATGGCCGACGAGGGCCACGTCGTCGGCAACCACACCTGGTCCCACCCCCTCCTCACCCGGCTCGGCCGCCGCCGCATCCACTCCGAGATGTCCCGCACCTGCGACGTCATCGAGGACGCCTACGGCCGACGCCCCCGCTGGTTCCGCGCCCCCTACGGCGCCTGGAACCGCGCCGCCTTCCAGCTCGGCGCCGAACTCGGCATGGAACCCCTCGCCTGGACGCTCGACACCCTCGACTGGGCGGGCCCCGGCGCCCGCACCATCGTGGACCGGGTCGAGGACGGCGCCGCCTCCGGCGTCGTGGTCCTCTCGCACGACGCCGGGGGCGACCGCACCGCCAGTGTCCGCGCCCTGCGCACCTACCTCCCGCGCCTCCAGGACGACGGCTACCACCTCTCCGTGCCCCGCCGCCCCCACGCCTAGCGGGACGGGCCCCGCCCGCCCGGCCGGGGACCGCTCAGCGGACCTCGACCAGGCGGGCGAAGGCGACCACGTTCCCTTCGTAGCCGTTCGCCTTGGAGAAACCGCCGCCGCAGGTGATCACCCGCAGTTCCGGAGAACCCTTGGACGCGTACACCCGGTCGCCGGGGAAATTGTTCTTCTCGAACACCTCGACGCCGTAGATCTCGAACACCGCGGTCCTGCCGTCCCGCCGCGGAATCTCCACGCGATTGCCCTGCTTCAGCGCGCCGAGCCCGTAGAAGACGGCCGGGCCGTGCTGGTTGTCGACATGGCCGACGACCACCGCGGTCCCCTTCTCGCCCGGCGAGACGGCGCCGGTGAACCAGCCGGCCAGGTTCGGGTCCTCGGGCGGCGGCGCGCCGACCCAGCCGTCCTGGTCCAGTCCGACCGGCATCACCGGGGCGTCGACGCTGATGGCCGGGATCCGCACCCGGTCGGGCTCGGCGTACGGCAGCGCCTGGGGAGCGAGACCGTAGGCGCCCTGGGCGCTGCCCTCCGCGGCCGCCGCCGACGCGGGCTGCGGCGGGCCGGCGTCGAACTCCCCCGAACCGTTCCGGATGAGCGCGAGGCCGGTCAGCAGCACCAGCGCTATCACGCCCCACGGGGCACGCTTCTTGGGCGGCCGCTCCTCCTCTTCCGCCATCTCGGACAGCTCGTACCCGTACATTCGCCATCCCCTTTCGACGCGGCCGTCGCCACGTCCTTTCGCGCATACGAGAACGCGCATACCGGAACGCTAAATGCCGCTCGGGAAACCGGCGACGGGGCGAAAGCGAACGGGTGGCGTCCCTCTTCCCCGGTGCGCCATCCGAGTTGCCGCGGAGAGGAATTTTCTGACGGTCCGTGACCTGCGGCGATATCCGATTGTGTGCTTTTCCCTCGGCGTGTCCTCTCACCAGGACGGACCATTCCCGAAATGCGGGTGTCCGCACGGCATCTGAGGGTCTATTCGGGAGGCGTTCTCTCGCCGACAGACCGGGGACGGGCCCCGGGGCGCCTTCCGCGGAGGAGCACATGCGTACGACTCGTCTTCTGCGGGCCTCGGCGGTCTCGGCCGCCGCGGCCGCCGCCCTCTCGATGGCCGCCCCCGCGGCCGTCGCGCGGGACGGCATGCCCATCAGCCCGAGCAACATCGTCGCCCTGCCCAGTGTCATCGCCCGCGGCGGCCAGCTGACCGTCACCGTCGACGGCTGCCCCAGCGGCGGAACCATGAGCTCCAGCGCCTTCCGGACCGCCAACCTCACGCCGATCAGCGGGGCCCGGGGCACGGCCAAGGGGATCGCGACCGTCAACCCGAACGCGGGCCCCGGCACGCACGGCATCACCGTCAACTGCAACGGACGCACCCTGACCAATCCGGCCGCCTTCACCGTCATCGGCGGCGTCCGCGGCGGCATCGGCGGCAGCACCTCCAACGGGGCGACCCCGACCGACGTGGCGATCGGCGGCGGGCTGGTCGCCGCGGCCGTCGTCGGCGGCGGACTGTTCTGGATGCGCCGCCGGGCCGAGCGCCGCGCCTGAGGCCCGCGCGTTACCCCGGCCGGGGACGGCGGCGGCGCGGAGCCCGCGGCCGTCCCCGGCCGTCCCCGGCCGTCCCCGGCCGTCCCCGGCCGTCCCCGGCCGTCCCCGGCCGTCCCCGGCCGTCCCCGGCCGTCCCCGGCCGGACGTCAGCCGGTCGGCCCGGTCGGCCTGGTCAGCCCTGGGCGTCCGGGAAGAGATACAGGAAGGGCTCGGCCGAGGCGGTCACGCCCCGGCTGTAGGGGGCGTCGAAGTCCCAGATCAGGAAGAGCAGAAAGGCGATCAGCGCGGAGAACAGCCCGGCCAGGACCAGTTCCCGGGCGGTGCGCCGGATCTGTAGTGCGAAGACCATGCCGATGGTGATCACGCCGCCGGCGATGAGCCCGAACCACACCACGCCCGGCATCGTCGGCCCGGTGGAGTCCGCGCGGATGTTGCGCGCCTGGTCCGCGGCGGCCATCTGGTCGAGGAGCGGCTGGTAGGCCTGCGCCTCGAAGTCCGACGCGGGCCGGTAGTCGGTGAGGTCCACGCGGACCTGCCGCAGCAGCGTGTCGCCGCGCTCGCTCATCCGGCCCTCGTCGGCCATCGTCCGCCACTCGGTGGTGACGACGTGTCCGACATAGGAGTTGACATCCTCCCGAATCCGGTCACGGACTTCGGCCGGGTACACCCGGACCCGCTCCGAGATCTCGTGCAGCGCCTGCGCCTCCGCCTGCACCTGGTCCTGGGCGGCGCTGCGGGCCTCCCAGACGCCCGCGATGGCCAGACCCAGGACGATGGCGTAGACCACGCCGATCCACATCGTCATGTACTCGATGACGTCCGGGGTCTCGGAGGGATCCTCGTCCTCGGCCGCCCTGCGGTGCCGGACGAGGGTGATGACGACCACCACCGCGCAGGCGGCGAGCATCGCGAGGGTGAGAACAAGCCATTCCGGCAAGAGAAGCCTCCTGGAGGGGCGTCAGCGGGGCCGCAGGGCGGCGACGGCGATCAGCGCGGGCACGGTGACGAGCAGCAGATAGGTGACCGGCGACTTGCCGCCGCGGGTGGGCCGCTGGCGCGCCGGGGCGTGGTACGCCGGGTAGTTCACGGGGGTGATGGAGGGGCGGGGGGTGGGCTTCGGCGGGGGCTTCGGGGCGGGGGCCGGTGGCTTGGGCTTCGGGGTGGGGGCCGGCGGCGGGGGCGGGGGAGTCGGCGCGGGAGGCGCGGGCGGTGCGGGTGCGGGTGGTGGTGGTGCGGGCGGAGGTGTCGGCCGGGCCTTCGGCGGAGGGGCCGGCTTCGGCGGTGGCGGCGGTTTCGGGGGCGTCGGCTTCGGCGTCGGCTTGGGTTTCGGCGGGGGCGGCGGCTCCGGTGCGGGCGGGGGCGGCGGCTCCGGGGGAGGCGGTGGCGGGGGTTCGGGCTTCGGCGGTGGCGGGGGTGTCGGGCACGCGGGCGGAACCGGCCACGGGGGGCTGCCCGCGACGGCCACCGCTCCGGAGCCCGCGACCGCCACCGCCCCGGCGCCGTCCGGGCCCGTCGAGGCGTAGGCGCAGGCGTCGGCCACGGCCGTCCCGGCCGGCGCGCCCACGAGGATCCAGGCCGCGGTCACCAGGGCCAGGGCCCTGGCAGTCCGTGCGGCCCCCGCGGCACGGGCGGAGCGGGTCGTTTCGGGTCCATGCACGACGGAGATCATGAGGCCTTCCGCACGGGTGCACGCCCGCGGGCGGAGGTGATTGCCCCGAACGGGGGAAGCCCCGCTCCCCGCGGATCCGCCGAGGGCGCTCGCCCGTCCGGCTTGTCGTACATGCGTGCGAAATGTGCCGCCCGGGGGTGGCTTGAAGGGGCCCCGTCACAGGTGGCGAAAAGAATTTTGTGCCGCGTTTGAACACAACACCCACCGACATGCGTACTCATGGCCGTGCGGCGGCGCAGCAGGGCGCTGCAACACCCTTGTGATGATCGGGGAGTTGTTGACGATGAAGACCTCCTGGCGGAGCGCCTCACTCGTGGCGAGCGCCGTGTCCGTGCTGGCGCTGACGACGGCGTGCGGCCAGGAAAGCGGCACGTCGGCGTCGAGTCAGAACGTGGGCGTCACGGCACCGGCGGGCGGTATCGCGGGCGTCGGGGCCGGTATCGGCGGTGTCGGCACGGGCGTCAGCCCGAGCGCCAGCACCCCGGCGGTCGGCGGCGGCGTCGGCGCGGGAACCGGTACCAACACCGGGAACGGCGCCGGCACCCAGGGCTCGGCCGGTGAACTGGCCGTCTCCGCCAACGCCGAGCTCGGCAAGGTGCTGATCGACGGCGACGGCAAGACTCTCTACCGCTTCGACGCCGACCTGGCCGAGCCGCCGAAGTCGAACTGTGACGGCGACTGCGCGAAGGCCTGGCCGCCGGTGCCCGCCGACGACGCGACCGCCGGCGACGGCATCGACAAGTCGCTGCTCGGCGAGGTCACCCGCTCCGACGGCAGCAAGCAGCTGACCGTGGACGGCTGGCCGGTCTACCGCTACGCCAAGGACGCCAACTCCGGTGACGTCAACGGCCAGGGCGTGGGCGGCAAGTGGTTCGCGCTGGCCCCCGACGGCAAGAAGGCCAAGGCCGATTCCGCGCTGCCGGGCCTGTCCGTCCGCAAGGACCCCAACCTCGGTGACATCGTCGTCGACAAGAACGGCATGACGGTCTACCGCTTCCTGAAGGACAAGGCCTGGCCCGAGCCGGTCTCGAACTGCAACGGCGCCTGCCTGGAGAAGTGGCCCGTCGTCGCCCCGGTCGCCACCAACGACACCGAGGGCGTCCAGAAGAAGGGCCTGATGAGCTTCACCCGCGGCGACGGCACCAAGCAGATGACGGTCAACTGCTCGCCGATCTACACCTTCTCCGGTGACAAGGCGCCGGGCGACATCAACGGTCAGGGCGTCGGCGGCACGTGGTACGCCGTGGCCCCCGACGGAAAGCTGGTCGGCGCGCCCAAGCAGTAGAGATCACCTCCCCAGGGCTGATCCCCGCATACTGCGACGGCACGTCCGGCCCCCGGTCCGCCCCCTCCGCGCCGCACGGAGGGGGCGGACCATTGTGCTGTCGCGCCCGCCGCGCTTCGGGTACTTTTCCACGGGCTCCGACAGGGGCGCCGATTCGGCACGTGCCGCAGGCAGTGACCGGGAACGGACGGTCAATTTCCGGTTCCGCTCGCCCGTTTGGCAGGCGATCAGTAGCCTCTGCTCGAACACCGGATCGCCTACGCCGGAACGCCCGGTCCGGCTCGCCCGAGCCGGACAGCCCGAGCCGGATCGCCTACGCCTTGGAGAGTCAGATGGATCGTCCCGCCTGGGCCCCACGGAGCATCGACGTCTCCGTGCCCAGTGTCTCGCGGATCTACGACTACTACCTGGGCGGTTCGCACAACTTCGAGGTCGACCGGCAGGCGGCCCGCAGGGCCATGGAGTTCATGCCGGGCCTGCCGAAGATCATGCAGGCGAACCGGGCGTTCCTGCGCCGCGCGGTGCGGTACGCGGCCGGCGAGGGCATCACCCAGTTCCTGGACGTCGGTTCGGGCATACCGACCTTCGGCAACGTCCACGAGGTGGCCCGGGCCGCCGCCCCCGGAGCCCGCGTCGTCTACGTGGACCACGATCCGGTCGCCGTCGCGCACAGTCAGGCCGTCCTGGAGGGCGACGCGGACACGGGCGTCGTCGCCGCCGACCTGCGCAAGCCGCGGGAGATCCTGGCCAGCCCGCAGGTGGAGCAACTCCTCGACCTGGAGCGGCCGGTGGCGCTGCTGCTCGTTGCCATACTGCACTTCGTGGAGGACGAGGACGACCCGTACGCGGCGGTGGCCGAGCTGGCCCGCGCGCTCGCGCCCGGCAGCCTGCTCGTCCTCACGCACGCCTCGTACGAGGGGATCCCGCTGCCGCAGCAGCGGGCCGAGGGCGCGGTGGACGTGTACAAGGACATCCGCAACCCGCTGATCATGCGCTCGCGTGACGAGATCGCGCGGTTCTTCGAGGGGTACGACATGGTGGAACCGGGACTGGTGCCGATGCCGCTCTGGCGGCCGGAGACAGCACCGGAGGACGAGGATCCGTACGCCTTCTCCGGGTTCGCCGGCGTGGGACGCACCTCGTGATCGCCGAGCCGGACGGACCGGAGGACAGACTGCGGCGGTTCGCGACGATCTGGAGCCGGGCCGTGTTCCCGGTGACGTCCACGTCGCTGACCCGGCCGGAGTTCGAGGAGCAGCTGCTGCCGCTGGCCCGACGGCTGAGCGAGGCCCTGCTGGCCAGGACCTTCGACGCCGGCGCCCCCAGGCAGGTCGGGGCCGCGCTCGTCGACGTGCACTGCACCGACCCGGACGCGCTCAGCCACAGCCTGGACTGCGTCGACGCCTACCTGGTGCTGTACTGCGGCGAGGACGGCTCCCCGGAGGACCTGCGGGCCCGCTGCTCCCGCCTACAGCACGCCATGGCGGCCGGCTTCGCGCAGGCGCTGCGCGAGCGGACGCTGGCCGAGCAGGAGGCCATCGCCCAGGCCGCGTTGCGGGCGCAGGGCGTGGTGGCGCAGGCGCTGCACACCAGCGAGGCCCGCTTCCGCGCCGTCTTCGAGGGCGCGGCGATAGGGATCGGCATCGCCGATCTGGAGGGCAACGTCCTCCAGGTCAACGGGGCGATGCTGCGCATGTTCGGCGGCGGCGAGCAGGCGGTGCGCGGCCGCAACGTGCGGGCGTGGACGCACGCGGAGGACGCCCCGCAGGTGTGGCGGCTCTACGAGGAGCTGGTGCGCGGCGAACGCGAGCACTACCACGTGGAGAAGGCGTTCTACCGCCCCGACGGAACGGCCCTGTGGACCAATCTGACGGTCTCCCTGCTCCGGGACGCGGACGGTGAGCCGCAGTACCAGCTGGCGCTGATGGAGGACACCACCGAGCGCCGGCTGCTCAATCTGCGGCTGCGCTACGAGGCCACCCACGACGCCCTCACCGGGCTGCCCAACCGCACCCTCTTCTTCGAGCGCCTGGAGAAGGTGCTCGCCGCCGGCGGGGACCAGCGCTTCGGCCTGTGCTACCTGGATCTGGACGGCTTCAAGACCATCAACGACAGCCTCGGCCACGCGGCCGGGGACCGGCTGCTCGTCGAGGTCGCCGACCGCCTCCAGGGCTGCGCGACCGCGCCGGGGGAGATGGTCGCCCGGCTCGGCGGCGACGAGTTCGTGGCGCTGACCACCGGCCCCGACACCCGCCGCGAGGTCGACGACCTCGCCGCGCGCATCCAGAACGCGTTGCTCGCGCCCGTGCGCATCGACGGCCGTGAGCTGACCGTGCGCGGCAGCATCGGCATCGTGGAGGGCCCGGCGGCCGAGCGCAGCCCGGCGGAGGTGCTGCGCAGCGCCGACATCACGATGTACCGGGCCAAGTCGGCGGGCGGCAACCGCTTCGAGCTGGCCGACCCCGAGGCCGACGCCCGCGCCATCACCCGGCACGGGCTGACCACCGCGCTGCCGGCCGCGCTGGAGCGGGGCGAGTTCTTCATCGAGTACCAGCCGCTGGTCCACCTCGGCGACGGCAGCGTGCGCGGCGCGGAGGCCCTGGTGCGCTGGCTGCACCCGCAGCACGGCGTTCTCGGCCCCGACCGCTTCATCCCGCTCGCCGAGCACACGGGGCTGATCGTGCCGCTCGGCCGCTGGGTGCTGGAGCAGTCGGTGCGGCAGGCCCGCGACTGGCGGGAGCGCGACGGCCGGACGGGCCCGCTCCGGGTCAACGTCAACCTCTCTCCGTGCCAGCTCACCCATCCGGGGCTGGTGCAGGAGACCGTCGACATCCTGGAACGCGCGGGCGTCGAGCCGCAGGCGCTCTGCCTGGAGGTCACCGAGTCGGCCCTGATCGGCGCCGACGACGATCTGCTCAAGCCGCTGCGCCGGCTCGCCGAGATGGGCGTCGACATCGCCCTGGACGACTTCGGCACCGGCTACTCCAACCTGGCCAACCTGCGCCGGCTGCCGGTGAGCGTCCTCAAGCTGGACCGCTCCTTCACCCAGAGCATGCAGCAGTTCCCGGCCGACCCCGTCGACCTCAAGATCGTCGAGGGGATCGTCTCCCTGGCCCACAGCCTGGACCTCGCGGTCACGGTCGAGGGCGTGGAGACCGGCGCCCAGGCCGACCAGCTGCGCATACTCGGCTGCGACACGGCCCAGGGCTGGTACTACGCCCGCCCCGGCCCCCCGGACCGCCTGCACGAACTGACCTTGGTGGACGCGACAGGATGAACCGGATGCCGGAAGAGACGACCGTGGCAGACAGGACGGAAGAGGCGGACGAGCCGGACGAGGCGATCAGGGAGGCCATCCGGGGCGAACTCGCCCTGATGGACCCCGCCGTCCGCGCCTCCCGCGCCGCCACCGTCCGCCTCCTCGACCCCGAGTTCATCGAGGTCGGCTCCTCCGGCCGCCGCTACACGTACGACGAGATGGTCACCGAGCTGCCCGACCACCCGGGCAGCGCGGCGACGGGCCCCCACTACGAGCCGTCGACGATCACAGGCGTACTCCTGGCCCCCGACCTGGTCCACCTCACCTACGAGACGCACTTCGACGGCCGCAGGGCCCGCCGCAGCTCGATCTGGCGCAAGCGAGACGAGACGACAGGCTGGCGCATGTACTACCACCAGGGCACCCCGGTACCCCCGAACACACCCTGACGAATTCGACCCACGGGACTGCACCCCCCCAAGGGGCGCGGGGAACTGCGCGCCCAGCCACAACGAACCCGCACCCCGAAGACCACCCCCGCCCAAAACGGCGCGACCGCCCGGCAGCCCCCTTACCGCTCGAGCAACATCCGCTGCAACTCCCTAGCCGCCCGAGGCGGAGCCACATCGCTGCGATGGGCCAACCCGATCCGCCGATGCAACCCCGGCCGAGCCAACGGAGTGACCCTCAGGCCCCGCCCGGATCGTGCCGCCACCATCCGGGGCACGACCGCGATCCCCAGCCCCGCCCGCACGAATCCCAGCACCGCGTCCATCTCCCCGCCCTCCACGGCGAAATCCGGCTCGAACCCCGCGGAGCGACACGCGGCGACGGTGAGTTCACGCAGGTCGTAGCCGTGCCGGAACATCACCAGCCGTTCCCCCTCCAGATCGGCGATGCGCACGGGCCGCCGCCCGCCGTCCCCCGGCTTGGGCGCCTCCGGCGAGGACACCACGACCAGGTCCTCCCGCAGCAGCTCCACCGTCGTCAGCGCCGGCGACGGGGACGGCAGAGGCAGCACCACCAGCGCGAGGTCGAGCGCGCCCCGCGCCAGCTCACGCACCAGGTCGTGGGATCCGCTCTCCTCGATCAGCAGCCGGATGCCGGGATAGCGGTCGTGGAAGGCGCGCAGCACGTCCGGCAGCAGACCCGTGCACAGACTGGGCGTGGCGCCCAGCCGCACCCGCCCGCTGCGCAGCTGCACCAGCTCCTGCACCTCGTACCGCGCCGTCTCGGTGTCCGCGAGGATGCGGCGGGCCAGCGGCAGCAGCGCCTCCCCGGCGTCGGTGAGCGTGATGTTGCCCCGCGCCCGCAGGAACAGATCCGCCCCCAACTCCCTTTCCAGCGCCCTGATCTGCTGCGACAACGACGGCTGCGCCACATGGACGAGCTCGGCGGCCCGGGTGAAGTGCCGGGTCTCGGCGACCGCCACGAAGTACTGGAGCTGCTGGAACTGCATCCCGCCATGATAGGCCGCTCCTATCGAAACAAGCCGGACCATGTCTTGGACCGATGGGGTGAGCGCGCTCTAGCGTCTTGAGACATGGCTCTGGCAACGAGGGCGGACCGACGGCCGTCCATGGCGCGTACCGTGTGGGACTCGTCCGTCGGCAAGAAGACGGTGATGGCCGTCAGCGGCATGATCATGCTGCTGTACCTGGTCGTCCACATGATCGGCAACCTGAAGATCTTCTTCGGGGCGACGGAGTTCAACCACTACGCCCACTGGCTGCGCACGGTCGGCGAGCCGTTCATGCACTACGAGTGGACGCTCTGGCTCGTTCGCGTGGTGCTGGTCGTGGCGGTCGTCGCGCACGCCGTCTCCGCCTACCAGCTCAGCCGCCGTGACATCAAGGCACGCCCGAGCAAGTACGTGCACAAGAAGCGCCGGGCGAGCTACGCGACCCGCACCATGCGCTGGGGCGGGATCATCCTCGCCCTGTTCATCGTGTGGCACATCCTCGACCTGACCACCGGGACCGTGCACACGGGCGGCTTCCAGGAGGGCCGCCCCTACCAGAACGTGGTGGACACCTTCTCCACCTGGTACGGGAACGCCGTCTACATCGTGGCGATGCTCGCGCTCGGCCTGCACGTCCGGCACGGCTTCTGGAGCGCCGCCCAGACCCTCGGAGTCGGCAGCCGCAGCCGCGACCGCGCGCTGAAGATCACCGCCGACGTCCTCGCGCTGCTGCTCACGGCCGGCTTCATCGCCGTGCCCGTGGCCGTCATGACCGGAGTGGTGAGCTGACATGAGCACCTATGCCGACTACCCGACCGGTGAGCCGGTCGTCGACGCCAAGGCCCCGACCGGGCCGGTCCAGGAGCGGTGGGACAAGCGCCGGTTCGAGGCCAGACTCGTCAACCCGGCCAACCGGCGCAAGCACACGGTGATCGTGGTGGGCACCGGCCTCGCGGGCGGCTCCGCCGGCGCGACCCTCGCCGAACAGGGCTACCACGTCGTCCAGTTCTGCTATCAGGACTCCCCGCGCCGCGCCCACTCCATCGCCGCGCAGGGCGGCATCAACGCGGCGAAGAACTACCGCAACGACGGCGACTCCGTCCACCGGCTGTTCTACGACACCGTCAAGGGCGGAGACTTCAGGGCCCGCGAGTCCAACGTCCACCGCCTCGCGCAGATCTCCGTCGAGATCATCGACCAGTGCGTGGCCCAGGGCGTGCCCTTCGCCCGCGAGTACGGCGGTCTGCTCGACACCCGCTCCTTCGGCGGGGTCCAGGTCTCCCGGACGTTCTACGCCCGCGGCCAGACGGGCCAGCAACTGCTGCTCGGCGCCTACCAGGCGCTCTCCCGCCAGATCGCCGCCGGGAACGTCGAGATGCATCCGCGCACCGAGATGCTCGACCTGATCGTCGTCGACGGCCGGGCGCGCGGGATCGTGGCCCGGGATCTGATCACGGGGCGGATCGACACCTACTTCGCGGACGCCGTCGTCCTCGCCAGCGGCGGGTACGGGAACGTCTTCTACCTGTCGACCAACGCCATGAACTCCAACGCCACCGCCGTGTGGCGGGCGCACCGGCGCGGTGCGTACTTCGCCAACCCGTGCTTCACCCAGATCCACCCCACCTGCATCCCGCGCACCGGCGACCACCAGTCCAAGCTGACGCTGATGAGCGAGTCCCTGCGCAACGACGGCCGCATCTGGGTGCCCAAGGCCAAGGGCGACACCCGCCCGGCGCACAGGATCCCCGAGGACGAGCGCGACTACTACCTGGAGCGCATCTACCCCTCCTTCGGCAACCTGGTCCCGCGCGACATCGCCTCCCGCGCCGCGAAGAACGTCTGCGACGAGGGCAGGGGAGTGGGCCCCGGCGGACAGGGCGTCTACCTCGACTTCGCCGACGCCATCGGGCGCATGGGGCGCAAGGCCGTCGAGGCGAAGTACGGCAACCTCTTCGACATGTACCAGCGGATCACCGACGAGGATCCGTACCAGGTGCCGATGCGCATCTACCCCGCCGTGCACTACACGATGGGCGGCCTGTGGGTCGACTACGACCTCCAGACCACCGTCCCGGGCCTGTTCGCGATCGGCGAGGCCAACTTCTCCGACCACGGCGCCAACCGGCTCGGCGCGTCCGCCCTCATGCAGGGCCTGGCCGACGGCTACTTCGTCCTCCCGGCCACCATCAACGACTACCTCGCACGCAACCCGCACCAGAGCGAGGTCACCGACGAACACCCCGTAGTTCAGGAGGTGTTGGCGGAGACCCAGGACCGGCTCAACCTGCTCCTGTCCGTCGACGGCGACCGCACCCCCGACTCCTTCCACCGCGAGGTCGGCGAACTCATGTGGGAGTTCTGCGGGATGGCCCGCTCCGACGCCGGACTGCGCAAGGCCCTCGAACGCATCCCGCAGATCCGCGAGGAGTTCTGGCGGCGCATCAAGGTCCCCGGCAGCGGCGAGGAGTTCAACCAGTCCCTGGAGAAGGCCAACCGCGTCGTCGACTACCTCGAACTCGCCGAGCTGATGTGCCTCGACGCGCTGCACCGCGCCGAGTCCTGCGGCGGCCACTTCCGTGAGGAGTCCCAGACGCCCGACGGCGAAGCCGCCCGCAGGGACGACGAGTTCTCCTACGCGGCGGCCTGGGAGTTCGCCGGCACCGGCGAGGCCCCGACCCTGCACAGGGAAGACCTGGTCTTCGAGTACGTCCATCCCACCCAGCGGAGCTACGCATGAAGCTCACCCTGCGCGTCTGGCGGCAGAAGAACGCCGACGCCGACGGCACGATGTCCACGTACGAGGTGGACGGCGTCTCACCCGACATGTCCTTCCTGGAGATGCTCGACACGCTCAACGAGGACCTCATCCTGCGCGGCGAGGACCCGGTCGCCTTCGACCACGACTGCCGCGAGGGCATCTGCGGCGCGTGCTCCCTCGTCATCAACGGCGACGCGCACGGCCCCGAGCGGACGACCACCTGCCAGCTGCACATGCGCTCCTTCCGTGACGGCGACACGATCGACGTCGAGCCGTGGCGGGCCTCGGCCTTCCCCGTGATCAAGGACCTGGTCGTCGACCGCTCCGCCTTCGACCGGATCATCCAGGCCGGCGGCTACGTCACCGCGCCGACCGGCTCCGCGCCCGAGGCCCACGCCACCCCGGTGCCGAAGCCGGACGCCGACTTCGCCTTCGAGCACGCGGAGTGCATCGGCTGCGGGGCGTGCGTGGCGGCGTGCCCCAACGGCGCGGCGATGCTGTTCACCTCCGCCAAGGTCAACCACCTCAACGTGCTGCCGCAGGGGGCGCCCGAGCGAGAGACGCGGGTGCTGGACATGGTGGCGCAGATGGACGAGGAGGGGTTCGGCGGCTGCACGCTCGCCGGCGAGTGCGCGGTGGCTTGTCCCAAGGGGATTCCGCTCGTTTCCATCACCGGGATGAACAAGGAGTGGCTGCGGGCCACCCGGAAGGTCAAGCGGTAAACCAGACGTTCGCCGAGGGTGCGGACGGGCGGGGCCGGGAGTGGTGCTCACCGGCCCCGTCTGGTTTTTCCGGAGCGCCTGGCATTCAGCATTCCCACATCCGTTCTCCCGGCGCAGGTCACGTGCACGCCAACCGGCGTCGGGAGAAACAGGGGGAGCGCCACCGTCCCCGAAGTGGCCCGTGCCCAGGAGAGAGCCATGACCGGCGTTTCCACCCTCGCTCGTCCCCCGCAGTCCACGGCCCCCGTCCGCTACACCGTCACCCTCGCCCGCGACGAGGCCGACGTGCGGGCCGCTCAGCGGCTGCGGCACGACGTGTTCGCCGGGGAGATGGGCGCCCTGCTCACCTCCGCGCAGCCCGGCCTCGACGTCGACCCCTTCGACGCCTACTGCGACCACCTGCTGGTGCGCGACGCCGACACCGGGCAGGTCGTCGGCACCTACCGGCTGCTGCCGCCGGAGCGCGCCGCGGTCGCCGGACGACTTTACTCCGAGGGCGAGTTCGACATGACCCGGCTGGACGGGATCCGGCCGGGACTCGTCGAGGTCGGCCGCTCCTGCGTGCACCCCGACCACCGCGACGGCGCCGTCATCGGCCTCATCTGGGCCGGGATCGCCCGCTACATGGTGGACCGCGGCCACGAGTGGCTGGCCGGCTGCTGCTCCGTCCCGCTCGCCGACGGCGGCGTCCTCGCGGCCGGCACCTGGGACCGGGTGCGCGACAAGTACCTCGCGCCGCAGGAGTTCCGCGTCCGGCCGCTGCTGCCGTGGTCCCCGCCGGCGGACCTCGCGCCGCCCGCCCGCACCGAGCTGCCCGCGCTGTTGCGCGGCTACCTCCGCCTCGGCGCGTGGGTGTGCGGCGAGCCCGCCCACGACCCGGACTTCGGCGTCGCCGACCTGTACGTGCTGCTGTCCATGCGCCGGGTCGACGCGCGCTACCTGCGGCACTTCCTCTCCCTCGTCCCGGCCTGATGAGCGTCTGGCTGCCCGGCGCGCCCTGCACCCCGCGGGCGTGCGTGGAGCCGGCGGGGTCGCGCGCCGCCGTCCCCCGGGCGGTGCTGCGGCTCACGGCGGTGCTGGCGCTCGTCCTCGGCGGGGTCCTGCTGTCGCCGCTCGGGGGCCGGATCCCGGCGGGGGCGGTACGAGGGTGGAGCCGGACGGTCGTGCGGGCGGCGGGCGTCCGGGTCCGCACGACCGGCGCCGCCGTACCCTCCGGCGGGCTGCTGCTGGTGGCCAACCACATCTCCTGGCTGGACATACCGCTGCTCGCCGCCGTCCGCCCGGCCCGGATGCTCGCCAAGGCCGAGATACGGCGCTGGCCCGTCGCGGGCGCCCTCGCCGCGCGCGGCGGCGTGCTGTTCATCGACCGCGACCGGCTGCGCGCCCTGCCCGGGACGGTCGCCCGGATCACCGAGGCACTGCGGGCAGGGCAGGCGGTGGGGGTGTTCCCGGAGGGCAGCACCTGGTGCGGCCGTGCCCAGGGCCGCTTCCGCCGGGCCGTCTTCCAGGCCGCGCTGGACGCCGGAGTCCCGGTCCAGCCGGTGCGCATCCGCTACCGGTCGACGACGGGCGCGTCCAGCACCGCGCCCGCCTTCGTCGGCGAGGACTCCCTCCTCGCCTCGCTGTGGCGGGTGGCGACGACCCGGGGCCTGGTCGCCGAGGTGGAGGTGCTGCCGGCGCTCGCGGCGGGGGACCACGCCGACCGGAGGGACCTCGCCACCGCCGCCGGCGCCCGGGTGCTCGGCGGGACCGGGGAGCGCCGCGAGGCGTACGCCGTACCGGACTCCCATCCCCGACTGGCCGCCTGATCGAGGAAATCCCGCTGTACGGCGGGCAGTTGACGGTCCTGGTGGGATCATGACAGCTCTCGATCCCACCTCCCGAGGAGAGCGCGTGAGCGGAAGACCCGACGGCGTAACGGTCCTGGTCACGGGCGGCAGCGGCTTCGTGGCCGCCCATCTCGTACGGCAGTTGCTGGAGCGCGGGTACCGGGTGCGCGCCACCGTCCGCAGTACGGCGAGCGCGGCGAAGACGCGCCCGCTGCGCGCGCTGGGCGACGCCCACCCGGGGCGGCTCGACCTGTTCGAGGCCGATCTGCTCGTGGCCGGCTCCTTCGACGAGGCGATGAAGGGCGCTTCCGTCGTCTTCCACGTGGCGTCGCCCTTCCTGATGCCGGAGAAGATCAAGGACGGGCGGCGGGACGTGGTGGAACCCGCCCTTGAAGGCACCCGGAACGTGCTGGCGGGCATCGAGCGCACGGAGACGGTCGAGCGGCTGGTGTTCACGTCCACCGTCGGCGCGGTCTTCGGCGACTACGCCGACGTCCTGGAGATGGACGACCGGATCCTGTCGGAGAAGTACTTCAACTCCACGAGCACGGTGGACAACAACCCGTACCACTACGCCAAGACGGTGGCCGAGCAGGCCGCTTGGGACGCGGCTGCCGCCCAGGACCGCTGGGACATGGTCTCCGTCAACCCCGGCCTGATCCTCGGTCCTTCCCTCACCCCCGCCTCGGACTCCGGCAGTCTGTTCCTCCTCGACGAGCTGTTCAAGGGCTACTTCTTCTACGGCGCACCTGACTTCAGCTTTACGACCGCCGACGTACGGGACGTGGCCGCGGCCCACATCGCGGCGGCGGAACGGCCCGAGGCGCACGGCCGTTACCTCGTCGCCGCCGAGGAGATGACGTCGTTCCACCGGATGTCGGCGATCCTGCGCGCCCGGCACCCGGGCAGCCTCCGCCTGCCCCGAACGGCCTTGCCGCACTGGCCCGTTCGCGTCCTCGGCCCCGCCTTCGGCCTCAGCCAGGACTACATCCGCGGCCACCTCGGCATCCGCTTCCGCGTCGACAACCGCAGGAGCGTCGAGGAGTTGGGCGTGGTGTACCGGCCGGTCGAGGAGACGCTGCTCGACCACTACGAGACGTGGAACGCGCAACGCCGGGCCCGCAGTTCACGCGCCCGACCGGCCTGAGAGGATGGCGCGGGCCGCGTGGATCACCGGGAGACGCGGGGAGGAGAAAGGGGACGGGCATGGCCTTGCTCGTACTGACGGGCGTCCTCGTGCTCGTCGTCGGAGGGTGCGTGTGCGTCGTCTGGGCGGCACGGGGCGGCCCGCGCTGGGTGCGTGTGGCAGCCGCCGTCACCGTCGGCCTGGGACGGCTGGTCAGCGCGTCCGGGCGCGGCGGCCGTGGCTCCGGCGGCTCGGGCGACGGCTCGGACGGCTGACCCCGGCCTTCCTGGTCTCCTCGTCAGCCTCTCCCCGTCAGCCGAGCCGGAAGCGCCGATCAGCGGAGCCGGACGAGGTCGGCCAGCCGGCGGTAGGAGTCCAGCAGCGCGCGCCGGTCGTAGGTGCTCGTCGTGACGAGGACCTCCTGCGCCCCCGTCTCCTTCAGCACGGTCTCCAGCTCCTCGGCGACCTGCTCCTCGGTGCCCGCGAGCTGCCCGGCGAGGCCGGCCTCGTAGAACCCGCGCTCCTTCGCGGTCATCTCCAGCGCCTCGACCCGCTCGGCGGGCGGCAGCGGCGGGAAGGACCCGTGGGTGCGCGAGTACGCCATCGACCAGGCCTCCGGCACCAGCAGCCGCCGGGCCTCCTCGGGCGTCCCCGCGACGGCGACCGTGCCGGACACGACGACGTACGGCTCGGACGCCCAGGCGGAGGGGCGGAAGCGGGCCCGGTAGAGGTCGATGCCGCGCCGCATCCGGTCGCGGTCGCGCAGATCGCCGACGACCATCGGCAGTCCCGCCTCCGCCGCGATCCGCGCGCCCTCGCCCATGGCCAGCACGAACGGCGGCACGGACAGCCCCTCGGCGGGACGCGCGTGCACGCCCGTCGGGGACGCGCCCCGGAACCAGTCCAGCAGCTCGCGCAGTTGGGCTGCGAAGTCCTCGGCGTCGTCCTTGCCGCGCCCGAGCGCCCTGCGCACCCCGTCGGTGAAGCCGACGGACCGGCCGAGGCCCATGTCGATCCGGCCGGGGAAGAGGGACTCCAGCACCCCGAACTGCTCGGCCACCACCAGCGGCCGGTGGTTGGGCAGCATCACCCCGCCCGTGCCGACCCGGATCGTGGCCGTCGCGGCGGCCACGGCGGCGGCGAGGACGGTCGGCGCGGAGCCGGCGACGCCGGGCACACCATGGTGTTCGGACACCCAGAACCGGTGGAACCCGAGCGCCTCCGCCTCCCGGGCCAGCGCCACGGTGTCGCGCAGCGCGGAGGCGGCGGAACGCCCCTCGCGGACCCGGGAGCGGTCCAGGACGGAGAAACGGACGCCTTCGATCACAGAGCTCACACGGTGTTCAACGCGAGCGGACCGCCGTGATTCCCCTGCCTCTAAGGTGGTGATGTGACCGACAGCAGCAACCGCCCGCTCGCCGTGTTCGACCTGGACAACACGCTCGCCGACACCTCCCACCGGCAGCGGTTCCTGGAGCGCAGCCCGCGGGACTGGACCGCCTTCTTCGCCGCCGCGCCGCAGGATCCGCCGATCCCGGAGGGCGTGGCGCTGGCGGTGGAGAGCGCGCGGGAGTGCGAGGTCGTCTATCTCACCGGCCGGCCCGAGCGCTGCCGGCGGGACACGCTGGAGTGGCTCGCCCGGCACGGGCTGCCGGACGGGCCCGTGCACATGCGGCGCAACGACGACCGCCGGCCCGCCCGCCGCACCAAGCTGGACGTGCTGCGCCGGCTCGGCCGCAACCGGGAGGTGCGGGTCCTGGTCGACGACGACGAACTGGTGTGCGACGACGCCGAGCGCGCCGGTTTCGCCGTGCTCCGGGCGCGCTGGACCCTCCCCTCGGCCGCGCTTCGGGTGGCGCAGGAGCGGGAGGGGCGTACCTGAGTCGTACCGCCCGGCGGGCGGGCGTCAGTCCGACCCCTCCAGGCGGAAGCCGACCTTCAGTCCCACCTGCCAGTGGGCGATCTCGCCGTCCTCGATCTGCCCCCGCACCTGGGTCACCTCGAACCAGTCCAGGTTGCGCAGGGTCTGCGAGGCCCGGGTGACGCCGTTGCGGATCGCCTGGTCGACGCCGTCCGGCGACGTTCCGACGATCTCCGTGACCCGGTAGGTGTGGTTCGACATCGGGTGCTCCTCTCGTGGGTCACTCCACCGTGCCCCAAGTCGCCTCGGACCGCGAGACGTCGGGGCGCGGGGGAGGGTGCCGCACGGGTGTCGTGTCCAATATTCCCGATATTCGTATCTATCGGATGATATAAGGATCACGATGTCAGGGGTGCGGCGGCGCGCGTCGATGGTCCGCGCGGTCGCACCCGCTCTGTGCGACTGGGGGTTTGAAGGAGACCATGCGGCGGTTCAGAATCGCGATGTCCCGGCAGGCGCCGGTACCTGTGGCGCCCCGCCCCGTCCACCGTGAGGAGACGAGGGCGCGTTGGTACGTTCCCCTCTCGGTATCCGTAGACTTCCTCGGCGCGGCCCTGCCGGTCGCCGCGACGATCGTGGAAGTCCAGGAGCCCCACCCGCTGCGCCTCGCGGCGGCCGCGGCCCTGCTGTGGCCGCTGATCGGAGTGGTGAGCAAGCGGTACACCCCCCTGGCCTGGGGGGACGGCGGCGGCCTCCGGGCCGTCATACGGGACTGGCTCGTCCTGGTCGGCGCGCTGGCGACGCTCCGCGTGGTCTGCGGACTGGGCAGCGTGCCCGCCGAGGCGTTCACGGCCCTCATCCCCGCGCTGGTCCTCACGGGCGTCTGCCAGAAGGTGATCCACCGTCATCTGCTGGCCGCCCGCCGGGACGCCCGCGCGCTGCGCCATGTGGTGGTCGTGGGCGAGACGCCGACGATCGACGCCGTGGTCGAGCAGCTCGCCCAGCGCACCGACCACGAGTACGTGATCGTCGGAGCCTGCCCGGTCGGCGACGGCGAGGTCAGCTCCGGGGTGCCGGTGTGCGTACGGCTGCCCTGCGAGGTCCCCGAGGCGCCCGACGCGGACGCCGCGGCGGTGCTCGCGGCGGCCGACGACCTGGCGGCCGACCTCGTCTTCGTGGCGCCGGGCCGCCACATGTCCGGCGAGCGCGTACGCAGGCTGTCCTGGATCCTGCACGACCAGGGCCGCTCGCTGATGGTGCTGCCCGGCATCGTCGAGGTCGCCCGCCGGCGCGTACGGCTCACCTCGGCCGCCGGACTCACCCTGCTGCACATCGCCCCGCCCCCGCAGCGCGGTGTGCACACCGTGATGAAGTCGGCCGTCGACCGGGCGGGCGCGCTCGCGCTGATCGCCCTGCTCTCGCCGCTGCTGGTGGTGCTGGCGCTGGCCGTCCGGCTCGGCTCGCCCGGCCCGGTCCTGTACCGGCAGACCAGGGTGGGCCGCAACACCGAGCCGTTCCCCATGTGGAAGTTCCGCACGATGGTGGTCGGCGCGGACCGCCTCAAGAGCGGGCTGGAGGCGGAGAACGAGAACGACGGACACATGTTCAAGATGCGCCGCGACCCCCGGGTGACCCCCGTCGGACGGGTGCTGCGCCGCTACTCGCTGGACGAGCTGCCCCAGCTGTTCAACATCCTCTTCGGCCACATGTCCCTGGTCGGTCCCCGCCCGCCGCTGCCCGAGGAGGTCGTCAAGTACAACAACGTCGAGATGCGCCGGCTCAACATCAAGCCGGGGCTCACCGGGCTGTGGCAGGTGAGCGGGCGGTCGGACCTCTCCTGGCGCGAGACGGTCGCGCTCGACCTGCGCTACGTGGACAACTGGTCGCTGGCCGGGGACATGAACGTCATGGCCCGCACCCTGCGCGCCGTGCTGGACGGTCAGGGCGCCTACTGAGCGAGGGATGTGGCCCCGCGGGGCCACATCCGCCATCCGGGCAAGTCTGCCGCCAACACGCGGCCATCGCGGGTGCTCCCTCCCGGACGGCGTGAAGGATCGCGGCGTGGACGTCTTGGGCCCCCGGAAAGGGACACCGTCATGGCACAGACAGATGCCGCACAGACCGCATCCGCACAGACCGCATCCGCGCAGTTCACCTCCGCGCACATCAGCCCCGCGCACACCGAAGCCGCGCAGCGTTCGCTGCGCGGCTTCACGGGCGCCGGGTACGACAAGGGGCGCCCCCTCCTGCACCAGGCCGCCTGGTACGCCGCCCTCCATCTGCTCTTCGTGAAGTGGTGGTTCCCCGCCCGCTGGCGGCCCCGCCTGCTGCGCGCCTTCGGCGCCCGGGTCGGCGAGCGGGTGCTGATCAGGCGGGGGGTGCGGATCCACTGGCCGTGGAAACTGGACGTCGGCGACGACGTGTGGATCGGCGAGGACGCCTGGATCCTCAACCTCGAACCGGTCACGATCGGCAGCGACTGCTGCGTCTCCCAGAGCGCGCTGCTGTGCACCGGCAGCCACCGCCGCCGCTCCGCCACCTTCGAGTTCGACAACGGCCCCATCCGGCTGGAGCCGGGCAGCTGGGTCGCCGCCCGCGCGGTCGTGCTGCGCGGCGTCACGGTCGGCCGGGGCGCGGTCGTGGGCGCCGGCGCCATCGCCCACCGGGACCTCGCCCCGGGCGCGGTCCTGACGGCCGCCGCACCTGCCGCGCCGACCGCGACCACCATGCCAGTCAAGGGAGTTGCACCGTGAGACTCGTCCATGTGGTCACCCTCGTCAGCGACGACGGGGCCTTCGGCGGACCCACGAGCGTGGCCGTCGCCCAGCTCCAGGAGTGCGCCGCCCGCGGTCACGACGTGACGCTGGTGTCGCTGTGGCGGGGCGGGAAGCGGGCCGCGCCGCGCATCGGCGGCGTCCGGTTCGTCTCCCGCCCGGCCCGGTCCCTCGTGCGGAGCCGGGGGCTGCTCGGCCTCATGCACCCGCTCCTGCTCCGCGACCTGTGGCGGGCCATGGGCGGCGCCGACACCGTTCATGTGCACGCCGGACGCGACCTCGTCTCCCTCGCCGCGCTCACCGTGGCCCGGCTGCGGCGCGCGGACTTCGTCGCCCAGACCCACGGCATGGTCGAGCCCCGCACCGGCACGGTCGCGCGGCTCTTCGACCGTCTGTACGTGCCGTTGCTGCGCCGCGCCCGCTGCTGTCTGGTGCTGACCGATCATGAACGGCGGTCCCTGGCCGCGGTGTTGGGGCCGGACGGGCCGCCGCTGCTGTCCCTGCCCAACGGCCTGCGCACCTCCGGCGACGAGGCGCTGACGCGCCCCCGCGACGACCACGAGGTGATCTTCCTCGCCCGGCTGCACCCCCGTAAGCGCCCCGAGGCGTTCGTCGAGATGGCCGCCCTGGTCCACAAGGAGATCCCCGAGGCGCGCTTCACGCTCTACGGCGCGGACGAGGGCTCCCTCCCGACCGTCAACCGGCTCGTCGCGGAACGGGGGTTGACCGACGTCGTCACCTACGGAGGCGCGCTCGACCACCCCTCGGCGCTGGAGGCCTACCGCCGTGCCGCCGTGTACGTCCTGCCGAGCGTGCGCGAGCCGTTCCCGATGACGGTCCTGGAGGCCCTCGCCGAGGGAACGCCGGTCGTGTGCACGGACAGCAGCGGCATCTCCGATGAACTGGAGCGCCGCGAGGCGGCGTTGGTCACCGACGGCAGTCCGGAGTCACTCGCCGACGCGGTGGCCGCGCTGCTCGTCGACGAGGACCTGCGCCGCCGTCTTGCCGAGGCCGGCCGGCGCGCGATCGACGAGGTCTTCTCCATCCGCGCGGTCGTGGACCGCCTCGAAGGCGTCTACGGGGACCGCGAGCCGCGTCGCGGCTGACGAACGCGCGGGCTGCCGGCCCCGTCGAGGCGGCCGGCAGCCCGGATGCGGACCCGCTTCAGCGCGCGGTGTGGCGCACCGACCGGAGGATGTCCTCGAAGCGGGAGGCGCAGTCCTCCAGGGCGAACTCCCGCTCGGCCAGGGCCCGGCTCTCCTTGCCCAGCGACTCGGCCAGCCCCGGTTCGGACAGGACCTCCCGGACCCAGGCGGCGGCGTCCTCGATCGAGGACTCCTCCGGCGGGAACACCGCCGAGCCGGCCTGCCGCAGCAGCCCCGCGGCCAGGTTGTCGGCGGGCATCAGACCGAGCACGGGCCGCCCGGCGCACAGGTACGACAGGGTCTTGGACGGCACCGAGAACCCGCCCGCGTCCGCCGCCAGCAGGACGACGAGGACGTCACCCGAGCCCAGCACCTGCGGAAGCCGCTCGTAGGGCTGGAAGGGCAGCAGCGTCAGCTCCACCCCGCGGGCGGCGGCGGCCTCCCGGAGGACGGGCACGGCCGGGCCGTCGTTGACGACGACCAGCCGCACCGGAGTGCCGCTCTCCCGCAGCCGCTCCGCCAACCGCACGAGCAGCACCGGGTTGTGCTTCAGACCCAGAGTCCCCGAGTACAGCACCGTCCGCACGCCGTTCAGACCGTGCCCCGTGGACCAGGCGTTGGCCCGGTCCACCGGGACGATCTCGTCCAGCGGCGCCCAGTTGGGGATGACGGAGACCTTCCCGGCGGTGCCCCACTCCTCGTGGATCCGCACGAAAGACTCCGCGATCACCACGATCGCCGAGGACCTGCGCGCCGCCCACTTCTCGCCCGCCCCGAACACCTTGGCGGCGATGCCCATCGCCGGCGCGACGTCGGCGGCGGCGAAGTTGCGCAGCGCCACGGCGGTGACGTCCTGGTGCCACAGCACCCAGGGGACGCCCATCCGCCGCAGCACGGCCGCCGCCACCACCAGCACCGGGACGGGCAGGTTGGACAGCATCGCCACGTCGGGCTTCTCGCGCCGTACCTGGCGGGCCAGTTCGAAGCCGAGCAGGGTCTCCTGGCTGAGCCGCCGGACGTACGCCTCCTTCTTCAGCGCGGTGCCGTTGCCGATGGTGACGAAGCGGAGCCCGGGGGCGTCCCCGGCGAGGTTGCCCTTGCCGGAGACGTAGGCCGTGCACGTCGAGTGGACGACGTCATGACCGCGGCGGGCGAGCTCGCGGCTCAACTGGGCCTGGAAGGGATGCCCGCTGTAGTCGTGTACGAGAATCCTCATCGGCTCTCCCCGCCCCCCTTCTCGTCGGTGTCGGCGCCGGTCACTGCTGGGCGCGCTTGACCTGGTCGTAGACCCACGCGTAGGTCTTCTCCAGGCCGTCGGCGAGGGCCACCGACGGTTCCCACCCGTAGATCTCGCGGATCAGGGCGTTGTCGGAGTTGCGGCCGCGCACCCCCTGCGGGGCGTCGAGCCGGTAGGTGCGCTCGCAGCGGACACCGGCGATCTCCTCGACGATGTCGACGAGCTGATTGATCGTCACCAGTTCCGACGAGCCGAGGTTGACCGGGACGCCGCTGTCGCCGTTGAGGATCGTCTGGCTGCCGCGGACGCAGTCGTCGATGTACATGAAGGAGCGGCTCTGCTGCCCGTCGCCCCAGATCTCCAGCCGGTGCTCCCCGGAGACGGCCGCCTCGGCCACCTTGCGGCACACCGCGGCCGGCGCCTTCTCCCGGCCGCCGGTCCAGGTGCCGTGCGGGCCGTACACGTTGTGGTAGCGGGCGACGCGGGTGACGAAGCCGAAGTCCTCGGCGTAGTGGCGGCACATGCGCTCGGAGAAGAGCTTCT
The DNA here is from genome assembly GCF_042890065.1 of Streptomyces sp. NPDC002328. Lineage (NCBI taxonomy): Bacteria > Bacillati > Actinomycetota > Actinomycetes > Kitasatosporales > Streptomycetaceae > Streptomyces > Streptomyces sp. NPDC002328. Next base: position 480,389 of record NZ_JBIARQ010000005.1, on the reverse strand, counting down.
CCCAGCCGTAGCCGTCCTCCGGCTGCGCCGGGTAGGCGTCCTCCTCGCGCAGCGCGGTGAGGTTGGGGTCGGTCTGCTTGGCGGCGGCGTACACGCAGGCGGAGGAGGAGTAGAAGTAGCGCTCCGCACCGGCCTCGTGCGCGGCCTGGAGCATGTGGGTGCTGGTGAGCACCGACATCATGCAGGCGGCCTTGTTGTTCTCGATGAAGCCCATGCCGCCCATGTCGGCGGCGAGCATGTACACCGTGCGGGCGCCCTCGACGGCCGTGCGCGCGCTGTCGAGGAGCGACAGGTCGGCGACCGTGTTCTCGGCGTCCTCGTGGGCCTGGTACCACTCGTGCCGCGGCTTGATGTCGACACAGCGGACGGTCAGTCCCTGGGCAAGCAGGTCGCCCACGAGATGACCACCGATGAATCCGCCGCCTCCGGCGACGACGACGTCGACCTGCTGGCTCATGCGCACAACTCCTCTGAGGTCACGGGGATGTGATGTGCGATAAGTTATGCAGATTTGTCATGATTTGGGACAAATGGCACGCCGTCGGAATATCCACAATCACCCGATGATGTTCCGTGCGCGCCTGGGGCGAATTGCGCAGTATGGGCGCTATATATCTTTCAGTGATGTTTCAGCCTGAATACTCGCTCGGCAGAGAGGTCGGGATGCAGGACGCTCGCGTCCGCAGTGTGGCTGCGGTCTCCCTCTGGGCCGTGGTGCTGACCGTCCTGCTGCCGGGGCTGATCCTCCAGTCGCAGCCCGTGCAGATGTCGGTCGCACTCGCTCTGCAAGCCGTCGTCGTGGCGCACACCGGCGGCGCGCTCGCCCGGGTGCTCACCGCGCCCACGGTGCGGCTCGTCGCCTTCGGCTTCTGGGTCTTCGCCTACATCTGGCTCGGTCTCGCGCCGGTGGCCATGCTCGCCTCCGACGTCTACCCCTGGCCCTACCGGACCGGCGAGCGCACCGCCGTCGCCGCCGTGGCCGTCGTCGAACTCGGGCTCCTCGCCTACAGCGCGGGCGCCGCCCTCGCCGCCCGGCGCGAGCGCGACCTCGCCGCCCGCCCGGTCCCCGCCCCGCCGGGGCTCCTCGAACGCGGCCTCTCCCGCCGGATCGCGCCCTGGCGGCTGCTGGCGCTCTGCGTGCTCGCCCTCGCCGGCACGGCCCTGCTCATCTCGGGCCAACCCGGCCGCCTGGCCGCCTACTTCACCAGCCGCCAGGCCATCACCGAAGTCGGCGCGATGAACAACGGGCAGGACGCCTTCATGCAGTCCCTGCTCAGCTGGTCGCTGTCCGTGCCCGCCTTCTGGGCACTGCTCGGCCTGCTGCGGATCCCGCGCGCGCCCGGCGGCGACCGCTGGCTGCGCGGCGCGCGGTGGCTGCTGCTGCCCGCGCTCGTCGCCCTCAACGTCGTCGTCAACAACCCCATCAGCAAACCGCGGTTCTGGGCCGGCATGGTCCTGCTCGCCCTGCTGTTCACCGTCCCCCGGCTGTGCCGGACGCGGCCCTTCCGCGTCACCGCGGCCGGACTGCTCGCCGTCCTGCTGTTCGTCTTCCCCTACAGCGACTACTTCCGCTACAGCGACCGTGAGGACGTCGCCGTCGTCTCGCTGGCCGAGCAGTTCACCGTCAACGGCGACTACGACGCCTTCCAGCAGGTGCAGACCGGCCTCGACTACGCGGGGGAGCACGGGTTCTCCCCCCAGGACGTCCTCGGCCCGCCGCTGTTCATGGTGCCCCGCTCGATGTGGCCGGGGAAGCCGGACGACACCGGCAAGACCCTGGCGGAGTACGCGGGCTATGAGTTCCTCAACCTCTCCGCGCCCCTGTGGGTCGAGAGCTACCTGTGGGGCGGCCCCCTCGCGGTGGTCGTCGTGTTCTCCCTGTTCGGCGCGGCCGCACGGCGGGTGGACGACATCCGCCACCGGCTGCGCGACCGGGCGGGCACCGTCGCCGCGCTCCTGGTCCCCGCCTTCGCCTTCTACCAGATGGTCTTCCTGCGCGGCAGCCTGCTCGGCATCGCGGGCCCGCTGACGCTGCTGGTGGTCATCCCGCTGCTCATCAGCACCCCCACCGCCCGGGCATCCCGGCTTCCCTCATCGGCGGTGCCGAGCGCACCCATCCGTCAAGCATCGATCCCCGGAACAGGAGGGCACCCGTGACCGGCCCCATCCACCTCGACGACCGGTACGACGAGCCGGACCAACTACGCGATCAACTGCGCCGGCTCCTGCGCCACCGCGGCCTGATCGCGCTGGGCGTCCTGCTGGGACTGGCCGGCGGCTCGGCCCTGTCCCTGGACCGCGCCCACACCTACACCTCCACCAGCGAAGTCCTCGTACGCTCCACCACCGACCCGTTCGGCTCGGTCGGCGTGGCCGCCGACAACCAGGTCAGCATGAGCACCGAGCAGCGGATCGCGTCGAGTGCGACCGTCGCCCTGCGCGCGGCCCGCGTCCTCGGCCGGCCGGAGAGCGACGCCGGCACGCTCGGGGCCCGGCTGCGGGTCACCAACCCGCAGAAGTCCCAGGTGCTGCGCTTCGAGTTCACCGCCCAGGCGCCCGCCCGCGCCGCGCGCGGCGCCAACGCCTTCGCCGAGGCCTACCTCGCCGACCGCAAGACGCGCAACGACGCCACCGTGCAGCGGGCCACCGAGGCGCTGGAGCAGCAGATCACCGTGCTGAACCAGCGGCTGGCGAAGGAGCAGCTGGACAAGGCGACGGCGAAGCCCGCCGCGCAGAACCAGCTCTACAACCTCCAGAAGCGCGTCCTGGACATCCGCGCCCGCGACACCGACGGCGGCGACGTCGTCCGCCGGGCCGCGGTCCCCGCCATGCCCGCCGGGCCCGGTCTGCGGACCCTGCTCGGCCTCGGCCTGGCCTGCGGCCTCCTCCTCGGCATCGTGCTCGCCTGGGTGCGCAGCGCGCTGGACACCCGCGTCCGGACGGTCGGCGAGGTACAGGCCGCGCTGCGCGCTCCCGTGCTCGGCCTGCTGCCCTCCGGCGACGGCGCGGACGACGCGCTGCTGACCGTCGGCCGCTCGGGCGGCGCCCGCACCGAGGCGTACCGGGCCCTCGCCTTCCGGCTGCGGCAGCTCGGCGGCCACGCCGGTCCAGGTCACGTCCTCGTCGTGTCGCCCCGGCGCGGCGGCGCAGCCGAGGAGGTCGGCGCCAACCTGGCCGCCGCCCTCGCCGAGAACGGCGGCGACGTGCTGCTGCTCGACGCCGCCCCCGACACCTCGGGCCTCGCCGGCCAGCTCCCGCTGATGCCGTACGAGGCGCCCACCCTGGAGGAGGCGTTCCTGCCCGCCGGAAGCGTCCTCGTCGACGCCGACGTCGCCGGCCGGCTCGCCTTCTCGTCGAGCGGCGGCACCTCCGCGCGCACCCGCAGGATCACGACCGCCGAGGCCGGCGGACTCACCGAGGCCGACTCGTCGACCGTCGTCGTCACGGGCCCGTTCCTCGCGCAGGCCGACGCCCTGGCGATCGCCCAGCGCGTCGACGGCGTCCTCGTGGTCGTCGGCCTGGGCCGCACCCACCGGGACGAGCTGAAGCAGGTGCAGGAGCTGATCGAGTGCTCCGGCGGGCGGCTCCTCGGAGCCGTCCTCGACGCCGGGCGCCCGCGCCGCGGTCTGCGCGCCCTGCGTCGCCGTCCGAAGTACGCCGCCCCGTCGCACGCCGACACCTCCACCATGGAACTCCCCGCGCAGGACGGCTCGCTCACGGTCTCCCGCCGGTGACCGCCCCCGCAGCGCCCGCGACCGCCCGCTCCGGGGCCCCGGCCCCGAGCGGGGTGGCCGCGGCCGCCAGGGGCGGATGGTGGGGCATGGCGGGCTCCCTCGCCAACGCCGTCTTCTCGTTCCTCCTCGTCGGCCTGATCACCCGGGCCGTCGGGGCGAGCGGGGCGGGAGCCGTCTTCACCGGCGTCGCCCTGTTCACCATCCTCAGCAACACCTGCAAGCTCGGCGCGGACACCGGCCTCGTCCGCTTCGTCCCGCGCGACCTGGCCGTCGACGACGGCCGCTCGGTGGGCGCGCTGCTGCGCACCGCCGTCCTGCCGGCGGCCCTGGCCTCCACCGCGGCCGCCGTGCCGCTGGTGCTGTCGCCGGCCGTGGCCACCGCGCTCCTGCCCGACCTGCCCCCCGCCGACGCCGTCGCCCTGGTGCGCCTCTTCGGGCTCTTCCTGCCCGCCGCCACCGTCGGCATGATCCTGCTCGGCGCCACCCGCGGCTACGGCACGGTGGTGCCGTTCGTCGGTGTGGAACAGATCGGCAAACCGGTGCTGCGGGTGCTGATCGCGCTCCCCCTGGCCTTCCTCGCCCCCGGGCTGCTCTCCCTCGCCGCGGCCTGGCTGCTGCCCGCGCTGGCGGGCTTCTTCGCCGCCTGGGTCACCCTGCGCCGCTGCCGCGCCCGCCGCCCCGTCCCGGACCGCGACGCGCCCCGCGCTCCCGTGTCCTGGCGCGCCTTCTGGGGCTTCGCCGCGCCCCGCGCGGTCTCCTCCGTCTTCGACATCAGCGCCGTCTGGGTCGGCGTCCTGCTGCTCTCGGCCCTGGCCACGGCCGACGAGGCCGGCGTCTACACCGCGATCGGCCGCGTCGTCACCGCCTGCACCCTCGTCCAGCTCGCCGTCCGGCTCTCGGTGGCCCCCGAGGTCAGCCGGCTGCTCGCCGTCGACGATCTGACCGAGGCACGGCACCTGCACCGGGTTTCCACCGGCTGGATCGTGCTCTTCTCCTGGCCCCTGTTCCTCCTCGTCGCCGGCTTCCCCCGCACCGTACTGTCCGTGTTCGGGCCGGAGTTCGCCGTCGGCGCGTCCGCCCTGGCGGTGCTGTGCGCCGCCTCCATGGTCAACGTGGCGGTCGGCAACGCCCAGACCGTGCTGCTGATGGCGGGCCGCAGCTCATGGCATCTGGCCGTCACCGCCGTGGCGTTCACCGTGCAGCTGACCGTCGGACTGCTCGCCGTGCCGGCCTGGGGCGTGCTCGGGGCCGCCGTGTCCTGGGGCGCGGCCATCGTCGTGGAGAACCTCGCGGCCGCCGTGCTCATCCGCCGGCGGCTCGGCTTCACCACCGTCGACGGCGGCTACACGAACGCCGTCGTCATCGCCCTGGTGGTCTCCGTGGCCGCGGGAACCGGCCGGATGGCGGCAGGTGACACTCCGTCAGGACTCGCCGTCGGGATGGTCTTGGGAATGTGTGTATTTGCTACTACTTTGTGGCGTTATCGGACGTCGCTGAGGGTGAGCGAACTGGTCGGAGTGCTGCGCCGCCGCGCCGCATGAGACCGGACACGGTCGCACCGTCCGAACGAACCCAGCGGCGCCATTCCCCTCGTACCACTCACACCACTGCCATCCGGGGTTCGCCTTGCACCTGAGAAAGCTCCGTACGAAACCGGTCACCCGGGCTGCCGCCGTCACCGCCCTCGCGTGCACCACCGCCCTGCTGGACGCCTCCCTCGCCGTGGCCGCCGACGTCACGCCCCCGGTCTCCGCCGACGCGCTGGACACCTGGCAGACCAACGGCATCGTCTGGTCGATGGCCGCCGCGAACGGCGTCGTCTTCGTCGGCGGGACCTTCGACTCGGTCCGCCCGCCGGGCGCCGCGCCCGGCCAGGGCGAGGTGAGCCGCCGCAACTTCGCCGCGTTCGACTCCAGGACCGGCAAACTCCTGCCCTGCGCACCGGCGTTCACCGGCCTCGGCCGCACCGTGCGGGCCCTGAAGGTCTCGCCCGACAGCAAGGTGCTGTACGTGGGCGGCTCCTTCAACCGCGTCGGCTCCGCCACCGCCGCCAGCGCCGTGGCCTTCGACACGAAGAGCTGCACGCTGCGCAAGGACTTCCGGCCGACGGTGTCCGCCACCGTCCGCGCCATCGACGTCACCGACCGCACGGTCTACCTCGGCGGCGACTTCGGGCGCGTCGGCAGCCAGGTCAGGAACCGCGTCGCCGCCCTCACCACCAAGGGCGCGCTGCTGCCGTTCAAGGCGCAGATCGACCACCCGGTGCGCGCCCTGTCCGCCGCGACCTCGCACAACCGGGTCTTCGTCGGCGGCGACTTCGAGGTCGTCAACGGCCGGCCCGCCCGCTCGCTGGTCGCCCTGCACGCCACCAGCGGCCAGACGCTTCTCACCTACCCGGGCTGGTTCCCGCGCGAGTCGTCGGTGAAGGCGATCGCCCGCGACAAGACCCGCTTCTACGTGGGCGCCGAGGGCCACGGGCCGGGCATCTTCGACGGACGCATCGCCGGCCTCCTCGCCAACGGCACCATGGTCTGGAAGGACACCTGCCGGGGCGCGACCCAGGCCCTGGTGCCCTGGAAGGGCGTCCTGCTGAGCGCCTCGCACGCGCACGACTGCCACGAGACGCCGGGCGGCTTCCCCGAGCGCGGCGACCGCCAGCACCTGCTGGCCCAGTCGCTGAACGACCGGCACATCCTGCACTGGTTCCCCGACACCAACGACGGTCTGGGCGAGCAGGTCGGGCCCCGTGCCCTGGCGGTGTCGAAGGGCCACCTGTGGGTGGGCGGCGAGTTCACCCGGGTCAACGACGTGCCGCAGCAGGGCATCACCCGCTTCGGCCCGCGCGACATCGGTGCGCCCGCCGTCCCGGCCCTCACGGTGGCCGACACCGACCCCGGCCGGGTCACCCTCGCCTGGCGCGCCGCCTGGGACCGGGACGACGCCGCGCTGACGTACCGCGTCTACCGGGACGGCAAGCTCGTGGCCCGCAAGACCGAGTCGTCCACCTACTGGCACCGCCCGCAGCTGACCTACACCGACTCCGTGAACGACGGCGCCCGCCACCAGTACACGATCGAGGTGACGGACGGGACGAACACCTCGGCCAAGTCCCGCTCGGTGTCCGCGACCGCGCCGAGGACCGCGCAGCGGGCGGCGGGCGAACCGTCGCCGACCGCGCCGTCCGAGGCGGCCACCGCCGACCGGAAGACAGGGGAGACGCGATGACCCGCATCGGATTCGCGCCCGGCGTATACGACCTGTTCCACATCGGGCACCTCAACATCCTGCGGGAGGCGCGCCGGCACTGCGACCGCCTCGTCGCGGGGGTCACCTCCGACGACCTGACCGTGCGGCTGAAGGGCAAGGTCCCCGTCGTCCCGCTCGCCGAGCGGCTCGACATCGTCCGCAGCGTGCGCTACGTCGACGAGGTCGTCGTGGAGTCGGAGGTCGACAAGCTGATGACGTGGAAGCGGCTCGGCTTCCACGTCATCTTCAAGGGCGACGACTGGCAGGGGACGCCCAAGTGGGAGGAGTACGAGCGCCGTTTCGCCCAGGTCGGCGTCGAGGTCGTCTACTTCCCCTATACCGCGCACACCTCCAGCACCCTGCTGCGCGGAGCGCTGAAACTGCTCTCCGCGCACGAGCCGCCGACGATTCCCTCAGCGCAGCTCCCGGAACCACTTCACGAGAAAGGCGGCCATGAACACCACGTGGGCGAGCAGCAGCGCGCAGTACACCGCAAGGAAGACGTCCTGGCGTCCAAGGAGTAGGAACGCGAGGCAGGTCAGCCCGTAGTCGACCGGCAGCAGCAGCACGGAGCGCAGCGCCGGGGGCGATCCGGCCGGATCGCCCCCCGACGTACGCCACTTGAGCTTCTCCGTCAGGATCCCGGCGAAGAAGATCACCACGGCCGCGAGCTGGAAGAGCATCGGCGCCAGCAGGAAGGCCGGGCTGGGCAGGGTGAAGAAGCGGTAGAACGACACCAGCACCACCAGGTGCAGGGCGACGATCTTGACGCAGTCCAGGACATGGTCGAGCCATTCGCCCGACGGGCTCCCCGAGCGCTGCCCCCGCGCCAGCTGACCGTCCGCCGAGTCCAGGAAGAACCCCACCGCCAGGGCCGCCCCGACGCAGAGCGCCATCGTCGGCCCGGGCGGCACCAGGGCCACCGCGGCCAGCGCCGGGAAGGTGAACAGCGCGCTGAGGACGGTCAGTTGATTGGGCGTCGCCCCCACTCGGTAGGCCAGCGCGGCCAGGACCCGGCCGGCCGGACGGTTGACGAACAGGGTGTAGAGCGAGACCCCTTTCGCGGGCTTCTGTGCCGCCGACAGATGTCTGAGCGCCTCGGCAAACTCGGTCATTTATCTCCTTTAGCAAGAAATCGCTGGAAAGAAGGCAATTATGGCAGAACGGGGAGGCGGGATGTCCCCTGTCAGCCGTCGGCAGCTTCTGCGTGGCGGGGCGTCGGTCCTGGCCGCGACCGCCCTGACCGCCACGAGCGCCTCCGCCGCCGCCGCGCCGGGGCACCGCCCCGTGGCCCCGCCCGACGTCGTCGTCGGCGGCGGCGGGCGGGAGGTCTCCGCCACCGCCCGGCGGTCCCGGGTGATCAACGTCGCCGACCTCGGCGCGGTCGGCGACGGACGGACCGACGACAGCGGGGCGTTCATCGCCGCCTACACGCTGGCGGCCGCCCGGGTCACCCGCGGCGTCGGACGCACCGTGATCGAGATCCCCGCGGGCGAGTACCTCATCACCCGCCCGCACGCCCTGCTGAACGGCGTCCCGCCGCTGGGGCCGGCCAGCGGGCTGCGCTTCTCCGGAGCCGGCAAGCGGATGACCACCCTCGTCTTCCGCCCGGCCCAGGGGCCCGGCTCCTACCTGTGCCGCAACGAGGACATCTGGTCCAACGTCTCCTTCGAGCGCATGCAGTTCCGCTCGGCCACGCCGGGCGCCTCCTTCTTCGACTCGTACTCCACCGGCAAGGCGCAGGACTACCGCTTCTCGGAGTGCGAGTGGATGGGGGAGTGGGAGTACGGGATCGCCCTGTCCGGCACCAACACCAACTCCGAGATGCGGTGGGAGGCCTGCCGCGTCGGCGGCGGCTACCGCAAGGCGTTCCTCTACTCCGGCCTCACCCGGCGCGGCCAGGCGGACCCCAACGACCAGGACCAGTTCCTCAACTACTGGTTCACCGACATGAAGGTGGAGTACGAATGGGGGAACTTCCTGGAGTTCCCCTACGGCGGGTCGATCACCTGCCGGGGCGGCTCGTACATCATCACCGGTACCCGCCCCCAGAGCACCGAGGAGTACGGCACCACCAGCACGTTCTTCCGCTTCCCCGTCACCGGCCACCATGACTCGGTGCAGCGCTTCCACGCCCAGGACATCCGGTTCGAGGTGCGCAACCCCGATGTGCGGATCATCGACAGCGCGTGGCGCAGCGGCACCGTCCACTTCAGCGACTGCGACGACACCGGGATCGCCTTCAAGGACTTCTCCTCCGAAGTCCGCGCGCACCGCTACACGGTGGGGCCGCGAGGCCCGCTGGTCCGTTACGAGTCCTGCCAGTTGGCGGGCCGGCACGAGTACCGGACGAGCGAGGAGCAGGACTCGCTGCCGACGGTCGCCCGCTACGACATGTGCCTGCTCCGCAGCCACTCGCAGGACGAGTTCCTGGTCGCCGAAGGCCTGGAGCGGTCCGGGTTCGTCGACTTCGTCGACTGCCTGGACGTGGCCGGCGACGACGACCGGCTCGCTCCGTCGACGCCGAGAGGCCCGGGGCCCGCGACCGGATCGCAGGCCCCGGACGGTCAGCCGCCCTCGCTCAGCGCGCCACGCTGAGCGACAGCGCGAAGCGCCCTTCGCGGTCGGTCCACCAGTGGCTCAACTCCAGGCCGGCCGCGAGCAGTTCGGCCCGCACCCCGTCCTCCCGGAACTTCGCCGACACCTCCGTGCGCAGATCCTCGCCGGCCGCGAAGTCCACGGCCAGGTCCAGCGCGTGGATCTTCACGGTCTGCTCGGTGAGCGAGCGCAGCCGCATCTCGATCCACTCGTTCTCCGCGTCCCACAGCGCCACGTGCTCGAAGGCGCCGGGGTCGAAGTCGGCGCGCAGCTCGCGGTTGACGACGGCCAGGACGTTCTTGTCGAACGCGGCCGTCACCCCGGCCGCGTCGTCGTACGCCCGGACCAGCACCCCCTCGTCCTTCACCAGGTCGGTGCCGAGCAGCAGCGCGTCGCCCGGCGCCAGCAGCGAGCGGACCGAGGCCAGGAAGGCGGCCCGCTCGTCCGGGAGGAGGTTGCCGATGGTGCCGCCGAGGAACGCCAGCAGGCGCGGGCCGGGGGTGTCCGGCAGCGACAGCGGGGCGGTGAAGTCGGCGACGACGGCGTGGACTTCCAGGCCGGGCCGCTCGGCGGCCAACGCCTGTCCGGCCCCGGTGAGGGCGCTCTCGCTGACGTCGACGGGCACGTACGCCCGCAGATCCGTCAGCGCGTCGATCACATGGCGGGTCTTCTCCGAGGAGCCCGAGCCGAGTTCGACGAGCGTGCGCGCGGCGGTCGCGGCGGCGATCTCGCCGGCGCGGTCGACGAGGATCTCCCGCTCGGCGCGGGTCGGGTAGTACTCGGGCAACTCGGTGATCCGTTCGAAGAGTTCGCTGCCGTGCGCGTCGTAGAACCACTTCGGCGGGAGCGTCTTCGGGGTGCTGGTCAGGCCGTGGAGGACGTCGGCGCGCAGGGCGGCGTCCGTGGCGTCCTCGGGGAGGGTGCGGGTGATCTGGAACGGGCTCACGTGCCGGTCTCCTTGGATGGTGCGGTCGCGGCGTCCGCGCCCGGGTCCTTCAGCGGGGTGAGGAGGACCTCGGTGCGGGTCGCCGTGAGCAGGGTCCGGTCCGGGACCTCCTGCCAGCGCGGATCGTCGTCGTGGGGTTCGGAGGCGACGACCGTGCGGCCGGGCTCCGTCAGGTGCCAGAGGGTGTCGCCCCAGGCCGTCGCGGTGATCGTGTCGCCGTCGGTGAGCAGGAGGTTGAGGCGGGAGCCGGGCGCCGCCGCGGCGACCTCCTGCACGGTGTCGGCGAGCGCCTGGGCGCCGGTGTCCCCGGCGCGCAGCCGGGCGAGGACCAGCGCCCACACGAACGCCGAGTCGTTGCGGGCCTCCATCGACAGCACGTCCGCCGCCGGCAGGGTCCGCACGAGCCGCTCCAGGGAGCGCGGCCAGCCCTTGACCGCCCCGTTGTGGCTGAACAGCCAGGTCCCGGCGGCGAACGGGGCCGCGGCGGCCTCCGCGTCGGCCCCGGCCAGCGTCGCGTCCCGCACGGCGGCCAGCACCGCCCGGCTGCGCACCACGCGCGCCAGGTCGGCGAAGGACAGGTCCGCCCAGATGGGACCGGCCCGGCGGTAGCGCGCCGGCGCCGGATCGCCCTCGGCGTACCAACCCACGCCGAAACCATCGGCGTTGACCGTGCCGTACCGCTGTCGCCGGGGGGCCCAGGACTGCCGGTACAGGGCGTGCGGAGGGTCCACGAGAAGCCGGCCGAGCGGCTCCTCGTCGCCCACGAAGGCAAGGTGACGGCACATCAGACGGTCCCCGAGCGGGCCGTGCGGAAGCCGGCGAAGATCTGCCGCCGGATCGGGTAGTCCCAGTTGCGGAACGTGCCCCGGCAGGCCACCGGGTCCACCGCGAAGGAACCGCCGCGCAGCACCTTGTGCTCGGGGCCGAAGAACACCTCCGAGTACTCCTTGTACGGGAACGCCCGGAAGCCCGGGTACGGCTGGAAGTCGCTCGCCGTCCACTCCCATACGTCGCCGATCAACTGCCGTACCCCGAGCGGCGATTCTCCCTCCGGGTAGCTGCCGGCCGGGGCGGGGCGCAGATGGCGCTGGCCCAGGTTGGCGTGCTCGGGCGTGGGATCGGCGTCGCCCCACGGGTAGCGCCTGGAGCCGCCCGTCATCGGGTCGTGGCGGGCGGCCTTCTCCCACTCGGCCTCAGTGGGCAGCCGGCGTCCGGCCCAGCGGGCGTAGGCGTCGGCCTCGTACCAGCACACGTGCAGCACCGGCTCGTCCGGCGGGACGACCTCGGTGACGCCGAAGCGGCGGCGCAGCCACTGCCTGCCGTCACGGCGCCAGTACAGCGGGGCCCGGACGGAGTGGGCGCGTATGTGGGACCAGCCCTGAGGCGTCCACCAGCGTTCGTCGTCGTAGCCGCCGTCCTCGATGAACGCCTGGTAGGCGGCGTTCGTCACCGGGGTGGTGTCGATGTGGAACGGGGCCACCTCCCGTTCGTGCGCGGGCTGTTCGTTGTCCAGCGCCCATGGCTCGCCCGAGGTGCCCATCATGAACGGGCCGCCGGGGACGAGGACTTCGGCCGGGCCGGTGAACAGCGGGGCCGGGTCCGGGTCGGGCGCGGTCAGCGCCGGCGGGCCGGTGCGCAGCTGATGGGTGATCAGCATCGTCTCGTCGTGCTGCTGTTCGTGCTGGGCGATCATCCCGAAGGCGAAGCCCGCCTCGGTCAGCCGCGTGCCGTGGAAGTCGGCGGACTCCAGCACGTCCAGGGCCCGGCCGCGCACCTCCGCCGCGTACGCGCGGGCCTCGGCGGGCGGCAGCAGCGGCAGCGAGGGCCGTTCGGAGCGCGGGTGCTCGAACGCGTCGTACAGGCCGTCGATCTCCGGGCGCATCGCGTCCCGGCCGGCCACCGCGCGCAGCAGCCACAGCTCCTCCTGGTTGCCGATGTGGGCGAGGTCCCACACCAGCGGGGACATCAGCGGGGAGTGCTGCGCGGTGAGGTCGGGCTCCTCGACGCAGCTCGTCAGGAGCGTGGTGCGCTCGCGGGCGGCGATGAGGGAGCCGAGCGCCCGCTCACGCAGCGCCTCGGCGTCGGCGGGCTCGGGGGATCCGGCCGCGGGGGACGCGGGCGCGGGGGACCCGGGCGCGGGGGACCCGGGCGCGGGGGAGTCGGGCGCGGCGGGCCGGGAGGCGGAGGACCGGGAGACAGGGGCGGTCATGCGGGGGTGTCCTTCCCGTGCGCGCGGCCCGTGCCACGCAGTCGGTCGAGCTGGTCGTCGGCGGGACAGCGGCCCCGCAGGACGAGGCGGTCCAGGTGCGCGGCGACGGCGTCCAGGACGGCGTCCGACGCGCCGAGCCGGGGCAGCGCCTCCAGGGCCGTCGTGAAGCAGGCGACGGCGGCCTCCCGCAGCTCGGGGTCGGCCAACCCGTCCCGGGCCGCGTCGGTCCACAGCGGGTTGTGCGGGGCGGGCAGGGACAGCGCCCGCTCCTCCAGCGGCTTCACCACGCGGTAGGCGCTCTCGGCGGCCTCCAGGTCGTCGAACAGGGCCGTCGTCACCGCCACCGGCACGATCCAGCCGTCCTCGCCCGGCTGGGCGTCGATCATGCGCAGTTCCAGGTGCCCGCGCGGCCGGACCGGCGGGAACAGTGTGGACAGGTGGTAGTCGAGGTCCGCCCGGGTGGGCGTCCCCGTCCGCGTCCACTCGCGGAACGTCAGTCCGTGGGGCACCTCCCAGGGGCCGTCGTCGCGGCGGACGCACATGACCGGGGCGTCCAGGACGCGCCGGGACCACGCGGCGCGCGGTTCGGCGTGCGGGGCGGGCGCGCCCGCCCGGCCCGGACCGATCCGCGTCCACAGCAGCTGCCGGGTGGAGCGCCAGCCGGTGGGCGAGCCGCACAGCAGCGGGGAGTTGGCGAATGCGGCGACCAGGACCGCGCCCAGTGTGTGGGCCAGCCGCCAGCGCCGTCCGTGTCCCAGCGGGCCGGGTTCTTCGTGGCCGGCGTCCAGACAGACCTGGACGGAGGCCGAGGTGCACATCATGGCCCGGCCGGCCGGGCCCGCGCGGTCGAGGTGGGCCTCCATCGCGTCGTAGCGGGGTTCGTGCAGGAACCGGCGGGGCGGGTGCCAGGGGTCGGTGCCGAGTCCGGCGAGGGCCAGTCCCTCCCGGTCCAGGACCGCGCGGACGGCTGCCAGGTCGGCGCGGAGGGTGTCGACGCACTCCATGAGGGAGGCGGCGGGCGGCGAGCTGAGCTCCAGCTGACCGCCGGGTTCGACGGTGAGCGCCGAGCTCAGGGGCAGGGGCCGCAGTGCGGCGTAGGCCGCTTGGAGTCGATCGGGTGCCACGGGGAGCCGTGGCTCCCGCCCGTCGTGGACGAGCCATTCCAGCTCGGCCCCGACCGTGCGGGGCGGTCCGGTCTTGAAGCAGATGCCCCTGACGAGGGCCTCCACCTCGGCTTCGGTGAGGGATGTACGGGGCTTCGTACAGTCGCCCACCGAAGCGGCGCTTGATATGTCGGACATGTCGGGATCCTCCTGAGATTCCACCATGCCACCGGTCCGGCGTCGGTGGGGCCCGACCGGCATCACTCCGTCCCACCCAAGACCCTCGGGCTCATTCGCACAAGGGTGCAAAGCGGCGCATCGGGGACTCGGAATCTCTCCTTCCGGGCAGTTTCCGGGGCGTTCCCGGTCTGTTGTCGAGCTGTGGTCGAGGTGTTCTCCTGCCCGGAAAACTCGGTTGCACCGCCCGTCAAGCATCGCTGACGATGCGTGCATGAGCACGACGGGGGAGACGGGCGGGGCGGGGACGACCGCGCGGTACGCGGCTGTGGCGTCCACGGGGGTGGCGCCATGAGCGCGCGGCTGCGCGGTATCGCGCGGGACACGGAGGCCATCGTCGCGGCGGGCTCCTACCGCGCGTCCGACGGGCGCGAGGTGTCCCTCGCGGCGGCCGTCGAGGCGGCGCGGGCCGGGACCCGGATGACGGGCCCGGACCCTGTTCCCGTCCCGTCGACCGAGGGGGCTCCGCCGGTCGGGCGGGGCGTTGGGCAGGGCGTCGGGCACCGGGTCGGGCCGTCCGTCGGGCAGGGCGTTGAGCCGTCCGTAGAGCCGCAGGTCGGGCACCGGGGCGAGCCGTCCGTCGGGCAGCGCGTCGAGCCGTCCGTCGAGCAGGGCGTCGGGCAGCGCGTCGAGTCGCCCGTCGGGCAGGGCGTCGGGCGGCGCGTCGAGTCGCCCGTCGGGCAGGGCGTCGGGCACTGGGTCGAGTCGCCCGTCGGGCAGGGCGTCGGGCGGCGCGTCCAGTCGTCCGTAGAGCCGCACGTCGGGCCGTGTCTCGAGGTCACCGGTGAGAGCAGTCTGGAGGCCGCCCGCCGTCTGGCGCACGCCCCCGTCGCCGTCCTCAACTTCGCCTCCGCCCGGAACCCCGGCGGCGGCTACCTCAACGGCGCCCAGGCCCAGGAGGAGGCCCTGTGCCGCGCCTCCGCGCTGTACGCCTGTCTGCTGGAGGCCCGGGGGTTCTACGACCACCACCGGGCACACCGGGACCCGTTCTACTCCGATCGGGTGATCCACTCACCGGCGGTGCCCGTCTTCCGCGACGACCGGGGCCGCCTGCTGGACGAGCCCTGGACCGCCGGCTTCCTCACCGCCGCCGCACCGAACGCCGGGGTGGTGCTGCGCACCGCGCCGGAGCGGGCGGCCGAACTGCCGCGCGCCCTCGCCGTCCGCGCGGAACGCGTCCTGGAGACGGCCGCGGCGCACGGCTACCGCCGGCTGGTCCTCGGCGCCTGGGGCTGCGGGGTGTTCCGCAACGACCCCGCGCAGGTCGCGGGCGCGTTCCGGACGCTGCTGGGCCCCGGCGGACGCTTCGAGCGGACCTTCCAGCACGTGGTGTTCGGGGTGCTGGACCGCACCCCCGGACAGACGGTGCTGGGCGCTTTCCGGCGCGCGTTTCAGGTCCAGCCGTAGCGCTCGTGCAGGCGGTGGCGGACCAGGTTGAAGCGCATACGGTCGAGCGCGCAGGCCTCACGGCGCATACCGTCCTCGTGCAGCCGCAGGACGCGCTCCACGGCCACCCACGACTCCCGCCCGGACCGGTCCCACGGCCCGCTCCCGATCGGCACCCACTCCCGGTCGCCGTCATGCCGCTTGCTGGACAGCTGCACGGCGAGGAAGGTCCCGGCCGCCTCGCGGGCGACGACCAGCACCGGGCGGTCCTTGCCCCGCCCGTCGTTCTCCTCGTACGGCACCCACGTCCAGACGATCTCGCCGGGATCGGGGTCGCCGTCGTGCGCGGGGGAGTACTCGGTGCGCACACGGCCGACCTCGCGGGGGTCGGCCTCGACGGTGGCGGAGACGCCGAAGCGCCCGGGAACGTTCTCATCGGTAGACGCGGTCACGGGGGCACCCTAGACGGTCGTCGAGGCCGCCCCCGTAGTGCGTCGCGTTCGGCCGAGCCGCCCTGGGGTCACAGGGCGCCCGCGTGCTGCGTCAACTCCCGTCCACCGGCACCTTCCGCGCGGCCGGCGCGGGCGGCGGCGCCGGGACCCCGTTGAGGGGGCCGCCCTGCGCGGCCGTCCCGGTCTGGTTCATGGACGCCAGCAGCTGACGCGCCAGCCCCAGTCCGGTCCCGCCCATCGTCAGCGCCTTGGCGAACAACTCGGCCATGCCGTCGGCCCCGTTGAGCAGCACCATGTTGTCGACGTTGCCGAAGGCGGACGCGCCCGCGCGCACGATCTCCGGCCAGTTCTCGGCGAGTTGCTGGGCGACGACGGCCTCCTGGTTCTCTGCGAGGGCGGCGGCCCGCGCCTTGATGGCCTCCGCCTCCGCGAGGCCCTTGGCCTTGGTCGCCTCGGCGGCCGCGAGGCCCTTGGCCTGGGCGGCGGCCGCCTCGGCCTCGCCGGTGGCCCGGGTCGCCGAGGCCGTGGCCGCACCCCGGGTCTTCGTCGCCTCGGCCTCCGCGCCCGCCGCCGCCTTGACCCGCGTCGCCTCCGCCGCCGCCGCGAGCTCCGTCTCCTTCGCCTTGGCCTGCGCCGCCGAGATCCGGGCGTCGCGCTCGGCCTCGGCCAGGGTGCGCTTCTCGTACGCCTGCGCGTCCGCGGGCTTGCGGACGTCCGCCTGGAGCTGCTGTTCGCGCCGGTGCGCCTCCAGTTCGGCGACCCGCGTCTCCTGGACGACGACCTCCTGGCGCGCGCCCGCCTCGGCGAGAGGCCCCGCCTGCCGGGCCGACGCCGCCGCCTTGTCCCGCTCGGCCTGGTAGCCGGCCTGGAGGATCTCGCTGTCCCGGGTGGCCTCCGCCATCCGCGCGAACGACGCCTGCTCGGCCTCCGTGGCGAGCCGGTTGGCCTCCGCCTGCGCGATGCGCGCGTCCCGCTGCACGGCCGCCGCGTGCGGCATCGCCAGGTTCTGGATGTAGCCGGTCGGGTCCTCGATCTCGTGGATCTGGAGCGAGTCCACGATCAGCCCCAGCTTCTCCATCTCGGTGCCGCACGCGGCACGGGTCTGCCCGGTGAGCTTCTCCCGGTCGCGGATCATGTCCTCGACCGTCAAC
This sequence comes from Streptomyces sp. NPDC002328, assembly GCF_042890065.1. NCBI lineage: Bacteria > Bacillati > Actinomycetota > Actinomycetes > Kitasatosporales > Streptomycetaceae > Streptomyces > Streptomyces sp. NPDC002328. The sequence goes on along the minus strand of NZ_JBIARQ010000005.1, from coordinate 463,327 downwards.
CCGCCCACGATGGACCGCAGATGACCGGCGAAGACGTTGTGCACCCGCTCCGACATCAGCTTCTGCTGGTCCAGGAAGCGCCGAGCGGCGTTGGCGATCGACACGAAGTCGTCGCCCACCTTGAAGATGACCACGCCCCGCACCTTGAGCGGGATGCCCTGGTGGGTCACGCAGTCCACGTGCAGCTCCGTCTCGTTGAGGTCGAGCGAGAGCTTGCGCACCACCTGCACGCCGGGCAGCACCAACGTGCCCCGGCCGGTGACGATACGGAAGCCCATGCCCTCCTCCAGGCCCTCCGTACGGTGGGTGGAGCCGGAGATGACGAGTGCCTCGTTGGGTTCCGCGACCCGCCACATCATCTTGAACAGACCGATCAGCACGAGGACGGCGACAACCGCCGCCCCCGCCACGACGCCGACGACCATCGGCATTCGCCCCCTTTGCATGGCGCCCTTTCGGCACCGAACGAAGGGAGTGTGCGCCTGCGCGAGCCCGTTATGAAGCCGCTGACGGATCCTTGTCGCAGTCTTGACGATCGGCTCAACCGTCGTACGCCTCCGTGACGTAGACCGTCCTCGGCGGCAGGTACTCCACGATCATCACCACGGTGCCGGGCGCGATCCGGCCGGTCCCGTGCGCCGGGTGGGCCAGGAAGTGCTCCGCGCCGCCGCGCACCCGGACGATCACCTCGCCCACCAGCCCCGGCCCGACCGTCCCGGTGACCCGCCCCATCAGCCCGACCATCGACGCATCGCCCATACCGCCAGCGTACGGGCGGAACGCGGTCATCCGGCCGTGGAGTTCACGATCACCCGGCCGTGGCGTTCACGACCGGCTCCGGCTCCGGATGCGGCGGCCACAGCTCGTGCCAGCGCAGCTCCGTCTCCAACTGGGCGGCGAGCGACAGCAGCAGCGGCTCGCTGTTCGCCGGCCCGAGAAGCTGCGCCCCGACCGGCAGCCCGCCGGGCGTGAAGCCCGCCGGCACGTTGACGCCGGGCCAGCCCAGCACGTTCCACGGCCACGCGTACGGGCAGGCGGCGATCATGGCGCGGTCGGTGGCGAAGCCGCTCAGCTGCGCCATGGCCCCGATCCGGGGCGGCGGCGCGGCCGTCGTCGGCGCGAGGACGACGTCGTACGTCGTGAAGAACCCGCCGATACGGCGGTGCAGGACCGCCTCCGCGCGCCGGGCCGCCCGCAGCGGCGCGCCGCCGAGGAGCCGGCCCAGCCGGGCCGCGCCGTGGGTGCGCCGGTCGAGCAGCGCGGGGAAGGGCGAGTCGGTGACGAACTCGGCGATTCCCGCGGTGGCCCGCGGCACGAACGCCAGCCCGATCTGTCCGTACGGCGGGTCGGCCTCCTCGACCGTGTGCCCCAACCCCGCCAGTTTCTCCGCGAGTTCGAGGATCCGGGCGCGGATCTCGGGGCGCAGCCGGGCCGGCACGGCGGTGAACGGCGGCTTCAGCGCGAGCGCGACGCGCAGCCGGCCGGGGTCGCGGCCCACCGCGGCGAAGGCGTCGACGGCGGGCGGCCGGTGCGGGTCGTGCGCGTGGTTGCCGCTCGCCGCGTCCAGGAGCAGGGCGGCGTCGGCCACGGTCCGGGCCAGCGTGCCGTTGACGGTGATGCCCTGGAAGGACTCGCCGCGCGGCCAGGTCGAGATACGGCCCCGCTGCGGCTTGACGCCGACGAGATGGGTCCAGGAGGCCGGGATGCGCACCGATCCGGCCCCGTCCGAGCCGAGCGCGGCCGGCACCAGGCCCGCCGCCACCGCGGCGGCCGAACCGCCGGAGGAGCCGCCCGGGGTGTGCTCGGTGCTCCACGGGTTGCGGGTCGCGCCGAAGGCAGGGCCCTCGGTGAACGGCCACTGTCCGAGCTCGCAGGTGTTGGTCTTGCCGACGATCACCGCGCCGGCCGCGCGCAGCCGCCGTACCGCCTCGCCGTCCTCGGCGACCACCGGGTGCTCGCCCTGGCAGCCGAACGCCGTCGGCTCGCCCGCCACGTCCATGTCGTCCTTGACGGCGAGGGGCACCCCGAGCAGGGGCTTGCGCACTCCCTCCGCCAACTCCCGGTCGGCGGCCTCGGCTTCGGCGAGCGCGGCCTTGGCGCGGACGACGCGGAACGCGTTCAGGGTGCCCTGGGTCGCCTCGATCCGGGCCAGCGTCTGCTCGACCAGCGTGCGGGAAGACACCTCGCCGTCCGCCAGCGCACGGGCAGTGTCGATCAGGCCTGCGGAACGGTCGAGCGTCATTGCGGGACACCTCCGGGAGCGCGTTGTCTACCGAACGGTAACGTCTGACGGGCGGTAGGGGGAGCGTCCCACGCGGTATTGACGGGCCATGGTCCCGCCCCTACTTTCTGACCGACTTTCCGAACTCTGTTCGGCATGTCGACCCCTCGGGCCCCTGAACCCCGGACGCCCGAATCCCCCCTCCGACCCCACGCAGTCGTCGGGAGAGCCGCACCATGACCTCACGTCCCCCCACCCCGTCCCGCCGCGCCCTGCTGCGCGCCACGGCCGCCCTGCCCCTTTCGGCGCTCGTCCTCGGCGAGTCGCCCGGTCTGCTCGGCACGGCCCTCGCCGCCGCCCCGCCCAGCGGCTCGGCCACCCGCTACACGATCGTGCCCTTCCTCGACAGCGACGACGGCACCGTCGACGTCTACCAGTCCGACGACGCCACCGACTTCCGGCTCGCGAAGGCCTCCGCCTACACCCCGCCGAGCAACCGCATCCGCGACACGAGCGTCCTCAAGCACACCGACGGCTACTACTACCTCACCTACACCACCCACACCTGGCAGGACGTCAGCACCACCATCGGCTTCGCCCGCAGCGCCGACCGGCTCAACTGGACGTTCCTGTACGACCACCCGGTCCCGATCGCGAACCTGTCCCGCGCCTGGGCGCCGGAGTGGTTCGTCGACGCCGACGGCAGTGTCAACGTCATCGTGTCCTGCTCGACCGCCGACAACGAGTGGATCTTCACGCCGTATCTGCTGAGAGCCGCCGACTCCACGCTCACCGCCTGGAGTTCACCGGTCGCCCTGTCCGGCATCGGCGCGAACCACATCGACACCTTCATCGTGCGGCTCGGCTCGACCTACCACGCCTTCACCAAGAACGAGACGACCAAGTACATCGAGTACGGCACCGCGTCCCGCCTCACCGGCCCGTACACGATCTCCCGCACCGGAGACTGGGCGGGCTGGGGCAGCTACCGGGAGGGACCGGCCCTCGTCCAGCTCGACAACGGCGCCTGGCGCCTCTTCTTCGACGGCTACGGCGACGGCTCCTACTACTACAGCGACAGCTACGACACCTTCGCCACCTGGAGCGCGCCGAGGGCCCTGCCCGTCGTCTCCGGAACGGCACGCCACTTCACCGTCGTCAAGGAGACGGTGACCGGCGGGGTGAGCGTCACGAAGAACGTCACCCGCTCCCTCCGGTCGGCCAACTACCCCACCCGCTACTGGCGGACGCAGTCCTCGCTGGTCGACCTCCCGGTGGTGACCGGCTCCAGCGCGACCGCCGTCAAGCAGGCGGCCACCTTCACCGTCGTGCCCGGCCTCGCCGACCCGGGCGGCTGCTCGTTCCGCGACGCGGCCGGCAACTACCTGCGCCACTACTCCTTCCGCGCCCGCCTCGATCCCCAGGACGGCAGCTCGACGTTCGCCCGGGACGCCACGTTCATCGCCCGCACCGGCACGGCGAGCGGCTCGGCGCGCTTCGAGTCGTACAACTACCCGGGCCACTACCTGCGCCACTACGACTACCAACTCCGGCTCGAGCGGGCGGACGGCACGGACCTCTGCCGGCAGGACAGTTCGTTCCTGCCGGTGACGCCTTGGGTCTGACCTGCACCCTAGCTGACCCGTCAGACCCTTGGCGCGCGGCGAAAAAGAAGATCAGCCACCGCAGTTCAGTGTCTCCACGGAGCAGAACTTGACTTCGGGGTAGTGGGGTGACGGCTGGTCCAGCAGCCCCAGCACACCGCCGTCCCTCTACGGCACCAACGCCCGTCTTGGTCGCCCCGTGCACGGCCCTCATGCCTGGCAGCGGACGGTCAGGCGTCAGGGTCGACTTCGGGGTGTGTGAACCGCACGGGCTTGCCCAGCGACCGGGCACAGGCGATTTCGGCTCGGGTGCTGTCTCCGGTGTGGTCGCCGACCAAAGCGCCTAAGTTCGCGATTTCTGAGGCGCCGGCACCACGAACTTGGCTCTGGCGGCCGGGATCCTCGGCTGTGCACGGCTCGGTTCCGACTGATTCGGTGTCGAAGTGCATGACGTTTTCGGTGCCCGGTGAGCCGATCCGTGGTCAGCCGACTTCAGGTACCGCGCCAGGCGGAGCAGGCTCCTCCGCGGTGACACGCCGGACCTCCTTCGACAGGCCCACCGAACCTCCCGAGCTGGCACACCGCGAGCGGAAATAGGATCGCCACCAGTGGAGTTGGTGAGGGAAGTCTGCCGTTTCAGGAGGGGTCATGCGAGCGATTCAGGTGTCCGAAGTGGGCGGTCCCGAGGTGCTGCGACTGGTCGATATCGATCAACCGACGCCGGGCCCGGGCCAAGCGGTCGTGGAGGTCGCCGCGTCCGGCGTCAACTTCCTCGACGTATACCACCGCCAGGGCCGGTACACTCTCCCGCTGCCCTTCACCCCGGGCACTGAGGGCGCGGGCACGGTCCTCGAGGTGGGACCCGGCGTCACCCACGTCGCTGTGGGAGACCGGGTCGGCTGGGTGGAGATTCCCGGCACCTATGCCGAGCAGGCCGTCGTGGACTCCTCCCGGCTCGTGCCCCTGCCCGACGGCGTCGACTTCGAGGCCGCCGCCGCCGTGCTGTTGCAGGGCATGACGGCGCACTACCTCGTCAAAGACGCCTACCCGGTCCAGCCAGGCGACACGGTGCTCGTGCACGCTGCTGCCGGCGGCATGGGACTTCTGCTGACTCAGCTCATCACCCATCTCGGCGGCAGAGTGATCGGCACGACCTCGACACCGGAGAAGGCCCAGCTGGCGCGGCGCGCCGGGGCCGCCGAGGTGATCCTCTACTCAACAGTGGACGATCTCGCGGCCGAGGTGAAGCGGCTCCATAGCGGCCAAGGCCTGCCTGTCGTCTTCGACGGCGTTGGCAGGGACACCTTCGATGCGAGCCTCGCCAGCCTGCGAACCCGCGGCCACCTGGTGCTCTTCGGCGCCGCGAGTGGTGCAGTGCCGCCCTTCGACCCCATCCGGCTCGCCCAGGGCGGTTCGCTGACCCTGATCCGGCCAAGCCTCGGGCACTTCATCGCCGATCGGTCCGAGCTGCTCCGACGCGCCGCCGACGTGCTTGAATTGGTGCGCACCAAGGCGCTTGAGACCACCGTGACGGCCCGCTACCCGCTCGCCGAGGTCGCCCAGGCTCACCGCGATCTGGAGGCTCGGCGTACCACCGGCAAGCTACTCGTCATCCCGTAGGCACGGGGTATGGAACGCAGCCGGTAGCGGATTTCCCCAGGGAGACGCCAACCGCACCAACATCGGCTCCGAACCAGACGGGCCGGCACGACGGTCACGGCGGATCGTCACATACAGCTCAACCTTGGACACGGATACCCGCATGCGGGCTCCCAGCGGGACAGCACACCGATGGAGGCTTGGCAGTCGATCCGCACCGACACAGATCGCGCGACGAAGACCGTCTTCGAGCTTGGCCACGTGCTGGTGCGGCTCACCGAGCCACCGGCGGGTGGCTTAGGGCCGGTCGGTGAGGTAGCCGCCCATGGAGGTGAAGTAGTCGGTCGCGGCCAACTCCCTGCCCTCCTCGGTGCGGACGCGGGTGATGGCCAGGCCGTGGTTGCGGCCGGTGCGGGCGTCCGCCCCGGCGACGATCACCACGCCGTCTCCCTCGCGGTAGAAGACGCGGCCCGGGGTGCCGCCGTAGCGGCCCTCGGACACCACGGCGGCGAGGACCTCCAGCCGCCTGCCCCGGTGGTGGGTGAAGGCGCTCGGGTACGGGGCGGACTGGGCGCGCACCAGGCGCGCGAGGTCCTCCGCCGGCCAGTTCCAGTCGATGCGGCTGTCCTCGATGGACCGCTTGTGGAAGAAGGACGCCTGGGAGCGGTCCTGTCGGGTGAACTCCGTCTGCCCGGAGGCGATGAGGCCGAGCGCGCCGACGGTGACCGGGGCGATCAGGTCGACCGTCTTGTGGAAGAGGTCGGTGGCGGTGTCCGTGGGTCCGACCGGCACCGCCTCCTGGCGGACGATGTCACCCGCGTCGAGCTCGTCGTTCATCATGTGCGCGGTGACGCCCACTTCGGGCTCCCCGTTGATCAGCGCCCAGATCAGCGGGGAGAAGCCGGCGTACTTCGGCAGCAGCGAGTCGTGCACGTTCAGCGTGCCGTGCCGGGGGAGCCCGAAGATGCGCGGCGGGATCCAGGTCCGCCAGTTGTTGGCCACGATGACGTCCGGGTCGGCGTCCTTGAGACGCTCGAACAACTCGTCGTCGTCGGGCCGGTTGCGGATGAGGACCGGGACGCCGTGCTCCTCCGCGAGGTCGGCGACGGAGTCGCTCCAGATCTTCTCGTACGCGTGCTCGCTCTTGGGATGTGTCACCACCAGCACCACGTCGTGCTCGGAGTCCAGGAGGGCTTGCAGGGTGCGATGCCCCCAGGTCTGGTAGCCGAACATGACGACCCGCATGGGCTTCCTCCTCAACGGCGGGGACTGATCCGAAGTAAGTAAAGCAAGCCTTACCTTAGCTTTCAACGGGCCCTCGATGGGCAGTAGTTGCCCTATCGACAGCCTCGCAAGATTAGCTTAGGCTCACCTAAGTTCGCGGTTGTGCCGCTCCGTCGGCATGCCCACCTCGCGTTTTCCCCCACGCCCGACAGGCGACTGCCCGCACGATGGGAGAGACATGTCGCAGGTTCTACCTGGTGACGCTTCACCGGTCCTTGACCTCATCGGAATCGGCTTCGGGCCGTCCAATGTGGCGATGGCGATCGCACTCGGCGAGCACAACCGGCGCGCCGACCGGCAAGAGACGGTCACCGCCCACTTCTTCGAGCAGCAGCCCCGCTTCGGCTGGCACCGCGGCATGCTGATCGACGACGCCACCATGCAGGTCTCCTTCCTCAAGGACCTGGTGACGCTGCGGAACCCGACCAGCGAGTTCAGCTTCCTCTGCTACCTCCAGAGCAAGGGCCGGCTGATCGACTTCATCAACCACAAGAACCTCTTCCCGCTCCGGGTGGAGTTCCATGAGTACTTCGAGTGGGCCGCGGCCAAGGTCGAGCACATGGTCTCCTACGGCCATGAGGTCGTCGGCGTAGCGCCCGCCGTCCGCGAAGGAGTCGTCGACCACCTGGAAGTGACGGTCCGTTCGGGCGAGGGGCTCGCGGTCCACCGGGCCCGCAACCTCGTCGTCGGCACCGGACTGCGTCCCCTCATGCCGGAAGGCGTCGAGCGTGGCGACCGGGTCTGGCACAACTCCGAACTGCTGGCGAGAGTCGGGGAGTTGGAAAGCGGGGTGGGGGCGGCGGGCGCGCCAGGCGTACAGGGCGCCGAAGACGCGCGAGGCCCGTCCCGGTTCATCGTCGTGGGCGCCGGCCAGAGCGCCGCCGAGAACGTCGCCTACCTGCACCGCCGTTTCCCCGCCGCCGAGGTCTGCGCGGTCTTCTCCCGCTACGGCTACAGCCCCGCCGACGACAGCGGTTTCGCCAACCGCATCTTCGATCCCGCCGCGGTCGACGAGTACTTCGCCGCGCCCGAGAGCGTGAAGCGCCGGCTGATGGACTACCACGGCAACACCAACTACTCCGTGGTGGACATCGATCTGATCGACGACCTGTACCGGCAGATGTACCAGGAGAAGGTCCTCGGCGCCGAGCGGCTGCGCTTCCTCAACGTCTCCCGGCTCACCGACGTCAAGGAGACGCCGGACAAGGTCCGTGCCACCGTGACCTCCCTGGTCACCGGCGAGGAGACCCTCCTGGACGCGGACGTCGTCGTCTTCGCCACCGGCTACAGCCCCGCCGACCCGCTCGGCATCCTCGGGGAGGTCGCGGACCGCTGCCTCCGCGACGACCTGGGCCGCGTCCGCGTCGAGCGCGACTACCGCATCGTGACCGATCCGGACCTGCGCTGCGGCATCTATCTCCAGGGAGGCACCGAGCACACGCACGGCATCACCTCGTCGCTGCTGTCCAACACCGCGATCAGGGTCGGCGAGATCCTGGACTCGCTCCTCGACCGGGGCGTCAAGTCCGCCTCCGGCGAGGCCCGGACGCTCGCCGACGGAACCGGAAGCACCGCCCGCTGATCACCGAGGGATAACGTACGTCGACATGGGCACGACTGGAGTGGAGCGCCCCGCCTCGGGGGGCACGACAACGGCTCGTCGTCGACGAGTCGTGGGTCTGGGCACGTTGGTGGTGATCCTCGTGGCCGCGGGTGCGGTGTCGTTGGCTGTCGGTGCGCGCGCGTTGAGTCCCGCCGAGGTGTGGCACGGGCTCTTCGCGGCGCCCGACCCCGACCGGCGGCTCACCGAGATCCGGCTCATCGTGCAGACCGTGCGGGTGCCCCGGACGGTGCTCGCGATCGTGGCGGGCGTCGCCCTGGGCGTCGGCGGTGCGCTGATCCAGGGCCACACCCGCAACCCGATCGCCGACACGGGCCTGCTGGGGGTGAACTCCGGGGCCTCGTTCGCCGTGGTGACGGCGATCTCCCTGTTCGGCTTCGACAACCCGTTCCAGTACGTATGGTTCGGCTTCCTCGGGGCGGCGCTCGCCGGGGTCGTCGTGTTCGGGCTGTCGAGCATCGGCAGGGGGGCCGGCAACCCGCTGACCCTCGCACTGGCCGGGCAGGGCGTCACGGTGTTCCTCGCGGCGGTGACCACGGCGATCGCCCTGTCGGACCAGGCCGCGCTGAACGCGCTGCGGTTCTGGAACGCGGGCTCGGTGGCCGGCGTCGGATTCGACGTCATCTGGCCGGTGGCCGGGTTCATCGCGCTCGGCCTGGTGCTGGCCCTGACCACGCTGCCCGCCGTCAACCTGCTCAACCTGGGGGACGACGTGGCGCGGGGGCTCGGCGTGAACATCGCGCTGAGCCGGACCGTCGGCATCGTCGCCATCACCCTGCTGGCGGGCGCGGCGACCGCGGCGTGCGGCCCCATCGCCTTCCTCGGGCTCATGGTGGCCCACGTCGCCCGGTACCTGACCGGGCCGGACTACCGCTGGCTGGTGCCGTACGCGGGTCTGCTCGGCGCGGTCGTCCTGCTGGTCTGCGACATCGTCGGGCGCATGGTGGTGCGGCCGGGCGAGCTGGACGCGGGCGTCGTCGTCGCCCTGCTCGGCGCCCCGTTCTTCGCGGCCCTGGTGTGGCTCGGAAAGTTCAGGAACGCGTGAACAGGGCCGAGACGAACGGGATCGAGACGAACGGGACCGGGATGAAGGGGACCGAGGCGACCGGGACGCAGACGAACGGGACCGGGGCCGGGACCAAGGCGACCGAGGCGACCGGGGCCGAGGCGAGGCCGTCGTTGGCGCCGGGCGTGCGGCTCGGCCGGGTGTCGTTCGTGTGGCGGCCCTGGGCGGCCTGCGTCACGCTGCTGCTGGCCGCGGCGGTCTTCCTGGTGTTCTGCCTGTCCATCGGCGTCGGGGACTTCCCCATCGGCCTGCCCCAGGTGATCGCCACCATCGTCGGCCGGGGCGAGCAGGTCGACGAGTTCGTGATCATGGACCTGCGGATGCCACGCGCCCTGGCCGGCCTCGTCGTGGGGGTCGCGCTCGGGGTCTCCGGGGCGATCACGCAGTCCATCGCGCGCAACCCGCTGGCCAGCCCCGACATCCTCGGGATCACCGGGGGCGCCGGCGCGGTCGCGGTGTTCCTGGTGACGGCGTCGGGCGGGGCCGCGTCGGCGATCGCGGACACGGTGGGCCTGTCCGCGGCGGCGCTCGCGGGCGGCCTCGGCACGGGGCTGCTGGTGTACTTCCTGGCCTGGCGGCGCGGCGTCGACGGCTTCCGGCTCATCCTCATCGGCATCGCGGTGAGCGCCGTGATGGAGGCGATCATCACCTGGCTGCTGGTCAACGCCGACATCAGGGACGTGGCCCGCTCCCAGGCCTGGCTGGTCGGCTCGTTGGACGGCCGCTCGTGGGGCGAGGTCCGGGTGGCGATGTGGTGCACGCTCGTCCTGCTCGTCGTCGTGTCCTGCGTCGCCTTCCAGTTCAAGCCGATGCACTTCGGCGACGAGGTCGCCGCCGGTCTGGGCGTGCGGTACGCGACGGTGCGGGCGGTCATGCTGCTGTGCGCGGTGCTGCTGGCCGGCACGGCGGTGAGCGCGGCGGGCCCGGTCCTGTTCGTCGCGCTGGTGGCGCCGCAGGCGGCGATGCGTCTGGTGAGATGTCCGACGCCGCCGCTGACGGCCTCCGGCCTGGTCGGGGCGCTGGTGCTGATCGGCGCGGACCTGGTGGCGCGCACGGCGCTGCCGGTCACGCTCCCGGTCGGCGTGGTCACCGCCGTGATCGGCGGCCCCTTCCTGGTCCACCTGCTGGTGCGGGCCAACCGCAGGTAGTCGACAGTCAGTTGATACAACGTCGGATATGCGTGAACGAGGGGGAGCCGTGGCCGCTGAGGGCAGCACCGGGAGAGGGGCGGGAGTCGGGGAGGACGTCCCACGGCTGGCGGCCAGGGGTGTCAGCGTCGGCTACGGCTCGCGGACCGTCCTCGACGATCTCGACGTGACGGTCCCGCCCGGGGTGATCACCACGATCATCGGCCCCAACGGCTGTGGGAAGTCCACCCTGTTGCGGACCCTGTCGCGGCTCCTCAAGCCGACCAGGGGGACGGTCGTGCTGGACGGCGACGACATCGCCAGGCTCAGGACCCGGGACGTGGCGAAGAAGCTCGGCCTGCTGCCGCAGGCGCCGGTCGCGCCGGACGGGCTGACGGTGGCCGACCTGGTCGCCAGGGGCCGTCATCCGCACCAGAGCTGGCTGCGGCAGTGGTCGTCGGACGACGCGGCCGTGGTGGAGCGCGCGCTCGCCATGACCGGGGTGGCCGACCTCGCCGACCGCCCGGTGGACGCGCTGTCCGGCGGACAGCGCCAGCGCGTCTGGATCTCGATGACGCTGGCCCAGGGCACCGATCTGCTGCTCCTCGACGAGCCGACCACCTACCTGGACCTGGCGCACGCAGTCGACGTGCTCGACCTGGTGGACGATCTGCACGAGTCGGGATGCACCGTCGTCATGGTGCTGCACGACCTCAACCTGGCCACGCGCTACAGCGACAACGTCATCGTGATGCGGGCGGGGTCGATCCTGGCGCAGGGGCACCCACGAGACGTGATCACCGCCGAGCTGCTGCGCGAGGCGTTCGGGCTGCGCGCCGAGGTGATCGACGACCCGGTGGGCGACCGGCCGCTCATCGTGCCGATCGGTCGCACACACGTCCAGGTCAACTACCGTGAAAACAGAAGTTAGGCTAGGCTAACCTCACTTTTGTGGGTAGGGTTTGCGTGCCCTCAGAGCGGGCGCAGGGGACAGTGCGAGAGCAAAGGGATTGCGGATGCTCCTCCATCGAACGACCCTCATGAAGCCCCGGCGGCGGTGCGCGGCGGCCTTGTCGGCCGTGGCCCTCGGCGCGGGACTCCTGGCGGGATGCGGCTCCGGCTCGGCGGACGACAAGGGCGCGTCGAGCGGAAAGGGGGCCTCGGGCGGCGGCGCCTCGGCCTCCGCCGCCACGGGCGCCTTCCCGGTCACCGTGGAGCACGCCTTCGGGTCCACGACGGTCGACAAGGCTCCGCAGCGGGTCGTCTCCGTCGGCTACACCGACGACCAGACCATCCTCGCGTTCGGCATCAAGCCGGTCGGCATGACCGACCAGTACCCGAACCCCGCGGGGCAGAGCCCCGACATCAACACCCAGTGGCCCTGGGTGAAGGACAAGTGGGGCGACGCCAAGCCCGAGGTCATCATGAAGAACGGCGACTCCGGTCCCAACTTCGAGAAGATCGCCGCTCTTCGGCCGGACCTGATCATCGCGGTCTACTCCGAGCTCGACCAGGCCGGCTACGACAAGCTCTCCAAGATCGCCCCCACGGTGGGCCGTACCAAGGCCGAGAAGGAGCCGTTCAGCGCTTCCTGGCAGGACAACGCGCTGCACATCGCCAAGGCGCTCGGCAAGGCCGAGGAGGGCGAGAAGATGGTGGCGGACGTCCAGGGCCGACTCGACGCGGCCAAGAAGGCGCACCCCGCCTTCGCGAACGAGACCGCCGTCGCGCTGTCCTGGTACGAGAACTCGGTGGCGCCGTTCACCTCCACCGACGTCCGCGGACGGCTGGTGTCGGGCATCGGCTTCACGTATCAGACGGAGATCGACAAGGTCGCCGGCGGCAGCTTCTACACCAAGCTCTCCCCGGAGCGCGTCGACCTGGTCGACGTCGACCGCATCTTCGTCATCAACGACAAGGCGGACACCGAGGCGTTGAAGAAGTTCGAGCTGTTCACCAACCTCGACGCGGTGAAGAAGGGCAAGGTGTCGTACCTGCTGGACAGCGAGGGGCCGGCGGTCGGCGCGGCCATCTCCCAGGGCACCCTGCTGTCCATGCCGTACGCGATCGACGAGCTCGTCAAGTCGGCCGAGCAGGGGTGAGCGCGACCGACACGCGTGTCGCCCCGGCGGTCCTGCGCACGGCGACCGGACGAGAGGGCGCCCGATGGGTCACGGCCCACTGCCGTGAGACGCCGTGGCTGACGACGGCCACCGTCCTCACCACGGTGGCCGGAGCCGCGCTCCAGGTGCTCCCGGTGCTCCTGCTCGGCCGTGTGGTCGACGGGGTCGTCGAGGGCGAGGACCGCTCGGTCCTGGTCACGATCGGGGTGTTGATCGGGGCCGCCGCGCTGCTCGGCGCGGCGGCCACCGCGGTGTCGACCTACCTCATCGGCAGGCTGGGCGCGGACCTGCTCGCCCGGCTGCGGGAAGGCGCCGTACGGGCGGTGCTCGGGATGCCGAGCGCACGGATCGAAGAGGTGGGCCGGGGCGATGTGCTCTCCCGGGTCGGCGACGACGTGGCCGTGCTGTCCAAGGGCATCCGCACGGCCATCCCCACGGTGTTCTCGGCGGGCGTGCTGGTCCTCATCGCCACGGTCGGCATGTTCGGCCTGGACTGGCGGCTCGGCCTCGCCGGCGCCGGCGCGCTGCCCGCGTACGCGCTCGCCCTGCGCTGGTATCTGCCCCGGTCCGCCCCGCTCTACCGGCGGCAGCGGGCGGCCCAGGCCGACCGCGCGCAGGCCCTGATCAGCGGGCTCGACGGGATCGACACGGTCCGGGCGTACCGGCTGGAGGCGGCGTTCCGGGAGAAGGTCACCGGCGAGTCGTGGCGGGTGCGCGAGCTGGGCATCGAGGTGTTCCGGTTCTTCGGCCGGTTCGTCGGCCGGGAGAACCGCGCCGAGTTCATCGGGCTGGTGCTGATCCTCGTGGTGGGGTACGCCCTGCTGGAGGGCGGCGCCGCCAGTCTGGGCGAGGTGTCGGCGGCCCCGCTGATGTTCCACCGGCTGTTCACCCCGCTCGGGGCGATCATGTTCACCTTCGACGAGGCGCAGAAGTCGGGCGCGAGCCTGACCCGGCTCGTCGGGGTGCTGGGGGAGGGCGCGCAGGAGCGCCTGGTGGGCGACGCGTCCGTCACGCCGGCGGCCGCCGGCGCGTACCCGGTGACGGTGAAGGGGCTGACGTTCAGCTATGCCGGGACCGACGAGCCGGTCCTGCGGGACGTGGACCTGACGATCCCGGCCGGCGGCTCGCTCGCGCTCGTGGGCGCGACGGGCACGGGCAAGTCGACCCTGGCCGCGCTGATCGCGGGCATAGGGACCCCCGGGTCCGGGTCGGTGCGCATCGGGTCGACCGATCTCGCGGGTCTGGACGAGGCCGGGGCGCGGGCCCTGGTGAGCATCCTGACGCAGGAGACCCATGTCTTCTCCGGCCCGCTCGCCGACGATCTGCGGCTGGCCGCGCCGGAGGCGACCGACGACGAACTGATGGACGCGTTGCGCACGGTCGGCGCCGACGGATGGGTCCAGACGCTGCCCGACGGCCTGAGGACCGCAGTCGGCGAGGGCGGGGAGCGGCTGGACGTCACCAAGGTCGCCCAGATCGCCCTGGCGCGGCTGGTGTTGGCGGGTTCGCCGGTGGTGGTGCTCGACGAGTCGACCGCCGAGGCGGGCAGCGAGGGCGCCGCCGAGCTGGAGCGGGCCGTGCTGGCCGCCTGTGCGGGACGGACCACGCTGTTCGTGGCGCACCGGCTCACCCAGGCGATGGCCGCCGACCGGATCGCCGTGCTGGACGCGGGACGTGTGGTGGAGCAGGGCACGCACGAGGAGTTGGTGGCTCTGGGCGGCCGGTACGCGCGCCTGTGGCGGGCTTGGCGAGAGGGTAGTTAGGTAAACCTTACTTAGGTTAGGCTAACTTTCAGACCGTGGAAGGGACGCTGAGTCTTCGATGATGCAACCGAGCGCTCGTCAGGTACTGCTCTCCCAGACCCGCATGACCGATCTGCGCCGGCGCACCGGCGACCACTCCGACCGGACCCTCGCCGAGGCGTGCGCCATCGGGCTGTCGTACTGGGCGACCGGCCGCAGCCCCGACGGCATCGACCTCACTCCCGGCACCCTGTTCGCCGAAGTCCTCGGCTGGGTCGACAACGGCGGCGGCGTGCCCGCCGGTTGGGAGGTCGACGCGGACGACCGGAGCATCTCCCTGCCGGAAGGCGTCGCGCCGGCCGACGCCCAGCTCGCCCTGGACGACCTCGCCGACTTCCCCGACCGACCCCTCGGCACCATCGGCCCGGCCGGCGTGGCGGAGCGGCTCGAAGCACTGGCCGAGTGGAACGACACCCACGCCGACCGGATCCGCCCGACCCTGGTGGAGATGTTCCTCGAACAGGCGCGGACCAGACCGGACGCCGTCGCCGTCGTCGACGAGCAGCGCATCCTGACCTACCGTCAAGCCGCTGATCTTTCAGCGCAGTTGGCCCACCATCTGCTCGGACGCGGGCTCACCGCCGAACAGGTCGTCGGCATCTCGCTGGGCCGCTCCGCGGACATGGTGATCGGACTGCTCGCCGTGCTCCGGGCGGGATGCGCGTTCGTGCCGCTCGACCCGCAGTGGCCCGCAGCGCGACGGGCCGTCGTCATCGAGGACGCCCGGGTCGTGGTGCAGCTCAACGACTCCGGCGAGCACGACCCGGCGGAACCGGAGGCCGTCGCCGTCGACCTCGGCGACTGGAGGCACGGCGACCGCCCCACCGACGCGCCCGCGGTCACCGTCCCCGGCGCGGCCCTGGCCTACGTCATCTTCACGTCCGGCTCGACCGGGCGGCCCAAGGGCGCGATGATCCGCCACGAGGCGATCAGCGAACGCCTGTTGTGGCAGGTCGATGAGATCCTCGGCTTCGGCCACGACGACGCGTCGCTGTTCAAGGCGCCGCTGTCCTTCGACATCTCCATCAACGAGATCTTCCTGCCGCTGGTGTCCGGCGCCCGGTTGGTCGTCCTGCGGCCCGGCGGCGAACGCGACCCGCACCATCTGCTGAGCGTGATCGCCGAACAGCGCGTCACCTTCACCTACCTGGTGTCGTCCATGCTGGACGTGCTGCTGGAGATCGCGGGCGACACGGGACGGCTCGACAGCCTGCGCCATGTGTGGTGCGGCGGCGAGGTGCTGACCCCTGAACTGTACGAGCGGTTCCGCACGAAGCTCGACATCCCCATGTACCACGGCTACGGCCCCGCCGAGACGACCATCGGCGTCTCCCACGTCGTCTACCGGGGCGCGGCGGAACGCCTGTCGACGTCGATCGGCAAGGCCAACCCCAACACCCGGCTGTACGTCCTCGACGACGAACTGCGCCCGGTCCCGGTCGGCGTCGGCGGCGAACTCTACGTGGGCGGCTTCCTGTTGGGACGCGGCTATGTCAACGCGCCCGGCCTGACGGCCTCCCGCTTCGTGGCGAACCCCTTCGCCGACGACGGCTCCCGCCTGTACCGGACCGGTGACCTCGCCCGGTTCGCCCCGGACGGCTCGCTGGACTTCCTCGGCCGCGCCGACAACCAGATCAAGATCCGCGGCATGCGGCTGGAGATCGAGGACGTCGAGGTCGGTCTCGCGGAGCACCCCGGGGTACGGCACACCTGCGTCGTCGCCAAGAAGAACACGGCGGGCGGCACCTACCTGGTCGGGTACGTCATCCCGGCCGCCGGCCGCGAGGACCTGCGGGCGGACGAGGTCAAGGCGTGGGCCGCCGAGCACATGGTGGAGTACATGGTGCCCGCCCACATCGTGGTGATGACGGAGTTCCCGCTCACCGCGAACGGCAAGCTCGACCGGGGCGCGCTGCCCGAACCGGTCGTGGGCACGGGCACGATCGTCCCGCCCACCACCGAGAACGAACGCCTGGTGTGCGCGGCGGTCGCCCGGGTCCTGCGACTCGACGAGGTCGGCGTCGACCAGGACGTCTTCCAGCTCGGCGCGGACAGCATCCTGGCGATCTCGCTGCTCAGCGCGCTGCGCGAGGTCGGCCTCCACGTCACCGCCGGGCAGATCTTCACGCACAGCGGCGTCGGGGCGCTGGCGGCGGTGGCGAGCCGCGAGGACCGCGCCGCGGTGGACCACGCCGACGTCCCGACCGGCCCCGTCGTCGGAGCGCCCGTCGTGCAGTGGCTCGGCGAGACCACCGACGCGATCGACGGCTTCGTCCAGTCGGTCGTGCTGAACACCCCGGCCGACCTGACCGCCGACGCCCTCGACGCCGTCCTCGCCGCCCTGACCGACCGGCACGACATGCTGCGGGCCCGACTGGTGCGCGGCGACCGCTGGAGCTTCGACATCCTCGAGGCGGGCCGGGCGGCCGGTGAAGGGGGCGCTTCGGGGTGGCAGGAGAGCGACCTCCCGCTCGACGAATGCGTCCGACTCGCCGGCGCCGAACTGGACCCGGACGGCGGGGCGATGCTGCGCGCCGTCTGGCGCCGCGAGGCACGGCAGTTGGTCCTGGTCGCCCATCACGTGGTGATCGACGGCGTGTCCTGGCGGGTCCTGATGGAGGACCTCGCCACCGCCTGGCGGCAGCTCGCCTCCGGCACGCCCGTCGAACTGCCCCCGGTGGGAACGTCGTTCCGACGCTGGACCCAACTCCTGGAGCGCGCCGCGTTCGACGCGGACAGCTCCCACTACTGGCGCCCCCTGCCGGGGGAGGACCTGCCGCTGGGCCGGCGCGCGCTGTCCGCCGCCGACACCGTCGCGGACGAGCGGCTCCTGACCGTCTCGGTCGGACCCGAGATCACGGCCGCGCTACTGGGCGAGATCCCCGCGAAATTCCACGCGCGCGTCAACGACGTGCTGCTGACCGCGCTCGCCGTCACCCTCGCCCGATGGCGCCGGGACCTCGGACAGGACCAGACCTTCGCCCACATCGAACTCGAGGGCCACGGCCGCGAAGCGCGGTTCGTGGCGGCCGCCGCCGGCTTCGAGCCGGACCTGTCGCGGACGGTGGGCTGGTTCACCACCCTGTTCCCGGTGACCGTGGACCCCGGCGCGGCGGCCGACCTCACCGCGCCCGCCTACCTGGCCACCGCCCTCAAGGCGGTCAAGGAGGACCTCGCCCGGGTACCGGACAACGGCGTCTCCTACGGCGCCCTGCGGTACCTGACCCACACCGAGTTCGACGCGCCCGCGCCGCAGGTGCTCTTCAACTATCTCGGCCGCTTCGAGGCGGGCGCCCCCGGTGACTGGCAACTCGCGGGCCACACAGGTCAGTTGGGTGAGAAGCGGGACCCGAGAATGCGGCTGCCGCGCGCCCTGGAGTTCAACGCGATCGCCGAACCGGCGCCGGCCGGCGGCTACGAGCTGGCCACCACCGTCTCCTGGCCCGACGGCATGTTCACCGACGAGGACATCGCTACGGTCGGCGCCTACTTCTCGGAGACCCTGACCGGCCTGGCCGCCCTGGCCGCCCTCGACCTGGGCGGCCACTCGCCCAGCGACTTCCCCCTGGTGCCGCTCGCCCAGGCCGACGTCGACGACCTGGACGGCCCGGCGCTGCGGGACGTCCTGCCGCTGACCCCGTTGCAGGAGGGCCTGTACTTCCACTCCGTCTTCGACGACGACTCGCCGGGTGCCTACGTCGAGCAGCAACTGCTCACGCTGGACGGCGAGGTGGACGCCGGCCGGCTCGCCGCGGCCGCCACCCGGCTGCTCGCCCTGTACCCGAACCTGGCCGCGCGGTTCACCGCCCTCGCCGACGGCCGCGTGGTCTCCGTCCTGGACAACTCCACGGAAGCGCCCTTCACCACGCTGGACCGCCCCGGCATCACCGACGCCGAGATACGCGAACTCGCCGAACGCGACCGCCGCGCCGGGTTCGACCTGGCCACCGGGCCGCTGATGCGGTACACGCTCGTCCGCGCGGGTGCGGGCTCCGACGGGGGCGCCGGCCGGAACGTCCTGGTGCAGACCGTGCACCACATCATCGCCGACGGCTGGTCCGTGCCGCCCATGCTCCGCGCGCTGCTGGCCGAGTACCACGCGCCGGGCAGCGTGTACCCGCTCGGCGGCTTCCGGGACTACGTGGCCTGGCTCGCCGGACGGGACGACGACGAGAGCGACCGGGTGTGGCGCGAGCAGCTCGCCGAACTGCCCGGCCCGTCGCTGGTCGCCGAGGGCCACACCCCGTCCGACCGGTTCGCCGACACCGCCGTGGAGCCGGACGACGACGTCGACGCGGCCGCCCGGTCGGCCGGCGCGCCGCTGAGCGTGGCCGTGCACAGCGCCTGGGCGGTGACCCTGGGCTCCCTGCTGCACGGCACGGACGTGGTGTTCGGCTCCACCGTGTCCGGACGCGACGCGGACGTGCCCGGCATCGCGGACATGGTGGGCCTCTTCATCAACACCGTTCCCGTACGCGCCCGTTGGGACGACGCGACCACCGCGGGCGACCTGCTCGCCTCGGTGCGGGAACACCAGAGCGCGGTGCTGCCGCACCAGCACGTCTCGTTGGCGAGGATCGGCCGCCAGGCCGGCGCGGGCCCGCTCTTCGACACCCTGGTGGTGTTCGACGTGGCGACCGACGTCGGCGCTCTGCGCAGGCCCGGCGACACGCTCGTCATCGCCGACATCGTCAACGAGGGTGCCCCGCACTACCCGTTGACACTGGTCGTCGAGCGCGCGCCGGACGGCCGCTCCCGCTTCAACCTGATCTACGACGGCGAACTGCTCCGGGAGACGAGCGCCCGGGCGATCCTGCGGACGTTCACCTCCACCCTCACCGGCCTGCTCACCCGGCCGGACGCCCTCGTCAACTCCCTTGCGGGCGAGGTCTCCCCGGAGCACGGCCGGCGTCCCGCGTCCATCGCCCCGGTCACCCTGGGCGAGCTGTTCGACGCCGTCGCGCGGCGCGACCCGGCCGCCACCGCCGTCACCCAGTGCGCCCTGGACGGCGGTACCCGCTCACTGACGTACGGCGAACTGGCGGACTCCAAGGACGGGTTGGCGTCCGCTCTGCGCGCGGCCGGGGTCGGGCCGGGCCAGCGGGTCGCCGTCGCCGTCCCGCGCTCCGTCGAGCAGGTCGTCGCCCTGGTCGCGATCGTCAGCGCGGGCGGCGCGTACGTGCCGCTGGACCTGGCCTACCCGGACGAACGGCTGGAGTACATCCTCGCCGACGCCGCCCCACAGGTCGTCCTCGTCGAGAACGAACAACGTGAGCGCTTCAAGGGGCTCCTCGCCCGGGCGGGCGTGTCGGCCCGGGTGCTGGTGCGGGGGGACGAGCATCCGCCCGCCGCCAACCAGCTCGATGTCGCCATCAGTTGGCAGGACCCCGCATACGTCATCTACACGTCCGGATCGACGGGCCGGCCCAAGGGCGTCGTCGTCCCGCACTCCAGTGTGGTGACGCTGCTCGCCCGGACCCGGCCCGACATGGAGTTCGGCCCGCACGACGTGTGGGTGCAGTTCCACTCCTTCTCCTTCGACTTCGCGGTCTGGGAGCTGTGGGGCGCGCTGGCGCACGGCGGTGAGCTGCTGGTGCCGGAGTACGGACTGACCCGCTCCCCGGTCGACTTCCACCGGCTGGTCCGTGAGCGCGGGGTGACCGTGCTCAATCAGACGCCGTCGGCGTTCTACCAGTTCATCGAGGCCGACCGGCACGTCGGCGAGCCGCTGCCCGCGCTGCGCCGGATCGTCTTCGGCGGCGAGGCGCTGGACCTCGGGCGGCTGCGCGGCTGGGTCGAGCGGCACGGCGTCGCCTCGCCCGAACTGGTCAACATGTACGGGATCACCGAGACCACCGTCCATGTCACCCACCGGGTGCTCACCGACGAGGACTTCGCCCACGGCGACGACGTCAGCCCGATCGGCGGTCCGATCCCCGGCCTCGCCGCCTATCTGCTCGACGACCGGCTCCGACCGGTGCCGCCGGGCCGGGTGGGCGCCATCTACGTCGCCGGCGACCAGGTGTCGCTCGGCTATCTGGGCAGGCCCGGACTCACCGCGGGCCGCTTCGTGGCGAACCCGTTCGCGGCCGACGGCTCCCGCATGTACCACACGGGCGACCTCGCCCGCCGCACGCTCGACGGCGAACTGGAGTTCGCCGGCCGCGCCGACGACCAAATCCAACTCAAGGGCTTCCGCATCGAGTCCGGCGAGGTGGAGGCGGTGATCAGGGAGCTGGACGGCGTGGTCGACGTGGCCGTCACCGTGGCGGACGGCGGCGATCACCTGATCGCCCATGTCGTGGGCCGCGCGCCCGCCGACCTCACCACCCGCCTGTCGTCCAAACTGCCCGCGCACATGGTCCCGGGCCGGGTACTCCCGGTCGACGCGCTACCGCTGACGGTCAACGGCAAACTGGACCGCAAGGCGCTCACCCGACGGGCCGCGCTGGTCGACACCCCGGCAGCAGGCTCCTCGGACACCGGCGACTCCGCGCTCGCCGCCCTGATCGACATCTTCGCCGACACCCTCCCCGGCGCAGCCCCCACCGCCGACACCGACTTCTTCACCGCCGGAGGCGACAGCATCGTCGCCATCACCGTCGTCAACCGGGCCAGGGCCATCGGCCTGCCGATCGCGCCACGGGACGTGTTCCTCCACCGGACGCCGCGCGCCATCGCCGAGTACCTGGGGACGCACACCCCGCACACCCCGCACACACCGGCCCCCGCGCCCGCCCGCCGCGAGGACGGCCCCCTGCCGGCCACGCCGATCGTCCTGCGCCAGCGTGAACTGGGCGGCTCCCTCACCCGGTTCGCCCAGGCCAGGACGCTGCCGGCCCCCGAGGGCGCCGGGTTCGCCGACGTCGAGCGGGCCGCGAACGCCGTCGTGGCCGCACACCCGGCACTGCGGCTCCGGCTGCGCGTCGAGCACGGGGCGTGGGCCCTGAGCACCGAACCCGCCCGCGAGATCACCGTCGTACGACCGGACACCGCCGACGCGACGGCCGCCGCGAACGAGGCCGCCGGGCGGCTCGATCCCGAGTCCGGGGACGTCGTCGCGTTCGCGTGGCTGGAGGCGAGCCGGACCCTGGTCGTCACCGTGCACCATCTCGCCGTCGACTCGGTGTCCTGGCTGGTCCTGCTGGACGACCTGGCCGCCGCCCTGCGCGGGGAGACCCTGCCGGCGCCGACCACCTCGTACACCGAGTACGCGGAAGCGCTGACGCTGAGCTCCGCGCGGGTGATCGACGGCCTTGGCCGCTGGATCACCGCGCTCCGGGCGCCCGCGCTGCTGTCGTCGGTGGACCGGCTGCGCGAGACCACCGTCGTCCTCGCGCCGGACCTGAGCGACCGCGTCACCCGCACCGCGCCCGCCGCGCTCGGCGTCGGACTCACCGAGCTGCTGTGCGGCGCGCTGCGCGCCGCGCTGACCCACGTCCAGCCGTCGCCCACCGATCTCGCGATCGAGCTGGAGCGGCACGGCCGGGTGCCGGCCCTGGAACACCACGACTACAGCCGCACCGTCGGCTGGTTCACCTCCATCGCGCCCGTCCGGCTCACCGCGCACACCGACCCCGTCGCCGCGGCGCGCGAGGTCGCCGAACGTCAGCCGGACGAGCGCGCGCACGTCTCCTACGGCCAGCTCAGGTACCTCAATCCGCAGACCGCCCCGCTGCTGACCGCCCGCCCGCAGGTGCTGTTCAACTACCTCGGCCGGGGCAGCGAGTCACAGGCCGTGCACCTCGCCGGCGGCGACCAGGGCAGCCCGTACGCCGTCGAGGTCAACGCCTGGCTCGACGAGGAGAGCGGCAGCCTGTACGCGGCCTTCACCCTCGCCGAGGGCGTCCCCGACGAGATCACCGGGCACTGGCGCGGCGCGCTGGAGCGGATCGCGGTCGTCGCCGCGACGGCCGAGCGCACGGCGCCGGTCACCCCGCTCCAGCGCGGACTGTTCTTCCAGGCCCAGATGGCGGGCTCGGCCGGACACTACGTCGCGCAGAACTGGTTCACCTTCGACCGGCGCCTGGACACCGACGCGCTGGCCGAGGCGATGGCCCACGTCATCGCACGGCACCCGGTGGTGGGCGCCGGCTTCGGCACCGACGACGACGGGAACCCGGTCCAGGTCCTCAGGGCGGGCCGGCGCGTTCCCGTCCGCACGGTCCGGCTGTCGACGGACGCGGAGGTCGACGATCTGCGCGCCCGGGACCGCGACACCGGATTCGACCCCGGGGAGCCGCCGCTGATCCGGATGACCGTGGCGCGGCTGCCCGACGACCGTGACGGCCTGCTGCTGAGCTACCACCTGCTGCTGTGGGACGGCTGGTCCCGCGAGATCGTGCTGCGGGACCTGTTCGACGCCTACCGGTCCGTCCTCGCGGGCGAGCCGCTCGACGCGACCCCGGCCGCGCCGAGTTTCGAGGACCACGCCCGGGCGCTCGCCGCCAAGGACCCCGCCGTGTCGGAACGCTTCTGGGCGGAGCACCTGGCCGCACTGCCCGGCCCCACGCTCCTCGCCGGACCGACGCCGTCCTTCTCGGACGACCTGCCGCGCCAGCTCGTGCACACCCTGACCGCCGAGCGGTCTGACCTGCTGCGGGACGCGGCCAGGACGCACGGCGTCACCCTGAACTCGGTGCTGACCGGCGCGTTCGGTCTGCTCCTCGGCGCGCGCACGGGCCGTGGCGACGCCGTGTTCGGCGTGACCGTCTCCGGCCGGGAGGGCGAGGGGCTGTCCGGCATCGTCGGCGTGCTGCTCAACACCGTGCCGATGTGGACGCGGGCACGGCCCCACGACACGGTCCGCGCGTATCTGTCGGCCGTGCAGACGGCCCGGGTCGAGGCGATGGACCACGAGCACCTGGGGCTCGGCGAGATCCAGCGGGCCAGCGGACACGACACGCTGTTCGACAACCTGTTCGTGCTCCAGAACTTCCTGGACATGGACGCGTTCGCCGAGATGAACGCCCGGCACGGCATCACCTCGGTGAAGGCCGACGACTCCACCCACTATCCGTTCACCTGGGTCGTCACCCCCGGCGACCGGCTCACGGTCAAGCTGGAGTACCGCGACGGCGACACCGCGGGCGCCCGCCGTCTCCTCGACGACTACCTGCGCGTGCTCGACGACCTGGCCCGGTCGACCGGCCCGGTGGGCGCGCTGCCGGGGCTGGGCGTGCCGCCCGTGCCGGGCGAGCGCACGGACGTCGGCACGGACACCGTCGTCGACCGCTTCGACCGGGCGGCGGACCGCGCCCCGGAGCGGGTGGCGCTCGTCGCCCACGGCGCGACCGTGACCTTCGCCGAACTCCGGGACCGCAGCCGGGTGCTGGCGGGTGTACTCGCCGGACGGGGCATCGGCCCCGAGACGAACGTGGGGCTCGCCGTCCCGCGCTCTCTCGACTGGATCGTGGCGCTGTTCGCCGTACTGCGCGTAGGCGCGGCCTATGTGCCGCTGGAGCTGGATCACCCGGACGAGCGGATCGCCGCCATCGTCGCGGACGCCCGCCCGGACGTCGTCCTCACCGTGAGCGCCGTGTCGCCCCGGCTGACCGCACCGGTCGGCGACCTGATCGAGCTGGACCGGCCGCTGCCCGCCGCCGAGCCGTACGTGACGTTCGCGCCGGACGACCCGAACCGCCTGCGGCACCCCGCGTACACGATCTACACCTCAGGGTCGACCGGGAAGCCCAAAGGCGTGGTCACCGAGTACGCCGGGCTCACCAACATGCTGATCAACCATCAGCGGCGCATCTTCGAACCGGTGCTGGCCGAGCACGGCCACCGCGTCTTCCGGATCGCGCACACCGTGTCCTTCGCGTTCGACATGTCGTGGGAGGAGCTGCTGTGGCTCGCCGACGGACATGAAGTGCACATCTGCGACGAGGAGTTGCGCCGGGACGCACCCCGACTGGTCCAGTACTGCCTGGAGCACGGGATCGACGTCGTCAACGTCACCCCGACCTACGCCCAACAGCTCGTTGCCGAAGGCTTGTTGGACAACCCGGAGCGGCGGCCGCCGCTGGTGCTGCTGGGCGGCGAGGCCGTCACCCCGACGCTGTGGCAGCGGCTCGACGAGACCGAGGGCACGGTCGGCTACAACCTGTACGGGCCCACCGAGTACACCATCAACACCCTCGGCGTCGGCACCTTCGACTGCCAGGACCCGGTGGTGGGCGTCGCGATCGACAACACCGACGTGTACGTCCTGGACCCGTGGCTGCGACCGCTGCCGGACGGCGTCCCCGGCGAGCTGTATGTGTCCGGCATCGGCATCGCGCGCGGCTACCTCGGGCAGCCGGCGCAGACCGCGCACCGCTTCGTGGCCTGCCCGTTCGGCGCGCCCGGCGAACGCATGTACCGCACCGGGGACCTGGTGGTGCGACGGCCCGACGGCAACCTGATGTACCTGGGCCGCACCGACCAGCAGGTCAAGATCCGGGGGCACCGGGTCGAACTCGGCGAGGTGGAGGCCCTCTTCGCGGCGCATCCGGCGGTGCGGTTCGTCGCCGCGGTCGCCCAGCCCGACCCGCAGGTCGACGGCGTGTACCGGCTGGCCGCCTATCTGGTCCTGGACGGGGCCGAGTTGGCGACAGTGGCAGCCGAAGTGGGCGCAGAACTGCCGGACTTCCTGCGCCCGACGCACTACGCCCAGGTCGACGGCATCCCGCTGACCGTGAACGGGAAGGCCGACACCAAGGCGCTGCCCGAGGCCAAGCCGCTCGGCGCGCTGACCACGGCGGGGGAGCGGGGACCCGAGACCGAGACCGAGACCGTGGTGTGCGAGTTCTTCGCCGAGGCACTGGACCTGGACGACGACGAGGTGAGCGCGGTGAGCGACTTCGCTTCCCTGGGAGGGCACTCCATGCTGGCGGTACGGCTGATCGGCCTGCTCCGCAGGGAGTACGGTCCAGTGATCACGATCCGCGACCTGTTCACCCTGCGCACCCCGGAAGCGATTGCCCGACACCTCGATGACAAGTCCTGACACTCAGCGCCCCCGACCGGGGGCCGACATCATCCGGACCGCACTGCGCCGCAACGTGGGCGCGATGGTCCGGGGCACCGTCCTGATGGGCCTGTACCAGGCGGGGGAGACCGCGTTCCCCATCGCGCTCGGCCTGATCGTCGAGCACACCATGCGCGACCGCAGCCTCGGCGCGCTCGGTCTGTCGATCGGCGCCCTGGCGGTGATCATCACGACGGTGTCGCTGTCGTGGCGGTTCGGCATGCGCGTCCTACAGAAGGCCAACACGACCGAGGCGCACCACTGGCGGGTGAGGGTCGCGGCCTGCGGCCTCCAGCCGGTCGCCAGGGACGTCGACCTCAAGTCGGGCGAGGTGCTCACCATCGCCACCGAGGACGCCGACCAGACCGCCGACATCATCGAGGTGGTGCCGCTGCTGATCAGCTCGCTGGTAGCGGTGGCGGTCGCGGCGGTCGCCCTCGGGCTGGCCGACGTCCGCCTCGGTCTGCTGGTCATCGTGGGGACCGTCGCGATCCTGTCGGTCCTGAGCGTGATGTCCAAACGGATCGGCGACAGCACCCGGGAGCACCAGGCCCGGGTGGCGCGGGCGGGCGCGAAGGTCGCCGACCTGATCACCGGTCTGCGCCCGCTGCACGGCTTCGGCGGCAACCACCAGGCGTTCCGTGCCTACCGCCGGGTCAGCACGGAGGCGCGGCACCAGGCGATCACCGTCGCCCGGGTGAACGGCGTGTACGCGGGCACCGCGCTGGCCCTCAACGCCGTCCTCGCCGGCGCGGTCACCCTGACGGCGGGCTGGCTGGCGTTCGACGGCCGGATCACCATCGGCGAGCTCGTCATGGCCGTCGGCCTGGCGCAGTTCATCATGGAGCCGCTCCGGCTGTTCTCGGAGATGCCCAAGTACGTGATGACGGCGCGCGCCTCGGCCGACCGGATGGCGCTGGTGCTGGCCGCGCCGCCGGTGACGGTCCCGGGGAAGGGACACCCCGACGCGGGCAGCGACCTGGAGGTCGACTGCGTCCGCCACGGCGCCCTGCGCAAGCTGCGGTTCCAGGTGTCCGCCGGTGAGTTCGTGGCGATCGCCGCCTACCAGCCGCGCGCGGCGGCCGACCTCGCGTCTGTCCTCGCGGTGAACGTCCCGCCCGAGGCGTACGAGGGGGCGGTGCGGGTCGGCGGGCGGGACCTCGCGGACCTGTCGGTCGAGGCGGTCCGCGCGCACCTGCTGGTGAACCCGTACGACGGGGAGATCTTCGCGGGCAGCCTCCGCACCAACATCGACCCGTCGGGCACCAGCCGGACGGTCCCCGAGGCCGTCGAGGCGTCCATGCTGACCGACGTCGTCGCCCTGCACCGCGAAGGCCTCGACTACGCCGTCCGCGACCGCGGCGCGAACCTCTCCGGGGGCCAGCGCCAACGCCTGTCCCTGGCCCGCGCCCTGGCCGCCGACACCGACGTCCTGGTCCTGCACGACCCCACGACGGCCGTCGACGCGGTCACCGAACAACTCATCGCCCGAGGCATCGCCAACCTCCGCCGAGGCCGCACCACGGTCGTGATCACCAACAGCCCGGCCCTCCTGGACACCGCCGACCGAGTCCTGGTCCTGGACGACGGAGTCATCACAGCAGAGGCCACCCACCGCACCCTGCTGTCGACGGACGAGACGTACTGCGCGGCGGTGGCGAGGTAGAGGTAGGGGGGGCAGTCAAGGGGGCGCGGGGTACGGCGCGGTCGTTGTCTTCAGGGGCGCGGGGAACTGCGCGATCTTTGCGGGACGTGAGGAACCCGCGCAGTCTTCAGGGGCTGGCGGGCAACCCCGCATCTTTTGAGGGCGCGGGGAACTGCGCGACCAGCCCCCACCGACCCGCAGCCACATTCACGGCGCACCCGGCGGAGCACCGAGGGCCCACGCGACGTCCCTCAACAACGCCCCCCGCCACCCCGCCCGATCATGCCCACACGCCGACCGAGACACCCGCACGACCGCCCCCGCCCGCTCCACCAACCCCTCCGTCACCTCACAGTGCGGCAGCATCCGCGCCTCATGCTCCCCCACATCGAACGCCACCCGCAGTCCCGACAGATCGACCCCCTCCCGCAGCCGCGCAGCGACGGCGCCCCCCACCGGCCCGCCCAGCGGATCCGCCCACCCCATCGCCTCGGGCGTCCACCAGAACGACCCCGACTGACAGGCCACCCGGGACACCAGTTCGGGAAACTCCAGCGCCGCGTAAACGGCGCTCAGCCCGCCGAGGCTCTGCCCGGCGACCACCAGCCGGTCCCGGTCGGAGGGCACGCCGGACTCCGCCACCAGCGGCAGCAGTTCGTCCCGGACCGCCTCCCACAGCTCGGGCCGGCACCCGAACTCGGCCGCCCGGTCCCGGGTCGGGAGGAAGACGAGGGTGACGGCGGGCATGTCGCCGGCGGCGACGGCCGAGTCGAACGCCGTCATGGCCGGGTGCAGGTACAGCCAGTCGTCGCCGTCGAGCAGCAGGACCACCGGCCCGCCGCCGCCCACCGGATGGACCCGCACGGTACGCCGCCCGCCGAGCCGTTCGCTGTTCCAGCGGATCCGGGTGCGCGGCAGGGGCAGTACGGCGTCGGCGCCGGCGCCCACGTCGGGCCAGTGCGGCTGGGCCGGGGCGTCCGGGGTCGCGGCGATCGACCGGTCACCGCCCGCGCCGACCGGGTTGAACGGGTCGGCGTACGCGGTGTCGCCCACGAGGAACCGGTACGTCACCCGCAGCCGCGCGGGCATGCGCACCTCGGCGTACCAGCAGTCCGTGTCGCCCCACCGGCGCAGCGGCACCGGCTCCGACCAGCTCTCGAAGCCGATGACGGCCGGAGACCCGCGCCACAGGAAGAGGGTCGTCCAGCCACCGTCGTCGGCGGGCGCCGAGACGGGTGTCCCGGCCGCCGACCAGAACGCGTCGGTGCCGGGCTCGCCGGTCAGTCCGTACTCGGCGAAGGTGCGCAGGCGCATCAACGTCTCCTTGTGAGAGGGGAGTTGAAAGGTTACGCTCATCTTGATTAGGCGAGCCTAACCTAAGTCCGTGGCCATGAGGAGGCGCAGACCATGAGCACCAACCCCTTCGACGACGCCGAAGGCCGTTTCCTGGTCCTGGTGAACGACGAGGGCCAGCACTCCCTGTGGCCGTCCTTCGCCGCCGTGCCCGGAGGGTGGACGGTCGCGTTCGGCGAGAACACCCGGGACGCGTGCCTGGAGTACGTCGAGACCCACTGGACCGACCTGCGCCCCCGGTCGCTCACGGCGTCCACCACGCCTGACGACTGACGCCTGACGCCTGACGTCCCAACGTGAGCCACACCGCCCCGCTCCCGCCCGCGGCGGCCGTCCTCGGCGTGCGCCCCGCGCGCCGGGACGACGGCGCCGCGCTGATCGCACTGTCCCGGCCGTTCGTCCGCTCGGGAGCACTGCGCGAGCGCCCCGCCTCGCTCTACGTCCGCCGCGCCGCCGAGTTCCTCGTCGCGGAGGCCCCCGACGGCGCCCTCGAAGGATGCGTCGCCCTGCACGTCCACCCCGCCTCACCGGCGGGCGGCCAGGGTTCGGTCGGCGTCCTGTACAACTTCTGCGTGGCGGGCCACCGGCAGGGCGACGGGGTGGGCGCCCGACTCCTGCGCGCCGGACTCGCCCGGGGCCGCGCCCAGTCGCTGACGGCCCTGTTCACCGCCACCGTCGGCACCGGCGGGCTCTTCCTCCGCCACGGATTCGTCCCGGCGTCCCCGCGCACCGCGCCGACCGCCTGGACCAGGGCCCTGGACCCCCGCCGGGGGGCCCGGATCCTGGCCCGGGCCCTGTGAACGGACGCGGGGCCGACGCCTGACGCGCAGGCGGCCCCTACGCGACACCGTGCCGTCAGCGCCGTCAGCGCCGTCAGCGCCGTCAGCGCCGTCAGCGCCGTCCGCCCATCCGCGCCTGCGTACCGTCCGAACCGTCGTCCGGAAGCACTGTGGTGCCGCGGCCGCCCCCGCCGGCGAGCCCGTCGGCGAGCCCGTGCAGCAGGGCGTGCGGCACGCGCCCGTCGAGCACTTGAGCCCTGCGCACCCCGGCCCGTACCGCGCGCAGGCACCCCTCCATCTTCGGGAGCATCCCGCTCGCCAGGCCCGGCAGCATCGCGTCCAGCTCGCTCGCGGTCAGCCGCTCGACCACCTCGGTGCTGCGCGGCCAGTCCGCGTACAGCCCCGCCACATCGGTGAGCACCACCAGGCGTTCCGCGTCGAGGGCCGCGGCCAGCGCCGACGCCGCGAGGTCGGCGTTGACGTTGAAGACCTCGCCGGCCGCGCCGCGCGCCACGGGGGACAGGACGGGGATGCGGCCCCGGTCCAGCAGGGCGCGCACGGTGTCCGTGTTGACGTCGACGATGTCGCCGACGAGGCCGATGTCCACCGCCCTGCCGTCCACCCAGGCCGGCCGCCGCCGCGCGGTCAGCGTGTGCGCGTCCTCGCCCGTCAGGCCCACCGCGAACGGGCCGTGCGCATTGATGCTGCCGACCAGCTCCCGCTGCACCCGTCCCGTCAGCACCATGCGCACCACGTCCATGGTCTCCGGAGTGGTCACGCGCAGCCCCGCCTCGAAGCGGACCTCCAGGCCGAGACGGTCCAGCATGGCGCTGATCTGGGGCCCGCCGCCGTGCACGACGACCGGCCGCAGCCCGCCGCGCCACAGGTGGACGACGTCCTGGGCGAACGTGCGCTGCAACGCGGCGTCCACCATGGCGTTGCCGCCCAACTTCACCACCACGACGCCGCCTTGGAGCTCCTGCGGCCAGGAGGGCGCGGCGGCCGACGGATCGGTGGGCGTCTCTCGTACGGCGGATTCCCGGGCGGTGGTCACACTCACGAAGGCACTCCATTCACGGGCGGGCCGCCCCTCGGGACAGGCCGCAGCCGACGGTCATGTACGGGGGTCGGGCGACGGTCACGCCTCGCGTCGTCCGTGGTGCAGGAGCAGGCCGCGCAGTAGGGCGTCCGTCGTGCGGACCACGCTGCCGCGCGCGCTCCACCGCAGCGCCGTCCCATGCTCCTCGGCGGAGACGTCGGCCACGGCGTCGGCGACGACGAAGGGCTGCAAGCCGTTCATGGAGGCGTCCGCCGCGGTGAGCAGGATGCCGAGGTGGGCGTACACACCGCAGACGATCAGCTGGTCGCGGCCCTCCGACCGCAGCAGCCGGCCGAGACGGCTGCGCAGGAAGGCGTTGTGGCGCACGTTGCCCAGCACGTGTTCGCCGGGGCGGGGAGCGAGGGGTTCGATGATCTCGGCGGCGTCCGGCGCGTCACCGGGCCCCCGGTCCTCGGCCTCCGGCGCGAGGCCGCCGTCGCCCGGCGTCCACCCGACGGTCTCCGCGCTGAAGACGACGGGCATGCCGAGCGCTCGGGCGAGTTCACGGAGGGCGGTGATGTTCTCGACGAGTTCGACCACGGGCGACCGTCCCGCCGGGAACGCGCCGACCGACCGGTTCTGCATGCCGTGGATCAGCAGCGCGCCACGCTCCGGGGCGATGCTCCAGGCCATGGGGGACCGGGGGAGTGCCGAGCCGTCCGGCATGGGGTAGGGGGCGATCGTCGGCAAGCCCACGGGTGATCCCCTCCCTTCCGACACGCCTGTCGGACCAGCTCCCCAGCGGCCTTTATTAGGTTAGCCTAAACTAAGTAAGTGGGGGGGCGTCGAGGCGCGTCAGATCCCGTCGAGGTCGTCGGACGGACGGGGCCACGGCCGGCCGCCGATGCGCTCGATGCCGTTGTTGAAACGCTTGAGGTAGGTCGCGAACGCGGCGATGTCGTCGTCCGGCCAGTCCGCCATCACCCGCTCCAGGACCGCGACGATGCCCTCGCGCTCCTCCTCCAGCAGCCGGGCGCCCTCGTCGGTGAGGCGGAACTTGCGGGCCATCCCGCCCGCCGGATCGGGGATCCGCTCGATCAGCCCCGCGCGCATCGCCGCCGCCGTCTGCCGGTTCAGGGTGGAGGCGTCCAGGCCGAAGGCGTCGCTCAGCTCCCCGATCGACATCGGCCCCTGTACCCGGATCCGGCTGAGCAGGATGTAAGCGCTGCGCTCCAGCACGCCGTCCTGCCGGCGACCCCCGCGCCGGCTCAGGAACGTGTGGCGGCTGAGCAGCATCTGCTCGTACTCGACCTCGTCCGTCGGCCTCTCCATGCGCCGGAGCCTCCTGTTCGCGCTGCCGCCTCCGGGACGCGTCCCGGCCCGGCCCACGGCCGCTCCATCCTTGCACACGGGCGTGCATGCACCACATCACATGCTTGATACACAAGACATGTACGATGCACATCGCTCGCGCCGGAGACAGTCCGGAGAGAGTCCGGAGCAACACGAGACGCGCGAGACGCGCGACACGAGAAGAGAGCCGAGGAGCCCGCCCATGGACGCCCACGCCCAGCCCGAGGACCGCGCAGGCGGCGTGGTCACCACGCTCGCGCTCGCCGGCATCACGGCCGCGATCATGCAGACGCTGGTCACGCCCCTGATCGCCGAGCTGCCCCAGATCCTGCACACCTCGTCCTCCAACGCGGCCTGGGTGATCACGATCACCCTGCTGGCCGGCGCGGTGTGCGTGCCGGTAGTGGGACGGCTCGGCGACCTGGTCGGCAAGCGGCGCATGCTCCTCGCGTGTGCGGTGCCCCTGGTCGTGGGCTCCGTGGTGTGCGCCCTCGCGTCCTCCGTCGGCACGATGATCGTCGGGCGCGGGCTCCAGGGGATGGGCATGGGCATGGTGCCGCTCGGCATCGCGCTGCTGCGTGACGTCGTCCCGGCGGAGAAGCTCAGCTCCTCCATCGCGCTGGTCAGCGCCTCCATGGGCATCGGAGGCGGACTCGGCCTGCCCATCGCCGCGGCGATCGCCCAGTACGCGAACTGGCGGGCGCTGTTCTGGGGCTCGGCCGGCATGGCCGTCCTCGTCGCCGTCCTCATCTGGTTCCTGATCCCGGACGTCCCCGCCGCCGCCAAGGGGCAGCGCTTCGACCTGCCCGGCGCGCTCGGCCTGGGCGCCGGGCTGGTCTGTCTGCTGCTCGCGGTCTCCAAGGGGGCCGACTGGGGCTGGGGCTCCGGTCTCACGCTCGGACTGTTCGCGGCGGCCGTCGTCGTGTTCGCGGCGTGGGGCGTGTGGGAGACCCGTACCGCCGACCCGCTGACCGATCTGCGCACCACCGCCCGGCCCCGCGTGCTGCTGACCAACGTCGCCTCGATCTTCGTCGGCTTCGCGATGTACGCGAGCATGCTCGTGATGCCGCAGCTGCTCCAGTTCCCGGAGGCCACCGGGTACGGCCTCGGCCAGTCGATGCTGGCGGCCGGGCTGTGGATGGCGCCCGGCGGCATCATGATGATGTTCGTCTCCCCGCTCGGCGGGAAGCTCACCAACGCCCGGGGACCTAAGTTCACGCTGATCTGCGGCGCGCTCGTCATCGCGGCCGGCTACGGGCTGTCGCTGGCGCTGATGGGCTCGGCGTGGGGGCTCATGGTGGTCGGCATCGTCATCAACAGCGGCGTCGGCCTCGCCTACGGCTCGATGCCCGCGCTGATCATGAGCTCGGTGCCGCTCTCGGAGACGGCGGCGGCCAACGGCTTCAACACGCTGATGCGCTCGCTCGGCACCTCGGTCGGAGCGGCCGTCATCGGCGTCATCCTCGCGCAGATGACGACCACCCTGGGCGGCCACACCTTCGCCTCCGAGGCGGGCTTCCGCACCGCCCTCCTCGTCGGCGGCGGCCTCGCCCTGGTCTCGGCGGCCATCGCGGCGACGATCCCGGGGGGTCGCTCGGCGGGCGGGGCCGGTGCGGAGGAGAGCGACGGGTCGACGGAGGCGGAGGCCGAGCCGGCGCGGGCCTGAGAGGTCGATCCCGGGCGGGCGTCCGGACGCGGGGGGTGGCGCCGGCGCCCCGGTTCAGCGCCCGAGGCGAGGCCTGGCCCCGGTGCCGTCCGCCTCCGTCACGGGCGCGTCAGCCGGCGCATCGTCAGGGCGAGGTGCAGCCGCAGGCGGCCCTGCGGGGTGCGGATCGGCCAGCCCAGCAGGTGTTCGGCGTGGGCCAGGCGGTCCTGGAGCGTCGAGTGGTGCACGGTGACCTCGGCGGCGGCCGACCGCAGACTCGTCGTGGCGGTGACGGCGTGCAGGGTCGCCAGCATCCAGGGGGCGTCCGCGGCCGCCGCCTCCACCGCCCGCACGTCGGGCGGGGGCTCGGCGCCGGGTGCGACGAGGTCGGCCAGCAGGGCGAGTCCGCCGAGTTCGTCGGCGTGCACCACCCGTGGGCCGGGGTCCTGCGGGGTGCCCTCCGCGGTGAAGCGGAGCGCGGTGCGGGCGGCGGTCCAGGAGCGGGGCAGATCGAGCACGGGGACGGCCGGGCCGACGCCCGCGCGCCCCGCGGCCACCGCGGCCGTCGTCGCCGAGGGCTCAGGTGCGGCGGGCAGCACGCGGGGCCGTCCGTCCGGTGTGGCCAGCGCGCGGGCCGGGGCGGCGGGGTCGAGCCCGAGCGCGCGGGCCGCGTGCAGCCGCGCCTGATCGGGGGCGCTCGCGTCGAGGAGCGTCTCGACCAGGGCCGGGTCGTCCAGCGGGGCCCGGCCGCGCGTCCGGTCGAGGACGAGCCGGATCGCGCCGGCGGCCCGCTCCAGGATCACCGCGTCCACGACGCCGGAGTGCACGCCGGCCCGCTCCAGCCACAACGCCGGCGTACCGCCCGGCGTCAGCCCTGCCGAGGGCCACTCGGGATCGGACGGCAGCACCGAGTCCCGGCGCACGCCGTC
The DNA here is from genome assembly GCF_042890065.1 of Streptomyces sp. NPDC002328. Classification (NCBI taxonomy): domain Bacteria; kingdom Bacillati; phylum Actinomycetota; class Actinomycetes; order Kitasatosporales; family Streptomycetaceae; genus Streptomyces; species Streptomyces sp. NPDC002328. Next base: position 429,126 of record NZ_JBIARQ010000005.1, on the reverse strand, counting down.
GGCGTCCACCCGGACCCGTACCCGCCGTTCGGCGTCGACCAGCCGCGCGGGCACCCCGGCGAGCACGGCGGCCCCGCGCACGAGCGCCTCCACCCCGGCCCGCGTCTCGGCCAGCCGGTCGAAATAGGCGATGACCCGCACGGCGGCCCCGGCATCGGGATCCAACGCGGTCAGCCGCCCGGCCAGCTCTTTCATACGCCCATCATGCGCCACGGCCCCACCGGCGGGGAGGGGCACGACGACCCCGGCGAGGGGAACCGCCACCGCACACCGCTCACCCGGAATCCCGCCCGACCGGCACTCGGGCGAGAAACGCCCGCCCCGACCACCGTCACTCCGCCAGCAGCCGCCGCAGCCAGTCCACGTGGGCCGCCCGTGCCGAGCGGGACAGTGCGGCCTGGGGGGCGAAGCCGTCGAAGCCGTGGAAGCCGCCAGGCCATACGTGCAGCTCGGCCGACCCGCCCGCCTGCCAGATACGGGAGGCGTAGGCGACGACCTCGTCCCGGAAGGTCTCCGCGGAGCCCACGTCGAGGAAGGCCGGCGGCAGCCCGGACAGGTCCTCGGCACGGGCGGGCGCGGCATAAGGGGAGACGTCGGGCCCGCCGCGCTCCGCGCCGAGCAGCGCGCCCCACCCGGTCGCGTTGGCCGTGCGGTCCCAGACGCCGAGGCCCGCCATCTGGTGGGAGGAGACAGTGTCGTTGCGATCGTCCAGCATCGGGCACAGCAGCAGCTGGCCCAGCGGACGAGGCCCCCGCCGGTCGCGCAGGAGCAGGGCGAGCGCCGCGCACAGCCCGCCGCCCGCGCTGGCCCCGGCGATCACGATCCGGTCCGGGTCCCCGCCCAGCTCCTTCGCGTGCTCCACCGTCCACAGCAGCCCGGCGTAGACGTCCTCCACCGGGGCGGGGTGCGGATTCTCCGGCGCGAGCCGGTACTCCACGGACACCACGATCAGGTCCAGTTCCCGCGCCCAGTCCAGCGCCGCGTCCACCCCGACCCGGTTGTTGCCGATGACCATGCCGCCGCCGTGCACGTGATAGACGACCGGACGCGGACGGTCGGGCGCCGGCGAGGTGGGACGGCAGACCAGCAGCGAGATCTCCGGAGCGCCCTCGGGGCCCGGCGCCGACCGGTCCTCTACCTCGAAGGCGCCGCCCCGGGTCAGGTCCAGGTCGGCCAGGAGCGCGATGCCCGGACCCTGGCGGACGAGCTCGATGTCCTCCGGGTTCATGCCGGGCTGGATCACTTCCTTGATCAGCTCCAGGGCGGCGGCGAGTTCGGGGTCGAACGGCGGCGGCGGGGTGGACGACGTCATGGCTTCTCCTCACGTCCTCACGCGAATGCGGCCATCATTCGCCCGGCACCGGCGCACCGTGCGCCGCCGTTCGGCGGAAGCTGCCCGCCATCCGGCGGGTGACGGTGCCGCCGGACCCCACACCCCTTGCATCTTCATTGCCTTTTGTTCACCTGTGCGCGGTGGAAGGGACACCTCCGATCGACAACGATTTCCACCCCCACACCGGCCTCAGGAGTCCCACCCGTGAACGTGTCCCTGAACGTCTGGCTGCTGACGGTAGCGGCTCTGTGCGCGCTCGTCGCCGTCGACTTCCTCATCGGCAGGAAACCCCACGACGTGTCGGTGAAGGAGGCCGGGACCTGGACGATCGTCTGGATAGTGCTGGCCTGCCTCTTCGGGGTCGGGTTGTACGCCTTCGGCGGCGGGCAGCCCACCGGCGAGTTCTTCGCCGGGTACATCACCGAGAAGTCGCTGAGCGTGGACAACCTCTTCGTCTTCGTCCTGATCATGGGCAAGTTCGCGGTGCCCTCGCAGTACCAGCAACGGGTCCTCATGGTGGGCGTGGTGATGGCGCTGGTGCTGCGCGCCGTCTTCATCGCGGCCGGCGCGGCGATCATCTCCACGTTCTCGTGGGTGTTCTACCTCTTCGGCGCCTTCCTGATCTGGACGGCGTGGAAGCTGGTCGAGGACGCCCGCAAGGAGGGGCACGACGAGGAGTACGAGGAGAACAAGCTCCTCAAGGCGGTGGAGAAGCGTTTCGGCGTGGCCGACCGGTACCACGGCACCAAGCTGTGGATCGAGGAGAACGGCAAGCGCGTCATGACGCCGATGCTGGTCGTGATGCTCGCGATCGGCTCGACGGACGTCCTGTTCGCCCTGGACTCCATCCCCGCGATCTACGGGCTCACCGAGGACCCGTACATCGTGTTCACGGCCAACGCGTTCGCGCTGATGGGTCTGCGCCAGCTGTACTTCCTCATCGGCGGCCTGCTGAAGAAGCTGGTCCACCTCAGCTACGGGCTGTCGATCATCCTGGGCTTCATCGGCGTGAAGCTGCTGCTGCACGCGCTGCACGAGTCCGGCGTGCACGTCCCGGAGATCAGCATCCCCTTCTCGCTCGGCTTCATCGTGCTCGTCCTCGCGATCACGACCTTCACCAGCCTGCGGGCCGCGAAGCGGCAGGAGGAGCCCGAGGGAGTCGCCGAGGGGGAGGCCCCGAACCGTCCCGGGCTCTAGGGAAGCCGCCCCGGGCTCCAGAGCCGCGAAAAGCCGCGGGAAAGCCGCGGAAAGCCGCGGAAAGCCGCGAAAAGGGGCCCGGACACTCCTCCGGACCCCTCGCTCGGCTACTCGGCCACCGTGTTCAGGCGGCCGTGACCTCGCCCGCGTGCGCGTGCAGACGGGCGACCACCTCGGTCAGCTGCCCGGCGACCTCGGCGTCGTCCGCCGGGTGGGTCTCGGCGAAGCGGGTCAGGGAGCCCGGGATGGAGAGCTTGAGGTCCTCGATCACCTTCGCGCCGGCGATGCCCACGGCCTTGCGGGCCTCGTCCTGCGCCCAGACGCCGCCGAACTGGCCGAAGGCGGTGCCGACCACGGCGGCGGGCTTGCCGCCGAAGGCGCCGGCGCCGTAGGGGCGGGACAGCCAGTCGATCGCGTTCTTCAGGACGGCCGGGATGGTGCCGTTGTACTCGGGGGAGAAGAGCAGGAAGGCGTCGGCGGCCTGGGCGGCCTCGCGCAGCTTGGCCGCCGCGGCGGGGACGCTGCCCTCGACGTCGATGTCCTCGTTGTAGAACGGGATCTCGGCCAGGCCTTCGTAGACGTCGACCTCGGCGCCCTCGGGAGCGAACTTGACGGCCGCCTCGGCGAGCTGGCGGTTGGTCGAACCGGCGCGGAGGCTGCCGACGAGCGCGAGGATGCGAACAGACATGGGTACTCCCAAGGGGCTGAAACATTGCCGTAACGATCCGGACCGGGGTCCGTTTACCGTTGTACCAGGCTAACCGGACCGGGGTCCAGTTTCATTCCCAGTGCTTTACGCTGAGTTCATGTCCGCCGCCCTGCCCCCTTTCCCCAAGCCCGAGGAGACCGTCGGCGAGCCCGAGTTGCTCCAGCTCGGACCGGCCGAGGACGAGCCCTGCCTGCGCGCCGACGCGGCCCGCAACCGGGCCCGGCTGCTGGACGCCGCCGCGCGGCTGATCGCCGAGCACGGCGCGGCGGCGGTCACCATGGAGGCGGTGGCCACCGCGGCGAACGTCGGCAAGGGCACCGTCTTCCGCCGCTTCGGCGACCGCACGGGGCTGCTGACGGCACTGCTGGACCACTCCGAGAAGAAGTTCCAGGCCGCCTTCCTGAGCGGACCCCCGCCGCTGGGCCCCGGCGCGCCGCCGGCGGAGCGGCTGCGGGCGTTCGGCTCGGCCATGCTGCGGCGCGCGGTCGACGAGCTGGACCTGCAACTGGCGGCCGAGCCCGGTCCGGAGCGCCGGCACATGGTCGTGGTGCGCCGCCTGCACCACGGCCACCTCGTGCTGCTGCTCAGGCAGGCCGTCCCGGACGGCGACGCCGAGCTGCTCGCCCACACGCTGATGGGCTACCTCAACCCGGTCCTCGTCCACCATCTGATCCGCCAGTGCGAGCAGCCGCCGGAACGCCTGGAAGCGGGCTGGAGCGACCTGGTCGACCGGATCACCCGCACCTGAGCCGCGGCACCTGACGGTTCGTCAAGATCGTTACGGGGAAGCCTTCCAGGTCATCCGCACCCCACCGCCCCCGCCGGACGACACCGTGACCGCTTCTGCCAAGATGCGGTACGTCATGGTGCAGATACCGAACACACCCGCGCCGGCATCGTCGTCGACGCCGCGCTCCGTGCCCACGAGCGCCGACGTGGCCCGCCTGGCCGGCGTCTCCCGCGCGACCGTCTCCTACGTGCTGAACAACACCAGCGCCGTACGGATCAGCGAGCCCACCCGCCGCCGTGTCCACCAGGCCGCCAAGGACCTCGGGTACGTGCCGCACGCGGCTGCCCGCAGTCTGCGCGCCGGGCACAGCCGCATGGTCCTGATGCCCGCCCCGCCCGTCCCGGCCGGCCCGCTCTACAGCCAGTTCGTGCACGACTTCCAGGGCGCGCTGAGCCGCCTCGACTACATCGTCGTCCAGTACGGCGCCAGCGGTCTGCGCGGCGACGACGCCGCCCGCGCCTGGGCCGAGTTGCGGCCCGTCGCCGTGCTGGTGCCGGGCCCCGGGCTCGGCCCCGAGGGCGTGGCCGTGCTCAAGCGCTCCGGCGCGCGGGCCGTCGTCACCCTGGGCTCCGAGGCCGTCGAGGGGGCCCACGCGCTGCTCCTGGACCACGCCGGCGTCGGCCGCAGCGCCGCCCGGCACCTCTACGCCCGCGGCCGCCGCCGCATCGGCGTGGTCGTCCCCCAGGAGCGCGGCCTGGAGATGTTCTCCAAGCCCCGTCTGCGCGGCGCCCGCGAGGCCCTCCACGGCACCGACGCCACCGTCACCGAACTGCCCCTCGCCCATACCGAGGATTCCGCGGCGGCCCTCGCCGCGCGCTGGAGGAGCCTCGGGCTCGACGGGGTCTTCGCCTACAACGACGAGTACGCCATGCTGCTGATGCGCGCCCTCCAGGACGAGGGCGTGCGCGTCCCCGAGGACGCTGCCCTCATCGGCGCCGACGACCTGATGCTCGGCCGGCTGCTGCGACCCCGGCTCAGCACCGTCCGGATCGCGCTGCCCTCCGGGCGCGACCTCGCCGGGCTGGTCGACCGGGCCGTCCGCAACCCCGGCGCGGCGCCCGAGTCGCACGAACTGTTCGAGGCCACGGTGGTGCGGCGCGACTCCACCTGATGAGGTCGCCGTACGGCTCCCGGCTCTGCTCCGGCCTGTGCCCGGAACGCGTATGGCGAGCCGCGTATGGCGAGCCACCCGCTTCCCGTGCGACATGACTAGGATGTTGCACGCTCAACCAGATGGGGATGCGTTCGACCACCGGACGCGGCTCGCACGGCTGCGCCGGATCACCTCATCGCGCCACGCGGCCGCCGAACTGGCGGCGAACTACACGGGACTTCCGCTCCCCGAGTGAGTCCCGCGGGTCACCGATCGGAGAGCCCTCATGCCGTTGCTCGACCCCACGTCCTGGCAGCCCCGCGCCCTGTCCGGGCCCCGGCACACCGTCACCGAGCCCGCCACCGGCGACCCGCTCGGCACGGTCGTCCTGGCCGGCGCCGCGGACGTCGCCCCGGCCGCCGAGGCGGCCCGCGCCGCCCAGGCCGAATGGGCCCGTCTGCCGCACTTCGTCCGCGCGGGGGTGCTCCGCAAGGCGGGTGACCTGTTCACCGCCCACGCCGAGGAACTGCGTGAGTGGATCGTGCGCGAGTCCGGCTCCATCCCCGGCAAGGCCGACTTCGAGCTGCACGTCGCCGCCCAGGAGTGCTACGAGGCCGCCGCCCTCGCCTCCCGCCCGGCCGGCCAGGTGCTGCCCAGCGAGGCGCCCCGGCTGTCGTACACCCGGCGGGTCCCCGTCGGCGTCGTCGGAGTGATCTCCCCGTTCAACGCGCCGCTGATCCTGTCGATCCGCTCGGTCGCCCCGGCCCTCGCGCTCGGCAACGCCGTCGTGCTCAAGCCCGACCCGCGCACCGCGGTCTGCGGCGGCCTCTCCCTGGCCGCGGTCCTCGCCGAGGCCGGCCTCCCCGAGGGCCTGCTGCACGTCCTGCCGGGCGGCGCCGAGACCGGCGCGGCCCTGGTCGCCGATCCGCGCGTCCCGGTGATCTCCTTCACCGGCTCCACCGCGGCCGGCCGCGCGGTAGGCGAGGCCGCCGGACGCCACCTCAAGCGCGCCCACCTCGAACTCGGCGGCAACTCCGCCCTGGTCGTGCTGGAGGACGCCGACCTCGACGCCGTCATCTCCACGGCCGCCTGGGGCTCCTTCTTCCACCAGGGCCAGATCTGCATGACCACCGGCCGCCACCTGGTGCACGCCTCGCTCTACGAGGAGTACGTCGAACGCCTCGCCGCCAAGGCCGACTCCCTGGCCGTCGGCGACCCGCACCGCGCCCACGTCCACCTCGGCCCGCTCATCGACGACGGCCAGCTCACCAAGGTCCACGGCCTGGTGGAGGCCAGCACCGCCGCCGGAGCCAAGCTCGCCGCGGGCGGCACGCACGAGAACCGCTTCTACCGGCCGACCGTCCTCGCCGGCGTCGACGACCACACCCCCGCCTACGCGGAGGAAGTCTTCGGCCCCGTCGCCCCGGTGCGCGCCTTCAGCACCCCCGACGAAGCCGCCGCCCTCGCCGCGGCGAGCTCCTACGGCCTCTCCCTGGGCATCGTCACCCGGGACGCCGCCCGCGGACTCGACCTCGCCGAGCGCATCCCGACCGGCATCGTGCACATCAACGACCAGACCGTGAACGACGAGGCCGTCGCCCCCTTCGGCGGGATCGCCGCCTCCGGCACCGGCGCCCGCTTCGGCGGCGAGGCCAACCTGGAGGCCTTCACCGACGTGCGCTGGACGACGGTACGCGGCGACGTCGCGCCGTACCCCTTCTGAGGACGACCCCTGCGCGGGCGACCCCGCCGGGGCACGGCGGGCCGGCGGTCACTGACCGCCGGCCGAGTCCTGCTGCTCCTCGATCGACTTGCGGACCTGGTCCATGTCGAGCTCGCGGGCCTGCCCGATGACGTCCGTGAGGGCCGACTCGGGCAGGGCGCCCGGCTGCGCGAACACGGCGACCCGGTCCCGCACGATCATCAGCGTCGGGATCGACTGGATGCCGAAGGCCGCGGCCAGCTCCGGCTGCGCCTCGGTGTCCACCTTGCCGAACACCAGGTCCGGGTTGTCCTCGGCGGCCTGCTCGTAGACCGGCGCGAACTGACGGCACGGCCCGCACCAGGTCGCCCAGAAGTCGATCAGGACGAAGTCGTTGTCGAGGACCGTCTGGTCGAAGTTCTCCTTGGTGAGCTCCACGGTGCTGCTCATGGCGTGACTACCTCTTCCCGGTGATTCCTGCCAGGGGCTCCTGACATGGGGTGAAGCCGCCCGCACAACGCGGGCGGCCGGTCGGATATTCCGCGCCCCTACCCGTGTGGCCACCTTGCACACCACCCACCAGACTGGCCCCATGACGGAAACGGAAACCAACCTGTACGACGTGGTTGTGCTCGGGGCCGGACCCGTGGGGGAGAACGTCGCCGATCGCACCCGCGCGGCCGGCCTCACCACCGCGGTCGTCGAGAGCGAACTCGTGGGCGGCGAGTGCTCCTACTGGGCCTGCATGCCCAGCAAGGCCCTGCTGCGGCCGGTCATCGCCCGCGCCGACGCCCGCCGCGTGCCCGGCCTCGCCCACCTGGTCCACGGCCCCCTCGACACCGCCGCGGTCCTCGCCCGCCGGGACTACGAGACCTCCGACTGGAACGACGACGGCCAGATCGCCTGGCTCGACGCCATCGGCGCCGACCTGTACCGGGGACACGGCCGCCTCTCCGGGCCGCGCACGGTCACGGTCACCGCGCCCGACGGCACCGAACGGACGCTGACCGCCAAGCACGCCGTCGCCCTCTGTACCGGCTCCCGCGCCCTCCTGCCCGACCTGCCCGGCCTCGCCGACGTCAAGCCCTGGACGAGCCGTGAGGCCACCAGCGCCAAGGCCGCCCCCGGACACCTGATCGTCGTCGGCGGCGGGGTCGTCGCCGTCGAGATGGCCACCGCCTGGCGCGCCCTCGGCTCCGACGTCACCCTCCTGGTCCGCGGCAAGGGCCTGCTGCCCCGCATGGAGCCCTTCGCGGGCGAACTCGTCGCCGAGGCGCTCACCGAGGCCGGCGTCGACCTGCGCACCGGCTCCTCGGTGGAGTCGGTCACCCGGAAGAACGGCACCGTCCTCGCCGTCACCGACCAGGGCGACCGCATCGAGGCCGACGAGATCCTCTTCGCCACCGGCCGCGCCCCCCGCACCGACGACATCGGCCTCGACACGGTCGGCCTCGAACCCGGCTCCTGGCTCTCGGTCGACGACAGCCTCCGCGTCACCGGCAGCGACTGGCTCTACGCCGTCGGAGACGTCAACCACCGCGCCCTCCTCACCCACCAGGGCAAGTACCAGGCCCGGATCGCGGGCGCCGCCATCGCCGCCCGCGCCTCCGGTACGGCGAACCTGGCGTCCGACCCGTGGGGGCCGCACACCGCCACCGCCGACCACCACGCCGTACCGCAGGTCGTCTTCACCGACCCCGAGGCCGGCGCGGTCGGCCTCTCCCTCGCGGAGGCGGAACAGGCCGGCCACCGCGTCCGCGCCGTCGACGTCGAGTTCTCCTCGGTGGCCGGCGCGGGCCTGTACGCCGAGGGCTACAAGGGCCGCGCCCGCATGGTCGTCGACCTGGAGCAGGAGATCCTGCGCGGGGTGACCTTCGTCGGCCCCGGCGTCGGCGAGCTGATCCACTCGGCCACCGTCGCGGTCGCCGGACAGGTCCCGCTGTCACGGCTGTGGCACGCCGTCCCGTCCTACCCGACGATCAGCGAGGTGTGGCTGCGCCTGCTGGAGGCGTTCCGGGACGCGTGACGCAAAGGGCGCAGGACACGGCTCGGGCCGTAGCCCAGAGGACGGCTCAGGGCAGCTCGAAGCCCAGCGCCCGCGCCGCCTTCTCCGGCGTGGGCTGCGCCCAACGCTCCATCACGGCCGCGTTGGCGGAGAGCGAGCGCAGCTCGGCCCGGTCCAGATAGAGCGTGCCGTCGAGGTGGTCCGTCTCGTGCTGGACGATACGGGCGGGCCACCCGCGGAACACCTCGTCCAGCGGCCGGCCGGTCTCGTCCGCGCCGGTCAGCCGCACCTCGGCCGGCCGGGCCACCACCGCCTGCCAGCCCGGCACGCTCAGACAGCCCTCGAAGAACGCGGCACGGGCGGCGCCCACGGGCTGGTACGACGGATTGACCAGGACCCGGAACGGCTGCGGCACCCGGCCCCGGGCCGTCCGCACCTCCGCCGGCACCGGCGCCGGATCCTCGATCACCGCGATCCGCAGCCCCACGCCCACCTGCGGCGCGGCCAGACCCACACCGGGCGCCGCGTGCATGGTGACGCGCAGCGCCTCGACGAAGCGGGCCAGGAGCGCGGGGCCGAGCTGACCGTCGTAGCGCTCGGCGCCGGCGCGCAGCACCGGATCGCCGGCCGCGACGATGGGCAACGGGCCGCCGGGAGCGAGGAGTTCCTCGATCCGCTCGGCAAGGGGCGTGCGGGGACTGGGAGATGCCATCGCCCCAGCATGCCACGACGGTCCGGCGCTTCTCCGGGTTCGGTGTGACGCGAGTCACTTCGATCTCAGGGAACTGGACGGCGTCCCCGTACGACGACTGGTGTGCCACGGCCGACGACGTCCCCCCGACCGCACCGCCGACCGTGCCAGCGCACGTCCCTCGCACCCGAACCGGAGAACCCGCCGATGTCCACCGCACCCCCGACCTCCACTTCCGGCTCCGCTTCAGCGGGGGGACCCCCATCGGACGAGACCCCGCAATCCCCGGCGCCCGCGCCGAAGTCCCGTAGCCCCTGGGCTCCGTTGCGCCCCCTGGTGCTCCGACTGCACTTCTATGCGGGCGTGTTCGTCGCCCCGTTCCTGTTCGTCGCCGCCGTCACCGGCTTCCTGTACGCGGGCGCGTTCCAGGCCGAGAAGCTCGTCTACGCGCACGAGATGACCGTCCCGGCCGGTGAGAGCAAGCTGCCGATATCCGAGCAGGTGGCCGCGGCCCGCAAGGCCTACCCCGAGGGCACGGTCGCCGCGGTGCGGCCCTCCCCGCAGGACGACGCCACCACCCGCGTCATGCTCTCCGGCGTCGAGGGCGTCGCCGCCACCCACACCTTCGCCGTGTTCGTCGACCCGTACACCGCCGAGGTGCGCGGCGGTCTGGAGCAGTACGGCTCGACCGGCGCGCTGCCGCTGCGGACCTGGATCGACGAGTTCCACCGCGATCTGCACCTCGGCGAGAACGGCCGCCTGTACAGCGAGTTCGCCGCGAGCTGGCTGTGGGTGATCGCCGGCGGCGGTCTGGTGCTGTGGTTCTCCCGCCGCCGCGCCCTGCGCAAGCTCCGCGGCACGGGCGGCCGTCGCCGCACCCTGGGCCTGCACGGCACGGTCGGCGCGTGGGCCGCGGCCGGCTTCTTCTTCCTGTCCGCCACCGGTCTGACCTGGTCGCAGTACGCGGGCGCGAGCATCGACGAACTGCGCACCTCGCTCGGCGGCTCCACCCCGTCCATCTCGGCGGCGGCGGCGAGCGGCGGCGACCACGCCGGCCATGACGCGGCCGCCGGCGCCGGCGGGAACGGCGAGCACGGCGTCGGCCTCGACAAGGTCCTGGCCGCCGCCCGCGCCGAGGGTTTGGGCGACCCCGTGGAGATCGTGCCGCCGGCTGACGCCGCGTCGGCGTACGTCGTCAAGCAGGTGCAGCGCAGCTGGCCCACGAAGCAGGACGCCGTCGCGGTCGACCCGTCCAGCGGCGAGGTCGTCGACGTGCTTCGCTTCGAGGACTACCCGGCGCTCGCCAAGCTGACGCGGTGGGGCATCGACCTGCACACCGGCGTCCTGTTCGGCCTGGTCAACCAGATCGCGCTGATGCTGCTCGCGCTCGCGCTGATCCTGCTCATCGTCTGGGGCTACCGCATGTGGTGGCAGCGCGGGCGCGGCAACGCCTTCGGCCGGCCGATCCCGCGCGGCGCGTGGGCGCAGGTCCCGCCGTACGTCCTCGTCCCGCTGATGGCGGTGATCGCGGCCCTCGGCTACTTCGTGCCGCTGCTGGGCATCCCGCTGGCGGCGTTCCTCGTGGTGGACGTGGTGCTGGGGGAGATCGCGCATCGGCGGGGGCGGAAGGCGTCGGTCTGAGCGCGTGAACGACGGCGGCCCGGCGGTGATGTCACCGCCGGGCCGCCGTCGTGTGTGACGCGGGTGCGTTCCGCCTCCGAGAAGGAGAGGCGCGTCATGCCTCCGGGAAGTCGCCCGCCAGTGCCGAGGCGAGGCGCAGGTGCGGTCCGGCCTCCTCGTGCCGCCCCTGCCGTTCCAGGGTGCGGCCCAGCATCAGCCGGGCGTAGTGCTCCACCGGGTCACGCTCGACGATGACACGCAACTCGGCCTCGGCGCGGAGCAGTTGGGCAGAGTGGTAGTAGGCGCGGGCCAACAGCAGCCGCGGCCCGGTCTGCTCCGGCACCTCCTCGACCAGCCCCGCCAGAACGCGCGCGGCGGAGTCGTACTCCTTCGCCGCGAAGAACAACTGCGCGCGGTCCCAGCGCTCGGCCGGCGTTCCGTGGGCATAGTAGGCGGAGTCGTACGCCGCCCGGTATGTCGTGTCCACTCGTGACCTCCTTCGAGCCGGGCAACCAGGAGTGGTGGTTGAATATTCCACTACCTCTGGCGGGGCGGGCGCGGCTACCCCTGCGAGGTGAGTCCGGCGAGCTCCGCGTCGGCCCGCGCGGTGATGAGTCCCAGGACTCGTCCGGCGACGGCGAGGTCCTCCGCCGGGATGCCGGCGTAGATCCGGGCGGAGAACCGGCCCGTCTCGGCGGCGACGAGATCGATCAGCTCACGCCCCGCGTCCGTGGCCCGGACCAGCGGACCGTCGGCCGACGCCAGCCCCTTGCCGACCAGTTCGCCGATCGTGGCGTCGACGTCGGCGGGGTCGGTCTTGAGCGCCCCGGTGACCCGGGCGACGAGATCGCCCCGGTCGAGCGGCCCGCCGGCGACGACCGCCTCCCGCAGGGCGATCTGCTGCGCGAAGGTGACGCCGTGCCCGGCGAGGACACGCTCGAGGACGGCCCGGCCGGCGTAGTGCGCGAGGCCGATGACGCGGCCGTTGAGGGTGGGTGCGGCAGTGGTCATGTGGTCCCCCTGGGGCTTCGGTCGGTGCTTCGGTCGATGAGGTCGAGCGGGGTGTCGCGTGAAGCGTCGAGCGGCGCGTCGAGCGGCGCGTCGAGCGGCGCGTCGAGCAGGGTCGCCAGTTCGCTCGTGAACGTGCGGGTGCGGTCGCTGTCCAGGCCCCCGAGCGGCTCCAACAGCCGTTCCAGCAGCCCTCGTACCACCTCGACGGCCTGCCGGGTGACGTCCCGCCCCTGCTCGGTGAGGGCGAGCTGGACGGCGCGCGGATCCCGGGGGTCCCGATTCCGCTCGACCAGCCCGGCGGACTCCAGGGCGCGCGCGAGCTTGGAGACGTACAGAGGCTCCAGCCCGGTGTGGTCGGCGAGCCGACGCTGACTGGGCCGCTCCCCGTCGCGCTGCATGCCGTACAGCGACGCCACCAGCGAGTACTGCGCATGTGTGAGCCCGAGCGGCGCCACCGCCCGGTCCACCGCCACCCGCCACTTCGTCGACAGTCGCCACACGAGATATCCGGGCGTGGCCCGTCCGTTCTCGGAACCCTTGCTCATGCCAGAAACTGTACATGGCTACTATGTCCATGGCTACTAAATGGAGTGTGATCTCCTGGAGAAGCAATGAAGCTGCCGATCACCATCCACCACGCACGCCTCGGGGCAACGGAGTTCAAGGTCATCCGCCCTGCCGGGCCACTGCTCCACGCGGTGCTCATCGACCACGACCGGCACCTGGACGCCTACCTCGATCAGGACGCCGCACGCCGCGTCGGCGGCCTGTGGGCACTCGCCGCCACGTCACCGCGCGCGCTGATCCACCTGCCGATGCGCGGCAACCAGCCCCCCTCCCGCGAACTGCCGGAGGACACCACACGCCGGCTCGATCTCGTGCTGCTGCACCACTCGTTGCAGTTCTCGCCGGCACGCTGGAAAGACGTCCGCAGCCGGCTCGGCCCGGGCCGTCCGCGAACCGTGACGCTGCCCGACTCAGAACTCGGAAGCGATGCCGCGGTCGACCATGAGGCACGGCACTACCAGGAGAACCGGGACCTGTTTCACCAGCACCTCCACGCCGAGACCCTGTTCATGACCGGCAGCGCCAAGGTGTTCAGGGAGACCGCCCGGCACTTCCTCGACGTCGCCCGCAACGGCCCCGGCTACGTCCCCGTCCACCCGGGCTGCCCGCACTTCTGCGCAGAGCTCCACTCCAACGCCGGCATCCTCGGCGACGCGCGCGAGATCCACATCGAGTACTGCGACGAATGGCTGTCCTGATCGACCGTGCGCGCCTCGCGGTCGTCGCCGCGCTCTTCGCCACGTCGCCCACGGCTTCGGCCACGGCCCGAGGCGGACGCGGCTTCCTAGGACGCGGCGACCCACCCACCGTGATCGCGACGGCCTTGCCGGGGCCCGAGTATGGAGTCATGGCCGGCAACGTGGACCTCTCCCAGTTCCTGCGCCGCTGCCGGGACCGTATCGACCCCGAGTCGGTCGGCCTTCCGGAGCGCGGCGCCTTCCGTCGCGTGCCCGGTCTGCGGCGGGAGGAGGTCGCCCAGCTCGCCGGAGTGAGCACCGACTACTACACCCTCCTCGAACAGGGGCGCAACATCACCGTCACCGACGGCGTCCTGGACGCCGTCGCCGAGGCGCTGCGCCTGGACGACAGGGAGCGGGCGCACCTGTACGACCTGGTCAAGGCGCGGCCCGGCCGCCGCAGCCGGCGCACACCGCCCAGCGTGCAGCGCGCCCGCCCGGGACTGCTGCGGTTCGTGGAGTCCTTCCACGACCACGCCGCCTTCGTCCTCGGCAGACGCGGCGACATCCTGGCCACCAACCACCTGTGCCGCGTCCTGATCGCCGACTTCGACGCCATGCCCTACCGCGAGCGCAACCTCACCCGCTGGATCGTCCTGTCGCCCGAGGCTCGAGAGCTGTACGCGGACTGGGAGCGGCTGGCGGCGGAGATGACGGCGATCCTGCGCCTGGACGCCGGCCGCCACCCGGACGACGCCCGCACCGCCGAGCTGGTCGGCGAACTGACGATGAAGAGCGAGCACTTCCCCCGCTGGTGGGACGACCACAAGGTCCTCACCCGCACCCACGGCCAGAAACGCTTCCGCCACCCGCTGGTCGGGGAGCTGACCATCGACTACCAGGCCATCACCCCGCCCGGCGAGGACGACCAAGACCGCGACCGGGATTCCGTGAACGTGCAGGACACGTGCCAGCGTGAGTCCGCCGAGTCCGGTGCCGATGATCGTGACTTGGGTGCGCATGGAGGCTCCTTCGGGATCCGGCCGGCAGCACCCCGACACGGAACCGACACCGCCGTCGTCGAGGGGCCTCCCGGCACGCCCCCTCCCATCCGGCCCCGGGCCGTTCGCCACGCGGCTACGACCAGGGCAGGACCAGCGCGCCCCAGGCGACGACAGGGCCGAGGGCGACGATTCCGCCGGTGTAGCCGATGACCTGGCGGTAGAAGCGGCGGGGGTCCACTCCGCGGGCGTTGCTGAGGACGAGTGCGCCGTTGGTGGAGAAGGGCGAGGTGTCGACGATCGTCGTGGAGACGGCGAGAGCGGCGATCAGTCCGGCGGCGCTGAGGTGACTGGAGAGCAGCAGCGGCACGGCGATCGGGATGATCGCGGTGAGGATCGCGGTGGAGGAGGCGAAGGCGGACGTGATGGCCACGGTGAAGCACAGCAGCAGGGCGACGGCGGCCGGTGCGCCCAGGCCCGCCGCGTGCTCGGAGATGTTCTCGATGATGCCGGCCTTCTCCAGCATGGCGATGTAGGTCATCATGCCCGCGACCAGCAGCAGCGTGGACCAGCTGACGCCGTCCACCGCCTGCTCCTGCCGCTTCATGTCCACCAGGGCCAGCAGGGCGCCGGCCGCCAGAGCCAGGAAGCCGATCTCCAGGTGGAAACCGAGAGCGCCGACCACGAGCGCGACCAGGCAGGCGAGGGTGAGCCACTGACGCCAGTCCGGCCTGCCGGACACGGCGAGGTCCTCGTCCTCGGCCGCTTCCTCGGAACCCTCGGCCAGCGGGGCGGGGCGCTTGGCGAGCAGCACGTAGGTGAGTGCCGAGAGCACCAGGTTGATCAGGAAGCTGGCGCTGAACAGCGTCACCGCGGAGACCTGAAGTTCGGTCTTGTCGACCAGGCCGAGCACCAGCGCACCGGAGACGGCCAGCGGGGAGAACGCGCCCGCGTGTCCGCCGCTGATCACCATCATGCCGACGACCAACGGGTTGAGCTTGTAGCGGTAGGCGAAGTTCATGCCGATCGGCGCGAGGATCGCGACCGCGGCGGGAGTGAAGGTGCCGAACGCCGTCAGCAAGGCGGCCACCAGGAACAGCACCCAGGGGATGAGCGCGACCTTGCCGCGCACCAGCCGCACGCCGGCCGCGACGAGCCAGTCGATGGTGCCGTTCCGGCGGGCGACGGAGAACAGGTAGGTGACCCCGACGATGGTGACGAAGAGCTTCGCCGGGAACCCCTCGAAGATCTCTTCCTCGGTGAGGCCGAGCGAGGCGGTGCCGACGGCGAAGGTGGCGACGAAGGCGAGGATGCCCAGGTTGATCGGCAGCACCGTGCCGACCACGAACATCACCAGCAGCGCGCCTATGGAGATCACTTCAGCAGACATCTTTGTCCTTGGTGCGATGGGGAGGGGCGCGCCCCGAGGGCGCGAGGGTATCCCGGTGCGGACGGCTGGGGGACCGGCCGACCGAGGTGACGTCCGTCCCGTTCAGGCGGCTCGCGTGCGGCCTGTCTCCGGAACGTAGATGCGGGCGTCGGCGAGCAGCCGTGCCGCGCGATGCACGGTGACCCGCCGCGGCAGGCCGTCGGCTACGTCGGTGCAGCGGACCGCGACGATGCCCGCGGGCGTGCCGAGGCGCAGCCGTTCCTCGGTCGGGCCGCCCGTGGTCCGGCAGACCACGGAGTCCGCTACGAGCCCGGCTGCCGCGACGGCGACGGCTGAGGTCAGGCCGATCGCGGGGTGCGGGGCGTTCATGCTGAGCATGCGCACGGAGATGTCGTAGTCCTCGGCCGCGATCTGCTCCCCGAGGGTGGTGGTGTACGGCGCCGGCGGGCCCACCAGGCCCACCTTGGGCACCGCGTCGCCTGGTTCCTCACCTGGCCCGAGCAGCCCCATCAGCGGTGCGGCGGCACGGCGCACGGTGCGCAACCAGGGCACGTCCGCGCCCATCCGCTCCAGTGATTCGGCGCCGGTGCGTCCGGTGCCGAGGGCGTCGATGAGGACGACGGGTGCACCGGCGTCCACCATGCTCACCCGTACCGGCTCGGCGGCGACCCGCAGGTCCTGCGCGGCCTGCCCGGTGGGGAGCAGTGAACCGGTGGTGCCGCCGGCCGGATCGCGGAAGGTGAGGCCCACGGCGACCCCGCCGGCACGGGTGCCGGGTACGGTCTCGCGGCCGAAGTGGTGCACGACGCCACCGGTGGTGTCCACGAGCCCTTCGAGGACCGCGCCGGTGTTGGTATTGCGCATCACCACACGAGTCCGGTCACCGGTGATCGCCACCATGCCCTTCGCGACGGCGTACAGCGCGACCCCCGTGGCGCAGTTGCCGCAGTTGCTCGTCCACTCGACCGAGCCGGTGCCGATGCCTACTTGGGCGAAGAGATAGTCCACGTCCACGCCGGGTTCGGGGGAGGCGCCGACGACCGCCGCCTTCGACGTGGTGGGGGTCGCACCGCCCACCCCGTCCAGTTCCACGGGATCGGTGGCGCCGTACGCGGAGACCAGCAGCTTCTCCAGTTCGCCACGGCCGGCGGGAACGTCGACCTGGTTGAACAGCCAGCACTTGCTGGTGCCGCCACGCACCAGGGTCGCGGGAATGTGCACGTCTGAGCTCTTCCTTCAGAGACGAGGGGGGAGGGAAGGACCGAGACGGTCGTCACGGGCGCATTGCGGGCCGGTGAACCGCTCGGCGATTCCGGAGACCTTGGCAGAGGCGTGACTTCGGAACAATCGCAGTTCGCTTCACCTGGGTTTAGCTCAGCTAAAGTCGCTGACATGCTGAACGTGCGCCGACTGCTGCTGCTCACCGAGGCCACCGAACGCGGTTCGCTCACCGCCGCGGCGGAGGCGCTGGGCATGACCACCTCCGCCGCCTCCCAGCAGATGTCCCTGCTGGAGCAGGAGGCCGGACAGCCCCTGATCGAGCGGCTGCCACGCGGAATCCGGCCCACCCCGGCGGGTGCCGCGCTGGCCGAGCGAGGTCAGGCGATCCGCCGCGAACTGCGCGCGGCGCAAGCCGACTTGGACTCCTTCACGGCACTCGACCAGGGCACGCTGCGGCTGGGCTCCTTCCCCACGGCCAGCGCGTCCCTGCTGCCGCTCGCGCTCACCCGCTTCCGACGCCGTCACACCGGCATCCGCATCGAGGTACGGGCCGGGGTCCTCGCCGAGCTCCGGGAAATGCTGCACACCGGCGAGGTGGAGCAGGGGCTGCTCTGGGACTACGAGTGGAACCGCCTCGACGATCCGGCGCTCTCCCTCACCCACCTCCTGGACGATCCCACGGTGCTGGTCGTCCCCGCCGACTCACCCTTGCGCACCCATCCCGCCGTGCGCCTCGGCGACCTCGCCGACCAGGAGTGGATCATTCGCGCCGACAACCACCCCGTCGCCGACGTCCTGCGCCGCAGCTGTCGCCAGGCGGGCTTCGAGCCGCGCATCGCCTACTCCTCGCACGACTACCAGGAGGCACAGGCCATGGTCGCCGCCGGGCTCGGCATCGCCCTCGCCCCGCGCCTGGCCCTCACCAGCCGCCGCAGCGACGTACGTCTCCTGCCCTTCGCCTCCGACGTGCCCGCACCCACCCGCCGCATCCTCCTCGCACGCGCCGCAGCCCGCCCCGCCACCCCGCCCGCCCAGGCGATGGCCCGCGTCCTGCGCACGGTCGCGCCACGCTTCACCGCCCCCGACCTGCACCGAACCCAGCTCGGAGCGGTACGGCGCGGCTGAGGTGCCTGGACCGGTGCGGCTGAGGTGCCTGTACCGGTGCGACTGACGTCGGCCTCTCAGGCTCCCGGTCCGCTCGGCCCCTCGCCGGCGGCGGAGGCGGAGTCCTCGGTGTAGTAGCGCCGCAGGAGTTCCCGCTCGGCGTCACGGTGCGGGAACATGAAGAAGATCCAGGGCGGTGATCAGCGCCAGGGTGGTCGGGTAGGCCATGCCGGCCGAGAGCCCGCCGAGGATCCGGGCCGACACGAGGACGGTGTCGTTCGGCGCGAACGCGGCGAGCAGGCAGGCGGGGACGGACAGAGCGACGCCGATGATCAGCAGCAGCTTGCGCCCGTGACGGTCGCCGACCGCCCTCAGATAGAGCACCGACGCGGCCAGCCCGAGGGAGTACCCCACCGCGACGAGGTTCAGCGCGGTCTGGGAGGAGTCGAAGGCCTTCCCGATCGCGGGCAGCGCCACGTTGGCCACCGACAGGTTCAAGTTGGCCACCGCGGCGACGACGATCAGTGACGCCAGGACGAGCGACGCCCGTGCCGGCGCCTCGCGCGGAACGTCGATGCGAGGCGCGGCGCTTTTCGGCATGGGACCTCCGGGGCGAAGTTCGTGCTTCGCGAGAGTCTTGCCTGATCCACCGCGCCGCACATCGCCCCATTGGGATGACGCGCGGCAAGGGTGTTCCGAGCCGGTGTCAGTGGGCTCTGCGATCGTGTGCGTCGTGGATGAACTCGTGGAACTCGTGGAACGCGTCGACGCTGAGGACCGTGTGCTGGGGGTCGTCGGTCGGTGGGAGGCCGTTCGGGAGGGCTGGCTGCACCGAGTGGCTTCGGTGGTGTGCCGGGACGGGCAAGGCCGCTTTCTCGTCCACCGGCGTGCCGAGCAACTGTCCCGATTCCCAGGGCACTACGAACTCGGGGTCGGGGGCGCTGTGGGAGTCGGCGAGTCCTATGAGCAGGCGGCTGTCCGCGAGCTCGGTGAGGAACTGGGAGTGCGGGCGGCGGTGTGCCTTCGGTTCAAGTTCCTCAACCGGGGCGGGTTCAGCCCTCACTGGCTCGGGGTGTGCGATGCCGTGCTCCCGGAGGTCGTCGCCCCCGATCCGGGTGAGGTGGCCTGGCACGGGTGGCTGACCGAGTCCGAGCTGCGACGGGCTTTGCAGCAGTGGACCTTCACTCCTGACAGCCAGGTGATTTTCGATCGGTATCTCGCTGGTCGCGCTGACCCGGCGCTTTCGTAGCAACGGCACAGGGGCCTGGTGCGTTGCATGGCTCGCTCAGTCACACTTCGTTCGTCGGGTGGCTGCGCTCGATCGTGGGCCGGATCCGGCCGTCAGGCCGAGGCAGGACCTCCAACGCGGTGTCCGCGATGCCCTGCACGGTCTCCCGGGCCAGGCCGGCTTTGCCCACCGCCTCGATGCCGCGGAGCACCGCCAGCAGCAGCGCCGCCAACTGCGCCGGGTCCGCACCGTCATCGATGTCCCCGTTGCGCTGAGCGGCGACGATCTCCGTCCGCAGCAGCGCCAGGAGTGCCGTCATGGTCTCGGCGGACCGGGTGGCGACCATCGGGTCCTGTTGGGCCAGCTCGGCTGCGCCCTTCGCCAGCAGGCACCCACGGTTGCCGGTGTCGGCAACGGTGTTCGCCGCGATGAGGTGCACGTACGCCGACAAGCGAGCGAAGGCCTCGCTGTCCGAATCACCGGCCAGATTCTGCTCGGCCACCCCCACGATCGCGGTGCACCAGTCGTCGAACACGCGATGGAACAGGGCGCTCTTGTCGCCGAAAGCGCCATAGAGGCTGCCCTTGCCGAGGCCGGTCGCCTCGGCGATCTCGTCCATCCGCGTGCCCGCGTAGCCGGTCGCCCAGAACTGTTCCCGAGCCAACTCCAGGACTCGTTGTTCGTCGAACTTGCGTGGTCGTGGCATGCCGTCATCCTACCCGTTCTTGACTCGATCGTCCATAATTGTCTACGTTCTGGACGATCGCTTCCATAACCCTTCGCCCAGGAAGGTGCGCGGGTCTTCGTGACCGGTCGCGACGCCGAGCGCCTCGAGGCGGCCGTGAAGGAGATCGGCCCGGCGGCGACCGGCGTACAGGCCGACGTCACGGCCCTGTCCGATCTGGACGTGCTCTATGACCGGGTGCGCGAGGAGGCCGGGCGCATCGACGTGCTTGTGGCAGGGTTGCCTGCATGTCGTGTCCCTTCTGCCGGCTCATCCGCGAAGACAGTGCGCGATGGGTAGCCCGTGGACCGTCCGCCTGCGCGTTCACTCCACTCGACACTCTCGCTCCAGGGCACACCCTGGTGGTGCCGACGGCTCACTACCGGGACGTCTTCGACACGCCCACCGAGGTGCTGGCCGAGACGGTCGACCTGGTCCAGCGTCTGGCGAAGGCGATGCGCTCCGCCTTGAACGCAACCGGGGTGAACGTCCTCAACGCGAGTGGCCCGGACTCGGAACAGTCGGTACCCCACCTGCACTTCCACGTCGTACCGCGATGGCCCGACGACGGCATCTCCACCTGGCCGAACGGGCAGTCCCGACATCGAATCGCCGGCGACCCGGCCGTGCAGCTCGCCGACGCACTGTCCGCCCCCGAACACCACAGAAGTTGAGCCCTCGGGACCGAACATCGCCGCCCCGCAGTGACACGACGCGCCACCGCCATCGCGCCCTCCCTCCCCGACGGCGGTTGCGTCATGTCTGAGTTCAGCCAGCCGGATCATCTGCGCGGTGCGCTCGCGGTGCACGGCATCCCCGTCGGCCTGGCTCATCGTGACGGCACGTCGCCCGACCTCTCCGGCGAGTTCGGGGAAGTCGCGCATGTTCTCCTCGTACTGGGAGGGCTGCACGCCCTCGAAGAGGTTCTCCGGGCGGTTGATGGTCATGGGGTTGCCGTCCTTCTTACCGGGCCCATGGTTCCAGCGCCCGCGACGATGAACGGACCGCTGCCCGCTGCCCGCTGCCGATTGGCCGGGTCGGCAGGGCTTCGACAGGTCCGTTCCCTCGCATGCCGGTGAGGGCCTCGCCGCGCAGGCCGGCGAGAACTACGGTGCTGGGGTGACTGATCTTGAAGTGGTGGCACGTGGTCTGGTTGGTGGCGGACGCTCCTTTGAACAGCTGAGATGCCATCCGCGGCTTCCGCTGGTGGCCTGCTCGGACTCCGAGCGTCCGGCAGTCCACATCTGGGACTGCGGCGCGGGGCAGCTACGCGAACTCGGCTCGGTAGGCCTCACGTCGAACGCCTATGGAGACGCCTTCGGAGTGGAGCGGGCAGAGCGGACGCCCGCTGTGGCGTGGCATCCGGACCAGCCCCTGCTTGTCGTGACCGGGGAAGACGGAATGCGGCAATGGACTCCCGCTGGGGTCTCCGAACCGGAAGGTGCTCCAGCCGCGGCCTCCTACCTGGGTCTGGCTTTCAGCCCGGACGGGCAGACCCTGTGGGGTTCACCGTCGATTCGCGACGAAGGCGGCGGGTGGGAGAGCTCGGACGTCCTTGACCTCGCCTCCGGAACCATCGGTGCCGGACTCCCGTGGGACACCGGAGTCGCGGAGCATCCCGGGGGCGGACTTGTTGTCACGCTCGCCAGCGACCAGGGGGCCACTCACTGCCTTTTCGCACGCGTCGATCAGGGGACCGCGCCTGCCGTGATGAGGCCGCTCCGCCGGGCGCTGATCCTGGACTGTGACGGCTACGAGACTCCGCTCTTCAGCGCAGACGGACGTCATATGGCGATCCGTGGCAACGCGTACGACAACTCGGTGGAGGTTTTCGAGTTTCCTTCGTTGCACCGGGTTCTGGCCACCACCCTCGGCGACCCCAGCCCTGGCTATCCGTACCCGCAGGAGTGGCTTGACCAGATGGAAGCCTGGTCGCGTCACAACCTCGCCTTCGGATCGCGACCGGGCGTGCTGTGGATCGCAACGCCCGCCGGGGCGCTGGTCGAGGTGGACCTCGAAACCCGGCAAGCGGTCGAGCACGATGTGCTGACCGGGTCCCGCTTGTCCGCGCTGACCGCCACGGCGGCCGGCGAGCTTCTCGTTGCCGGAAGTGGGGGAGAGCTGGTGCTCTTGTCCGTGCTCTCCGGATCCACGCAGACCCGCACCACGAGCAGGGACATCTCCAGGGCCGCAGCCACAGCGTTCCTGGGAGCCACCGCCGAGATTCCGGACGACGGCGGCGACCTGGAGACGCATCTAGTCCTGACCGACGGAACCCGCACATGGGAAGCGGACGATCTGGCAACGGTGACCGCGGCCTGCGCGACAGATCCGACCTGGCTGCAAATTCAAGCCGCCGTCAACAAGGCGCAGGACCAGAGCTTCGGGCCCCCGGCCGGCCACTCCCCGCCTTCGGGATGACTTCGCGAGTTCGACGCCCATTGACTCGGAACGGCGGGTGTCGCCGGGGGTGCTGGGTCGTCGGACGGGGTTGAAGATCAAGACGCGGGACGGTCCCGGCCGCGGGCACCGCCGCGCCGCCATCGACCGCCCTCGTGGTCGGCGCGAGCTGCGGGCAGAGAACACTGTTGTCCGCCAGCAGCGCCCGGGGGTTCCTCTGGCGGCTGCCGGCTCACGGGATACAGGTTGAGGCGTTGCGTTGGTCAGCGGGTCTCGATGACGACCCTCTCGATGACGACGTCCTGGAGCGGGCGGTCGTTGCGAGGGTTGGTTTCCGTGGTGCCGATGGCGTCGACGACCTTCTGGCCGGCCTCATCGGCGACCTCGCCGAAGATGGTGTGCTTGCCGGTGAGCCAGCTGGTGGGCGCGAGGGTGATGAAGAACTGGGAGCCGTTGGTTCCCGGGCCCGCGTTGGCCATGGCGAGCAGGTACGGCTTGGTGAAGGCAAGGTCGGGGTGGAACTCGTCGGCGAACTTGTACCCGGGGCCGCCCGTTCCGTTGCCCAGGGGGTCGCCGCCCTGGATCATGAAGCCCTCGATGACCCGGTGGAACACCGTCCCGTCGTACAGCGGCTGGTTGCTCGGCTGGCCGGTGTCCGGGCTGACCCACTGGCGCTCACCCTTCGCCAGCTCCACGAAGTTGGCCACCGTTTTGGGAGCGTGGTCGGGCAGCAGCCGGATCCGGATGTCGCCCCGGTTGGTCTTCAACGTCGCGAACAGCTCTTCTGCCATGACGATCCTTCGGTGTGCGGCTAACGGGCCTGGCCAGTTTTCCCTGCTCGGCCGACGGCCCCGAGGTGATGACACGGCATCTCACCCACATGAGTGGCCCGAGCCGGGATGGCGGCCAGGTGCCGTCCGAACCCGTGCGCGCACGGTCGACACGGTCGGACTTCGACGGCTCACGGTTCAGCGCGGACCGCTGCGCCGTGCACTGCTGGACACCTCCGTGCTGACCACGGACATCAGCGCGGCCACCCGGCGGCCGACCCCGTCGTCGCTCGTCGCCGGGGCGCCGGCGGGGGAGGTGCGATGCCTGACCCTGGCTCACATGTGGAAGGAGGTAATGCGGGTGCCGGCCGACCGGCACCGTTGGAGCGGCCGGCTCGACCTTGACCGGGCACTGGCGCTGTGGCGGTCCCGGTACGCGCCCGTCCTGTGCGTGGTCGATACCGCTGGCCTGCCGAGAGTTCAGGAGTCGCGTAATCGCCGTAGCCGTCGGCCGATCGTCACCCTGTGTCAGTGCTCTGCGGCATGATGACCGGCGTGAACACCGAGATACTGATAGACGTCTGGCAGCGGCTTCTCGCCGACCCTCGCAAGTCGTGGGTGCTGTTCGAGCATGGCACTTGTGTCGTGCTGACCGCTCCGGAAGGGGAGCTTGCTGAACAGGCAACCGACCTCCTGAAGAAGTTCGGCCCGGCGCATGCAGGATCTTCGGCAGGAGACTTCGGAGTGATCGACCTCAAGGACATCGAGGGATGGGTCGTCACCGGGCATCACAACGACGTTCTTACCTATGTCGGCCCTGATGAGCCTCAGGATCAGTCGCAGATCGCTGTCGGGCTGTTCGGACGTTCCAAGCGCCACCGGGACGGCACCGAGCTTCACGTCGTCCACGTTGAGGACAAACGCGGTTCAGCGGACCCAGCGTAAGTACCGCGCTTCACCGCTGATGGTCACCGGGGCGTATCGGCTCCATGTTCCTCCGGCTCCGGTGACCGGGCGAGTGCTGTTTTGTCGTGGCAACCGAGCGCCTTCGCGATGACGCGAGCCGGGGCCTGGAGGACGAGCTGCCGAATGGCAGAGGTCTTGCCGCGCTGCGGCGGGACGGCGCGGGACTACATGGCCCGGCGCCGGCCGCAGATCCGCGTCGAGGAGGGACGGGGCCGCTCTCGGGTGTTCATACCCCAGTCGCACCGTCCCGGCGTCGACGCGGAGGTCGACTTCGGCGACGTCTACGTGAAGCTGGCCGACGTTTCGCACCGGGCCGGCTCTACGGCACCCCTGCGCACACGAGCATGCCTGCTTCTCTGAACTTGTGCTGGTGAGGTGATCGAGTCAGGAGCGTCCGTGTTCGCGGCTGAGTTCGTGGTAGCCGCGAAAGTCGAAGAAGCGCAGGCCGTCGATCACCGCTCCAGACAGGATTTCCGACAGGGTCCATGGGTGGGTGGTGTAGTCGTCCGTTGCCACGCCTCCATGTTCAAGGAGCAGAGCGATCATTTGATGAACCTCTGCGGTGCCGTCGATCCGCCCGGAGATGTCGATCTGCACCGCCCAAGTGGGGTGATGTCCGATGGCTGCTTCGAGGATCGCCACATCCTCAGGATCCCAGTCGGAGAAGAGGTAGCCGGTCTGCTCATCGTCGATGTCGATGTAGAGGTTGCCGTCCAGAGTCCACGGATCGCGCTGCTCGGGCAGATGCCGATCGAGCGAGGCGACGGTCTCAGCTCGCTCACCTGTGGGAAACACGAAGACGGTTCGCATGGGTTGGAGCGTAGGCAGTTCGGCTTCGTGGCGACCATGGATTTCAGGGGCAGTGCTGGTCCGTCGACGTGGTGGTGCGGCCGGCGATGTCTGCGAAGGTCGGCATGCCTGGATTGACTGTGGAGGGTCGGCGGGCTGCTTCGGCATCGAGCCGGTCCAGCTTGCCCTGCGCGCCGGCATCGAAGTGCCTTCGCAACGGAAAGCAGTCTTGAAGTCGCCGGACAAGAAGCCGTCCCGGGCGTGTCGCGCTCCGGGGCGGCCATTTAGCGTGCCTACTCGGAGAACGCGTAGGTTCGGACGGGGTCGAGGTGCAGTTCGTAGGGCCCGAAGCAGTCTGCCGCTAGCGTCGCGACCGGGGCGCCGCAGGGACAGGCTCGGTTGAGTCCTTCGTCACCCGTCGGCCCGCAGCAGCCGGTGCTGTTCTCCCAGTTAGGCAGCGGTTGAAGGTCGGTGGCGTCCTCAGGGTGTATCAGCACCGTGCCCGGGACGCCCGCAGAGATGACGAAGCCCTCCTCGCGGAAGACCAGCGGCCCTCGGGACTGAGCCGGCTTCGGGTCCTCCTGATCGTCCTGCGCGACGTAGGGAGGTCCCCAGGGCTCGGGATCGATCGCGTAGCGGCCCCGCGGAACGGTGGAGGGTGCCCGGCGTGTCTCCTCGTCCCGGTCGTGTTCGTCGTCGGAGGGGTCGGGGACGGCGGCCAGCTCGGCCAGCTCCGGCGTGATCGCGGTGCCGCACTTGGAACAGAGGAAGACGGTCATCCCCTCGTTGTGGTCCTCAGAACTACTGCTTCGCACCTTCGTTCGGCTGCTCGGAGTCGATGCGCGCGACGACGCTGCGGCGAGCGCACCGAGCACCCCGTAGCCGTCATTGCTCATCGGAGCTCAGGCAGTGGTCCGGAGTTCTTTGGGTAGCAGCCCTCTTCAAGCCGGAAGAGGTACTTCCGGAGGTCTGCGCCGAGCCCTTCAGTGATGTAGGCGGCGAAGTCCCTCAGCCCCTCCGCGGCTTCCCGCTCGTCAGCCCTGTCGCTGGACGACCATGCGGGCAGGAGGGACTCCAGGTAATCGGTAACCCGCCCACGGTCGCGCCACCAGTCCCGAACAACCTCGGGTGTCCATCGGCTGTCGCCGTCGCAGGCATAGCCGCGGTACGGATCTTCCTGGGCTGCGGTCACCAGGTTCAGGACCTCGGCCGTGGTCGCCGGCTGGCGATACACATATTCACCGAAGTACTCGCCGCCGTAGAGCACATGACGCGGTGCGTGCAGCCGGCCCGTCCAACAGTTATCGGCGATGCCGGTATAGAAGGGGCCAGGAACGTTCAACCAGAGCCGGTCCTCCCAACGCCCTCCGAAGGACGCCTCGGGCTCGCCTTCTGGAAGCGCCGCTATCGGTTCCCAGCACAACTCTTCATAGGTCATCCGCGAAGCTTAGGATCCGATGGGAAGGACCATTCGACGTCTGCGCTGCTTCGTCCGGCGTCGCGTCGGATGTCGGGCATGCCGAGGTGGACCGTGGACGGCTGAGTCGCACGCTCGCGCATGGCCTCCAGCTTCTGCGCGGCGGCGGCCATGGTGGTCTCGATGGCGGCGACCCCACCGAGGGACCGCAAGGGTCGCCAAATCTCGTCGAGGAGCATCGTTCATCACGTCCGGTGGCCGTAGTGCCAGGCGATCGGCTTGCTTCTGCTTCTCAGTAATGTGTCGCAAGTTCTCTTTCAGAGCTACGACTTCGTCCAGCCACTGCATCCGGTGGGCCTCTCCGAGCCGCTCACGGGTGTTGGCTGCGAACTCCAGCGGCCGCGGGACCTGGGCGAGGTCGAGGCGCAGCATCGGGCACCGAACGCCCCGTTGGCTGAACGAAGCCTGTAGCAACAGGCCGAGCTCGGCGAGAGCAGGACCAACGCTCTCGGGTGAGAATCCGAAGCAGAAGTTCTCCGTGCCGCGCAAGGCCGCGGTCACGTCGGCGCATTGGAAGGCTCTGCTGCTCCTTCGCGGACAGTGGGGCCCGCTTCGCAAGAGCCGTACGGTCCGCATGCCGGCCAAGGTCAAGGGCGCTCACGTGTCGCCGAGGGTGCCCACCAAATCCAGGTCGGGCAGTTCGAGTGCGCAGATTCGCGAGGCCTCCTCGGCGGGCATGCCGAAGTGCCGCAGCAGTCCCCGCACGATCAGGTCCGAGGACCGTGCGTCGTCGCGGTCGGGCTGGGCGTGCAGCAGGGTTCCCAGGGCCAGTTGGGCGCTGACCGTCATCGCCAGGGCGAGATCGATGTCCTCCACCTCGAATCGCCCGGCTTCGGTCGCGTTCTGGATGTCCCGGCGTGCGCGCGGGCCCAGGCCGCGCTCGAAGCCGGCCACGTCGAGCCCGTGCTGTAGGAGGACTCTGCTGAGCTGCGGGTAGCGGCGATGCAGGCGGCCGGTCATACGGAAGCTCTGGGCGTACGCGACCGCCGGGTCGTCGATCTCCTCGGTGAGCCGGTCCATGAGACCGCCGAACCACTCCATCGCCTCCTCTACCGCGGTGCGGAAGAGGTCCTCCTTGGTGGTGAAGTGGTTGTAGAACGAGCCGACCCCGACGTCGGCCAGCTCCGTGATCTCCAGGACCGCGGCGTCGGTGCGCCCCTCGGCCAGCAGGCGCTGTGCCGCGCACACCAGCGCGTTCCGCGTCCGCGCCCGCCGCTGGTCGACCCGCCGGGACGTCCTGTCGGCCATGGCATCCTCCATCGCACCGCACGCCGATTCAGAGTTGAAGTTATCATCAACTCTTTTGGCCTCCGCGACACCGCCCGCGGACGGTAAATCGGGCACGTCCCGCCCATCTCACCCATCCCGCCCATCCCATTTTCTGAATGTTTCGTCAGTTCTATTGACTGACGTCATCCTCGGAAGTGACGATTTCTTCAGGAGGTGGTGACCATGGTTGTTCATCCCGGCACCCACAACGACCTGCACTCCGAGCAGGGCGCGCTGCCTGGAGAGCATCCAGGGCGCGCGGCGAACCCATTGATCAAGGTCCACGACATCGCGTGGCTGGAGTTCTCCAAGCCCGACCTGGAGCGTGCCGAGGTCTTCGGCAGGGCGTTCGGCTTCGTGACGGCGTACCGCGACGGAGGCGAACTGCATCTGCGGGGCACCCGAGCGGGAGCCCCGTGCGTGATCATCCGCAAGGGCCGCCGGTCACGGTTTCTCGGGCCGGCCTTCCGGGCCGTCGACGCCCGCGATCTGCTGCGACTGGGAGACGCGCTCGGCGCCCGGGTGCTTCCACTGCCCGAGACGCTGGGCGGGTCGGTGGTCGAGCTGGCCGACCCCGGTGGCCTGCGGGTTCGGGTGGTCGCCGACACGGACGAGCTGCCCGCCCTGCCGGGACAGCATCCGCAGCGGTTCAACTTCGGCGGTGACGTCGACCGCGTCAACGGCACCCAGCGGCCGCCCCGTGAGCCGGCCGGCGTGCGGCGTCTGGGGCATGTGGTCCTGGAATCGACGACCTACCGGCGCACCCTGAACTGGTACCTGGAGCACCTCGGCCTGATCGTCAGCGACTTCCTCTACTACGAGGGTCAGCGCGAGCGCGGCCCCACCATGAGCTTCATCCGCTGCGACCGGGGCCCCACCCCCACCGACCACCACACCCTCGCCCTCACGCTGGGGCCCTCCAACCGGTACGTGCACTCGGCGTACGAGGTCACCGACCTCGACGCGCTCGCTGCCGGGGGCCAGTACCTGCTGGGGGAGGGCTACCGGCGCTCCTGGGGGATCGGCCGGCACGTCCAGGGCAGCCAGATCTTCGACTACTGGCGTGACCCCGATGGCTTCCTCGTCGAACACTTCACCGACGGTGACATGTTCGACAGCACGCTGGAGCCGGGCTGGGCACCTATGTCGGCCTCCGGCCTCGCCCAGTGGGGGCCGCCGGCGACCAGGGACTTCCTGGGCATCGCCCCGGGACGGGAGTCGCTGGCCGAGCTGCGCTCGATCCTCACCTCTCTGCGAAACGACGACAACGAGTTCGACCTCGACCGCCTGCGCGGCCTTCTGAAAGTGGCTTCTTCGTGACTATCACCGTCCTCCGCACCCCCGACTCGTGGTGGGTCGCGCTCGACGAGCGCCAAGCCGTCCCCGTCGACACCACCGCGGCCACGACCGCCGAACTGCTGGCCGACATGGCCGCGGTCAGCGCGGCCCGCTCGGGCCGGTCGTCCGCGCAGGCGCGCAGCATCAGCACGCTCCCGCTGGTCTCCCCGGTCACCGCGCCCTGCCGGGTGGTCGCGCAGATGACCAACTTCGTCTCCCACGTACGCGATTCGGGCATGGACCCCGCGACCGTCCCGCTGACCTTCTTCCGCAAGACCTCCGGATCGATCAGCGGCCCCTTCGACGAGATCGTGAAGCCCGCCCACGTCCGGTTCCTCGACTACGAGATCGAACTCGGCCTGGTCATCGGGCGCCCGCTGAGGGTCGGCGCCACCGTGACCGCCGCCGACTGGAAGGACCACGTCGCCGGCCTCGTCATCACCAACGACATCTCCGCACGCGACGTCCAGCTGCCCAAGACCCAGTTCTACGAGGCCAAGTCGTACCCGACCTTCACCCCGGTCGGCCCCTCCCTCGTCCTGCTCGACGCCGACGAACTCGACCGGCTCTCCCAGCTCAGGCTCGTCCTCAAGGTCAACGGCGAGATCCGCCAGAACAGCGACCTCACCGAAATGATCTACAACCCGCTCCAGGCCCTCCAGGAGCTGTCCCGCTTCCAGGCCCTCGCGACCGGCGACCTCATCCTCACCGGCACACCCGGTGGGACGGCCCTCAAAGCTCCGCCGAAACCGGTGGAGATCATCGGCTCCCTCCTGCCTCCCGCGGCCAAGTGGAAGGCGTTCTTCAACACTCAGGCGAAGAACGCCAAGTACCTCCGCGACGGCGACGTGCTGGAGCTGTCCATCCGCACCCCCGACGGGGCCATCGACCTCGGCGTCCAGCAGAACACGGTGAGGTACGCGTGACCACCAGCACCAGCACCAGCACCAGCACCAGCACCAGCACCAGCACGAAGTGGAGCGCAGGCTCAGCGACTTCGCCGTGTTCTGTCGCATCGTCACGCTGGAGGTCGTCGACGTACGCGACCCGCGCGCCCACGCCCTCCACGAACGGGACCTGGGCCTAATCCGGCCCGACCGGCACGTCGCCCGGCGCGCAGACACGGCGCCCGCCGACCCGCTGCGCATCGTCGACCGCATCCGAGGCGCCCGCCGACGGCTACCGGCCGTCGTCCCCCACCGTGGGCACGATGGTCCCGCCGAACTGGCGCTGCGACGGCGTGGCCGAGGTCCGGTTCGGCAGCAGGACCGCCTCTCTGCCAGAACCCTGGTGGCCTACCCCGGTGGCCTCCCTGGTCAGCAGCGCTTCCGGGCCAGTCAGGGGCGACGGCGGTGGGCGGCCGGTGCCAGAGGCGGCGGCACCGGTCACGCGTCCACTTCTCGCTCCGTCAGGGCTTGACGAGGACCTTGAGGCTCTTGCGGTCGGCCATGTCCCGGTAACCGGCCGGAACGCCGCCGAGGTCGGTGGTGGCGTCGAAGACCCGGCCCGGGTCGATGCTGCCGTCGAGGATGGCGGGCATCAGTTCCTCGATGTAGGCGCGGGTGGGGGCCGGCCCGCCCGCCAGGCGGATGTTGCGCCCGAAGAGGCTGTCGAAGCCGATCGGGGCCTGCTCGTACTGCGGGACGCCGACCCGGCTGATCACGCCGCCGGGGCGGACGATGCCGACGGCCTGCTCGTACGCCGGCATGGCGCCGACGCATTCGAGAACCACGTGTGTGCCGTGTCCGCCGGTGAGGTCGCGGACGGCCTCGATGCCTTCCGCGCCCCGTGCGGATACGACGTCGGTGGCACCGTAGTCCCGGCCGAGGTCGGTGCGTGCCTGGTGGCGGCCCATGAGGATGATCTGTTCGGCGCCCAGGAGCCTGGCCGACAGCACGCCCAGCAGGCCGACGGCGCCGTCCCCGATGACGGTGACGCTGGTGCGCTTGTCGACCCCGGCCGCTACGGCCGCGTGGTGGCCGGTGCCGAAGACGTCCGAGAGGGTGAGCAGGGACGGCATGAGCGCCGAGTCGGCGGCGACGGGCAGCTTGACCAGGGTGCCGTCGGCGAGCGGGACGCGGGTGGCTTCGGCCTGGCCGCCCTCTTCCGGCATGCCGTCCCAGAACCCGGCACGCGGGTTCTCGCAGGAGGTGTGCACGCCCTCGCGGCAGAAGACGCAGGTGTTGTCGGAGACGGCGAACGGAGCGACGACCAGGTCACCCCGCTTGACGCTGGTCACCTCGGAGCCGGTGTCCTCGACGATGCCGATGAACTCGTGGCCCATCCGCACCGGGCCGTCCGCCGCCTGCATCGAACCGTACGGCCACAGATCGCTGCCGCAGATACAGGCCGCGGTGATACGGACCAGGGCATCGGTGGGCTCCTGGATCACCGAGTCGGGGACGTCCTCGACCCGGACGTCGCCGGCTTCGTACATGAGGGTTGCGCGCATGAGTGGTTTCTCCTGTCGGGTGAGGTGGTCGGAGTAGAAGGCGAGCGGCGCTCGCGTGGCGGGTGGCCGCGGCTCCCTCAGCGCGCCGTGCTTCCGGCATCGGCAGCAAGAGGAGGAGCGGCATCCGCATCGCTCAGGACGACGGTTTCCCCGCGGTCGCGTCGGTAAAGCAAGGCGATGGTGATCGTCGGGAGCAGGGTCAGCGCGGCGACCGCTGTGCCCACCACGGCGGGACCGGTGGCCCCGAGGGAGGAGTCCAGGGCCATGCCGGCCGCCCACGTGCCGACCACGGTGCCGGCATTGAACGCCGACACCGTCAGGGCCGAGCCCAGGGTGGGCGCCTTGCCGGCGAAGCGGACGGCGAAGGAGATCAGCACCGGGTTCGCACCCAGCCCGAACCGACCCAGCAGCGCCACCAGCACGATGACGGGCACGGAGAACGCGGACAGCACGCAGATCGCCAGCAGCAGGACCGTGGTCACCGCGGCGGCCACGATGGTCGTCGCGTGCGGACGGACGTCCCCGAGCCTGCCCCCGACGAGGAAGCCCGCCAGGGCGCCGACGCCGAACCCGACCAGGACCAGCGGAACGATCCCGGCAGCGAGCCCCGCCCGGTCGGTCAGCAGCGGGGAAATGTAGGAGTACGTCGCCAGCACGCCACCGGTCGTGGTCGCGCAGGCCGCCGGCGCCAGCCAGAGCCGGCCGGCGCTGCTCCGGGCCGAGGCCGGACGAGAGCCCAACGACCGGGCCCTGCGGGAACTCATCGGCGAACTCTCCACGCTCAGCCCCGAGTTCCGCACGCAGTGGGCCGCCCACGATGTCCGCATCCGACACGACGGCGTCAAGTGGCTGCGGCACCCCGACGTCGGTGACCTGGAGCTGACCTACCACTCACTGGGACCTGCCCCTGTCCAACAGGGCGATGCACGACCTGACCGTCTACACCGCCGAACCCGGCACCCCGTCCGAGGAACAGCTCAGGCTCCTGGCCAGTTGGACGGCGACCCGGCCCACGGACAGCGCCAGAGAACCCCGGTACACCAACTGAGACCGCGTCCTACGTGGTTGGCGGACAGTGGCACGCCACGACCACGAGCGCATCACGCGCACCTACCGGAACCCCGAAGTCAGTGTGCGGAGCCACGAGCCAGATCCGCTGCTGCCTATCCACAGCCGGGGCAGGTTGGCCGCCCGGAGACTGCCCATACTCGGAGGCATGAACGGAAAGACGCAGCTCGGGGAGTTCCTTCAGGCGCGGCGCTCGCAGCTGCACCCGGAGGATGTCGGGGTGCCCACCTACGGAGAGCGCCGGCGTGTGCCGGGGCTTCGGCGCGAGGAGCTGGCCCTGCTCGCGGGGGTGAGCGCCTCGTACTACACCAGGCTGGAGCAGGGGCAGTCCCTGAGCGCGTCCGCTGAGGTGCTGGACGCGATCGCCGGTGCTCTGCGGCTGGACGAGTCCGAGCGGCGGTACCTGCACGACCTGGCCCGAGTGGACAGGCGGCGCACCCGGGGCCGACGGCCGCCGCCGGAACGGGTGACGCCGGCGACGCGTGAACTGCTGGACGTGCTGGGGGACACACCCGCGGTGGTGCTGGGCCGGCGCACCGACGTACTGGCGTGGAACCGCCTGGGCCACGCGTTGTTCGCCGGACATCTGGACCCGGGAGCCCCGCAGGCTCCGGCGCAGCGCCCGAACATGGCCAGGCTGGTGTTCCTCGACAGCCATGTCCGTGACCTGTACGCGGACTGGCCGAGCAAGGCCAGGGCGGTGGTGGGGAATCTGCGCCTGGTGGCGGCCCAGCATCCGGAGGACACCGCACTGCACGCGCTGCTGGGTGAACTGGCGGCCAAGAGTGCGGAGTTCGCCTCGATGTGGGCCGACCACCGGATCAAGGCGTGCACCGTCGCCACCTACGAGATGCGGCACCCGCTGGTCGGGCCGCTGACCGTCGTCCAACAGTCCCTGAGCAGCGGGCCGGGCCCGATCGTGGTGGTCGCGACCACACAGGCGGACTCGCCGTCGAGGGCCGCGCTCACCCTGCTCGCCGGGGCAGTCAGCCAGGCGACCACGCAGGCCGCTCCACTGACCGACCCGGAGCAGACGCGGCCGCGACCGCGAGCCGGCAAGGGCTGATCCCGACGAACGGCACGGGCGTTCGGCCGCAACGAGCCGACGTCCCGCGACAACTTCCGTAAGCAAACTCATGCGTCGGCGTGTTGCTGCCGCATGCCCGAAAACACTCCGAAAGGTCAGAAAGAAGCCATGCTCAAGAACCTCTCCGTGTCCGTCGCGACGGCGGCCGCCCTGGTCGCGACCGCTGCCACCGCGCTCAGTCCCACCGCGGCCTCGGCCGCCTCCGCCCCGCTGAGCGACGCGCGGATCGCCGCGCACTTCGACCTGGCCAAGGGCCAGACGCCGGAGAACGTCGCCCTGGCACCGGACGGCAGCGCGTACGTCACCTTCGCCAAGGGCCGCCAGATCGCCAAGATCTCCCCGAAGGGCGCCGTCCGGATCGTGGCCACCCTGCCCGAGCCCGCCGACGGCGGCGTTCACACCCCGGCCCTGGGCTTCCCGCTGACCGCCGGCATCGTCCGCGCCCACGACGGCACCCTGTACTTCCTCTACGCCACCGGCACATCCGACCTCACCGGCGTGTGGCGGCTGCGCCCCGGCGGCGAACCGCAGCGGATCGCCGCGCTGCCCGCCGACGGTCTGCCCAACGGCCTGGCGCTGGACGCGCGGACCCGCACGCTCTACGTCGCCGACTCCGTGCGCGGCACTGTCTGGAGCGTGCCCGTGCGCGGCGGCACCCCCACGGCATGGTCCACCGCTCCGGAGCTGGCGCCCGCCGGCTTCCTCGGCGCCAACGGCCTGAAGGTCCACAACGGGGCGGTGTGGGTCACCAACCTGGACAAGGGCACCGTGCTGCGCATCCCCGTCCTCCGGAACGGACGGGCCGGCCACCTCCAGACCCGGGCCACCGGTATGCCCGGGATCGACGACATCACCTTCACCGGCCACGGCAACCAGCTCCTCGCCGCCCTCGACGGACCCAACGAAGTCGCGGTCGTCGAGCCCGACGGCAGCCACTCCATCGCGCTGACCTCAGCCGACGGCCTCCAGAACCCCACGTCCATCGCCCTGCGCGGCCACACCGTCTACGTACTGAACGCGGGCTGGCTCACCGGCACGGACCCCAACATGATCCTCGCTCACTGGTCCGAGTAGACCGCAGTCACCAGTGACGAGCCCGGAGACGTGGTGGGCTATCGCCCCGTCGGCCGTGCGATGGCGAGGCGATTCGGGGGCGGCCGTCGGTCACTTGCCCGTTCGAGGGAACAGGCGCTGGGCGTTGGCTGCCGTCAGGGAACGCCATGTGGCCCCTTCCAGCGGTGACTCGGCCGCGTCGATCGCCGCGATGTGGGCATCGGCCAGAGGGGAAGGCGTCCAGCAGTAGTCGCTGCCGAACAACATGCGGTCGGGATCGACGAGTTTCAGCAGCGCGGGGGCCCCGTTGACGATCTCGACGGTCGGGTCGCACAGCCGGACCACGTGCGCGGCGCCTTCGGCGGGCGAGACGCCTTCGTGGGCGTACAGGGGGAGCAGGGCCGTGTCGCAGGCGCCCGGGTGCACGGAGACCGCGGTGACGCGCGGGTCGGCGGCGAACACGGTCAGGGCCAGCTGGGACTGCGCGTAGGCGGCGAGCCTGGAGTAGCGGCGGGCGCGGTGGGGGTCGGACCACTGGAGGGACGCCGTGCGGTGCAGCGTCGAGGACACGTTGACCACCCGGCCGCCGGGGTCGCTGGTCAGCGCGGGTTCCAGCAGGCAGGTGAGCTGGTAGTGGGCGAGGAAGTTGACCTGGAAGGCGATCTCGTTGCCGTCGGCCGTCACGGTGTGGCGCTCGGGGGCGGCGATGCCCGCGTTGTTGACGAGCACGTCCAGGTGCGGGTGCTCGGTGACGACCTCGCGGGCGAGGGTCTCCACTTCGTCGAGTCGCGTGAAGTCGGCGGCGTACGCCCGCAGTCGGGCGGCGTCGACGCCGGCCGTGGCGACCAGGCGGTCGGCGGCGGCGCGGGCCTCCTCGGCGGTGCGGCCGTGCAGCAGCTCGGTGGCGCCGCGTTCTG
Organism: Streptomyces sp. NPDC002328; assembly: GCF_042890065.1. Lineage (NCBI taxonomy): Bacteria > Bacillati > Actinomycetota > Actinomycetes > Kitasatosporales > Streptomycetaceae > Streptomyces > Streptomyces sp. NPDC002328. The sequence continues at coordinate 393,477 of NZ_JBIARQ010000005.1, read as the reverse complement.
CGAGCTGCCGGGCGGTCTCCCAGAACCCCGTCCTCCTGCCTGCGCCGCACCAAGGCGCTGGAGGAGGACGGGGTTCTGACGCGAAAGGTGAAAGGGGTGCCGGGACGGTGATCTCGGCGCGCCCCTGGGATGCGGAAAGCCCGTCAGCGGGACGAAGACGCCGGCGTTTCCGGACAGCGCGGCACGCGACGGGGCAGCCGAGCGGGACTCGGCGGCCGGTCGAAGGGGGGCCAGGCACTGTTCACAGGTCCCATGAAATCTGTCCCGCAGGCTCCGGGCAAGCCATGTAGCCGTTCCCTGACACGCCTCTGACGTGCGCATACGTTCTCCTGACGGCCGAGCCGGGGGAGCGGCGCGCATCCATTCTTGACTCGATCGTCCATTACTGGGTAGGTTATGGACGTTCCATTCCATAACCGAAGGGGTTCGACATGCAAGGCGTGTTGCAGGGGAAGGTGGCCGTGATCACCGGAGGGAGCAGCGGGATCGGTCTTGCCATCGCCCACCGTTTCGTCCGGGAGGGCGCACGCGTCTTCGTGACCGGCCGGGACACCGGCCGCCTCGAAGCGGCGGTCAAGGAGTTGGGTCCAGCGGCCACCGGCGTACGATCCGACGTCTCGGTCCTGGCCGACCTGGACGCGCTCTACGCGCGAGTCCGCGAGGAGGCCGGACGCATCGACGTGCTGGTGGCCAACGCGGGAATCGTCGCGGACGCCGCGCTCGGCGACCACACCGAGGCGAATGTCGACCTGACGCTCGCCGTCAACGTCAAGGGCCCGCTGTTCACCGTGCAGAAGGCGCTTCCGCTGCTGGCGGAGAACGCCTCCGTCCTGGTCATCGGTTCGAGCAACAGCGTGCGGCCCAATGAGCATCTCGAGGTCTACAGCGCCTCGAAGGCGGCGGTGAGCAACCTCGTGCACAACTGGGCCCGGCAGTCGCGGGAGCGCCGATTCCGCGTCAACGTGCTCAGCCCGGGACCCACGCGGACCCCTGGCCTGCTGGGCGCCGCGGGACCGGACGTCGACCGGTTCGCCGAGGCCGTCGTACCCCTGGGGCGGCTGGCCGACGCCGAGGAAATCGCCGAGGCCGCCCTCTTCCTGGCTTCGGACGCCTCGTCGTTCGTCACCGGCGCCGAACTCTTCGCTGACGGCGGCTACACCCGGGCCTGAACGACGGCCCTTGAGGACGGAGTTGAGGAGGAGAACGGCTCCGGGGAGGTAGGGCCGGCGGGCGTGGAGGCGCCCAGGCTTCCGCCTGGACCCTGGCAGCGGAAGAAGGCCGTCCCGCGCGCGTCGTCCCCGTCCTCGGCCTGGCCGGCTGCGTGGTCCTGGCCTTCGCCCTGCCGCCGTCATCGGTCCTGACCGGGGCCGCGGTGCTGGCCGTCGGCGCCGCGGCCTACGGCATCCGCCGCATCCTGGTGCACCGAGGCTGATGTGTCCTGATGCCGGCCTCGATGCCGCGCTCGGAGAGCAGGCCGCGAATGCGCCGCGCTCGATCTCGTCGCGGACCGGGCTGACGGCGTCCACGCCCTGCCGGGCGGGAGCGTCCAGCAGCCGGCCCAGGCAGGGAGGAACGCCTGATTGTTCCTGATCGTGCGAAGGTGTTGATAGGGGGAGCGTGGCGAGGGAGTAGGCATGGCGAGGAATCCCGAAGACCTCCGGGGCACCGCCCCCGGTCTTCCCCGCCGGCAGCGCGGGCGCGACGAGAGCGCAGAGGAGCGTGCGGACCGGATGTGGGCCGACCTGTTGCAAGAGCTGCGTGTGGCTCAGACCGGTGTGCAGATCCTCTTCGGCGTCCTGCTCATCGCCGTCTTCCAGCCCGCCTTCAGCGACCTCGGCGACACCGACCGTGTCCTCTACGTCTCCGCGGTCATCGTGGGGGCGGCTACAGCCGGGGCCCTCATAGGCCCGGTGTCCCTGCACCGGCTCGTCGCCGGCCGCCGCATCAAGCCGCAGACCGTGGCGCTCGCCTCCCGGATGACGAAGACCGGCTTGGTGCTGCTCGCGGCGACGACCGTGCTGACTCTGCTCATGCTGCTACGTGTGGCACTCGACGACGCGCTCGCCGCCTGGCTGACCGCCCTCATCACCGTCTGGCTGGTCGCCGTATGGTTCGTGCTTCCCTCCTGGGTCGGACGCCACTACTCCGACCGCACCGAGTGATTCGAGTCAGAGCAGCCGGTCCGCCACGCCCGTTCCACCCGCCTCATCCGTTTCACCCGAACAGGGCTTCAGCCGGCCGCTGCGGCGCTCGGCTCACTGCTTCATCTTCGGGCCGGGGATCGCGGTGTTCCTGGAGCGGATGAAGCAGTGTCGTCCGGTCATGCCCGCGGGGCGGGCCAGGAGTTGAGGGGGAGCGGGCCGCGGTCGATGACGGTGCGGATGCAGAAGGTGCTGCGGGCGTCGCGAACGGGACCGATGGCCAGGATCTGGTCCGTGAGCACCTTTTCGAAGGTGCGCAGGTCCGGCACGGCGAGTTCGACGAAGAAGTCGGCGTCGCCGGACACGACGTGGCAGGCGACCACGTGCTCGATCTCCTTGAGTGCCTCTTCGACCACTTGGGAGGTGGTGCGGGAGTGCTCGACCTTGAGGGAGAGGAACACCGTCAGCCCGAGGCCGAGGCGCTCGCGGTCCAGATCGGCCCGGTAGCCGGCCAGAACCCCGTCCTCCTCCAGCGCCTTGGTGCGGCGCAGGCAGGAGGAGGGTGACAGGCGTACGGCGTCGGCGAGATCGACGTTGGGGGTGCGTCCGTGACGCTGGAGGTGGTCCAGGATCGCCCGGTCGATGCGGTCGTACAGGGGGTCGTGGCATGAAATGCAGCGTATCGGCCGGATCGACGAACAATCCTGCGCCGCAGATCCGACTGGGCACTGCCTACGCCATCGTATGCCGGACTCGGTGACGCATCCTGGTCACGCCGCGTCCGGTACGCCGGACCGCCGCCCTCGTACCCCTCTCACGCACATCGGACTGCCTCATGCACCACGTCTTCCTCCCCTTGGAACCCGACCGCGCTGCGATGACCGAAATGGGACACCTTGTCCTGGATCATGTCGTCGACCGCACCGACCAGCTCGCGGCCCGCCCCGCGACCAGCCCCCTGTCGCCGCAGGCCGAAGCCGACCTGGTGGAGTCCTTCCTGGCACCCCCGCCCGAGCGGGGCGGCGACCTGAAGGCCCTGCTCGCGCGTCTGGACGAGGCCGCCGACTGCGCTCTGGAGATGGCCGGGCCGGGACACCTGGCCTACATCCCGGGCAGCGGCCTTTACTCGGCCGCGCTCGCCGAGTTCTACAACCGTGCCGTCAACCGCTACGGCGGTCTGGCCTCGGTGGCTCCGGCCCTCGCCGCGCTGGAGGAGAGTGTGATCCGCTGGATGGCCCGCGATGTGTGCGGCCTTCCGGAGGGCAGCGGCGGCCTGCTGACCAGCGGTGGCTCGATGGCCACATTCTCCGCGACGGTCGCCGCCCGCCACCACAGGCTCGGCGAGGATCTCGCCGGCGGCACCGTCTACACCACCGCCTTCGCCCACCACTCCGTCGCCAAGGCCGCCCGCCTCGCCGGCATCCGCGCCGCTCACATACGGACCGTGCCGCACACCCCGGACCTGCGGATGGACCCGGAGGCCGCCGCCGCGACGATCCGCGCCGACCGGGAGGCCGGTTTGCGGCCGTTCCTGCTGGTGGCCACCGCCGGTACCACCGACACCGGCACCGTCGACCCGCTGCCTCAGCTGGCCGACCTGGCCCGCCGCGAGGACGTGTGGTTCCACGTCGACGCGGCCTACGGCGGCTTCTTCCGCCTCACCGCACGCGGCTCGGAGCGCCTCGCCGGTATGGAGCAGGCCGACTCGATCACCCTGGACCCGCACAAGACGCTGTTCATGCCGTTCGGCACCGGCGCCCTGGTAGTCCGCGACCTCGCCGCCCTGCATGCCGCGCACGACGGCACCGGCAGCTACCTCCAGGACATGGGGGCGGCGGGGGGCGTCCCGGACTCCGGCCGGCTCGGGCCCGAGCTGACCCACGAGATCCGGGGGCTGCGGGCCTGGCTTCCCCTGCACCTGCACGGGGTGGACGCCTTCCGCAACGCCCTGGACGAGAAACTCGACCTGGCCGAACACGTAGCCGAAGACCAGGGAGAGGGTGGCCAGCATGACTGACTCCGACTTGTCCGCGCTTCAGGAGCGTGCCGGTAACGGTGACCGGTCCGCCGTCGACGAACTGATCGAACTCGCCGCAGAGCAGGGCGACTTGGGTGTACTCCGGAGGCTGGCCGACCAGGGCAACACCACTGCGACCGACCAGCTGATCGAACTCGCCGCAGAGCAGGGCGACCTGGGCGAGCTGCGGCGGCTGTCCGACCAGGGCAACGCCACGGCCGCCGATCAGTTGATCGAACTGGCCACCGAGCAGGGGAACTTGGACGAGTTGCGGCGGCTGGCCGACCTCGGCAACGGAACTGCGGCGGAGCAGCTCGCAGAACTGACCTCGGGTTGATCGTCTTTACAACCGAACGGTCGACGGCCTCACGGGTGCAGTGACCGACCATTGATTCGGTCCTCGGCGGTGCCATCACGTCGACGCGGCCCTGCGTCCACACAACCGGGGGGTCAGATAACGCGTTCGTGCGGTTCGTCGGAGCGCAGCAGATCCTCGGCCCGGCGTTCCATGAGGACCGGCAGGTAGGTACGCACCTCACGGACGCCTGGGTCCGCTACGCCTCCCACTGGGCCCCTGTGTGGTGAACCCCCTGCGGAAGGGGACAGGGCCGATGGCGACGGACGCCCTCCGGATGTGCACCGGCCTCACCGGCTGCCCACCGCTCCCAGCTGATGGGCAGGAACCACCGGCCGTGGATGAACACCACCGGGATGCGGCCGGTGGTGTTCGGCCGTTCGATCTCGGCGAGATCGCGGGCGCAGAGCGGGCTGGACGACTGCGTGCTCATGGGTGACTCCTCGGCGTGGCGGGTGAGAAGGACCAGGCCGACGGCCGCAAGAAGAAGGGCAGCCAGGGCGGCCGTCCCGTCACCTTCGACGCCGATTTTTACCGCGACCGCAAGCAGCCGATCGATCATGACGTCACACGGGCCCTAACGGTCGTCTCAGGTTCGCTCGCTATGAAGTAGGCGTCCAGATAAGCGATGTGACGCGTATTTAGGAGGCCAGTGATGGCAGTCGACGCAGCGCCGTCCGGGGAAGCGCCGGCCGGTCGGTTGGCAGGCCGGTGGGTGCCTTGGTTGGTGATCGGCTTGTGGCTGGTGCTGGCGGCGGGCATGGTGCCGCTGAGCGGAAAGTTGAGCTCGGTCACCACCGACAGCGCCGTGGACACCCTGCCGGCCAGTGCCGAGTCCACCAAGGTGGCGGTGCTGGAGGACAGACTCCCCGGCGGTGAGGACAACACGTTCGTCTTCGTGTACCACCGCGCCGGCGGCATGACCGACGCCGACCGAGCGACGGTCGAGCGCCACTACGACACCCTTGCCAAGCGGTACCCGCCGAAGGCGACGACGACGACGGCGACGGCCGACGAGGACGACGAGGGCTCACCGACGACGCCCTCCACCGACCGCGAGGCGATGATGTTCACCCTCGAGGTGAGCACGACCTACGGCGCACCGGAGGACATCCTCGGCCCGTTGCGTGACGCCGCGAAGGACCGCCCCTCCGGCCTGGAACTCGACGTGACCGGCCCGGCCGCGATCGACGGCGACATGGACGCCGTCTTCGACGGAATCGACGAGCAGGTCCTCCTCACCACCATCGTCGTCGTCACGCTCCTGCTCATCCTCACCTACCGCAGCCCGGTGTTGTGGATCATCCCGCTGGTGGTCGTGGGCGCGGCCGCACTGACCTCGATGGCGACCGTCTACCTGCTCGTCAAGGGCTTCGGCATCGTGGTCAACGACCAGAACTCGGCGCTGCTGACGATCCTGGTGTTCGGCGTCGGCACGGACTACGCGCTGTTGCTCATCGCTCGATATCGGGAGGCACTGCACCACCATGAGAACGTCCGGGTCGCGATGGTCCACGCGCTCCGCGGCGCGGCGCCGGCCATCGTCGCGTCCGCGGCCACCGTGGTCGCCGGCCTGCTCTGCCTGCTCGTCGCGGACCTGAACAGCACCAGCGGGTTGGGCCCGATCGGTGCGGCCGGCATCCTGTGCGCGCTGGTGGCCATGCTGACGCTGTTCCCGGCGGTGCTCGTGGTGCTCGGCAGGCGGATCTTCTGGCCGGCCATCCCGCGGTTCAGCACGGCCGTGGAGGAGAAGCCGGGGGTGTGGGGACGGCTCGGCACCGCCATCAGCCGCCGCCGGTGGGTGGCGACGCTCGGCTCGCTCGGAGTCCTCGGCGTGCTCGCCCTGGGGCTGGCGGGCAACACCGGCACCCTGCGGGAGCAGGACCAGTTCCTGTCCGCGCCGGAGTCGGTCACCGGCTTCACCGTTCTCCGCCAGCACTTCCCGGAGCTCGGCGGCCAGCCGATGACGGTCTTCACGCGGCCGGCGCACCAGGAGCGGGTGCTCGACATCGTCAAGGGCACTCGCGGTGTGGCTCTGGCCGTCCCGGAGCAGACCAGCGGTGGCTGGGCCAACATCTCCGTGTTCCCGAAGGACGCGCCGGACACCGTCGCGGAGTACGACACCATCAAGCGGGTGCGTACCGCCGTGCACGCGGTGAGCGGGGCGGAGGCGATCGTCGGCGGGCCGAGTGCGGAGAACCTCGACACCGAGGTGACCACCAAGCGCGACGAGAAGCTGGTGATCCCGCTGGTGCTCGCCGTCGTCCTGATCGTCCTCGGGCTGCTGCTGCGCGCGATCCTGGCCCCGCTGATCCTGATGGCCACCGTGATCGTCTCATTCGCCGCGGCCTTTGGCGGCAGCGTGTTCGTCTTCGACACGATCCTCGGGTTCAAGGGGATCGACTACTCGGTGCCGCTGCTGGCCTTCCTGTTCCTGGTGGCGCTCGGCGTCGACTACAACATCTTCCTGGCCAGCCGGGCCCGGGAGGAGACCGTGCGTCTCGGCACCAGAGAGGGCATGCTCAAAGCCCTCTCGGCCACGGGTGGCGTCATCACCTCGGCAGGCCTGGTCCTGGCGGCCACGTTCGCGGTCCTCGTCACACTTCCGCTGGTGATGCTGGTCGAGGTCGGGTTCCTGGTCGCCTTCGGCGTGCTGCTCGACGCCCTGCTGGTGCGGTCGGTCCTGGTGCCCGCCCTCACCTTGCTGATCGGCCGGCGGATGTGGTGGCCGAGCCGGCTGTCCCGTCCAGCGGAGGAGCTGCCGGTCGGCCGACAGCCGCTCGCCGACGACGAGGAGCCCGCGCTGCAACGGTGAGCGCGGCGGCACGGACGAGATCCGGGACGGGCCCCAGGCCCGTCCCGGATCTCTTTCATGGGCCCGACGGCCGCCGCCCTTCGGTCCTGCGCCGTGCGGCCGGGGCGGGTCAGCGCACCGTAGTGTCATCCCCGGCGGTGGGCCGCGTGATCGGGGCGGGCGGGGTCGCGGTCGGAAGGTCGATCCGAAGCAGCGCGCCACCGCGTGCGGAGCGGGCGACGGCGGCCCGGCCGCCGTGGGCGTCGACGACCCGCTGCACGATCGACAGCCCCAGACCGGATCCCGGCAACGCCCGGGCGCTGTCGGCACGGTAGAACCGGTCGAACACCCGCGGTACGTCGGCGGCGTCGATGCCCGGCCCGGCGTCGTCGACCTCGAGCACCGCCGACGCGCCCTCGGCACGGAGCCGGACCTGGACCGGCTGGTCCACGGGGGACCACTTGCCGGCGTTGTCGATGAGGTTGAGCACCGCCCGCTCGAGCGCGGCGGGACGCCCGCTCACCCACACAGAGGTCACGTCGAGCACGACCTCGATGTCGGGCACGCGGGAACGCGCCCGGGCCGCGGCGGCCACCACCACGTCGGCGAGGTCGAGCACCTCGGTGCGCTCGTCGCTGACGTCACCGCGCGCCAGGTCGGTCAGCTCGGCGGCAAGGGTGCTCAACTCGGCCACCTGGGCGCCGAGATCGTTGAGCAGCCGGGTCCGGCTCTCCGCCGGCAGCGCGCTGTCCAGGGTGCCGCGCCGATCGAGCCGGATCAGCAGCTCGACGTTGAGGCGCAGACTGGTGAGCGGGGTCTTGAGCTCGTGGGCGGCGTCCTCGGCGAGCAGCCGCTGGGCCCGCCGGGAGTCCCGGAGCGCGGCGAGCATGTCGTTGATCGACCGGATCAGCCGCCGGATCTCCCCACCGCCCTCATCCGGGATGTCGGCGTCGAGATCCCGGGTGTGCGCGACACGCACCGCGGCGGCGGTCAGCCGGTCGATCGGTGCCAGCCCGGTCCGCGCCACGGTCCGCCCGACAAGGGCGCCGCCGACCACGCAGAGCAGCCCGATCAGCAGCATGCCGAACCCGAACTGGTTGATCGGGCTGTCGTCGGCGACGCGGGCCACCTGGACCGCTCCGTCGCCCGCCCGCAGCGTGTAGATGACGTAGCCGTCCTCGTCGCTGTCGTTCGACTCCATCAGGTCGGCCGACGCGCCCCGCGCCACGCGCTCGGCGCGCTCGCTGACCGGGGGCAGCGCGGGTTGGCCGGCCGGCGTCCGGGTCGAGCCGTCGGGCAGGATGACCCGCACCAGCCGACCGGATCCGGGATACGGCGATAGCTGGACCTGCGCCAGACCGGAGCGCTCCGCGGTCGTCGCCAGGACGCGGGAGTCGGCGCGCAGCTGATTCTCGGCGGTTTCCTGCAACTCCAAGCCCAGCAGCTCGCTGGCCACTTGGAAGGCCGCGAAGACGCTGACCGCGATGGCCGTCGCCGCGATCACCGTCAGCCTGGTCCGCAGGGACCGTCGGCGCCACCATCGGGTCAGCCGGCGCGGTTCCCGGCCGGCGGGCCTGCTCACGGAGGAGTCTCCCGCAACGTGTATCCCAGGCCGCGCAGCGTGTAGATCAATCGCGGCTCACCCTCGGCCTCCATCTTGCGGCGCAGGTAACTCACGTATACCTGGAGGTTGTTGGCGGTGGAGCTCATGCCGAAGCCCCAGATCGCCTCGAACAGCGCGTCGCGGGTCAGGACCCGGGTCGCGTTGCGCACGAGGACCTGAAGAAGGGAGAACTCGGTCCGGGTCAGGTGCAGCGACCGCTCGCCCCGCCACGCCTCGAACCTGTCGGGATCGAGCCGGACGTCGGCGAACGACAGGATCTGCGACTCCTCGTCGACCGGCGTGCGCCGGCGCAGCAGGGCCCGCACCCGGGCCAGTAACTCCTCGGTGGCGAACGGCTTGGGCAGGTAGTCGTCGGCGCCCGCGTCCAGCCCCGCGACCCGGTCGGAGACCTGGTCACGGGCGGTCAGCATCAGCACCGGCAGATCCCGGCCCGCGGCCCGCAACCGCCGGCAGGTCTCCAACCCGCCGAGGCGGGGCATCATCACGTCGAGGAGCAGCAGATCCAGCGTGTCACCGCCGGCCCCACCGACCCCGTCGAGCACCGCGAAACCGTTGGTGACGGTGCTGGTGTCGTAACCCTCGACCTGGAGCACCCGCTCCAGCGACTCACGGATGGCCGCGTCATCATCCGCGATCATGATCCGCACGCCGGCCCGCCCCCTTCCAGTCGATGCCTTTTCCGATCATTGTCCCCGATCAACCTGAAGCCAGTATTAGAGTCTGTGCGTTGTCGTGATCAACCGCGCGGAGGTCACGGTGGGGTTCGCGGCCTGCCGCTCGCCGGCGTCGGTGTCGGCGCCGGTGCCGGTGCTGTGCTGGGCGACGATCCGGGAGGAGCCGGCCGCGTCGCTGAGGGCGAGGGCGATCAGCGGCAGCAGGGTGAGCGCGACGAAGACGGCGCCGACCAGGGCCGGACCGGTCAGGCCGAGCGAGGAGTCCGGGGCCCGGCCCGCGACGAGGGCACCCGCGGCGATACCGGCGTTGTAGGCGGACGTGGTCAGCGCCGAGGTGAGGGTGGAGGCGTCGCCGGCGAAGCGGACGGCGAGCGAGGTGACGACCGGGTTGACGGTGAACCCGGTCAGCGCCATCAGGAAGACCAGGATCACGGCGGGCACCGGGCTGTTCGAGGCCGGGATCAGCGCCAGGAGAGTCAGGGCGGTGGCGGCGGCCGCGGTGATCGTCGTGGCCATCGGGCGGCGGTCCCCGAGACGGCCGCCGACGGCGGTGCCACCCAGCGCGCCGACACCGAAGGCGATCAGCACCAACGGCACGGCCCCGGCCGGGATGCCCGTCGCGGAGCCCGTGCCGCTGGAGCTGCGCACCGTTGCATCGGGTCGGCCGAGCAACTGCTCGGTCTTCGGCCCGGCCGTCGAAGTGCTGGAGCCGATGGAACTCCCTGACGCCCTGGTCCGCAGGACGCAGGAGACCATCGCCCTCAACGCCGCAGGCCGGACGGGCTGAAGACGAGGCCGTGCCAGTCGTTGTGGCCCCTGCTCGGCAGGGCTTCGGCGAGCGCCGCGGTGGCCTCAGCCCTCGGTCCGCGGCACCACCAGACCCGATTCGTAGGCCGCCACCACTGCCTGTGTGCGGTCGCGCAGCCCCAGCTTGGCCAGGATGCGGCTCACATGCGTCTTCACGGTCTCCTCGCCGACGTGCAGCCGGGCTCCGATCTCCGGGTTGGACAGGCCCCGGGCGACCAGCTTGAGCACCTCCGTCTCGCGGGGGGTGAGTGCGGGCAGGCCCGCAGGCGGCGGCGGGGACGTGGGCCGGTGTTTGGCGAACTCCTCGATGAGCCGCCTGGTCACCGTCGGGGCCAGCAGCGCCTCGCCCGCGGCGACCACCCGCACCGCGTCGAAGAGCCGCTCGGCGGTGACGTCCTTCAGCAGGAAGCCGCTGGCGCCGGCCGCCAGCGCGTCGTACACGTGCTCATCGAGGTCGAAGGTGGTGAGGATGAGGACGCGCGGGCCGTCGCCGTCCGCGGTGAGCTGTGCGGTGGCCTGGATGCCGTCCATGCCGGGCATACGGACGTCCATCAGCACCACGTCCGGGCTGTGCTCGGCGCAGGTCCGGACCGCCTCGGCGCCGTCGGAGGCCACGGCCACGACCGTGAAGTCCGGCTGGGTACCGAGGAGTCCGGCGAAACCGGCCCGTACCACCTCGTGGTCGTCGGCCACGACGATGCGGGTCTGTGCGGGGCTCACCTGGCGTCCTCCGTGGTGGCGGGCAGGGTGGCCTCGACCATGAAGCCGCCGCCCGGCGCGGCCCCGGTGCGCAGCCGGCCACCGACGGTCGTGGCCCGCTCGCGCATTCCGAGCAGACCGTGGCCGGAGCCGCCGGAGCCGCCGGAGCCGCCGGAGCCGCCGGAACCCGGTGCCGTGCGGTCGGGGCCGGGCCCGTTGTCGCGGATACGCAGTTCGAGGGAGTCGCCCGTGTAGTTCAGTTCGACGTCGACAGCGGCGCCGGGGGCGTGTCGACGGGCGTTGGTCAGCGCCTCCTGGACTATGCGGTACGCCGTGAGCTCGATGCCGGGGTCGAGCGGAGCGACCGGACCGCTGACGATGAGCCGGGTGGAGGCCCGGCCGGCGTCGCGGGCCTCGTCGAGCAGCTCGTTGAGCTGAGTGAGGCCGGGCTGCGGGCGGCGGGTCCCGGTCGGGGTGCCCGCGTCCTCCCGCAGCACGCCGAGCAGCCGGCGCATTTCGGTGAGCGCGGCGCGGGCCGTGTCTCCGATGTCCAGCAGTCGTGCGGCACCGGCCTCGGGCAGGCCGGGGGTGGTGAGGCGGGCCGTTTCCGCCTGTACGGAGATCATCGAGATGTGATGCGCGACGACGTCGTGCAGTTCGCGGGCGATTCTGGCCCGCTCGCCGCGTGCGGCGTGCTCGTGCAGCGTTTCGGCGATCGCGCGCTCGGTGGCACTCTGCGCCAGCGCCTCGCTGTAGGCGCGGCGGCCGATCGCCGCGGCGGCGACCGCGGCGGTGCACGTGGCCAGCAGGATCGCGGGGATACGGATGCCCGCGGCTTCGGGACCGCCGAGCGCGGCCACCACATACGGCACCACCAGCAGCAGCGGGAGGTGGCGGGCGCCGGACCGGCCGAGCAGGAAGAGGACGAGCAGCTGCGCCGCGGCCCCGCCGAAGGTGAGCGCCTGATAACCGGTCAGGGCCAGCACGCTCAGGCCGGTGACGCCGACGGCCGCCGCCGCGACGTTGATACGCGCCAGCGCAAGCGGTGTGGTGGCGCCCAGCGCCAGCAGCAGCGCCAACGGCAGCTCGGCGTGCACGCTGTCCGCGCGGACGACCATCTCGAGCGACGCGAGCAGCGCGAGTACGGACGCCGCGATGGCGGGGCCCTCGGGGGCGGAGTCCACCGCCGCGTCGAACCGGCGCGCCAGGCGGCCACCCCAGCCGACGGCCCGGGGCGGCCGCCCGGCCGGGATCTCGCGCGCGCGTTCCTCAATTCCCTTGCCCACGACGTTCATTGTCGCGGCACCGGACCCCGCACGCGTCCCCCTGGTCAGCGTTCGACACATCCCTCGTACGAGGGACCACGGCCGCCGGTGGTCCCCCACACCAGGGAGGGCGAAGTCCGCTCTGGCGCGTGACGACCGCGGCACCCGCCGCTCCCTAGCCTTCGTCGTCATGGAAGCAACCATCGAAGTGCAGGGACTGCGAAAACAGTTCGGGCGGACCGTCGCCGTGGACGATCTGTCCTTCACCGTGGAGCCCGGCCAGGTCACCGGCTTCGTCGGGCCCAACGGCGCGGGCAAGTCCACCACCATGCGCGTACTGCTCGGCCTGGACTCGGCCGACGCGGGCCGCGCGCTGATCGGCGGCCGGGTGTACGCCGCACTGCGCCACCCGCTGACCGAGGTCGGTGCGCTGCTGGACGCCGCCGCCGTGCACCCCGCCCGGCGCGGACGCGACCATCTGCTGTGGCTGGCCCATACCCATGGGCTGCCGGCCCGGCGGGTCGACGAGCTGCTGGAGACGGTCGGTCTGGGTTCGGTCGGACGCAAACGGGCGGGTGGCTATTCGCTGGGCATGCGGCAGCGGCTGGGGATCGCCGCCGCGCTGCTGGGCGATCCGCCGGTGCTGCTCTTCGACGAGCCGGTCAACGGCCTCGATCCGGAGGGCATCCGCTGGATCCGCGGCTTTCTGCGGGCGCTGGCCCGCGAGGGGCGTGCTGTTCTCATCTCCAGCCATCTGATGAGCGAGCTGGAGGACTCCGCCGACCATCTGGTGGTGATCGGCCGGGGCCGGCTGATCACCGACACCTCTGTGGCCGAGCTGCTGGCCGCGGCCTCCGGCGACCGGGTCGCGCTGCGCACCAGTGACCGTACCCGGGCCATGGCGGTGCTGGCCCGCGAGGGTGCCACCGTCGCCACCAACGGGAAGGAGAGTCTGACCGTCACCGGGCTGCCCGCGGAGCGGATCACCGCGCTGCTGGCCGCGGGTGGCGTGCCGTTCTCCGAGGTCAGCGCGCACCGGGCGACTCTTGAGGAGGCGTATATGGAGCTCACCAGGGACGCGGTGGAGTTCCAGGGATCGGTCGACCGGGGGGACGTGCTGTGACCGCGCCGGTGAAGACCACCCCGTACCGCTCCGGGCTACCTGCCGCCAGGTCCGGTTTCGGACACCTGGTGCACGCGGAGTGGACCAAACTGCGCACCGTGCCCCGCTGGGGCCTGGTGCTGCTGTCCGCGATGGTGCTGACCGTGCTCGTCTCCGTGCTGTCGGTCTCGGGCAGCGCGGTCAACGGCGGCGGGCCGCCTTGGCCCGCCGGCCCCGACGGCACGCCCGTGAAGGACACCATGCAGCTCGTCCACGAGCAGTTGCCCGGGGACGGCAGCGTCACCGCCCGGGTCTCCGGACTGAAGGGCCTCAAAGCCCCCGCGCCCGACGGCGGACGGCCGGGCGCGCCGCCCGCGGTGAACACCGGCAGGACCCCGGGCTGGACCAAGGCGGGCGTCATCATCAAGGCGAACACCAAGGCCGGCAGCAGCTACGCCGCGCTGGTCATGACGCACGGTCACGGCGTACGCATGCAGTGGGACTACACGCACGACCTCGCCGGCAGCGCCACCCCGCCGCAGGAGGACCGCTGGCTGCGGCTGGTACGGGAGGGCAACGTCCTGACCGGGTACGAGTCCGCGGACGGCAAGGACTGGCGCCGGGTGGGCTCGGTCCGGCCGACGGGACTGACCGGCACCGTCGAGGCCGGGGTGTTCACGGCCGCGGCACCCAACACCAAGGTGCAGCGCGCGTTCGGCGGCACCTCGGTCGCCGAGGGGCCCGGCCGGGCCACCGCGCACTTCGACGAGTTGGCGGTGGACGGCGGCACGGGCGGCCGGCGGCAGGCCTCGATCGGCGGGCCGGGCCCACAGGACGCGGTGCCGGCCGCGGACATCGGCTCCCGCTCCTTCGACCTGACCGGCTCCGGGGACGTCGCCCCCTTGCAGACGGACACCGACATCCCCAGGCAGACCCTCAGCGGGGCGATGATCGGGCTGATACCGCTCTCCGCGTTGGGCGTGCTGTTCATCACCGCCGAGTACCGGCGCGGCATGATCCGCACCACGCTGACCGCCGGCCCGCGGCGGGGACGGGTGCTGGCCGCCAAGGCGGTCGTGCTGGGCGGGGTGACGTTCGTGGCCGGGCTGATCGCGGCGGTGCTCTCCTTCCGGATCGGCGAGCCCATCATGCGGCGCAACGGGCACAAGCCTCCCATGTGGCCCGAAGTGGCGCTCACCGACGGCCCGGTGCTGCGCGCCGTCGTCGGCACGGCCCTTCTGCTCGCCGTCGTCAGCGTCCTCGCCCTGGCCCTGGGCGCGCTGCTGCGCCATACCGCGGCCGCCATCACGCTCATCGTGGTGGTGCTGGTGCTGCCGCAGATCCTCATCAGCGGGTTGCCCCTCGGCGCGGCGCACGCCGTGATGCGGGCCACGCCGCTGGCCGGCTTCGCGATCCAGGACACGGTCACGCGCTACGACCACGTGTCATCGGTCTGCCTCCCGGAGGAGGGCTGCTATCCGCAGGGGCCGTGGACGGGCTTGGCGGTGCTGTGCGCGTATGCGGCGGTGGCGTTGGGGCTGGCGATCTGGCGGCTGCGCCGGCGGGACGTGTGATCCGTATGGGAGCGATGCGGGCCGAGTGGACGAAACTGCGCACGCTGCCCAGCAGTTGGTGGCTGCTGCTGGCCGTGATCGCGCTGACGGTGGCGGTCGGGGGCGCGGCGACGGCGGCGGTGACGACGGAGAACTGCCACCCGACACCTGCCGCCTGCCAGGAGGACACGGTGAAGCTCAGCCTCACCGGTGTGTGGGTCGCGCAGGCGGCGGTGGCGATCCTCGGGGCTCTCGCGATGAGCGGCGAGTACGGCACGGGCACCATACGGGCGGCGCTGGCCGCCGTGCCCCGGCGCGGGCGGCTGCTCACCGCGAAGGCCGTGGTGGTCGGTGTGCTGGCGCTGGCCGCGGGCGCCCTCGGCGTGCTCGGCTCGCTGCTCGTCGGCCGCCTGGTGCTCCCCGGCAACGGCTTCACCGTCCAGGCCGGCTACCCGCCGCCGACCCTCTCGGACGGGCCGACGCTGCGGGCCGCGGTGGGGTCGATGCTCTACCTCGGGCTGATCGCCTTGCTGGCGCTGGGGGTTGCGGCTCTGGTCAGGGACACGGCGGGGGCGATCACTGTGGTGTTGGCGCTGCTGTACGTGTTCCCGGTGCTGGTCTCGCTGGTCTCCAGTGAGACGTGGCGCGAGCGGTTGCAGGAGTGGGGGCCGGCCTCCGCCGGAATGGCCGTCCAGGCAACCAGGAACCTGGACGCCCTGCCGATCGCGCCTTGGCCCGGGCTCGGGGTGCTCGCCCTGTACGCGGCGGCCGCATTGCTGGCCGGCGGACTGGCGTTCCGGCTCCGGGACGCATGAGCGGCGCGACCCTACCGCGAGCAGCAGATCCGGTCCCGGGCCACGTACTGACGGGTGCCGAGGTAGGCCACGGCGGCGCTGAAGTCCTCGACGAACGTCTCGAGGGATGCGATGTTTCGTGGCCTGCCGCCGCTCTCGCCGTTGCAGGAGGCGTCGAACGCCGGCGTCACGAACCCGCACGGCGCGTGACACCGACGCCGCCGACGATGGGCGGATGGCGTGCGGCGGTCCGCAGCGGGAGTTGTTCCGCGGTCTGCGGACGCGCACGGTGGTGCTTCGCCGAGGTGGTCGTGGACGTACGTCGAGCCGCCTCGGCCCCTCGGTTCGCGAGCAGCACGACGATCTGCCAGGCCCCGCGTTCGGCCGGGTGTCCGCACGGGGAGTCCAGGCGGATCAGAGTGCCGCCGTCTGCGCCGTCGGGAGTGCCGCCCGGCGCCCACGAAGGCTCGGCTGTCGGCTTTCAGTGGCGTACGTGCCGCCCCCAGGATGCTGACGCCCTGTCAGGAAAGTCGGCATTGGGTCAGCATTCGTTCTGCCGGAGTTGCCCACAGATGCCCGCACGTTGGAAACGCGGACGGCCCGGGAGGTGCCAACGTGGCAGCGTCCGAGTGCCCGCGTCTCCGGAGATGACCATTGCTGCGTAGGGTCAGCGCACTCTTCCCCGGGGCTTCAACGGGGTCGTCGGCAGGGCGGGAGCGGGCAGGGGGTCGCCGTCGTAGCCCCTTACCTGGCCGAAGCGGGTGCCCTGCATCCAGTCCTCGCGGGCCTTTACGATCTCTTCCTGCGTCCGCCCTACGAAGTTCCACCACATGATGAGTTCCTCGGCGAAGGGCTCGCCGCCGAGGAGCATCAGGCTTGCGTCGGATTCGGCGCGCAGGGGGAGTTCCGTGCGGCCGCAGCCGAGGTAGAGCATCGAGCCCGGCAGGACCGGGACGCCGTCCACATGGACCTCGCCGGACATCGACAGGACGCCGTACTCGAAGTCGGGCACGAGGGGCAGGCGGAGGTCGGTGCCGTGGGTGAGGGTCAGGTCGGCGCCGACGATCGGGGTGTACGCCGTGCCGGGGGAGACGGAGCCGTCGAGGTCGCCGAGGATCACGGTCGCGGTGAGGCCGGGAGCCGTGACCGTGGGCAGGTCGGCGTGGTGCTCGAAGTGGGGCTCGGTGTGCCGGTGGGCGTCCGGGAGCGCCACCCACAGCTGGGCGCCGTGCAGGAAGCGGGCGTGCGTCTTCGGGCTCTCCTCGGAGTGGCTGATCGCGCGTCCCGATGTCATCAGCCCCAACTCCCTCGGGCGGATGGTCTGGAGGCTGCCGGTGGAGTCGCGGTGCAGCACTTCGCCCTCGTGCAGCCAGCTCACCGTCTGGAGACCGATGTGCGGGTGCGGCGGGACCTGCATGCCGGGCTCGTCGGCGATGTCGTCGGGGCCGTAGTGGTCGACGAAGGCCCAGGCGCCGATCATGCGGCGGCCCAGGTTCGGCAGCAGCCGGCGTACCTCGGTCGCCTCTCCGAGCTTGACGCGCCGGGGGCTCAGCAGCTCGCGGACCGGCTCGGCGACGACGAATCCGCGGCCGCCGCAATTGCTGGGTACGGGCGCGCGGTCAAGGTTGCTCATGGCGGACAACCTAGCGTTCCATGAGATGCCTTGCTGTGCCTGACCTCCCTCGCCCGGCCGGCCGCACGTCCCTCCCTTGCCCGTCCCGCCTCACCGCTCACGCAACGTAGCCGCCAGCTCCCTGCTCGCCCGGGCCACCTCCCCGTCCGGTTCGGCGAGGAGTTGGTGCAGGACGTTGCGTTGGGCGTGGACGGCGTGGCGGGCGTCGCGTTCCCATTGGACGTGGTTCTCCCGGCGGCGCAGCAGTTTCGGATAGGCGGTGGCGGTGGTCTCCCACTGCCGGGCGACGGCGATGCTCTTCAACAGTTGCAGTATCTCGACGCGGCAGGTGACCTGTGGGAGCCGGACCAGCTCCCACAGGAAGGGCACCGTGGCCGCCGTCGCCTGGCCCACCAGGAAGCCGTACTGGCAGATGCGCTGGCGGAGTTGGCCGAGGGCGGAGCCCGCGGTGTCGGCGTCGCCCCGGGCGACGGTGGTCAGCAGGATGGGGATCGCCGCGGCGGAACCGGTGGAGTCCTTGATCTCGGGCCACGGCACGTGTCCCAGGTCCTCGAGCGGTACGGGTCTCTTGGTGGCAGTCATGTCAGTCGGGGGAGACGGGTCGGCAGCATGGCCCAGACGGTCTTGCCCACGGGGGAGCGGCGGGTCCAGCCCCAGTGCTCCGACAGGGCTTCGACGATGTGCAGTCCGCGGCCGTGCTCCAGCAGCGGGTCGTCGGAGTGCGCGTACACCGGCGGCACGTCGCTCGGATCGGTGACGGCGCACACCAGGTGGTGACGGCGCAGGCTGAGCCGGAGTCGTGCGCCGGCGCCCCCGTTGGGGCGGTCGCCGAGTGCGTGCAGTACCGCGTTCGCCGCGAGTTCGGTGACGACGGTGAGCGCGTCGTCCGTGCAGTGGTCCAGCGACCAGGCGTCCAGCGTGCGGTGGGTGAAGTCCCGTGCGTCGGAGAAGCCCCTCCGGCTGCCCGCGAGGTGCAGCACGGCGGTTCTGGACGACGAGTCGCGGACGGACTCATGGTTCCGGAACTGCGCAGGTGATGACACGGCATCTCCCTGGGGCGACTGAGGTGACGTCGGGACGGTCTGGCTGCGGATGACCGCTGCGCGCGGCAACCGCCTGCGCACGACGGCTGAGCGGAACGGCTGAGCTGGAACGGCTGAACTGCGGTTGACGACACGGCTATTATCCACGCTGACGATGTCCTCGTGCAATTTCACGGGAAATTGCGCGCAAGTCCGAGGAGAGTGCAGTGTCGTCAGTGTCGAACGGAGTACGGGCGAGCGAGCTGGGCGTCCGCTGGGTCAAGAGCAGTCACAGCAATGCCGAGGGCAACTGCGTCGAGGTGGCGGCCTTGGAAGGAGGAGGCGTCGCGATGCGCAACTCCCGTGACCCGGAGGGGCCCGCGCTGATCTACACGCCGGCCGAGGTGGCCGCGTTCCTCGCCGGAGCCAAGGACGGGGAGTTCGACCACCTGCTGTAGGGCCGCCTGTCACGGTGGGGCGATGCGCGCGGGCTCAATTCCCGTGCTGCGTGCGGTCGGAGGCCTTCGGATGCGATACTGCCATCTGTCGTCTGCCGGTCCACGGGGAGTCAGGATGTCTCTCGAGTCGCCTCGCGTCTCCCGCCTCGAACCGTATCTGAACCGGGCCGAGCCCGCCCCGACCTTGCTGAAAATGCTGGTCGGCGTGCAGTTGGCGGGCATACGCGAGGACGCGGGTCTGTCCCAGGAACAGGCCGCGCGCAAACTCGGCTTCAGTCCGGCGAAGTTGTCGCGGATCGAGGCGGGCAAGGGGCGTCGTCCGCCCGCGGAGGCCGACGTCCTCGCCCTGCTCAAGCTGTACTCGTGCGACGAGTACGAGGGCTCCGTGCTGCTCCAGTTGCTGCGGCGCGCCGGGGAGCCGGGCTGGTGGCAGCGCTACGACAAGCGGCTGATGCCCGAGTGGTTCGACCGGCTCGTCGGACTCCAGGAGGCGGCGACGGCGATCCGTACCTTCGAACTCCAGTACGTCCCGGGCCTGTTGCAGATCCCCGCGTACACGCGCGCCGTCGTGGAGCGCGGGCTGCCCATGGCGTCCGCCCGGGAGGTCGAGCGCCGGGTGGAGCTGCGGACCCGGCGCACCGAGCTGCTGGCGCGGCCCGACGCACCGCAGGTGTGGGCGATCCTCGACGAGTCGGTGCTGCTGCGCGTCCTCGGCAGCCGCGAGGTGATGCGCGAGCAGCTCGCCCACCTCGCCAGGATGGCCCGGCTGCCCCATGTGACCGTCCAGGTCGTGCCGTTGGACGTCACCCACGCCTCCGCTCCGGCCCTTCCCGTCACCTACCTGCGGTTCGGCGGCTCCGATCTGCCCGACGTCGTGTATCTCGAACAGATCAGGAGCGCCACGTTCCTGGAGGACCGGGACGAGACGGAGGAGTACCGGGTCTCGCTGGACCGGCTGGCCGACGAGGCCCTCGACCCCCGTCAGTCCCTGGAGCGCCTGACGCAGACGATGGAGCAGCGGTACCCCACCGACTGACCGCCGGCCCGCGCAAGTCCCGGCGGAATCAACCCAGTCTGCCGACTCCGCCGAACTCGATCCACTCCTGCGTGAGTTGGCGTGGTGCCACCTCTGTGTCGGGACGCCAGGTGGAGACCTCCACCAGTCCCGGGTCGAGGACCTCCAGGCCGTCGAAGAACGCGGCGACGTCCTTCTCCTCGCGCACCCGGCCCCAATGCCCCTGCGTGGCCTGGTCCATGAAGTTCGTGACGAAGTCCCGGACCTCGGGGTCGCCGCTCACCAGCTGACACATCACCAGATAGCTGCCGGGCGCGAGGCGTTCGGTCACCCGGCGGACCACCTCCTGCGGGCCGTCGGTCTCGCGTCCGGGATGCAGTGGAACACCGAGTTGAACAGCACGGCGACCGGCTGGGAGAAGTCGATCAGGCGCTCGGTGTCGGGGTGCGTGAAGATCGCCTCGGTCTCGCGCATGTCGGCGTGGATGACGGTGGTGCGCTCGTCCTGCTCCAGCAGGGCCCGGCCGTGCACGAGCACCATCGGGTCGTTGTCCACGTAGACGACGCGCGCGGCCGGGTCCACGCGCTGCGCGACCTGGTGGACGTTGTCCTGCGTCGGCAGGCCGGAGCCGTGGTCGAGGAACTGCCGGATGCCGTACTCCTGCGCCAGGGTGCGCACCACCCGCTGGAGGAAGCGGCGGTTGTTCAGCGCGAGGGCGCGGGTGCTGGGGACGACCTTGTCGAGCTCCTCGCAGGCGGCGCGGTCGGCCGCGTAGTTGTCCTTGCCGCCCAGGTAGTGGTCGTACATGCGCGCCGCGGTGGGCACCGAGGCGTCGATCGACGTGGACAGCTGCTTGCCAGGCTGCATCTCTTCCCCCAGATCCGAGCCGTGCCGCGGTCCGGCGCGGTCGACAACACATCCTAGGGAAGCGGCAATTGGGGGTGCCACCCCTTGATCGACGGTTCCCCTGAAGGCGGGACGCGGGTTTCCTCGTGCGACGAGGGTCTGGACTGAGTGTCCAGAAGCTGGATGTGTGGTCTAATCGAAGGTGAGGGGGTCGCCGCCCGATCGCGGGCAGGCCCCGGACCGACGTGGGAGGTGGGAGGCCGGATGACGGACGAGGAGCCCCGGCGGGTGCCGCAAGAGGCCGAGCGGAAGCGCGGCGCGGGCGAGGCCGAGCGGGACGCGATCCTGCGGGCGCTGACCCCCGTCGTCGACGGCATCGCGGCGACCTTCGGACCCGTCTGCGAGGTCGTGCTGCACGACTACCGGCGGCCGGAGAGCTCCGTCGTCGCCGTCGCCGGGACGGTGACCGGGCGGACGGTGGGCGGGGCGATGAGCGAGATCGGCATGCGCGTCCTCGCCCGCGGCGACGAGGCGGCCGACGAGCTCAACTACGTCACCCGCACCGGCTCCGGCCGACTCCTCAAGTCCTCGACGATGGTGCTCCGCGACTCCGCGGGCGCCGTGTTCGGGGCCCTCTGCGTCAACGTGGACGTCACCGAGGTCGGTCGGGTGCAGAGCCTGCTCGCCGCGCTCTCCGGGACCGGCGCACCGTCCGCCGACACGCCCGTGACGACCTTCGGCGACGACATCGACTCCGTCGTCGACGCCCTGCTCGACGCGCATCTGGCGCGCCAGGGCCAGACGTGGGCCGGCCTCGACCGGGCCGCCCGCCTCGACCTCTTCCGCGGACTGGACGAGCGCGGGGTGTTCGCCGTGCGGCGGGCCGTCGAGCAGATCGCCGCCCGCCTCGGCATCTCCCGCGCCTCCGCCTACAACTATCTGTCCCAGGCGAGGGCGACCGCCGCGCCCGACAGCCATGACACCCCCGAGGGAGCCGCCCCGTGACGACCACGCCCGCGCCGACCACCCCGCCGATCACCCTCGACGACGTCCGCGACGCCGCCGCCCGGATCGAGGGCGTCGCCCACCGCACTCCGGTGCTCCGCTCCCGGACCCTCGACGCCCTCGTCGGCGCGGAGGTTCTGCTGAAGTGCGAGAACTTCCAGCGCGTGGGCGCCTTCAAGTTCCGCGGCGCCTACAACGCGGCCTCCCGTCTGAGCCCCGAGCAGCTCGCCCGCGGCATCGCCGCCTACTCCTCGGGCAACCACGCCCAGGCCGTCGCCCTGGCCGCACGGGAACTCGGGACGACCGCCGTGATCGTCATGCCCGAGGACGCCCCGCCCTCCAAGCGGGCGGCGACGGAGGGCTACGGCGCCGAGATCGTGACGTACGACCGCTACGAGGGCGACCGCGTCGCCATCGCCGAGGCCCTCGCCGCCGAGCGCGGACTCGCCCTGATCCCGCCCTACGAGCACCCGCACGTGATGGCGGGACAGGGCACCGCCGCTCTCGAACTGCTCGAAGAGGTCGGGGAGTTGGGGGCGCTGGTCGCTCCCGTCGGCGGCGGCGGGCTGATCGCGGGCAGCGCCACGGCCGCCAAGGCGCTGTACGGGAACATCCGTGTCGTCGGCGTCGAGCCGGAGGCCGGCGACGACACCAAGCGGTCGCTGGAGGCGGGCCGGCGCGTGAGCGTGCCGGTGCCGCGCACCATCGCCGACGGACAGGCCCTGCACACGCCCGGCGAACTGACCTTCTCGGTCAACCGTCGCCTCGTCGACGCGATCGCCCTGGTCTCCGACGACGAGATCCGCGCCGCGATGCGGTTCGCCTTCGAGCGGCTGAAGATCGTGGTGGAGCCGAGCGGCGCGACCCCGCTGGCGGCCCTGCTGTCCGGCCGGGTCGGCGAACTGCCGCGCCGGGTCGGTGTGATCGTCTCCGGCGGCAACGTCGACGCGGAGCGGTTCGCCCGGCTCTGCGGCACGGGCGACGACGTCTGAGGCCCGTCGCTTCCCGGATGGCGGCGCTCAGGACGCGGGCGGACGATGGAAGGGTGAGGACCGGCCCCCATCGGTGACGTCCAGGGCCGCCGGGGGACCGGCCCCGGCCGCGGGGTGTGCGCGGCCGGAAGGGAGGAGCGTCATGCTGGAAGTGAAGACGCTCGACAAGCCGGACGAGCGGCGCGATTTCCCGCGCGGGCACCTCGAAGCCGTCCATATGACGGGCCTCGACTTCGCCGTGGCGACCTTCGAGCCCGGCTGGCGCTGGACGGAGTCCGTGGGGCCGCTCGCGGGGACCGACAGCTGCCAGGTCCACCACAACGGGTACGTCGTCCAGGGACGGATGCACATCCGCATGGACGACGGCGGCGAGAGCGAACTGGACGCGGGCGACGTGTTCGTGTGCCCGCCCGGCCACGACGCCTGGGTGGTCGGCGACGAGCAGGTCGTCGTGTACGACTTCGCGGGCCAGATGGCCACGGAGTACGCGAAGGCCAAGGACGATTGACCGGACTGCGTCGAGTCGGCCCCGGGCCCCTTCCCGGTCGCCCGGGGTCAGCGCGCGCACCGTCTTCCCCGCGGTAGCGGTCACCCCCTGACCGCTTTCCCTGGCACCGTTGCCCTTCTCCACTGAAATGAGACGAAGGGAAACGGCGTCATCGTGACCGTTCTCGACAGCCGAGCGCTCAACCGTGCCGCGCTCGCCCGGCAGTTGCTGCTCGACCGCTCCGACATGACGGTCCTGGAGGCCGTCGCGCACCTCGGCGGTCTTCAGGCGCAGGAGCCGCAAGAACCGTTCCACGGACTCTGGTCGCGGCTGCGCGCGTTCGACCCGGCGACGCTCTCGGAGCTGCTGACCGGACGGCAGGTGGTCCGCACCCACCTGATGCGCCGCACCGTCCACCTCGTCACCGCCGACGACGCCCTGGCCTGGCGGTCCCGTCACGACGCCATGCTGCGCCAGAAGGTCCTCGGGGTCTACCGCCGCGAACTCGACGGCGTGGACCTCGACGAGCTCGCGGCGGCCGGCCGGGCCGCGATGGCCGACGGCGAGCCCCGCACCCTGGCCGAGCTGGCGCGGGCGGTGGCCGGGCGCTGGCCGGCGGTGCCGCCACGCGTCCTGGGCGAGATGCTGGTCACCGCCCTCGTCCCCACGGTGCAGCTGCCGCCGCGCGGGCTGTGGCGGGCCAGGGCCGGTGTGCGCAATGCCCGGCTTTCGTCCTGGCTGGGCCGCGAGGTCGCCCCGCCGTCCACGGACGGCTCCGATCCCGTCGGCCAGGCGCTGGTACGGCGCTACCTCGCCGCGTTCGGCCCCGCCGCCTCGGCCGACCTGCGCGCCTGGTGCGGCCTGGCCGGACTGCCGGCCGCGGTCGCCGCGCTGCGCGGGGAGCTGGTCGCCTTCCGCGACGAACGCGGCCGGGAACTCCTTGACCTGCCCGACGCGCCGCGCCCCGACCCCGGCACGCCCGCCCCCGTGCGGTTCCTGCCGGCGTTCGACAACGCGATCCTCGGCTACCACGACCGCGGTCGGATCATCGACGACGCCCATCGCGGCCTGTCGGTCGCCGGTGCGCGCGTCGTCCTGGTCGACGGCAGGGTGGCCGCGACCTGGGACGTCGCGGCGGCCACCGTCACCGTCACGCCGCTGCGTCGGTTCTCCCGGGCCGACCGGGACGCCGTGGCGGAGGAGGGGGAGGCGCTCGCGGCCTTCCTCTCCGGCTCCGACGGCGAGAGCCACCGCGTCCGGATCGCCGACGGCCCGGCGGCCACACCGTGAAGCCTGCCCCCGCCCCCGCCCCCCGCCCCCGGCACCTCGGCCGTCGCCGCCCGCAGGAATTGCACGGCCCGCTCGGCGGCGGGACGCTGAAGAAGTCGGCCCTGCGGCGTTCCAGGACGACGTCCGCTCACCCGGGGGCAGGGGCCGAAGCCGGGGGCAAGAGATCCGCGCCTCCCCGAGGAGACCACCATGGACAGTGCGGCCTTGGACGCGATGAAGACGTCTCTGCGCGGGCCCGTCGTCGGCCCGCAGGATCCGGAGTACACCCGGACCCGCCAGGTGTACAACGCGATGATCGACAAGCGTCCCGCCGCGTTCGTCCGGTGCGCGGACGCTGCGGACGTGATGGCGGCGGTCGACCACGTCCGGGACAACGGCCTGGAACTCGCCGTACGCGGCGGCGGGCACAGCGGGCCCGGACTGTGCCTCGTGGAGGACGGCGTCACCGTCGACCTGTCGCCGATGCGCTGGGTGCGCGTCGACCCCACCGCGCGCACCGCCCAGGTGGGCGGCGGCAGCCAGCTCGGCGATCTCGACCACGCCACGCACGGCTTCGGACTGGCGACGCCCACCGGCATCGTGTCGATGACGGGCGTCGGAGGCCTGACGCTCGGCGGCGGCCACGGGTATCTCACCCGCAAGTACGGCCTGACGGTGGACAATGTGATCGCCGCGGACGTCGTCCTCGCCGACGGCAGCTTCGTCACCGCCGACGAGACCCATCACCCCGATCTTTTCTGGGCGTTGCGCGGCGGCGGCGGCAACTTCGGCATCGTGACGGCCTTCACCTACCGTCTGCACCCGGTGGACACCGTGGGCGTCGGCATCACGGCGTGGCCGGTCGACCACACCCGCGAAGTGCTCGGCTGGTACCGGGACTTCCTCCCGCAGGCCCCCGACGACGTGTACGGCTTCTTCACGCTGTTCACGATCCCGCCCGGCCCGCCGTTCCCCGAGGACCTGCACGGGCACAAGGTGTGCGGCGTCGTGTGGTGTCACACCGGCGACCCGGACCGCACCGAGGACGTCCTCGCCGTCGTGAACGAACCCGGGCGGCCCGCCTTCCACTTCACCGCGCCGATGCCCTACCCCGCGCTCCAGGGCATGTTCGACGATCTGATCCCCACCGGCTACCAGTGGTACTGGCGCGGCGACTTCTTCGACCGCATCCCGGACGCGGCCGTGGACGTGCACCTCAAGTACGGCGAGAACCTGCCCACCCCGCTCTCCCTGATGCACCTCTACCCGGTCGACGCCGCCGCCCACCGGGTGGCCCCGGAGGACACCGCGTGGAGCTACCGGGACGCCGTCTGGTCCGGCGTCTTCGCCGGCGTGGACCCCGACCCGGCGAACGCGGAGGCCGTCCGGCAGTGGTGCGTCGACTACTGGGAGGAGACGCACCCCTACTCCATGGGCGGCTCGTACGTGAACTTCATGGGGCAGGACGAACGGCAGGACCGCGTCCGCGCCACCTACCGCGACCACTACGACCGGCTCGCCCAGGTCAAGCGGACCTACGACCCGGGCAACCTCTTCCACGCCAACCAGAACATCGAGCCCGCGCCCGCCTAGCCGCCGCGAGCGCCGGGCGCTGTCAGTGCCCCCGGGTACGGTCTGATCATGGGCGTATACCTGGTGAGCATCGATGAGCGTGAGTGGTTCGGCGAGGAAGAGGGCGGACACGCGGACGTCGCCTCGGCTCTGAACGAGGAGCTGGGGCGGCGCGGACTGCCGCCGTACGCGAGCGTGCGCGGACCTGGGGCCGGCGCCCCGGCGGCCGGCGGCTGGTTCGAGGAGAAGGTCTCTCCCTCCATGCAGGGCTTCGAAGCCTGGTGCCGGACGCATCTGACCGAGGCCGAGCGGGACACCCTGTACGGCTGGACCGTTCTCGTGCCGCTCTCCCTGGAGGAGCGCGTCCAACTGCCCTTCGGCTCGGGGTACTGGGACGAGACGGTGATCGCCGGCGCCCCCCAGGTCCTCGCGCCCGCCGAGCGGCTGGCCGCGGCCGTCGGCCTTCCCGTCGACCTGATACCGGCGACGGGCGGCAACCTCGAACTGACCTTCTGGTTCTCCGAGGGCGGCGCGAGCAAGGCCGCCGAGTCCCGGCCGGGCCCGTGGAGCGAGGACCTCGACGCGGCCTTCTACACGGCGGTGTACCTGCGCGCCGCCCAGTACTCACTGCACCACGGCTGCCCGATGGTGTACTCCTGACCGCCGTCCCGCGACGCCGTCCCCCGCGACGCCCCCCGCGACCGCGACGAGGACCGGTGGATGCCTCACCGGAAGGCGGCCGCATGGCGCAGGGCCCAGTCCGCGAAGGCACGGGGCGCGCGTCCCAGCACCCGTTCGACATCGGGGCTGATCCGCCGCTCGTCCGGCGTCGGCTCGCCGAGGATCGCCAGGGTGGTCTCGACGACGGGTTCGGGCATGAACGCCAGCATCTGCGCGCGCGCCTCCTCCCGGCTCTGCTCGACGAACCGCACCGGTTCACCGAGCGCCGCCGCGATCGCCTCGGCGCGCTCCCTGGGCGTCGTCAGGTCGGGGCCGGTCAACTCGTAGACACGACCGGAGTGTTCGCCCTCCCTCAGTGCGACGGCGGCGACCTCCGCGATGTCGGCCGGATCGACGGTGGGCAGGCCCACGTCCCCGAAGGGGGCGGCCACGGTGCGGTGGGCGCGGACCGGCTCCGCCCAGGCGAGGGCGTTGGAGTGGAAGCCGCCCGGCCGCAGGATCGTCCAGTCCATCCCCGCTTGAGTGACGGCATCCTCCAGGACGCCCGCCAGTCTCCCGTGCGACTCCGACTCCGGCCTGGTCGACACCCCCTGGGACGACAGCAGCACGACCCGGCCCACCCCGCCGGCCTTGGCGGCGTCGAGAAGGTCCCGCCCACGGAGCAGGGGCAGGCTCGCCCCGCCGTTCTGGAGGAACAGCGCGTCGGCGCCGTCGAGGACGGGCCCCAGGCTCTCCGCGTCGGTGAGATCCGCGCGCATCCACCGTACGCCGGTGGGCACTTGGGCGTCGGAGACGTTCCGTGAAGTGGCGGTCACCTGCTCCCCGGCGTCCACCAGGACCCGCACCAGTTCACGGCCGACGTTCCCGGTCGCCCCTGTCACCACGATCATGAGTAACTCCCTTTCGGAGGTGGCTCGTTGATGTTGCAGGGGACGCTAACACCGGCGATATGGTAGGTACCCAGAGGAAAGTGACTTCCCTGAAGGGACGCACATGGCCGGCAGGACGACGACCTCGTCGAGCGCCACGAGTGCCGCGAGCGCCATGAGCCCGGCGACCGCCTCGACCGACCCCGCACTCGCCTGCCCCATCGCCCCGGTGGTGGACATCGTGTTCAGCCGCTGGACGACGCCGATCCTCTGGACGCTCCACACCCACGGCCGCCAGCGCTTCGTCGAGCTGGAGCGCCGGATCGCCCATGTCACCCCCAAGGTGCTCACCCAGCGCCTCAGGCAGCTCGAACGCGACGGCCTCGTCGTGCGCACCTACCACCCGGAGGTGCCCCCGCGTGTCGAGTACGAGATCAGCGAACTCGGCCTCAGCCTCGCCCCGCTCTTCGCGCACCTCGCCGAGTGGGCCACCGGCCGTCTGCCCGAGGTGGAACGGGCCCGCCAGGACTACGACAGTCGTTAGGAGCTCCGGCGGGCCGTGTGGCCGGGCCGGTCGCGGGGAACCCGAGGCCCATGGACGAGCAGGCGGACATCCACGGGTCGTACTGGCTCCACACCGTGCCCCCCGGCGAGCCGGCGCCCCCTCCCGAGGGGCCGCTCACCGTCGACGCGGCCGTGGTCGGCGGCGGGATCGCGGGTCTGTGCACGGCGTGGGAGCTGGCCCGGCGGGGCCGCTCGGTGGCCGTCCTGGAGGCGCACCGGATCGCGGCCGGCGTCACCGGCCACACCACGGCCAAGCTGAGCGCCCAGCACACCCTCGTCTACGACCACCTGCGCCGCACCCGCGGCCCGGAAGGCGCCCGGCTCTACGCCCGCTCGCAGACGGACGCCATCCGGCACGCGGCGCGGACCGCCGAGGAACTGGGCGTCGACTGCGACTGGGAGGACACGGCCGCCTACACCTACGTAGAGGACCCGGCCCGCACCGACCCGCTGAAGGCCGAGGCGGAGGCCGCCCGGGAGGCGGGGCTGCCCGCCGAGTACGTGACCGAGACGGACCTGCCGTTCCCCGTCGCGGGCGCGGTCCGCGTCGCCGACCAGGCCCAGTTCCACCCCCGCAAGTACCTCCTGGCGCTCGCCGACGACATCCGGCGGCTCGGCGGCGTCATCCACGAGAACAGCCGCGTCACCGGCTTCGACGAGGGCGACCCCTGCCGGCTGACCGTCGAGTCGGCGGCGGGCGCCACCGAGGTCACCGCCCGTTCCGTGGTGGTCGCCACCCACTACCCCGTCTTCGACCGGGCCCTGCTGTTCACCCGGCTCTCCCCGCGCCGCGAACTGGTGCTGGCCGCGCCGGTCGACGCCGCCCGCGCCCCGCTCGGCATGTACATCACCCAGGAGCACCGCACCCGCTCGGTGCGCACGGCGCCCTTGGAGGACGGCCGCCGTCTGCTCGTCGTCACCGGCGAGCACTTCACCCCGGGCGCCGGCGGTGACGTCGAGGAGCGCTTCGAGCGGCTCGCCGCCTGGGCGACCGACCGCTTCGGCGAGCTGACCTTCACCCACCGCTGGGCCACCCAGGACAACGACTCCACCGACTCCGTCCCGCTCGTCGGCCCGCTCCACCCCGGCAGCAAGCATGCCTACGTCGCCACCGGCTTCGGCGGCTGGGGCCTGAGCACCGGGATCATGGCCGGCCGTCTGCTGACCGAGCGGATCACCGGCCGTGACTGCGCCTGGAGCGACCTGTACGACCCCCGCCGGATCGCCTCCGTCGTCCGCGAGGGCGCCGCCTTCCTCAAGCACCAGGCCGACGTGGCCCGCCACTTCGTGGGCGACCGGCTGCCCTCGGCGAGCGGCCCCGAGGTGGACGGGATCGCCCCCGGCGACGGCGCGATCGTCCGTGTCTCGGGGGAGCGGTGCGCCGTCCACCGCGACGAGGCCGGACAACTGCACGCTGTGTCCGCGCGCTGCACCCACCTGGGCTGCCTGGTGGCGTTCAACCGTGCCGAGAAGGCGTGGGAGTGCCCCTGCCACGGCTCCCGCTTCGACTTCGAGGGGCAGGTCCTCCAGGGGCCGGCCCAACAGCCCCTGGAGCGACGCGACTTGTGAGCGCCGCGGGGCAACGGACGGTCAGGTCGGTCAGTCGACCAGGACCACTTCCAGGGTGCGCGGCCCGTGCACCCCTTCCACCCGGTCGAGTTCGATGTCGCTGGTTGCCGACGGGCCCGAGATCCATGTCAACGGGCGTGCCGGATCGAGGCGTTCGAGGGCCTGGGGGACGGAGGAGACGACCTGGTCGGGGACGCGGACCACGCAGATGTGGTGGTCGGGGACGAGGGTGATCCGGCGGCGGCCCTGGTCGGGAGAGCCGTCCAGCACGATCGTGCCGGTCTCGGCGACGGCCACCGCGCACGCCGTCACCACGCTGTCGACCCGGTCCAGTTCGTGCGCGGTGCTCTCGGGCCGGTCCGAGATCCGCTCGACGTCGGCCGCCGCGAGCCACTCGGGCCGCAGGCCCGGCGGCGTCAGCACCGTCCGCGCGCCCCGCGCCGCCAGCATCCCGGCGAGCGTCGCCGCGAACTCGTCCGCCGTGCAACGGTGCACGATCGCACGGTAGTCGGCCAGGTTCTCGGCCAGCAGGTCGACCGTCCCCGCGACGCTCAAGTCCCCGTGCACCCGCGCGTAGTCCCGCTCCACGGCCCGCTCGTACGGGGTGTCGTCCGGCCCCACGTCCGCCAGCGCCCGCCGCACCCGGCCCAGGATCCGTTCCCTGTCGCTCACTGCGCGTCTCCTTCGCCGCCCCGGGTCCGCTGCCACCAGTCGCGGAACGGCTCGGCGGGCACCGCCGGCAGCTCCCGCGAAGCGCTCCACGCCCTGCCGGGTCCCGGCAGGGTGCGGGGGTGCAGCCGGCGGGTCCGGGACGCCAGCCGCTGCCCGGCGCGCAGGGCCCCGGGACGGGCGAACGCCCAGCGGGCCGCCCGCATCGCCGCCCGCTCTCCGGCGTGGCCCTTGGCGGGCTTCAGCACCACCCGGTTGCCCTCCCGGGTCACCGGGCCGCCCTCGACGACCCGTTCCCGCAGATGCACCAGCACCTCCGGGATGTCGATGGCGACCGGGCACACCTCGTAGCAGGCCCCGCACAGCGACGACGCGTACGGCAGCGAGGCGTCGATCTCGCTCTGCGTGCCCCGGAGTTGGGGGCTCAGGATGGCGCCGATCGGGCCCGGGTAGACCGAGCCGTAGGCGTGCCCGCCGGCCCGCTCGTACACCGGGCACACGTTCAGGCAGGCCGAGCAGCGGATGCAGCGCAGGGCCTGCCGTCCGACCTCGTCGGCGAGGGTGTCGGTGCGGCCGTTGTCCAGCAGGACCAGGTGGAAGGCCTTCGGGCCGTCGCCGTCGGCGGTGCCGGTCCACATGGACGTGTACGGGTTCATGCGCTCGGCGGTGGAGGAGCGGGGCAGGGTCTGGAGGAACACCTCCAGGTCCCGCCAGGTCGGCAGCACCTTCTCGATGCCGACCACGGAGATCAGCGTCTCGGGCAGGGTGAGGCACATCCGCCCGTTGCCCTCCGATTCGACGACGACCAGCGTGCCGGTCTCGGCGACCATGAAGTTGGCCCCGGAGATCCCGACCTTGGCCCGCAGGAACTTCTCCCGCAGGTGGAGCCGGGCCGCCTCGGCGAGTTCGGCGGGCGTGTCGGTCAGGCCCTCGGGGGCGGGGCGGCCCCACTCGCCCATCTCCGCGCGGAAGATGTCCCGGATCTCCCGGCGGTTGCGGTGGATCGCCGGGACGAGGATGTGCGAGGGGCGGTCCTTGCCCAACTGCACGATCAGCTCGGCGAGATCGGTCTCGTAGGCGCGGATGCCCTCCGCTTCGAGCGCCTCGTTGAGCCCGATCTCCTGCGTGGCCATGGACTTGACCTTGACGACCTCCGACTCGCCGGTCTCCTTGACGAGTTCGGTGACGATCCGATTGGCCTCGTCGGCGTCCGCCGCCCAGTGCACGA
Source organism: Streptomyces sp. NPDC002328 (assembly GCF_042890065.1). Classification (NCBI taxonomy): domain Bacteria; kingdom Bacillati; phylum Actinomycetota; class Actinomycetes; order Kitasatosporales; family Streptomycetaceae; genus Streptomyces; species Streptomyces sp. NPDC002328. The sequence goes on along the minus strand of NZ_JBIARQ010000005.1, from coordinate 361,773 downwards.
CGCCGCCCGCAGCGGTGACGGCCTCCTCCAACTGCACCAGGTAGCGGTCGAGATGGCGGAGCGTGTGGTCCTTGATCCGCTTGCCCGCCTCGCGCAGCGCCGCCCAGTCGGACACCTCCGTCACGGCCTTCGCCCGTTTGGCGCGGATGGTGTGCGTGGCGTGCCGCAGATTGCCGCGCAGGGTCTGGTTGTCCACGGCCTCGCGCGCGGCCTCGGGGAAGGCCGGCATCCCCACGAACGTGCCGCTCACGCGCCCGCCTCCCGCTCACTGTGCCCGCTCATACCGCCGGTTCCTCCTCCGTGCTCGCCAGGATCTCCGCGATGTGCACCGGACGCATGCCCGTCCGGAGCCGGGCCATCGTGCCGCCGATGTGCATGAGACACGAGTTGTCGGCCGCGCACAGCACCTCGGCGCCCGTGGACGCGGCGTTGCGCACCTTGTCCGCGCCCATCGCCGCCGAGACGTCGGAGTTCTTCAGCGCGAACGTGCCGCCGAACCCGCAGCACTCGTCCGCCCCCGGCAGCTCCGCCAGCTCCAGCCCCTTCACGGCCCGCAGCAGCCGCAGGGGCCGCTCCCCGAGCCCCAGGCCGCGCAGCCCGTGGCAGGTCGGGTGATAGGTCACCGTGTGCGGGTAGTACGCCCCGACGTCCGTCACCCCGAGCACGTCCACCAGGAACTCGGTCAGCTCGTACGTCTTCGGCACCACCGGCGCGAGCGTCGTCGCGAGACCGTCCCCGCGCCCCTCCGCCCGAGCCCGCTCGCCCATCCGCGGATACAGCTCCCGCACCATCGCCCCGCACGACCCGGACGGCGTCACGATCGCCTCGTACTCCCTGAAGACATCGGAGAAATGCCGGGCGAGCGGTTCGGCCTCATGACGGTAGCCGGTGTTGTAGTGCGCCTGGCCGCAGCAGGTCTGCGCCATCGGGAAGTCGACCTCGACACCCAGTCTGGTCAGCAGTTTCACCACGGCACGGCCGGTGTCCGGATACAGCGTGTCGTTGACACAGGTCAGGAACAGTGCGACACGCATCGCGGCTCCTCGGGGTCTGTCATCGGATGAGTGCAGCGTAGTAGGGCAGGAACTTCAGGAGGACCCCCGCTCACCGCGCGTCGAGCCGGGCCTGCGCCTCCCGCCAGCGCCCGGCGTCGCCCTGCGGCTCGTACCGGGTCAGGGGCTGGGTGCGGGCGACCAGCCGCCGCATGGCGTCGCGGTCGCCCACCAAGCCGTGCGCCCGCGCCTGGACGAGCACGTTGCCGAGCGCGGCGGCCTCCGTCGGACCGGCCACCACGGGCAGCCCGCAGGCGTCGGCGGTGAGCCGGCACAGCAGCGCGTTGCGGGTGCCGCCGCCCACGATGTGCACGACGTCGACGGGGTGGCCGGCCAGCCGCTGGGCGTCCTCGACCGCCCGCCGATGGGCCAGCGCGAGCGAGTCCAGGATGCACCGCGTGATCTCGGCCGGCGTCTGCGGCACCGGCTGCCCCGACGCCCGGCACGCCTCGGCGATCCGCTCCGGCATCCGCCCCGGCGCGAGGAACGCCGCGTCGCCCGCGTCGATCACCGACCGCAGTGCGGGCACGCCCGCCGCCTCCCGCAGCAGCACGCCCAGATCCGGGTCGCCCCAGGCCCGCACGCACTCCTGGAGCAGCCACAGGCCCATGATGTTGCGCAGATAGCGGACCGTGCCGTCCAGCCCCAGCTCGTTGGTGAAGTTGGCGGCGCGGCTCTCCTCGGTCAGCACGGGCGCGTCCAGCTCCAGACCCGCCAGCGACCAGGTGCCGGTGCAGATGTAGGCGAACCGCTCGCCCGTCGCCGGCACCGCGGCCACCGCGGACGCGGTGTCGTGCGAGCCGACGGCCGTCACCGGCACGGGCCCCGTCAGCCCCGTCTCCTCCAGCACCCCGGGTCGGAGCAGCCCGGCCGGGTCGCCGGGCTGCCGCAGCGGCGCGAACAACTCCAGGTCGATACCCAGCCGTTCCGCGATGCCGTACGACCACCCGCGCGTCCGGGGGTCGATCAGCTGGGTGGTGGAGGCGTTGGTCAGCTCGGTGCCCTGCTCCCCGGTCAGCCAGTACGCCAGCAGATCCGGGACCAGCAACAGCCGCTCGGCGTAAGCCAGTTGACGGGTTCCCCGCGCCGCCGCCAGCTGGTAGAGCGTGTTGAACGGCGCGTACTGCAAGCCCGTCGCCGCGTACAGCTCCGCCGCCGGGACGGTGGCCCACACCTTCTCCGCGACGCCCTCCGTGCGGGCGTCGCGGTAGTGCACCGGGTTGCCGAGCAGCGCCCCGTCGGCGTCCAGCAGACCGTAGTCCACGGCCCAGCTGTCGATGCCGACCGAGTCCAGTCGCCCGCCGCAGCGCACGCCCGCCGCCCGCAGCCCGTCCAGGACGCCCGCGTACAGCGACAGCACGTCCCAGCGCAGCCCCTCGGGCAACCGCACCGGACGGTTCGCGAACCGGTGCGCCTCGGTCAGCTCCAGCGAGTCGGGGCTCACCCGGCCGACCATCACCCGCCCGCTGGACGCGCCGAGGTCGACCGCGGCGTACGACTTCACGGATGTGCTCATCGCAGGAAGGCGGCCGCGACGCCGGCGTCGACCGGAATGTGCAGCCCGGTGGTGTGGGTCAACTCGCCCCCGGTGAGCGCGAACACCGCGCCCGCGACATGCTCCGGCAGCACCTCCCGCTTGAGGATGGTCCGTTGCGCGTAGAACTCGCCCAACTTCTCTTCCTCCACCCCGTACACGGCCGCCCGCTTCGCGCCCCAGCCGCCGGCGAAGATGCCCGAACCGCGCACCACCCCGTCCGGGTTGACCCCGTTGACACGGATCCCGTGCTCACCCAACTCGGCGGCGAGCAGCCGCACTTGATGCGCCTGGTCGGCCTTGGTGGCCGAGTAGGCGATGTTGTTGGGGCCGGCGAACACCGCGTTCTTCGAGGCGATGTAGACGATGTCCCCGCCCAGTTCCTGCGCGATCATCACCCGCGCCGCCTCCCGCGACACGAGGAACGAGCCGCGGGCCATGATGTCGTGCTGGAGGTCCCAGTCCTTCGCCGAGGTCTCCAGCAGCGGCTTGGAGATGGAGATGCCCGCGTTGTTGACGACGAGGTCGACCCCGCCGAACGCCAGCACCGCGGCCCGGAACGACTCGGCGATCTGCTCCTCGGAGGTCACGTCCACGGCCACGGCGACGGCCTTGTCCGCCCCGCCCAGCTCCTCGGCGACCGCCGCCGCGTTCTCGGCGTTCAGATCGGCGACGACGACGCACGCCCCCTCGGCCACCAGCCGGTGCGCGATCGCCTTGCCGATCCCGCTGCCCGCGCCGGTCACCAGCGCCACCCGCGTGGCCAGCGCCTTCGGCTTCGGCATCCGCTGGAGCTTGGCCTCTTCCAGCGCCCAGTACTCGATGCGGAACTTCTCCGACTCCTCGATCGGCGCGTACGCCGAGACCGCCTCAGCGCCCCGCATCACGTTGATCGCGTTGACGTAGAACTCGCCCGCGACCCGCGCGGTCTGCTTGTCCTTGCCGAAGGAGAACATGCCCACGCCCGGCACGAGCACGATCGCCGGATCCGCGCCGCGCATCGCGGGCGAGCCGGGCTCTGCGTGCCGCTCGTAGTAGGCGGCGTACTCCTTTCGGTACTCGGCGTGCAGTTCCTTCAGCCGCGCGACGGCCTCCTCCACCGGCACGCCCGGCGGCAGGTCGAGGACGAGCGGGCGGACCTTCGTCCGCAGGAAGTGATCGGGGCACGAGGTGCCCAGCGCGGCGAGCCGGGGGTGCTCGGCCCGCGCCACGAAGTCGAGGACGACCTCGGAGTCGTCGAAGTGCCCGACCTGCGGCCGATCCCGCGAGGCGATCGCCCGGACGTACGGCGCGAGCGCGGCGGCCCGCTCCCGGCGCGCGGCCTCGGGCAGCGCCTCGTACCCCGCCAGGACCGGCCCGAACGGCTCGGCCTTGCCGCGTTCGGCGAGGAAGGCCTCCGCCGTGCGGATGATGTGCAGCGAGTTGCGCTCGCACTCCTCGGCCGTGGCGCCCCACGCGGTGATGCCGTGCCCGCCCAGCACCACGCCGATCGCCCGCGGGTTGGCCTCCTTGATGGCGGCGATGTCCAGCCCCAGCTGGAAGCCGGGCCTGCGCCACGGCACCCAGGCGACCGCGTCCCCGAAGCACTCGGCGGTCAGCTTCTCCCCGTCGGCGGCACAGGCGAGCGCGATCCCCGAGTCCGGGTGCAGATGGTCCACATGGGCGGCGTCGACGAGCCCGTGCATGGCGGTGTCGATCGACGGCGCGGCCCCGCCCTTCCCGTGCAGGCAGTAGTCGAACGCGGCGACCATCTCGTCCTCGCGCTCGACACCGGGATACACGCCGACGAGCGCCCGCAGCCGATCCAGCCGCAACACGGCGAGCCCCGCCTCGGTGAGCGTCCCGAGATCCCCGCCGGACCCCTTCACCCACATCAGCTCGACGTCACCGCCGGTCACGGGATCGGTGTCGGTTCCCTTGGCGGAGGCGTTCCCGCCGGCGTAGTTGGTGTTACGGGGATCGGCGCCGAGCCGACGGGAACGAGCGAGCAGGGCAGCGGCTTCGGAATGGGTGGTCATTGACATGCGGTCCTTACTTGAGAAGGGGGGTTTCCTTAGGGGCGCGGGGAACTGCGCGACCAGCCACAACCGACCCGCACCCCGCGACGAAACAGAACCAGGCAGACGCTCACGCCCCCCAACCGGCCTGCTCCCCACCCACCCGCTCAGCAACAACCCTCTCGGCCCACCCCGACCGGCGGTACGCAGCAAGCGGCGCGGGGTCCAACCCCATCTCCTCCCGCACCTCCGCGAGCAGCCCCCGCACATCCGTGTCGTACGCGTCCATCAACACGGAGTTGGCCTCCAGCACATCCCCGGACGCCTGCGCGGCAGCCAACGCCGCCCGGTCGACCAGCAGCGCCTTCGCCGTGGCCTCCTGCACGTTCATCACGGAACGGATGATCGCCGGGATCTTCGCCTCGATGTTGTGGCACTGGTCCAGCATGAACGCCACGTTCGTCTCCGCCTCGAACCCCCCGTTGCGGGACACCTCGTACATGATCCGGAACAGCTGGAACGGGTCGGCGGCGCCGACCATGAGGTCGTCGTCGGCGTAGAACCGCGAGTTGAAGTCGAAGCCGCCGAGCTTGCCCTCCCGCAGCAGCGTGGCGACGATGAACTCGATGTTGGTGCCCGGCGCGTGGTGCCCGGTGTCGACCACGACCTGCGCCTTCGGGCCCAGCTTCAGGCAGTGCGCGTACGCCGTGCCCCAGTCCGGGACGTCCGTCGTGTAGAAGGACGGCTCGAAGAACTTGTACTCCAGCAGCATCCGCTGACCGTCGCCGAGCCGCGCGTACACCTCGGCGAGCGCCTCCGCCAGCCGGTCCTGCCGCGCCCGGATGTCGTCCTGGCCGGGATAGTTCGTGCCGTCCGCGAACCACAGCTTCAGATCGGCGGAGCCGGTCGCGTCCATGATGTCGACGCACTCCAGCAGATGGTCGACGGCCTTGCGCCGCACGGAGGCGTCCGGATGGCAGACGCTGCCCAGCTTGTAGTCGTCGTCCTGGAAGGTGTTGGAGTTGATCGTGCCGAGCCGCACCCCCCGGTCCTCGGCGTGCTTCGCGAGCGCGGAGTAGTCCTCCACCTTGTCCCAGGGGATGTGCAGGGCCACCGTCGGCGCCACGCCCGTGAACTCGTGCACCTTCGCCGCGTCGTCCAGCTTCTCCTGCGGCGTGCGCGGGACGCCCTGCTGGGCGAACACCTTGAAGCGGGTCCCCGAGTTCCCGTACGCCCATGACGGCGTCTCGACGGCCTGGGTCTTCAGCGCGGCTTTCACCGCGGCGAGGTCGGTCACTTCGGGCTCCCGTGACATCGGTTGCGGAAAGGGCATCCTGAACGGCTTCACGGAGAGGCTTCCGCGGAAGCGTCTGGATGAAACGATTCAGAACGGGAAGCTATGAGGCCGCCGGGGGAGTGTCAACCCCTCTGCCCAGGCCCGCTTTCCGTGACCGTCGCGTGACCTTCGGGTATCGAAAGATTTTCGAGACGGACCCATTGACGTGACATGCCCGCCCTGCCTAACGTCCCGGCCATCCGATTGAAACCTTTCACGACGTCGTGACGGCCCCCGGCGGGAGCGGATCACGAACGCCGTCGAGGAGCCATCCATGACCCACCCGTCCGACGCGGGACCGCCCCCGGTGCTGGCGCTCAGGGACGTCGCCAAGTCCTTCGGCGCCGTGCGCGCCCTGCGGGGCGTCTCCCTGGAGCTGTTCCCCGGCGAGGTGCACGCCCTCGCCGGGGAGAACGGCGCGGGCAAGTCGACCCTCATCAAGACGCTCGCCGGGGTGCACCGACCGGACGCCGGCCGGGTGCTGCTCGACGGCGAGCCCGTGGTCTTCCACGGCCCCGGCGACGCCCGCGACGCCGGCATCGCCGTCATCTACCAGGAGCCCACGCTCTTCCCCGACCTTTCGATCGCCGAGAACATCTTCATGGGCCGCCAACCCCGGCGCGCCCTCGGCCGGATCGACCACAAGGCCACCCGCGCGGCCACCGCCGCGCTGATGACCCGGCTCGGCGTCGACCTCGACCCCGACCGGCCCGCGCGCGGTCTGTCCATCGCGGACCAGCAGATCGTCGAGATCGCCAAGGCGCTCTCCTTCGACGCCCGCGTCCTGATCATGGACGAGCCGACCGCCGCCCTCACCGGCAGCGAGGTCGCCCGGCTCTTCGGCGTCGTGCGCACCCTGCGCGAGCAGGGCGCCGCCGTCCTGTTCATCTCGCACCGGCTGGAGGAGATCTTCCAGATCTGCCGACGGGTGACGACCCTGCGCGACGGCGCGTGGATCTCCAGCGAGCCCGTCGAGGGCATGACCGAGGACGACCTGGTCCGCCGGATGGTCGGCCGCGACCTCGACGAGCTGTACCCCAAGCAGGACGTCACCCCGGGCGAGGTCGCGCTCAGCGTCCGCCGCCTCACCCGCGAGGGCGTCTTCACCGACGTCTCCTTCGAGGTGCGGCGCGGCGAGATCGTCGGCCTCGCCGGACTCGTCGGCGCCGGCCGCACCGAGGTCGCCCGCGCGGTCTTCGGCATCGACCGCTGGGACGCCGGCGAGGTGACCGTGGACGGCAGGGCGCTGGTCAACGGCGCCCCCTCCACCGCGATGGCCGCGGGCCTCGCCCTGGTCCCCGAGGACCGGCGCGCCCAGGGCCTGGTGATGAACATGTCCATCGAGCGCAACATCGGCCTGACCGGCCTGCGCACCAGTGTGAAGGCCGGCCTGATGGACCGGGGCGCCGAACGCAGCCGCTCCCTCGACTGGGCGGTCAAGCTCCAGGTGAAGTACGCCCGGATCGCCGACACCGTGAACACGCTCTCCGGCGGCAACCAGCAGAAGGTCGTCCTCGCCAAGTGGCTGGCCACCGGCCCCAAGGTGCTCATCGTCGACGAGCCCACGCGGGGCATCGACGTCGGCACCAAGGCCGAGGTGCACCGGCTGCTGAGCGAGCTGGCCGCCGACGGGGTCGCCGTCCTGATGATCTCCTCCGACCTGCCCGAGGTCCTCGGCATGGCCGACCGCGTGCTGGTGATGCACGAGGGCCGGCTCACCGCCGAGATCTCCCGCTCCGACGCCACCGAGGAAACAGTGATGGCTGCGGCCACGGGGAGGGCAGCCGCGTGACGATGACCACCCCACGAGAAGCCCCCGCCGCCGAGATCCCCAAGTCCAGCGGGACCCGGCTCGTCGACCGTGTCTTCAAGATGCGCGAACTGGCCATCCTGGTCGTCTTCCTGGCGATGATCGCCGTCACCCAGGCCGGCAACAGCGAGTTCCTCTCCGAGCAGGGCGTCAAGGACCTGCTGCTGAACGCGACCATCCTGGTCCTGGTCGCCACCGGACAGTCGCTGGTCGTGATCACGAGGAACGTCGACCTGTCCGTCGGCTCCACCCTCGGCATCACCGCCTTCGCCGCCGGCGTCCACCTCCAGGGCGGCGGCGACCCGGTCGTCGCGATCGCCCTGGCCGTGCTGCTCGGCATCGGCGTCGGACTGCTCAACGGGCTGCTGGTGAGCCTCGGCCAGGTGCCGGCCCTCGTCGTCACCCTCGGCACGATGTACATCATCCGCGGCGTCGACTCCATCTGGGTCGGCTCCCGCCAGATCACCGCCGCCGACCTGTCCGGCGGGTTCGTCGACTTCGGCTCCGGCGGCGTCTCGGCGGTCCCGTACCTGGCGCTGATCGCCGTCGCCGTCCTCGTCGCCACCGCCTACTACCTCAAGCACTTCGGCAGCGGACGCGAGTTGTACGCCCTCGGCTCCAACCCGGAGGCCGCCCGCCTCGCCGGCATCCCCGTCCGCAAGCGGATCCTCCTCGCCTACACCTTCTGCGGCGCGCTGGCCGGACTCGCGGGCGCCATGTACCTGGCCCGCTTCGGCAACGTCGACTCCAGCACCGGCAACGGCTACGAACTCACCGTCGTCAGCGCGGTCGTCGTCGGCGGCGTGGTCTTCACCGGGGGCTCCGGCAGCGTCTACGGGGCCGCGCTCGGCGCGCTGCTGCTGACCTCCGTCAACAGCGTGCTGCCCGCCCTCGGGGTCAGCTCCGTCTGGGTGCTCGCCATCAACGGCATCCTGCTCATCCTCGCCATCGCCGTGGACCGCGTGGTCGCGCTGCGGGTGGCGTCGGCCCTGAAGAAGAGGAACGCCCGCCATGCCTGAGTCCGGATCCCTGGTGAGCCGTGCGAGCCGCTGGTCCGCCTCACTGAGGTGGGACGGGGCCGTCGGCGCCCTCCTCGTCGTCCTGCTGCTGTTCTCCTTCTCCACCGTGGACGGCTTCGGCAACGCCCTCAACCTGTCCTTCCTGATCGGCAACACGCTCCCGATCGCGCTGATCGCCCTGCCGATGACGCTGCTGGTGGTCTCCGGCGAGATCGACCTTTCGGTCGCCTCCACGGCCGGGCTGTCCGGCGCGGTGATGGGCGCCCTGTGGAACCAGGGCATGACCATCGAGGCGATCATCCCGATCTGCCTGCTGCTGGGCGTCGTCTGCGGCCTGGTCAACGGCCTGCTGGTGACCCGCCTCGGGCTGCCGTCCCTCGCCGTCACCATCGGCACCCTCGCCGCCTACCGGGGCATCGCGCAGATCGTCCTCGGCTCCGACGCCGTGACCGACTTCCCCTCCCAGTACCTGGACTTCGCGGCCGGACGCGTCGGGGACAGCTTCCTCCCGCAGGCCTTCCTGCCCTTCGTCGTGCTGCTCGCCATCGCCGTCGTGGTCCTGCACGCCACCCCGTTCGGCCGGTCGCTGTTCGCGATCGGCGCCAGCGAGGAGGCCGCCCGGTTCGCGGGCATCCGCGTCCGGCGGCACAAGCTGATCCTGTTCACGGTGACCGGCCTGATGGCCTCCCTCACCGGGATCTTCTGGGCCCTGCACTACGCCAGCGCCCGCTACGACAACGCCACCGGGCTCGAACTCTCCGTCATCGCCGCCGTGTTGCTCGGCGGCATCGACTTCGACGGCGGCAAGGGCACCCTGGGCGGGGCCGTCGCCGGCGTCTTCCTGCTGGGGGCGCTCCAGAACGTGATGAGCCTCCAGGACGTCTCCGCGCAGTCGCAGATCGTCGTCACCGGCGTCCTGCTCGTCGTCTCCGTGCTCGGCCCCCGGGTCGCGCGCCAGATCTCCGTCGCACGGGCGGGCCGTAGAGCCGCCGCCTCGACCCCGACGGGCTGAAAACCCCGCTCACCTCCGTAAAGGACCCGCCATGCGCAAGTCATCCCTCCGTCGTGCCTGTGCGGCCCTCGCCGCCGTCTCCTCCCTCGCCCTCACCGCCACCGCCTGCGGTGGCACCACCAAGGAGGACGTGAAGAACGAGAGCGGCGGTTCGGCCGCCGCCGCCGGCAAGGCCGACCCGAACGCGGCCACCAAGAAGGGCCTGACCGTCGGCTTCCTGCCCAAGCAGGTCAACAACCCGTACTTCACCTCCGCCGACAAGGGCGGCGAGGCGGCCCTGAAGGAGCTGGGCTCCAGCTACAAGGAGGTCGGCCCGTCCAGCGCGACGGACACCTCCGGGCAGGTGTCGTACGTCAACACGCTCACCCAGCAGCAGGTCGACGCGATGGCCGTGTCCGCGCAGGACCCGGGCGCCCTGTGCACCGCGCTCAAGCAGGCCATGAGCAACGACATCAAGGTCGTCACCTACGACTCCGACACCAACCCCGAGTGCCGCAACGCGTTCGTCTCGCAGGCCTCCGCCGAGGACCTCGGCCGCACCGAGGTGCAGCTGCTCGCCGAACAGATCGGCTACAAGGGCGAGATCGCGATCCTGTCGGCCGCGCAGACCGCGACGAACCAGAACGTCTGGATCGACTTCATGAAGAAGGAGCTGGAGGAGCCGAAGTACAAGGACGTCAAGCTGGTCAAGGTCGCCTACGGCAACGACGACGCCCAGCAGTCGTTCCAGCAGACCCAGGGCCTGCTCCAGGAGTACCCGAACCTGAAGGGGATCATCTCCCCGACCACCGTCGGCATCAAGGCCGCCGCCCAGTACCTGTCGGGCTCCAAGTACAAGGGCAAGGTCAAGCTGACCGGCCTCGGCACCCCCAACGACATGCGCAAGTACGTCAAGAACGGCACCGTCGACGCGTTCGAGCTGTGGGACCCGTCGAAGCTCGGCGCGCTGGCCGCGCAGACGGCCGTGGCGCTGGTCTCCGGCCAGATCACCGGCAAGGAGGGCGAGACGTTCAAGGCGGGCGGCACCACGTACACCATCGGCAAGGACGGCGTGATCAGCCTCGGCAAGCCGACCGTGTTCGACGCGAAGAACATCGACCAGTTCAACTTCTAGGAAGGCAGCGGTACTTCATGCAGCGCGTCTGTTTCCTGCTCAAGGTCCGTCAGGACAAGATCGCCGAGTACCGCGAACGTCACGCCGCCGTGTGGCCCGAGATGCTCGAGGCGCTCTCGGCCACCGGCTGGCAGAACTACTCGCTCTTCCTGCGTGAGGACGGCCTGCTGGTCGGTTACTTGGAGACCGAGGACTTCCCGGCGGCGCTGGCCGGTATGGAGGCCGCCGAGGTCAACGCCCGCTGGCAGGCCGAGATGGCCCCCTTCTTCGAGTCCCTCGACGGCTCCCGCCCGGACGAGGCCATGAAACCGCTGACCGAAGTGTTCCACCTCGCCTGACAACCTCGCCTGAAACCTCGCCTGAAACCTCGCCTGACAACGGAGTCCCGAGATGAACAGACGTACGCTGCTGGGCGCCGCCCTCGCCGGCGCGGTGGCCGCGCCCGCCCTAGCGTCCGGCACCGCACGCGCCGCCGACCCCGGCCCCTCCGTCACCCGCACCGGCACCACCACCCTCGACGGCCAGGCGATCTTCTTCGTGTCGTACGACGGCCTGGTCAACAACAACTCCTTCCAGAAGAACGGCCTGTTGACCTACAAGGGCCACCAGTACGCCGTCTGGTACACCGCCGACCGCAATGCCGTCGTCGGCCGCCGCGCGCTCGGCGCGAGCACCTGGTCCACCGTGAAGGTCGGCCACACGCTGCGCTACAACGACTCCCACAACGTCATCTCCATGGGCGTCTCCAAGGTCGACGGCCGGCTCCACCTCAACATGGACTCCCACAGCGACGGCTTCACCTACGTCAAGTCGGCCGCCGGGCTGATGGACGACCCGGCCGGCCTCAGCTGGACCGCGAGCCGCTTCGGCGCACCGCAGTCCACCCTCGACGGGCTCGCCCTCACCTCCCAGTTCACCTACCCGCAGTTCGTCTCCGCCCCCGACGGGAAACTCCAGCTCAGCTATCGCGTCGCCGTCTCCGGCAACGGCCGCAACGCGCTCGCCGAGTACGACGGCGCGAAGTGGACCAACCTCGGCGAGTGGTCCGGCTCCACCGGCACGTACACCAGCGAGCACGGCTCCAGCACGGCCCGCAACATGTACCTGCACGGCATCGACTACGACGTCAACGGCCGGTTGCACTCCTTCTTCACCTGGCGCGAGCAGAACGGCGCCGTCATGTGCTCCGGCGGCGGCATCACCAACCACGACACCGGCTACGTCTACTCCGACGACCGCGGCCGCACCTGGCGCAACAACGCCGGCACCGTCGTCGGCGTCACCGGCGGCTCCGACAAGGTGTCCGTCACCGACGCCGGCCTGGTCGTGGACCCGCTGAACCCGGACCACTCCCTGATGAACCAGGAGAGCCAGTCCACCGACTCCGCCGGCCGCCCGCACGCGATCATCTCCTACGTCCCCGGCCGCTTCGGCCAGTGCACGACGAACTACGTCGCCGACCGCACCGCCAACGGACGCGCCTTCCACGTCCGCAAGAACGCCTCCGGCGCCTGGCAGAAGACCGAGATCCCCGTCCCGCTCGGCTCCAGCCAGCGCACCAAGCTGGTCCTGGACAAGTACGACAACGCCTACGCCGTCTTCCCCTTCGGCCGGATCGCCGGCGCGTCCAAGACCTCCGGGTACACCGACTGGAAGCTGCTCTTCGACGGCAGCGGCCTGAACGCCTTCGGCGAGGTCGTCGTCGACGAGACGCGCGTCGCCCAGGACGGCGTGCTGTCCGTCATGTACCAGGAGAAGTCGAGCGGGACGACCCCCTCGGCGCTCCACGTGGCCGACTTCCGGCTGCCCGCCTGACCGGTCCGGCGCGCGGCGGGAGGACGGTACTGTGAAGGCCCCCCGCCGCATCCGCTCGCTTTCGTTCCCCTGGAGGTCCCCGCCTGATGGCCCAGTCGGTGGGTATCAAGGACGTCGCCCGTGCCGCCGGAGTCTCCGTCGGCACGGTCTCCAACGTCATCAACCGCCCGGACACCGTCGCCACGGAGACCCGGGCCCGGGTGCTGTCCGCGATCGACCGGCTCGGCTATGTGCGCAGCGAGTCCGCCCGCCAGCTCCGCGCCGGCCGCAGCCGGATCATGGGGCTGCTCGTCCTCGACATGGGCAACCCCTTCTTCGTGGACGTCGCCCGCGGCGCCGAGCGGGCCGCCCGGCGGGCCGGGCTCGGCGTGATGGTCTGCAACAGCGCCGAGAGCGTCGGCGAGGAGGCCGAGTACCTCTCCCTCTTCGCCGAGCAGCGGGTACGGGGCGTGCTGCTCACCCCCGCCGACGCCACCGGCCGCAACATCGACTCCTTCCGCCGGCACGGCATCCCGTTCGTGCTGGTCGACCGGGTCTCCGAGGGCACCGCCGAGTGCTCGGTCTCCGTCGACGACGTCGCCGGCGGCGCCCTCGCCGTACGGCACCTCGTCGACGCCGGACACCGCTCCATCGCGTACGTCAGCGGCCCGCCCGGGTTCAACCAGGTGCGCGACCGCCGTACCGGCGCGCTCGCCGCCCTCGCCGAGGCCGGCCTCGGCCCGGAGTGCCTGCGCGAGCTGCCCACCGAGCGGCTCGACGTCGCCGCCGGCCGGGACGCCGGCGCCCGGCTGCTCGGCCTCGCCGACCGGCCGACCGCCGTGTTCTGCGCCAACGACCTGCTCGCTCTGGGCGTCCTCCAGGCCATGTACGCGGCCGGCGTCACCGTCCCCGACGACCTGGCGATCGTCGGCTACGACGACATCGAGTTCGCCGCGGCCGCCGCCGTGCCGCTCACCTCGGTGCGCCAGCCCGCCGTCACCATGGGGGCCCTGGCCGCCGAGATGCTGCTGGAGGAGACCGAGGAGGACGGCGGCCGGCACGAACACCGCCGGGTGGTGCTCCAGCCGGAACTGGTGGTGCGCCGCTCCAGCCTCTCCGCCCGCTGACCGGCCCTTTCGCCCAGGCCGCCTCTCCGCCCGCTGACCGGCCCTTTCGCCCAGGCCGCCGCCCGGCCCGCTGACCCGCCGTTCAGTGGGGACTTTCCGGCCGTTCAGCAGCAGTTCATGATCCCCAGGGCTTCGGCTGCGCCCCGGCATGTGCTGAACTGGGACGCGGCCCGCACACCGAGCGTCCCTGGAGCCCCAGTTGTCCCGTCGCTACCGCCAGCCCGGCGTCGTCCTCACCGACCGTCGCTTCACCGTGCCCCTCGACCACGCAGCCCCGGACGGGGAGACGATCGAGCTGTACGCCCGCGAGGTCGTCGCGAGCGACAAGGAGCACCAGGACCTGCCCTGGCTGCTGTACCTCCAGGGCGGCCCCGGCTTCGGCGCCAACCGGTTCGTCGGCAAGCCGGGCTGGCTCGGCCGCGCCCTGAAGGAGTTCCGCGTCCTCCTCCTCGACCAGCGCGGCACCGGCCACTCCACCCCCGCCAACCGCCAGACGCTCCCGCTGCGCGGCGGCCCCGCCGAACAGGCCGACTACCTCACCCGCTTCCGCGCCGACTCGATCGTCCGGGACTGCGAGCTGATCCGCCGCGAGGTCACCGGCGGGGCCCCCTGGACCGTCCTCGGCCAGAGCTACGGCGGCTTCTGCACCGTCACCTATCTCTCCTTCGCCCCCGAGGGCCTCGCCGCCGCCGTGATCACCGGCGGGCTGCCCTCGCTGGACGCCCACGCCGACGACGTCTACCGCGCCGCCTACCCGCGCATGGAACGCAAGGCCGCCGCGCACTACGCCCGCTACCCGCAGGACGTCGAACGCGCCCGCCGTATCGCCGACCACCTCCTCACCCACGAGGTGACCCTCCCGGGCGGCCACCGGCTGACCGTCGAGGCCTTCCAGAGCCTCGGCATCCTCCTCGGCGGCGGCGAGGGCAGCCACCGGCTGCACCACCTCCTGGAGGACGCCTTCGTCCCCACCCCGCGGGGCCCGGAGCTGTCCGACGCCTTCCAGGAGGAGATCCGGGGCCTGCTGTCGTACGCGAGCCACCCCCTCTACGCCCTCGTCCACGAGTCGATCTACGGCCAGGACAGCCGGCCCACCGCCTGGTCGGCGGAGCGGGTGCGCGGCGAGTTCCCCCGGTTCGACGCGGCGAAGGCGCTCGCCGGCGACGGCCCGCTGCCGCTGACCGGCGAGACCGTCCACCCCTGGATGTTCGACGACGACCCCGCGCTGCGCCCGCTGCGCGAGACCGCCGAACTCCTGGCCGCCCGCACCGACTGGACGCCCCTGTACGACCCGGCCCGCCTCGCCGCCAACGAGGTCCCGGTCGCCGCCGCGATCTACCACGACGACCTCTACGTCGACACCGCGCACTCCCTGCGGACGGCCCGCGCGATCCGCGGCCTGCGCACCTGGGTCACCGACGAGTTCGAACACGACGGCGTCCGCGCCGGCGGCCCCCGCGTCCTGGACCGACTGCTGGCCCTGACCCGCGACGAGGTCTGAGGCGCGAACCCGGCGCGGGCCATAGTCTGCGGACATGACCGAGCCGACGAAGAACGGGCTCAAGCCCATGCCCGAGGACTGGCGGCGTGCCCTCGCCGTCGTCGCGCATCCGGACGACCTGGAGTACGGGTGCTCCGCGGCGATCGCCGCCTGGACCGACGCCGGCCGTGAGGTCGCCTATCTGCTGGCGACCCGCGGCGAGGCGGGCATCGACACGATCCCGCCCGAGGAGTGCGGCCCGCTGCGCGAACGGGAGCAGCGGGCGAGCGCCGCCGTCGTCGGCGTCACCTCCGTCGAGTTCCTCGACCACCGGGACGGCGTCGTCGAGTACGGCACCGCGCTGCGCCGCGACATCGCCGCCGCGATCCGCCGGCACCGCCCCGAACTGGTCATCACCCTGAACCACCGGGACACCTGGGGCGGGATCGCCTGGAACACCCCGGACCACGTGGCCGTCGGCCGCGCCACCCTGGACGCGGCCGGGGACGCCGGGAACCGCTGGATCTTCCCCGAGCTCACCGAGCGGGGCCTCGCGCCCTGGAACGGCGTCCGCTGGGTCGCCGTCGCCGGATCCGCGTCCCCCACCCACGCCGTCGACGCGACCCCGGGCCTGGAGCGGGCCGTGGCCTCGCTGCTCGAACACCGCGCCTACATCGAGGCGTTGACCGACGACGAGCCGGAGGCCTACGCGCGGAGCTTCCTGACGGAGGTGGCGCACTCCGTCGGCGAACGCTTCGACGGCCGGCCGGCGGTGGCGTTCGAACTGTTCCCCAGATAGCCGGCGCACACCGGCGCGTACGCGGGTGTGCGCCGGTCGGCGCAGGTCAGTAGGGTGGACCGAATGCGAGAACAGACGGTGGACCGGGACGACCTGCGCGGCGACTGCGAGAACTGCTTCGGACTGTGCTGCGTGGCCCTGCCGTTCGCCCGCTCCACGGACTTCGCGCTCGACAAGGACGCCGGGAAGCCCTGCCCCAACCTGGGCGAGGACCACCGCTGCGGCATCCACGCGCGGCTGCGGCAGAAGGGCTTCACCGGCTGCACCGTCTACGACTGCTTCGGCGCGGGGCAGAAGGTCTCCCAGGTCACCTTCGGCGGCCGGGACTGGCGCGCCGGCGGCCGTGAGCAGGTCCGCCGTATGACCGAGGCGTTCCCGGTGGTGCGCCAACTCCACGAGCTGTTGTGGTACTTGACCGAGGCGCTCGCCCACCCGGCCGCCCGCCCGGTCCACGCCGAGCTGCGCCGGATCCTGGCGAGGACCGAGGAGCTCACCCGGCGGTCGCCCGAGGAACTGGCCGCGCTGGACGTCCCGGCGCACCGCCAGGACGTCAACGTGCTGCTGCTGAGGACCAGCGAGCTGGCGCGGGCCCGAATACCCGGGCGCGGGAAGAGGGACCGGCGGGGCGCGGACCTGATGGGCGCCCGCCTCAAGGGCGCCGATCTGCGCGGGGCGAACCTGCGCGGCGCCTTCCTGATCGCCGCCGATCTCACCGGCGCGGACCTGCGCGGCGCGGACCTCATAGGCGCCGACCTGCGTGACACCGACCTCACGGACGCCGATCTGACCGACGCGCTGTTCCTGACCCAGCCGCAGGTCAACGCGGCCCGGGGGAGCGCCGGCACCCGGCTGCCGACGTCAGTCGAGCGTCCCGGCCACTGGACCGGACGCCGCTGACCCGGACGCCGCTGACCCGGGCGCCGCTGACCCGGGCGCCGCTGACCCGGGCGCCGCTGACCCGGGCGGCGTTGACCCGGCGGGCCCGGGAGCGCGCCGTCGTTCCAGGCCCAGCCGCAGCCCGTCCGGCATCAGCGTCAGCCGCTCGGTGACCCGCAGCCGGTAGGCCGGGTCGGGGCGCAGTTCGTAGCGGCGCAGCAGCAGACCCAGCACGAGCGTGGCCTCGTGCAGCGCGAACTGCCGTCCGATGCAGGCCCGTGCCCCCGTGCCGAACGGCTTGTAGGTGTGCGGGGCACGCGCGCGTACCGCGCCGGCGTCGAAGCGGTCCGGGTCGAACCGTTCTGCGTCCTCGCCCCAGACCTCGGGGTCGCGGTGCAGCATCGGCGTCAGCACCAGCGCCCAGCCGCCCCGCCGCATCGGATGATCGCCGGCCAGCACGGTGTCCTCGCGGGCCTCCCGCGCGAACGCGGGCGCGGTCGGCCACAGCCGCAGCGACTCGTCCAACACCCGCCGTACGTAACGGAGTTTGGCGACCTGTTCGTAGCCGGGTTGCGCGGCGTCTCCCCAGACCCGGTCCACCTCGGCGCGGGCGCGGGCGGCGACGTCGGGGTGGCGGGCGAGGTAGTGCAGGGCGAAGGAGAGCGCGCCGGAGGTGGTCTCATGGCCGGCGACGAGGAAGGTGATGACCTGGCGTCGCACGTTCAGCGCCGAGAGGTGTTCGCCGGTCTCCGGGTGGGCGGTCTCCAGCATCCGGTCGAGCAGGTCGCCCTTCCCCGGGCCGGTCTCGCGGCGGGCCTTCACCAGGTCGTCGACCGTGCGGTTGAGGTAGGCGATGTCGGCGTCGTTGCGGCGGGTGGCCCGTCTCAACAGCCGTGGCGAGGGAACGGTGTTGAGCCGCTGGGCGTAGCCGAGCGTGCCCACCATCGCCGTCACGAAGGGGTGCGGCCGGGACCGTTCGAAGGAGCCGAAGTCGTGCCCGAAGCCGGTGCGGGCGATCGTCTCCAGGGTCAGCTTGGTCATGTCGCCGGGCACGTCCACCGGCCGCCCCGCGTCGAGCACGCGGTCCCAGTGCCCGGTGAGCCGCTCCGCCACGTCCAGCATCATCGGGTGGTAGGCCGCCATCGCCTCCCGGCTGAACCCCGGGGCGAGCACGTCGTGCGCCAACTGCCAGTTGGGCTCGTGGTTGTACGCCGTGAACAGCGCGTCGCCCGCCACCGGCCGCAGGTTGGCGATGCCCAGCCCGACGTGCTTGGCGAACCGTGTCTCGTCCGCCATGTCGGCGGCGTAGCGCGCGCCCCACACGAACACGAACTCCCGGCCGAAGGCCCGGCGTCGGAACACGGGGCCGAGCCGGCGGGCGTGCCGCAGCGAGTCCTGGAGGGGCGTGCGCAGGCTCGCGCCGACCACGTCGCCGACCAGCGGGAGCCGGTACGGCGGATGCGGGATGCGGTCCAGCTCGGGCCACCCCAGCTCGGCGCCCCGGAACCCCTTCGGCGGCCCGCCCCCGGCCGCCGCCGCGGCCCCTCCCGTCACCCCTGCTGTCGTCTCCGCCATGACGCGATCCCCCTTGATCCAGCGGCAGGTCGAGCGTGTTGTGCGCGCGTGCGGAACCCGAGTGTTGTACGTGGGTTCAATAGCGCGCCCAGTGTCGTCCCGCCGTTGAACCGGCGTCAAGTAAAGTGCGGCCATGGCCGCGAACCCGGGGCGGCGCGTACGGCGTCGCCTCAGCACCGAGGAGCGCAGGGAACAGCTCCTGTCGGTCGGCGCGCGCCTGTTCTCGGAGGATCCCTACGACGAGGTGCGGATCGAACAGGTCGCCGAGATCGCCGAGGTCTCGCGGGGGCTGCTCTACCACTACTTCCCGACCAAGCGGGACTTCTTCGCGGCGGTCGTCGAGCGGGAGAGCGAGCGCATGCTGCGGCTGACGGCCGCGGTGCCCGGCGTCCCCGTCCGTGAGCAGCTCGCCGCGGGCCTGGACGCCTACCTGGAGTACGTCCACGCCCATGCCCACGGCTATCGCGCCTTCCACCGCGCCGACGCGGCCGGCGACCAGGCCGTGCGGCGCGTCTACCGGCGGGCCCTGGCCGCGCAGGAGGAGCAGATCCTGACGGCCCTCGCCGCCGACCCCGAGTTCGGCCCGCTCTTCGGGCAGCGAGCGGACGTCCGGCTGGCGGTGCGGGGCTGGCTGGCGTTCATCACGGCGGTGTGCCTGGAGTGGCTGCGGGGGGAGCGTGAAGCGCCCTCGCGCGAGCAGGTGCGCGAGCTGTGCGCGCGGGCGCTGCTGGGGGTCATCGCGGGCTGACCGGGCCGTCCGCGCGCCCAGACGTCTCACAGGTTGGCCCGCCCTGGTTGGCGTACACCGGGTTCTTCGGTAGGTTAGGCAAGGCTTACCTAAGGAGGTTCTGGGATGGGTGACAGCCACAGCTGGGCCGCCATGCCCGCCGCGGCCGAGCGGGCCCGGTCCGTGCTCGCCGCCTCGTGGTCCTGCGCGGTGACCGCGGACGGCGGACGTGAGGAGTTCGTCGGCGCGCACACCGTCGGCGAGGACGGGCGGGTGTTCCTGCGCGTGCCGGAGGACAGCGCCCTCCTCACGGCGGCGATCTGCGCGCCCCGCGGCGAGCCGTCCGCCGTGCTGGAGTTCGCGGACGTCGCCCCCGTCCCCCTTCGCAACCGTATCCGGTCCCGGCTCTGGCTGGCCGGCTGGTTCGCCCCCGAGGACGACGGGCTCGCCTTCCACGCCACCCGCGTCGTGCTGAAACAGCCCTCCGGGGCGGTCGTCGTCGACCTCGACGAGTTCACCGCCGCCGCGCCCGACCCGCTCGCCACGGCCGAGTCCCACCTGCTCACGCATCTCGCGGACGCCCACCCGGACGCCGTGGAGCGGCTCACCCGGCTCGTCCGGCGCGAGAGCCTGCACGGCGCGGTCCGCGTCCAGCCGCTCGCCGTCGACCGGCACGGACTGACGCTGCGCATCGAGCGGGCCCGCGCCCACGGCGACGTACGACTGCCCTTCCACAGCCCCGCCGACGACGTCGGCCAGCTCACCGAGCGCCTGCACGTCCTGCTCACCCAGGCCGCGGCCGCCGCCTGCCCGCGCGCCCTACAGCGGCAGCGCACAGACGGCGACGGGTGACGCGTACGGCTCGCCCGCGCGCCGCAGCCCGCCGTCGGCGGCGTCCACGCGGAACACGCCGACGGACCCGGAGCGCTGGTTCGCGGCGAACAGCAGGCGGCCGTCCGGGGAGAGCGCGATCTGCCGGGGGAATTCCCCGGCCGCCGGCACCGTGCCGAGCAGCCGCAGCCGGGCCCCGTCCGACTCGACCGCGTACCGGGCGATCGTGTCGTCGCCCCGGTTGGCGAGGTACGCGTACGCGCCGTCCGGCGTGACCGCGAACTGCGCCGGGTAGTTGACGTCCGCCTTCGCGCCCGTCGACTGCGGCCCGCCGATCGTCAGCCGGCCGGAGGACGGGTCGTAGGCGCAGACCGCGACCGTGTCGTCCACCTCGTTGGCGAGGTAGGCGTACCGGCCGCCCGGGTGGAACGTGAGATGGCGCGGACCGGCGCCCGGCCGGGTGTGCGCCCGCGCGACCTCGGTGAGCGTGCCCGACCCGGCGTCCAGACGGTAGGTGTACACGGTGTCGGTGCCGAGGTCGACGGCGAGGACGTGACCGCCGTCCGGCGCGGTGACGAACTGGTGGGCGTGCGGGCCCTCCTGACCGGGACCGGGCGCCGGCCGGCGGTGCACGACCAGGTCCGTGCGCTCGCCCAGCGCGCCCGAGGCGTCGATGGGGTGCACGGCGACGCTGCCCGAGCCGTAGTCGGCGCTCAGCAGCCAGCGCCCGCCGGGGTGCACGGACAGCTGGCACGTGTGCGCCCCGCCCGTCGCCCTGCTGCCCAGCACCGTGCGGTCCGACAGCCGTACGGCGGTCACCGCGCCGCGCTCCCGCTCGTTCACCGCGTACAGCGTGCGACCGTCCGGGTGCACCGCGAGGTACGACGGGTCCGGGACGCCGGTGATCGTGCCCGCGCCGGTGATCCGGCCCGACGCCGGGTCGTAGGCGGCGACGCCGATGCCCTTGCCGCCTCCGTCGGCGGAGGTGTAGGCGCCGATGTAGAGCGGACGGGGACCGGCGGGCGTCGCCGAGCCGTCGGTGGAGGCGCCGGTGGAGGCGCCAGGGGAGGCTTCGGGCGCGTTGGAGGCCTGTCCGGGGGCGGACGTCGGGCCGCCGCCGGTTCCCTGCCCGGCCGCGGGCGTCTCGTCCGCACCGCCGCACCCGGTCAGCGCCGGGGCCGCCGCAGTCGCCGCGGCCCCGCCGAGCACCCCGACGAACCGACGCCGACTCCAGCCGTCCGCCGCTTCCGTCCTCGTGCCCATGTCGCACCCCAGCTCGTCGTCCCACACGATCGTGACGCCCACCCTGACGCGAACGAACACCCGAACGCAAAACCGAGGACGGGCGTGCCGGGCCCCGCGTACGCGGCGTGATCCCAACGACGGGCCTAGGCGTCCGCCCGGTTCCGCCGCAGGCGGTCCGGTATGCGCAGCCGGTTGTGGAGCCGCTCCTGGATCCGGTACAGCCACGGCATGCGCCCGCGCTGCTCGCGGGTGGCGCGGTCCAGTTCCTCCAGGAGGCGGCGGGAGCGGTGCTCGGTGTCGAGCTCGTCGATGATCCGGTTGACCTCGGTCAGCACCGCGCCGTGCAGCTGCCACTGGCGGGCGTCCTGCTGGAGCTGCTCCAGCAGCAGCTGGGCCAGCTTGTCGCGGGTGGCCGCGGCCTGCCGCAGCTCCGCCGTCAGACGGGCTTCGGCGGCGTCCGCGTTCAGCGAGACCTGGGTGGTGACCAGCACCGCGAAGCTGACCACGGCGTCCGCGATCTCCGACAGCAGGCGTTCCAGCGTCGCGCCGGTCTCGGCCGGGAACAGCGGATCGGGCTCCGCCGCCGTCGCGGTGAGGGCGTCGGCGCCGAACGGGTCGGGCTCGCGTTCCTTGGCCAGGTCGGTGAGGGTGCGGGCGAGCACCCGCAGCACGACCGTGCAGATCTCCAGCGTGTCCAGACCGGTGCGCAGCACCACCCGGTGCAGGACGCCCTCCCGCACCCGGGGGTTCAGCCGCAGACTGTCCTCGGCCTGCCGCAGGGCCGCGTCCACCTCGACGATGTCGTGGTCGAGGCGGCGCGCCTCGTGCAGCCGGGCGGCGGCCTGCTCGGCGGGGGTGCGGCCGGCGGCCTCCTCGCCGACGCGCAGCATCAGCTGCCGGACGCGGCGGGCGAGTCCCTCGATCGACTCGCCGGCCTCCTCCACCCACACCGGGGGCGGCAGCAGCAGGTTGATCGCGAGCCCGACGACGGCGCCGATCAGCGTCTCCAGGACCCGCGCCCACGCCGTGTTGCCGATGGTGGTCACGCCCAGCACCAGCATGGCGCTGATCGCCACCTCCTGGACGTACTCCTCCACCCGCACCAGGTGCCCGACGGCCAGCGCCGCCACGATCACCAGCGCGAGGCTCCACCAGGTCAGCCCCACGAGCAGGCTGAACGCGATGGCGACCAGCACGCCCGCCACCACCGCGTTGACCCGGCGCACCCCGTTGGTGAGCGTCGCGAACAGGGTGACCTGGACGACGAGGAGCGCCGTCAGCGGCGCGGTGAGGGGGGCCGCCTCCGGACTGAGCCGGAGCGCGATGACGTAGGCGATCGTGGCGGCTGCGGCGGACCGCAGGGCCCGGACGACCACGGGGTCGCGATGGCGCTTGACGAACCGTACGAGCGGCGCGGTGCGCTCACGTACTTCTTCCATCCTCTGGCCAGTTCCCGTTCCTCAGCGACCTCGAACGTCTCACCGGCAAGGGGTCAGACGTCGAGCTTGTCGAGGAAGGCGGACAGGTTCGCCTCGGTGCGGGCGATCTGCTCCTCCAGCGTCAGGCTCTCCTCGAAACGACGCCCCGCGTCCAGGGCCTTCTTGCCCCGCAGGTAAAGGGAACAGGCCAGGTCGGTGCACATGTACAGCCCCACCGAGTTGCCCTCGCGGCCCGCCGCGCCGGCCTTGCGCGCCGTCATCAGCGAGACGCCGCCGCCGGGGTGGGTGGTCAGGCACAGCGAGCACATGCTGCGGTGCAGGAAGCCGCGCTGTGAGGCCGGGAAGCGCAGGGTCAGCCCGACGAGACGCCCTCGCCGCTCGGTGACGAGACAACTCCGGTCGGGAGCGCCGGGATCGCGCCACCCCAGGAAGTCCAGATCGCCCCACGGCCGCTCCCCGAGATCACGCGGCACGGCCAGCCGCTTGGCCTCCCCCTTGGAACAGTTGACGAACGAGTCGCGGATGTCGTGCTCGGTGAGCGGCCTCATGGGGGGAGTCTCCGTCTCCTAGGAAGGCTAGGTTTTCCAGCAGCATATGTAGGCAGGGAGCGGGACTTCCAGTGAATTTGCGTAAGGCTTCACGGAGAGCCGAGCGGCGGGACGGAAACTCGGATGCGGGTGCCCCGCGGCCACCCCTAGGCTGCGCTCACCGTTCGGTCGGGGCGCTGCGCCGGCCGTCAGGGGAGTGGAGAGGCACGGGGTATGAGCAGTCGACTGTCCGCGATCTGTTTCCACGCGACCGAGCCTTCGGGCCTGGCGCGGTTCTGGTCCGGGGTCCTGGGCTGGGAGCTGCTCGACGCTCCGGACGACGACGTGGAGCTCCTGCCCCCTGATCCCGCCGGGTTCCGCCTCCGCTTCGTGCCGGGCCAGGAGCCGAAGAGGGGCCAGAACCGGGCGCACTTCGACCTGACGAGCAGTTCCGCGGCGGAGCAGCGGCTCACGGTGGCCAGGGCGCTGGAGCTCGGCGGGAGGCACATCGACGTGGGCCAGCTCCCCGAAGAGGGGCATGTGGTGCTCGCCGATCCGGACGGCAACGAGTTCTGTGTGATCGAGGCGGGCAACACGTTCCTCGCCGACACCGGTTTCATCGGGGCGCTGGCCTGCGACGGCACACAGGCGGTCGGCTACTTCTGGAGCGAGGCGCTGCGCTGGCCGCTCGTCTGGGACCAGGACGAGGAGACCGCGATCCAGTCGCCGCACGGCGGCACGAAGATCACGTGGGGTGGTCCTCCGGTGGCGCCGAAGACGGGCGTGAACCGGCTGTACTTCGAGCTGGCGCTCCCCGCCGACGCCGACGCCGACCTGGAGACGGAGATCGACCGCTTGGTCTCGCTCGGCGCGAAGCGCACCGACACCGGCGAGGGGGACGGGACCCGGGTGCCGATGCTCGACCCCGACGGCAACGAGTTCTCCGTGCGCAGGCCCGGGTAGCGGGGCGTGATCTACAGATCCTCCGTCATCTCCGTGGCCGGCGTCACCGGCGTCGGCGGCCACACCCCCGGCGCCAGCACGCCCAGCGCGTAGGCGCGGGCCACCAGCTCCGTGCGGTTCGCCGCGTTCCAGCGGGTGGACAGCCGGCGCAGGTGGTAGGTCACGCCGTCCGGGGTGAGGCCGGTCTCCCGGGCGGCGCGGGCGGTCGTCGCGCCGCCGGCGAGGAGGGCGAGGATACGGGCCTCGGCGGCGGTCGCCCGGGGCGCGGGGGACGGCGGCGGGGGTTCGCCGTCGCCGAGGACGCGCAGCATGACCAGCAGGGCCGGCGTCTCGTCGACGGTGTCGCTCACCGGGTCCGCCGTCAGCTCGCCGTGGCGTACCGCGCCGTCGGGGCCGGGCCAGCGCACCGCCACCTGGTAGCGCGACCGGTGCCGCAGGCGAAGGGCCTCGGCGATGCGGTCCACCTGGGTCGCCTCCTCGGGGCGGAACAGATCGAGCACGTCCCGGCCGCGCAGCCGCCCCGGGGACGTACCGCACTCCGCCGCCATCGCCGGATTGGCGAGCAGGACGGCCCCGTACACATCGCACACCGCGACCGGCACCGCGACCCGGTCGAACAGGGTCAGCGCGCGGTTGCGCCAGACGACGGCGTCCTGCCCGTCCGCACCGCTCACGCCGCCACCCTCACACCGCTCACGCCGTTCACACCGTCACCCTCACACCGTTCACGCCGTCCCTCTCAACCCCGCACCGGATGCGCCGCCTGCCAGGCCAGTCTCCGGTCCGCGTCCTCGCCGACGCCAGGCTCACCAGCAGGTCCTCGACGGCCGTCCCCGGGGTCCAGGTGGCGTGGCCGGCGGCGAAGCGGGCCAGGTCGGGGCGGACGCCGTGGGCCAGGAGCAGATCGCGGCCGGCCCGCTCGTGCAGCGCGCCGGGGCCCGACAGCTCGGCCGGGTGCACGGTCTTGCCCACGTCGTGCGTGGCCGCGCCGAACAGCACCGCCCGCCGGTCCAGGGGCAGGCCGGGGCAGCGCCGGCCGGTCCACTCGACGAGCAGCGCGGCGACGTCGTGGACGGCCCGCAGATGGGCGACGAGCCGCGGCGGCGCGGCCACGACGGCCAGCAGCTCGGCGACCTCCGCGGGCAGCGGGCGCAGCGGGGGGTCCGTCGTCTCGTCCAGGGCGATCGACAGCACGTGCGCGGCGGTGGTCATCGGGACAGCCTAGTAACCGTCGTGGCAGCGCTTTCGCAACCCCTCGGGCTCGTTTCCCACTGCACGATCGTGTAGTGCCGGTGCGCGGCCCCCGTGCGTGAGTGGATCACGCTGGACGCGGTACGTCCGCACAGTGAAAGGCAGTTGTCGCGCCATGCCCCCCACCGCGCTGCACCCGCACCCCGCCGACGCCCCCGCGGGCGTCCCCGTCGTCGACATCACGGCCACCGGCCCCGGCCGCTCGCCCGTCCAGCAGGCCATGGACCTCATGCGCGAGCACGGCCCGCTGCTGGTGCGCCGATTGCACGGGCGGGACACCCTGTTCGTCGCCGACCTCGATCTGGTCGCCGACCTCGCCGACGAGCGGCGTTTCGCCAAGCACGTCGGGCCCGCCCTGGAGAACGTCCGCGAGTTCGCCGCGGACGGTCTGTTCACCGCCTACAACGACGAGCCCAACTGGGCGAAGGCGCACGACATCCTGATGCCGGCCTTCGCGCTCGGCTCGATGCGCACCTACCACCCGGTGATGCTGAAGGTGGCCCGCCGGCTCATCGGCGCCTGGGACCGCGCCGCCCTCGCCGGGCAGCCGGTGAACGTGCCCGACGACATGACCCGGATGACCCTCGACACCATCGGACTGGCCGGATTCGGCTACGACTTCGGGTCCTTCGAGCGGGACGAGCCGCACCCCTTCGTCGAGTCGATGGTCCGCTGCCTGGAGTGGAGCATGACCCGGCTCGCCCGCGTCCCGGGCGCGGACCACACGGCCGCCGACGCCGCCTTCCACGACGACGCCGCCTACCTCGCCCAGGTCGTCGACGACGTGATCGCCTCCCGCACCGGCGCGGGCCGCCGCAAGGACGCCTCACGCCCCGGCGGCGACGGCCAGGACGCCGACGACCTCCTCGGTCTGATGCTCACCGCCGAGCACCCGGCCGACGGCACCACCCTCGACACCACCAACATCCGCAACCAGGTCATCACCTTCCTCATCGCCGGCCACGAGACCACCTCCGGCGCGATGTCCTTCGCCCTGTACTACCTCGCCAAGCACCCCACCGCGCTGCGGCTCGTCCAGCGCGAGGTCGACGCCCTGTGGGGCGACACCGCCGACCCCGAGCCGACCTACGACGAGGTCGGGCGGCTGACGTACACCCGGCAGGTACTCAACGAGGCGCTGCGGCTGTGGCCGACGGCCGCCGCGTTCAGCCGGCAGGCCCTGGAGGACACCGTGCTCGGCGGGCGCGTCCCGCTCAGGGCCGGGCAGTCCGTCGTCGTCCTCGCGCCGATGCTGCACCGGCAGCCCGTCTGGGGCGACAACCCCGAGCTGTTCGACCCGTCCCGGTTCACGCCCGAGGCGGAGGCGGACCGCTCGGTGCACGCCTTCAAGCCGTTCGGCACCGGCGAACGCGCCTGCATCGGGCGGCAGTTCGCCCTGCACGAGGCGACCATGCTGCTGGCCATGCTCGTCCACCGCTACCGGCCGAGCGACCACGCCGACTATCGGCTCACGGTGAAGGAGACCCTCACCCTCAAGCCCGAGGGCTTCACCCTCACCCTCGCCCCGCGCACCCCCGCCGACCGCGTCCACCCCGAACTCCCGGGCATGGCACGGACCGAGGCCGCCCCCACGGCCGACACCGCCGCCCTCCCGGCACGGGTGCGCCCCGGCACCGCCGCGCTGTTCCTGCACGGCAGCAACTACGGCACCTGCCGCGAGTTCGCCGCCCAACTCGCCGACGAGGCGGCGGAGATCGGCTGCGAGACCCAGGTCGCCGCCCTGGACGCCTTCGCCGACAGGCTGCCCACCGACCGGCCCGTCGTCATCACGGCCGCCTCCTACAACGGCCGCCCCACCGACGACGCGACCGCCTTCGCCGCCTGGCTGGAGGAGACCCACGACCTGTCCGACGTCACCTACGCCGTGCTCGGCGTCGGCGACCGCAACTGGGCCGCCACCTACCAGCACGTCCCGACCCGCGTCGACGAGCGCCTCGCCGAACTCGGCGCCGACCGCCTCACCGACCGCGCCGCCGCCGACGCCTCGGGCGATCTCACCGGCGCCGTCCGCGAGTTCACCGCCCGGCTGCGCACCGCGCTCCTGGAGCGGTACGGCGACCCGGACGCCGTCACCGCCGCCGCCGGGCCGGACGACGCCGAGCCCACCGCCGCCTACGAGGTCCGCACCCTCACCGGCGGCCCGCTCGACGCCCTCGCCGCCCGCCACGGCCTCACGCCGATGACGGTCACCGAGGCGTACGACCTCACCGCGCCCGGACACCCGCGCCGCAAGCGGTTCCTCCGCCTCGCCCTGCCCGACGGCGTCACCTACCGCACCGCCGACCACCTCACCGTGCTCCCCGCCAACTCCCCGGCGCTCGTGGAACGCGCCGCCGCCGCGTTCGGCGTCGACCTCGACACGGTCCTGGACGTCCGGCCCACCCGCCCGCGCCGCGACGGCCTCGCCGTCGACCGCCCACTGACGGTACGTCAACTGCTGACGCACCACGTCGAGTTGCAGGAACGACCGAACGGCGCACAGCGGGCCTCCCTGGCCGAGGCCAACCCCTGCCCGCCGGAGCGCGCGGCCCTCGCCGCCCTCGCCGACGACGACCCGCGCACCCTGGTCGAACTGGCGGAGGACCACCCGGCGCTGCGCGGCGCGCTGAACTGGGCAGCACTGCTGGAGCTGTTGACCCCGCTGCGCCCCCGCCACTACTCCGTCTCCTCCTCGCCCGCCGTCGGCCCCCGCCACGCGGACCTGATGGTCTCCCTGCTGGAAGCCCCCGCGCGCTCGGGCAACGGCCTCTACCGGGGCACCGGTTCGGGCCACCTCGCCGGGCTCACGGCGGGCGACACCGTGTACGCCCGCGTCCAGCCCTGCCGCGAGGCCTTCCGCATCGACGCCACCGCCGAGACCCCCGCGCCCGTCATCATGGTGGCGGCCGGCACCGGGCTCGCCCCGTTCCGCGGAGCCGTCGCCGACCGTGTCGCCGCCCTCGCCTCAGGTGCTGAACTCGCCCCGGCCCTGTGCTACTTCGGCTGCGACGCGCCCGACGCCGACTTCCTGCACGCCGAGGAACTGCGCGCCGCCGAGACGGCCGGAGCGGTCGGTCTGCGTCCCGCGTTCAGCGCCGCCCCCGGGAACGGCGCGCTGTTCGTCCAGCACCGCATCGCCGCCGAGGCCGACGAGGTGTGGGACCTGCTCACCGCCGGGGCCCGGGTGTACGTGTGCGGCGACGGGACGCGCATGGCGCCCGGGGTGCGGGAGGCGTTCCGTACCCTGTACCGGGACCGCACCCCCGGCGCGGACGACACGGCCGCCGCGAACTGGCTCGACGAGCTGATCACGGCCGGGCGTTACGTCGAGGACGTGTACGCGGCCGGCTGAGACACGGGAAGAGGTGGGCGCACGGTGACGGACTCCTGGGCACGGGCCCGGCACATCCTCGAGACGGCCGGCATCCCGCCCGGCCGTCTGGCCCGCCTGCGCCCGCTCGGCGGCGGCACCTACAACACCGTCGAGGAACTCCGCCTCACCGACGGCGGCCGGTACGTCCTCAAGATCGCGCCGACCGCGCCGGGGCTGAGCCATGAGCGTGAACTGCTCGTCTCCGAGGCGGAGTTCTACCGAGTGGCGGCCGAAGCCGGCGTGACCGCGCCCCGGGTGGTCGCGCTCGACGGACCGCTCCTGCTGATGACCGCCTGCCCCGGCGACCCCTGGGACGAAGACCTCACCCCGGCCGAACGGGCCCGTCTGCGCACCGAGTTGGGGCGGCAGACGGCCCGTCTGCACCAGGTCGCGGGGACCGGCTTCGGCTACCCGTCCGGAGCCCTCGGCCCGCTCGCCGCCGACTGGCGCACCGCGTTCACCGCCATGCTCGACGCGGTCCTCGCCGACGCCCGCGCGTACGACGCCCGGCTTCCCCGGCCGGCCGACGAGGTCGCCGCCGTGCTGCGGACCGCGTACGACGCCCTGGACGAGGTCGCCGTGCCCCGCCCGGTCCACTTCGACCTGTGGTCCGGGAACGTCCTGGTGGACCGCTCGGCGGGGGAGCCGCGGATCGGGGGCCTGATCGACGGCGAGCGCATGTTCTGGGGCGACCCGCTTGCCGACTTCGTCTCCCTGGCGCTGCTGGGCGACATCCGCGAGGACGAGGCGTTCCTCGCGGGCTACCGCGAGGCGGGCGGGCGCGCCGAGTTCGACCGCCCCGCACGTCTGCGGCTGGCCCTCTACCGCGCCTACCTCTACCTGATCATGCTGACGGAGACGGTTCCCCGCGCGGTCGACGAGGGGCGCTGCCGCTGGGTCCTGGAGACCGTGGGCCCCGAACTCCTCGCCGCCCTGCGGGAGATCGGGAGCGCCACGGACGTCTCTCGGTCCGCTTAGTCCGAGCCTCTTAGCTCACCTCATGAACTAAGGGTCGGACGAACGGCGCGCCGAGCCCGCCCGCGGCGGTATGTTGCAGGTCGGGCAGGGTGTGAAGGAGAGGCGCATGACAGGGCGGAACGGGCGCACGGTACGCGATCTCAGGCGGGCGAACCGCACGGCCGTCCTCCAGCGCCTGTACTTCGACGGACCCCTCAGCCGCTTCGAGCTCGGCCCGGCCACCGGTCTGAGCTCCGGATCGGTCAGCAACGTCGTCGCCGACCTCGTCGCCGACGGACTGGTGGAGGAGGCCGGCAGCGTCGACTCCGACGGCGGCCGGCCCCGCACCCTCCTGCGTGTCGTGCCCGGCAGCGGCCACATGATCGGCGTGGACGTCGGCGAGACCCGGGTGCGGGTCGAGCTGTTCGACCTCACCCTCACCGAACTCGCCCGCGCGGAAAGGCCGTTGACCCACCACCGGTACGAGGTCGGCGGAATCGTCGGCCATGTCCGCGACGGCGTCGACGAGGTGCTGGCCACCGCCGGCGTCGCCCCCGCACAACTCCTCGGCATCGGCGTCGGCGTCCCCGGCATCGTCGAGCACACCCCCGAGCGGGGCGCCGTCGTGCACGGCCAGACGATCGGCTGGGACGCCGTCCCGCTGGAGCAACTGCTCCGCGAGGGCTCCCGGTCGTCCGGCGCCGTCCCGTACTTCATCGACAACGGCGCGAAGACCCTCGGCCAGGCCGAGATGTGGTTCGGCGGCGGACGCGGCGCCCGCACCGCCGCCGTCGTCCTCTTCGGCTCGGGCGTCGGCGCCTGCCTGGTCACCCCGGAGGCGGAGCACGGCCGGGCCGTCGAATGGGGCCATCTGACGGTACGGGTGGGCGGGCGGCGCTGCCGCTGCGGCGCTCTCGGCTGCCTGGAGGCGTACGCGGGGGCCGAGGCGCTCCTCGAACGCTGGCGCGAGGAGGGCGGCCGGCCTCCCGAGGACATCGACGAGGAGAGCGCGCTCACCGCGATGCTCGCCGCCGCCCACCCGCCCGACGGCCGCGCCGCCGACCCCGTCGCCCTGTCCGTCCTGGAGGAGACCGCCGAGTACGTGGGCGCGGGGCTCTCCGACCTCGTCAACCTCTTCCAGCCCGAACGGATCCTCATCGGCGGCTGGGCCGGCCTCCAGCTCGGCGCGCGCTTCCTGCCCGCCGTACGCCGGCACACCACCGCGTACGCGCTGCGCCACCCGGCCGGGAAGGTCACCGTCGAACTGGGCCGGCTCGGCCCCGACGCGGTCACCGTGGGCGCGGCGATCCTGCCGCTCGCCGACTTCTTCGCCCGGGGCGGCCGACGCCCCGAACCGCTGCCCGCGGGACCCACGCCCGCCTGGCGCACCGCGCTGGAGGAACGCGCCCCGCACTGAGGGTTTCGCCGGTCGGGGCGGAGGTACTCGCGGAGGGATCTACACATGAGGAGGACGCAGTGGCCGACCACCGCCTCGAAGGGCCCGGCGAGAACGGCTCCCCGGTCCCGCGCGACCTGCCCGACCAGCAGGCCACCGACGGCGAGGACCCCTGGGACGTCGCCCCCGCCCGCGCCGACGAGGAAGACCAGGGCGCCGGGGGAGACGCGGGAGACGGGGGAGCGGACACGGAGGGCGGACCCGCCGACGACGTCCCCGACACGGACGAGGCGGGCACCGGCCGTCAGGGCGCACCCCACTCGGCCACGGTCCACCCGGAACACCCCGTGCCGGAGGAACCGGCCGACTGAGCCGGCACCCGGCCGTCGACACCCGGCCGTCGACCCGACCGCGACCGACCCCCCGACCCGACCGCCGCCCACCGTCTCCGGTGGGCGGCGGTCCGCCGTCAGCCCACCTTCCGCCCCCGCATCGGCTCCGTCGGTTCGCCCTCGCCGGCCCGCATGCCGAGGAGGAACTCCTCCAGCACCTCCGTCGCCGTGTGCTGCGGACGCCACCCGAGTTCGACGCGCGCCCGGGTGCAGTCCATCAGGGGCAGGCGCAGCACCGCGTCGAAGAGATGCGGGGACGCGGGCAGCAGACGCAGGTTCCAGGCGGCGGCGATGGCCGAGCGGGCCGCCGTGCGGGGGAGCCGCACCGGACGGGCGTCGAACATCTGGCCGAGGAGTTCCGCGTCGATCGGCGGGTCGGCCGCCAGGTTGAACGCCCCGCGCACCTCGGTCCGCACCGCGAGCCGATACGCCTCGGCCGCGTCGTCGGTGTGCAGGGCCTGGACGCGCAGCCCCGGCACGTCCGGCAGGAACGGCAGCAGCTCAGGGCGCGCGATCTGCCCCGGCAGGAAACGCCCGCCGAAGATGCGCCGCTGCTCACTGGCCGACTCCCGCTTGAGGAGGAACGCCGGGCGCATCCGCACCACCCGCACCTCGGGACGGTCCCGTTCGAAGGTGTCCAGGGCCCGTTCCAGATACGCCTTCTCACGGCAGTAGGCGGCGTCCGGCCAGCCGTGGGTCGGCCATGACTCGTCCACCGCGCGGTCCTTCGGCCCCGGCGAGTACGCGCCCACCGACGAGGCGTGCACCAGGACCGGCACCCCGGCCGCGGCCACCGCCTCGAAGACCCGCATGCCGCCCAGCACGTTCGTCCGCCACGTCACCGCCGGATCGTGCGTCGGCTGGAACG
This sequence comes from Streptomyces sp. NPDC002328, assembly GCF_042890065.1. NCBI lineage: Bacteria > Bacillati > Actinomycetota > Actinomycetes > Kitasatosporales > Streptomycetaceae > Streptomyces > Streptomyces sp. NPDC002328. Next base: position 329,279 of record NZ_JBIARQ010000005.1, on the reverse strand, counting down.
CCCAGGCCAGATGCACCACCGCGTCCGCGCCCTCGAACACCTCGCGCGGGTCGGCCCGGTCGGAGCCCAGGTCGACCGCCGCCCACTCGGTCTTGGCGGGTGCCCAGTCCGGGACGCGCCGGGCCACCCCCACCACCGACGCGGTCTCCGGATCCTCCGCCAGGGCCCGCACCACACTCGTGCCGACATTGCCGGTCGCCCCCGTGACGACGACCCTCCTGCCCGACCCGTCGCTCACCGTCGTCTCCTCTCGCCCGTCGTCGCTGAACCGGGCGACCCGAGTACCCCGACCGCACGCACGAGAAAGCCCCGACCGGACGGGGGAATCACGGTCGGGGCGGTCCAGGCGTGGGCGCGGACGGCGGTCGCCTCTCGGCGAAAGGCTCCACAGGGCTTCAGCCGAACGATCGTCCCTGTGGGCGAATGGTGAGGCCCGGGGACACTGTCCCGTCCGCACCCACGGTCTGTTCAACGGGCGACCGGCGACCGGTGTTCCCGCACGTGTCCCCGTCCGCGGTAATCCGCGTCACTCGCCCCGTTTTCCCCCCCGGGCGCCCGGCAGCGCCTCCGCCCACAGGTTCTCCGCCTGGAGCAGCAGCGTCCCCAGTACGGCCGTGTGCGCCGCGCCCTGCCCGGCGTGGTCGCGCAGCGCTTCCTGGAGACGGCCGCGCAGCTCCGTCATCTCCGCCTGGCCGTCCTCGGCCTCCGTCCCGCCCTCGGCGGTCGGGGCGTGCTCGCCCAGCAGCCGTCGCGCCTCGCTCTCGCAGGCGTCGCCGATCAGCTCCAGCAGCCGGGCGTACACCTGGAGCGCCGCCGCCTCGGGCGGGGCGGGCGACCGCTCGTCGTCGGCGGCGACGACCAGCGTGCGGGTGAGGGCGGTGACATGGTCCGTGACCCGTTCCCAGCGGGCGTCCTCCGCCTCCGGGGGCGGGTTGAGCGGCACCCGGTGCAGCGCGCGCAGCGGGCCGCCCATCAGCCGGAGGCTCTCGCGGCACCAGCCGCGCGCCGCCCGCAGCCCGTCCCGCCGCCGCTCCAGCCGGTGGGCCGCGCTGGACCAGTCGGCGGCCGTCGACTCGTCCCAGTCGCCGTCCCGCAGCCCGTCGGCCACCGAACGCAGCACCTCGCCCGCCTCCCGCGCAAGCCACGCCAGGTTCTCCCGCACGTCCCGCAGATGCACCGGCGGCAGCACGAACGCGTTCACGGCGATCCCGATCACCGCGCCGAGCGCCGCCTGCTCCACCCGGTGCCCCACCGCCGACACCGACACCGCGCCGGAGGCCAGCGTGAACACCGCCGTGGTCGCCGCGTACACGCCCTGGTCGCCGAAGCGGGGCCAGTGCGCCAGCAGCATCAGCGGCGGCACCGACAGCGCGAGCGCGCCCAGCGTGTTCCCGGTGACGGCCTGCGCCGCCGAGGCGAGCAGCGTGCCCGTGCAGATCGCCGTCCACTGCTGGGCCGCCTGGCGCAGCGAGCCGTACACCGTGGCCTGCACCAGCACGATCGCCACCCAGGGCGCCATCAGCGCCATGGGGTCGCCCAGCCAGTCGCTCGCCACGAACCAGGCGAGCACCGCGGCCAGCGCCGCCTTGAGGGCCTGCACGATCAGGTCCCGTTCACGCCCCGGCCCGCTCCAGGCCGCGCGCACCGCGTGGCCTGCGGCGCCGGCCTCCCGGCGTACGGCCTCTCCCCACTGTGTCACGGGTACGTCCGTCCCCCGCGTCGCGACCTTGATGCTCATGCCAGCGGGCTGTCCTTCAGCGAGGCCAGCAGCTGGGCGGGGTCGGCGTAGACCGCCCGCGCGCCGGCTTCCTCCAGGTCCGCGCGCGGGATGCCTCCGCACAGCACGCCCACGCAGTGCACGCCCGCCTTGCTGCCGGCCCGCATGTCCCACACGGTGTCGCCGACGAGCACCGCGCGCTCGGCGGGCACCCCGGCCAGTTCCAGCGCGTGTTCGACGGGCTCGGGCGCGGGCTTGCCCTCCGTGACGTCGTCCGCGCTCGCGGTGGCGGCGATGGCCTCGTCGGCGTCGATGGCGCGCCGCAGCGCGGCCAGCTCCGAACCGCTCGCCGAGGTGGCGAGCACGACCGTCCAGCCGTCGCCGTGCAGCCGCTTCAGCAGCGACCCGGCGTCCCGCAGCGCGGGCAGCCGGTCGAAGTACTGCGCGTACAGGGCCTTGTGGGCGGCGCTCAGCTCGTCGGCCTCGCTCCCGTCCGGGCCGTCGCCGAGCAGATGGGCGACGAGATCGGCGGACCCGAGCCCGATGGCCCGGTGCACGGCGTGCATGGGCACCCGGTGCCCCGCTTGGCGGAAGGCCTCCCACCAGGTGACGACATGCAGGTGATTGGTGTCGACGAGGGTGCCGTCGACGTCGAAGACGGCGGCGCGTTTCATCCGTGGTCCTTTCTCCGTCGGCCCGTACGGGAGCCGACCCCGCGGGTACCCACCCCGCCCTGTGTCAAGCCCTCCCGGGCCGGCCCGTGCCGCCCGGTCCGCCGAGGTCAGGCGTCCGTCGTCCCCGGCGGCAGCCGCCCCTCCCGGGTCCAGGCCAGCAGGGCGTCGGCCGGCCAGGTCGTCACCACCCGCTCGGCGGGCACGTCGCACTCCTCCGCCCGTTCGCAGCCGAGGATCTGCCAGTCCAGCTGGCCCGGGGCGTGCGCGTCGGTGTCGATGGACAGGAGCGCGCCCGAGGCGACGGCCCGGCGCAGCAGCCGTCGGGGCGGGTCGAGCCGTTCGGGACGGCTGTTGATCTCCACGGCGGTGCGCGACTCGGCGCAGGCCGCGAACACCTCGTCCGCGTCGAACTGCGACTCCGGGCGTCCGCGCCCCGTCACCAGCCGCCCGGTGCAGTGGCCGAGCACGTCGGCGTGCGGATCGCGGACCGCGTTCACCATGCGCCGCGTCATCGCGCGGGCCTCCATGCGCAGCTTGGAATGCACCGACACCACGACGACGTCGAGCCGCTCGAGCAGTTCCGGCTCCTGGTCCAGCGAGCCGTCGTCGAGGATGTCGCACTCGATGCCGGTCAGCAGCCGGAACGGCGCCCAGGTCGCGTTGAGTTCCTCGACGACGTCCAGCTGGCGGCGCAGCCGTTCCGGCGACAGCCCGCGGGCCACCGTCAGACGCGGCGAGTGGTCGGTGAGCACCGCCCACTCGTGGCCGAGGGCTGCCGCCGCCCGGCCCATCTCCTCGATCGGGCTGCCGCCGTCCGACCAGTCGGAGTGCAGATGGCAGTCGCCGCGCAGCAGCGCCCGCAGCCGCGTGCCGCCGTCCGTGAGCGGCTCGCCGACCTCGCCCTCCAGCTTCTCCAGATAGGCGGGCGTCCGCCCGTCGAGCGCCTCGCGCACCACCTGCGCGGTCTTCGGCCCGACGCCCTTGAGCTGCTCCAGCGTCCCCGCGGACGCGCGTTCCCCGACCTCCCCGGCGGGCAGCCGCCGCAGCGCCCGTGCCGCGCCGCGGAACGCCCGCACACGGTAGGTCGGCGCCAGGGACCGCTCCAGCAGGAAGGCGATCCGGTCCAGGGCATCGACGGGATCCATCGCCACCTCCTCGCTCCCGGGTTCCCCCCGGCGCGCTCCGGACTCGCCCGAGTGATTCATACCGGTCGGTTGCGCTTTACCCTCTATGTCATGACCGAAAGTGCGAGCCCTTACATCTCCCACCCGCGGGTGACGGTGCTCGGAGTGCAGCCGGGCAGGTCGCCGTTCCGCATCGTGGAAATCGACGGCGAGGTGGTCGGCGAGGCGAGGACCGTCACCGACGTTCTCCAGACCGCCGCCGCGTTCGGCGTCACGGTCCACGACCTCGACGACCCGGACGTGGTGCGCTGGGTGGGCGGTGACCGTTACACCTGGACGCCGCGCTGACGGGTGTCAGGCGCGCCGCTCCCGCGCGTGCACGGCCCGGCTCATCCGCCGGCCGATGAGCAGGTAGCCGATCAGCGCGCCCGACGTGTTGAGGATGACGTCGTCGATGTCGAAGGCGCGTCCGGTCACCAGCGCGCCCTGCGCGAACTCGACGAGCAGCATCACCGACGCCGTCAGCAGCAGGACCCGCAGCAGCCCGCGCGCCTGCGGCGCGACCACCGGCACCAGGACGCCGAACGGCACGCCCAGCAGCACGTTCCCGCCGATCTGCTTCACCGCGTCGCGCAGCTCCGGCTGGTCCAGGTAGGCCCGCAGGGAGCGGCCCGGCTTCAGGTTGGAGTGCACGAGCGCCTCGGAGGCCGGGGAGGGCTCCAGGGTGAGACGGGCGAGCACGACGGCGAAGGCCACCATGAACGCGAAGGCGGCCAGTACGGCCAGGAGCCGCAGGGGGAACGGCAGCGGCCTGCGCTCGGACCGGGTCCGCCGCCCGTTCTTCTTCTCCGGCGGGGCGGGCGGCGCGGCGGACGCCGGGGGTGCTGCGGACGCCGGTTTCCCGGTCTTGGCGGTGCGCAGACGGAACACGCCCCGCGCGCGCTGTGCGGCGGTCCGCGGATGTGCTGCTGCCCGGGCCATGCGGTCCTCCAGTCTTCAACCTCGTTGAGTAGTAACGCGGTTACCCGCGAACGATCGGAGGATGCGGCCGGTCCCGTTCACCGCGCCGGAAGGGCGGTGAACGGGACCGGGTGAAGCGCAGTTCTCACGGTCGGGCGCCGTGGGTTCGTGCGGTCAGGCGCCGTAGGACACGCGCACCTCCTTGAAGCCGAGGGAGCGCAGCAGGCCCTGGAGCATGTCCGTGGTGTTGGACTCGGCGCGCGCGGTCAGCTCGCTGTCCTTCGCCGCGTCGCCGATGTGCTTGACGGCCAGCTTCTGCACGGCCTGCTCGCCGTTGGGGTTGTCCGAGAACAGGTCGCCCAGCCGGTCGAGGAGACCGCGCTGCTTGGAGACGGCGTAGGAGCGCTCGGGGTCGAGGGCCGGCGTGCCCAGCCGCGCGTGCGGCAGCCGGAGCGTGGCCGACGTGCGGTCCTCGTTGACCGTCACGTCCTTCTCGCCGACCTGGCCGAGGTCGACGTAGGCGTCCACGGTGCCCGCCCCGACGTACAGGGTGCGGGTGCCGCGGACCGCGTCGGGCAGGAACCTGGCGTCCTTCTCCAGGTCCACGACCACCTGGAAGTTGCCCGAGGCCGCCTCGTAGCGGCTCATGTCCTGGATGGACTGGAGCAGGGTGGGGCCCGTGCGGTCCCGGGTCTCGGTGCCGAAGAAGTCACGCAGTCCCGGCAGCAGGCTCAGCCGTATCCCGGCGAACATCACGGCGAGCACGACCACGACGGCCGTGAGCACCTTGGCCCAGCCGGGCATGCGCCTGGGCAGGCGTTTGATGGAAGTCGTCATGTCGACGCTCCTCCTTCCTGCTGACCGCATTCCCGCCAAATCCCGCGACAGACCGGGTTGTTGAAGAGCTGTGACGAAGAGCGGGACGTCCGGCCGGCCGAGCCGCGTCCGGCGGGGGGTGTCCCGCCTCACGGAACGGTGAGGATGACGGGGCCGGGAAGATCCGTCAGCATGTGAGATCGGAGCAGGAGAGCCCGCCGGACCGAGGTCATGCGAGGAGCCGATCGTGCGAGACATCTCCGTGTTCAGCGGCAGCGCCCATCCCGAGCTGGCCGCCGAGGTCTGCGCCCACCTCGGCGTCCCGCTGAGCCCCACCCGGGTGAGCAGGTTCGCCAACGACTGTCTGGAGGTCCAGCTCCAGGCCAACTGCCGGGAACGGGACGTCTTCCTGGTGCAGCCCCTGGTCAGGCCCGTCCAGGAGCATCTGGTCGAGCTGCTGCTGATGTGCGACGCGGCCCGGGGCGCGTCCGCCGGGCGGATCACCGTGGTGATGCCCCACTACTCCTACGCCCGCTCCGACAAGAAGGACGCGCCCCGTATCTCCCTGGGCGGGCGGCTGGTCGCCGACCTGATGGCGGCCGCCGGCGTGCACCGCGTCCTCGCCATGACGCTGCACGCCCCGCAGGTGCACGGCTTCTTCTCGATGCCCGTCGACCATCTGCACGCCCGCCGTGAGCTGGCCGCCCACTTCCGCCGCTACGACCTCACCCGCACCACCGTCGTCTCACCCGACCTGGGCAACGCCAAGGAGGCCGCCGCCTTCGCCCGGATGATCGGCGCCCAGGTGGCGGCCGGGGCCAAGCAGCGGTTCGCCGACGACCGGGTCACCATCAGTTCCGTGATCGGGGAGGTCGCGGGGCGGGACGTGATCGTCCTGGACGACGAGATCGCCAAGGGCAGCACCATGCTGGAACTGCTCGACCGGCTGAGGGAGCAGGGTCCGCGGTCGGTCCGCGTGGCGTGCACCCACGGCCTGTTCGCGGCGGGCGCGCTCAAGCGGCTCAGCGAGCAGCCCGACGTGCTGGAGATCGTGTGCACGAACACCGTGCCGGTGCCGGCCGAGGAGCACACCGACAAGCTGCGGATCCTGTCCATCGCGCCGGCCCTCGCGGAGGCCGTGCGGCGCATCCACAACGGGGAGTCGGTCAGCGCGCTGTTCGAGGCGCCCCGGGGCTGAGGGGCGGGGAGAGTGTGCGCCGAGCGCGGTCATAACGACCCCGACGCGGCCCCCGGCCGTTCCAGGGCCGCGTCCAGCGTCGGCGCGGGCGGCAGCAGCCGGGACAGGCCGGTGGCGCGCAGGACGCGCAGGGTCAGCGGGTGGGCGCAGACGAGGTGCAGATGACCGCCGTGGTCGACGACGCGCCCGCGGGCCCGGTAGAGGAGGCGCAGTCCGGAGCAGTCGAAGAACTCGATCCCGCTCAGGTCGATCACGACCCGGGGCGCGGGCGCCGCCGTGGCCGCGTCGAGGTGCGGGGCGATCTCGTTCGCTGCGAGGAGGTCGATCTCGCCCCGGAACTCCAGCACCGTGTACCCCCGGTCCTTGCGGACGCGCAGATGCGGGGTGTCCGCGGTGGGTTCCTGCTGCACGACGACATCGCCTCCAACACCGCGCTCCACCGGTCGGGAGCCTCCAACGGCGGGGAAGCGCACAGCAGTTCCCCGCCCAGCAAGTTACCCCCGATGGAGTGAATTCCAGCATGTTCGATTGACATATGTCTTCGAAATGCAACCGACTCTGCACGAGTTTTTTCGCATCGTGAGCGAAGGGGGTCTACGACAGCGCGTGCCACGCCTTGGACAGCGCCAGCCGGAACTGCTCGCTCTGGTGCGCCGTGAGATCCCGGACCATCCGCTCCTCCAGCTCCCGCACCGGCCCCTCGTGCCGCGCGAGCAGCTCGCGGCCCTCGTCGGTGAGCAGGATCAGCAGCTCCCGGCGGTTGCGCGGATTGCGCTCGCGCCGCACCAGGCCCCGGTTCTCCAGGGAGCGCACGAGATCGGCGATGGACTGGGCGGTCACGAAGGAGTCCCGGGCCAGCTGCGCGGCCGACAGCCCGTCGTGCCGCTCCAGCACGGTGAGCGCCGTGTACTGGAGCGCCGTGATCCCGGACGGCTTGACCAGCTCGTCCAGATGGGATCGCACGACGAGCTCCACCTGCTTCACCATGTAGAGGAGGGACGGGGGTGCCTTGGTTGTCTGGGTGCCGGCCATGAGAACGAGCGTAGAGCATTGACAGGAAACCTGTCTGTAATGAGACTGCGGACCAACAGGAATCCTGTTGGTTGAAATCTTGGCGACGATGCGGAGGAGTGGCGATGACCACCTTCGAGATCGACCCCGGCCGGCTCTTCGTCGGGGGACAGTGGCGCGAGGCCGCCGACGGAGCGCGCACCGAGGTGGTCGACCCGTCCCGCGGCGCGGTCGTGACCACCGTGGCGGAGGCGGGCGCCGCCGACGTGGACGCCGCCGTCCGCGCGGCCCGCGAGGCCTTCGACGCCGGGCACTGGTCCGGGCTCAGCGGACGCGAGCGCGGACGCGTGCTGCACAAGGTGGCGGAACTGATCCGCGCGGAGGCCGACGAGATCGCCCGGCTGGAGAGCCTCGACGTCGGCAAGCCGATCACCCTGGCCCACGCGGTCGACGTGACCAACGCGGCGAACGACTACGAGTACTACGCCTCCCTCGCCTTCACGCTGGACGGGGCCACCCGGGACGTCCCGATCAACGCGCACGCCTACACCAAGCGCGGCCCCCTCGGCGTGGTCGCCGCGATCACCCCGTTCAACTTCCCGCTGATCCTGTCCGGCTCCAAGCTCGCCCCGGCCCTCGCCGCCGGCAACACGGTCGTCCACAAGCCCGCCGACGAGACCCCGCTCAGCGCCCTGTACATGGCGGGGCTGCTCCAGCGCGCCGGCGTCCCCGACGGCGTCGTCAACGTGGTCACCGGCACGGGACCGGTCGCCGGCGAGGCCCTGCTGCGCCACCCCGGCGTCGACAAGATCGCCTTCACCGGCTCCACGGCGGTCGGCCGGCACGCCGCGAGCGTCGCCGGCGAGTCCCTCAAGCCCGTCACCATGGAGCTCGGCGGCAACGCCGCGCACATCGTGTTCGAGGACGCCGACCTGGAGAAGGCGGTCGGCGCGGTCATCAAGGGCTTCGTCTTCAACACCGGCCAGTTCTGCATGGGCGGCCCGCGTCTGCTCGTCTCCCGCCCGGTCTACGCCACCCTGCTGAACATCCTCGCCGCAGCCGTCCCCGGCGTCCCGGTCGGCGACCCGCGGCAGCCCGAGACCGTCGTCGGCCCGATGGCGGGGGAGAGGCACCTGCGCAAGGTCGAGGAGTACGTCGCCATCGCCCGCAAGGAGGGCGGCCGTATCGTCTGCGGCGGTGAACGGCTCGACCTCGACGGCGGCTACTACTACAAGCCGACCGTGATCGCCGACCTCCCCAACGACTCCCGGGTCGTCCAGGAGGAGATCTTCGGCCCGGTCCTCACCGTCCAGCCCTTCGACACCGAGGACGAGGCCGTCGCTCTCGCCAACTCGACGCCGTACGGCCTGGCTTCGGGTGTGCAGACCGGCAACCTGGCGCGCGCCCACCGGATCGCCGACCGGCTCCAGGCCGGCATCGTCTGGGTCAACGACTGGGCGATGCTCGACCCGGCCGTCCCCTTCGGCGGCGTCAAGGACTCGGGCTTCGGGCGCGAGTACGGCCCCGAGGCGCTCGCCTCCTACACCAAGGTCAAGTCCGTCGTCGTCTCGCTCGACTGAACGCGCTCGACTGAACGCGACCGATACTCAAGGGAGTTCGCAGGATGCCCCTCACCACCCGTGCCGCCGTCGTCGAGTCCGGCGGCGCCCCCTTCACCCTCTCCGACGTCGTCCTGGACGACCCCGCGCCGCACGAGGCGGTCGTCCGTCTGGTGGCGGCCGGCCTGTGCCACACCGACCTCGGCGTGGCGAGCGGCGGACTGCCCTTCCCACTGCCCGGAGTCCTCGGCCACGAGGGCGCCGGCGTGGTGGAGGCGGTCGGTTCGGCCGTCACCGGGGTGGCCCCCGGCGACCACGTCGTGCTGTCCTTCACCTCCTGCGGCGACTGCCGCAACTGCCATGGCGGGCACCCGGCTTACTGCTCCGCCTGGCTGCCGCTGAACCTCCTCGGCGGCCGTCGCGCGGACGGCACCAGCACCCTCAGCCGCGACGGCGAGCCGCTCGGCGGTCACTTCTTCGGCCAGTCCTCCTTCGCCGAACGGGCGTTGGTCGACGAGCGCAGCCTCGTCAAGGTCGACCCGGACGTGCCGCTGGCGTCGATCGCCCCGCTCGGCTGCGGTGTGCAGACCGGCGTCGGCGCGGTCTGGAACGTGCTGAAGCCGACCGCCGGCGGCACGGTCGTCGTCCTCGGCGCCGGCGCGGTCGGTCTGTCGGCGGTCATGGCGGCGGCGCTCTCCCCGGCCACCACCATCATCGCCGTCGACCGGGTCGCCGAACGCCTGGAACTGGCCAAGGAGTTGGGTGCCACCCACACCGTGGACGCCGGGTCCGCCGTCCTCGGGGAGGCGATCGCCGAGATCACCGGCGGCCAGGGCGCGGACGGCATCGTCGAGACGACCGGCAACGTCGGCGTGCTCCGCCAGGGCGTGGACGCGCTCGCCGCGCGCGGCACCCTGGTCGTCGTCGGCGCCCCGCCGTTCGGCACCGAAGTCGCCCTGGACGTCAACGGGTTGCTCGGCGGCAAGCAGGTCGTCGGCCTCACCCTCGGCGACAGCGAGACCCAGACGTTCATCCCGGCCCTCGTCGAGCTGGTCAAGGCGGGACGGTTCCCGCTGCACCGCCTGATCGGCACCTACGCGTTCGAGGACATCGACCAGGCGGTGCGGGACATGACCGAGGGCAAGACCGTCAAGCCGGTCCTGACCTTCTGAACCGCCCTGCGGAGGCCGTCAGTCGACCGTGAGGACCAGCTTCCCGGTGGTCCGGCCGGTGTCGCCGAGCCGGTGTGCCTCGGCGGCGTCGGCCAGCGGGAACGTCCCGGCGATCGTCGCCCGGAGCCGGCCCGCCTCGACGAGTTCCGCGATCGTCCGCATCCCGGCCCGGTCGGCGTCCACCAGCATCCGTACCGCACGGACGCCGAGCCGCTCGGCCTCGGCGGGGAAGTCGTCCGAGCCCACCGGCAGGATGGAAACGACGACCCCGCCCGGGCGCAGCACCCGCAGGGACGTCACCGAGGTCTGTCCGCCGAGCGTGTCCAGGACGACGTCGACGTCCTTCACGGCGTCGGCGAAGTCCGTCTCCCGGTAGTCGATCACCTCGTCGGCGCCCAGCTCCCGCAGGAAGTCGTGCTTGCCCGCGCTCGCCGTGCCGATCACGTACGCGCCGCGCTCCTTGGCGATCTGCACGGCCACATGGCCGACGCCCCCGGCCGCCGCGTGGATCAGCACCCGCTGACCCGCCCGCAGCTCCGCGTGCTCCACCAGGGCCTGCCAGGCGGTCAGCGAGACCAGCGGCAGCGCCGCCGCCTGCACATGGTCGATCCCGGCCGGCTTGTGCCACAGGGCGCGCACCGGGGCGACGACGTACTCGGCGTGCGCGCCGTGCCCGTACGGGTACGGCAGCATGCCGAAGACCTCGTCGCCGGGCCGGAAGGCGGCCACGCCGATGCCGACCGCCTCGACGACGCCGGAGACGTCCCAGCCCAGGACGAAGGGCGGTGCGCCGAGGAAGCCGCCGGTGGCGCGGTGCTTCCAGTCGGTGGGGTTGACGCCGGCGGCGCGGACGCGCACCAGCACTTGATTGGGGCCGGGCGCCGGACGCTCGAGCTGGATCTCCTGGAGGACCTCGGGGCCGCCGAGGACGTCCTGGCCGACGGCGCGCATGGTGTTCGCAGTGGTCATAGCCCCCAGCCTGCCCGGGACCGCCGTCCCGGAAAATGGCACGATTGCCAACTTCCGTTACGATCGTGCCATGCGCTTCCCGCACCGTGTCGTCGTCCTCGCCCTCGACGGCGTCTACCCGTTCGAACTCGGCATCCCGAGCCGCATCCTCGGCGCCGCCGACGGCCGTTACGAGGTGCTGACGTGCAGCGTCGACGGCGGGCCCGTGGACACCAACGCCGACTTCACGATCGGCGTGGAGCGCGGGCCGGAGGCGCTGGAGACGGCGGACACGGTGGTGATCGCGCCCGTCTCGCCCGAGCGGCTCACCGACGAGCTGCCGGACGGGGTCGCCGCCGCGCTCGCCCGGATCCGGCCCCACGCGCGCATCGTCTCCATCTGCACGGCCGCCTTCGTCCTCGCCGCCGCCGGACTCCTCGACGGACGCCGGGCGACCACCCACTGGTGCGTCGCGGAGAAGTTCCGTCGGCTGTATCCGCGGGTCCTGCTCGACCCGGACGTCCTCTTCGTCGACGACGGCCGGGTGCTGACGTCGGCCGGCGCGGCCTCCGGGGTGGACGTGTGCCTCCACATCGTCCGCGAGGACCACGGCAGCGACCTCGCCAACAAGGTGGCCCGCCGCTGCGTGGTGCCGCCCTTCCGCGACGGCGGCCAGGCCCAGTACATCGAGCAGCCGGTGCCCGAGGCCGGGGCGGCGAGCACGGCGGCCACCCGCGCGTGGGCGCTGGAACGCCTGGACGAGCCGCTCACCCTGACCGACCTCGCCGCCCACGCACGGATGAGCCTGCGCACCTTCGCCCGCCGCTTCCACGACGAGGTGGGCCTCAGCCCCGGCCGCTGGCTGATCCAGCAGCGCGTGGCCCGCGCCCGGCACCTGCTGGAGTCCAGCGACCTGACGGTGGACCAGATCGCCTCCCGCATCGGCTTCGCCACGGGCGCCTCACTGCGCCAGCACCTCCACGCGGCGATCGGCGTCTCCCCGCAGGCCTACCGCAGGACCTTCCAGGCGGCATCCCGCTGAACACCTCCAGCGGGTCGGTGGGGTCAGCGGCTCGCGTGGAGCGCGACCAGCAACTGCCATACCTGGTCGGCGATTTCGGCGGGGCCGGCGTCGAGCAGTCCGTGCAGCCAGTCCGCCAGCACTCCGGCGAAGGTCGCGGCGACGGCCGAGGCGACCAGCGGCGCGTCCGCCGCGCCCGCCCGCTGCCGCTCCCGCAGGCTGTACGCCCGCAGGTCCCGGTGCAGGACCCGGCCGAGCGGCCCGCCGCCGCCCGGGGTCAACAGGGCGCGGTACAGCGCCGCGTGCGGGGTCAGCGAGGCGAAGAACTCCGCGAGCGCCGCCGGGGCGCGCACCGGGTCGGGCCGTCCCTGCCAGGAGTGCAGCGCCTCCACGGCCTCGCGGACGACGTCGGCGCAGGCGTCGACCGCGAGGGCCTCCAGGTCGGGGTAGTGCACGTAGAAGGTGGCCCGGCCGACCTCCGCCCGCCGCACCAGCGCGGCCACGCCCACCTCCGCCAGCGGTCGCTGCGCGCACTCCGCCAGCAGCGCGGCCCGCAGCCGGGCCCGGGTACGGGCCGCCCGCGGGTCCTCGGGCTCGGCGCGGGTCATCCCGCGATCAGGACGGCGGTCAGGGCGAGGGCGCCGGGCAGCGCCTGCGCGACCAGGATGCGGCGGTTGGCCGTGGCCGCGCCGTAGACGCCCGCGACGATCACGCAGGACAGGAAGAACACCTGTACCCGGAAGCCGGTGGGATCGCCGGCGATCAGCCCCCAGACCAGCCCCGCCGCGAGGAACCCGTTGTAGAGCCCCTGGTTGGCGGCCATCGGGGCGGTGGCCCGCGCCATCTCCGCGTCGAAGCCGTGCAGGGCCCGGCCCGGCTTCTTCTGCCACAGGAACATCTCCATCACCAGGATGTAGAAGTGCAGCGCGGCGACCAGCCCGACCAGCACGTTCGCAACGGCTTCCATCGTCTCCCTCATCTTTCGCCCTCGTGGACGGACGTCCACTCCTGGACAGGTGTCCACTATAGCTGGACAACTGTCCAGGAAGTCCAGCGCGATCTTGCCGGGGGTCTGGCGGAGACTGAAGACATGACCACAACAGCCGCACGATCGCTTCGACAGCGCAGGATCGACACCTTGCACCGGCTGGAACACGACGTCGACGCCTGGGTCGCCACCGCCGCCGGGGACGGCGGGGCTCCCTACCTGGTCCCGCTCTCCTTCGTCTGGGACGGCGCGACCCTCCTCGTCGCCACCCCGGCCGCCAGCCGCACCGGCCGCAACCTGCGGACCACCGGCGTCGCACACCTCGGCATCGGCGCCACCCGGGACGTCGTCCTCGTCGACGGCACCGTCACCGCCGTGGAACCCGCGGATCTGCCGGAGGAGGACGCCGAGATCTTCGCCGCCAAGACCGGCTTCGATCCGCGCGAACTCACCACCGCCTACCTGTACTTCCACGTCCTGCCGCGCCGGATCCGGGCCTGGCGCGAAGTCGACGAGCTGGAGGGGCAGGAACTGATGCGCGACGGGGAGTGGCTGGTGGGCGACTGAAACCGGGGTATCCGCAAGGGTGGGGGCGGGACTCGACCGTCCCCGGTCCAAGACCTGCGGAGGAGACATGGCACTGGTGAACGCGGGGGTCGTGGTGCTCGACTGCGCCGAACCCGAGAAACTCGCCGAGTTCTACAAGGAGTTGCTCGACGCGGAGGAGACCGACGTCACCGCCAACCGCGTGGAGATCCTGGGTGCGGGCGGCACACGGCTCGCCTTCCGCCGCGACGTCAACGCGACCCCGCCGAGCTGGCCCCGCCCCGAGAACTCCCTCCAGGCGCACCTGGACTTCCTGGTCGACGACCTCGACGAGGCGGAGCGCGCGGTCATCGGCCTGGGCGGCCGGCCCCTGGAGACCAAGGGGGCCCCCGGCCCCTACGAGGAGCGAGGCTACGCCGACCCGGCCGGCCACTCCTTCACCCTGCGCCGAGTGGCGTCGACGGCCCCCAAACAGGGGTGAGACGGCGCGAGGAAGCGGGCGGGCCCTCGCCGCGAGGGAGAGGGCCCGCGTCGGACTCAGCGCGGGGTACGGGAGCGTGCCCGCACCTGGGTCAGTCCCGGCCGCCCTTCTCCTTCGACGGCCACACGCCAGTGGAGCGTTCGATGGCCTTCGCGCCGGTGCGGTCCGCGGCACTGCGTACCGCGGCGAAGATCGCGCCCTGGATCGCCGCGGCGAGCAGGACCTCCCCCCAGCCGCGGTCCCGGTCCAGGGCGTCGGGTGCGTCGTCCTCGTGCCGGATCGCCTTCCAGGCCTTGCGGAAGGCCAGCCCCGCCAGCGCACCGCTCGCCCAGCCCACCACGAAACCGACGGGCTGGTAGACGAGGGGGAGTTTCTGTTTCTTGCTCACGTGTGCCTCCTTGTGCGTAGGGATGAGTGCGTGGGGATGAGTGCGTAGGGATGAGAGCGTGGTCGGGGCGGGAGCGTCAGGGCCGGCCGGACGCCGGGACCTCCTCGCCCGCCCGCACCGGACCGGGCGGCGTCCCGTCCCCGAACGGACGCCCGCCCAGCTCCTGCCGGCCGTGCGGGGTCAGCCAGCCGGAGCCGTCGGGGCCGAGCGGCACGATCCGGGTCGGGTTGATGCCGGTGTGCACCCCGTAGTAGTGCCGCTTGATGTGGTCGAAGTCGACGGTGTCACCGAACCCGGGCGTCTGGAAGAGGTCCCGGACGTACGCCCACAGCACCTGATCCTCCGTCAACTTCCAGCGGTTGCACTTGAAGTGGCCGTGATACACCGCGTCGAACCGCACCAGTGTGGTGAACAGCCGGATGTCCGCCTCCGTGATCGTGTCGCCGACCAGATACCGCTGCCCGGCCAGCCGCGACGCAATCAGCTCCAGCCGCCGGAACACACCGGCGCATGCCTCCTCGTACTCGGCCTGCCCGCTCGCGAAACCCGCCCGGTACACACCGTTGTTGACGTCCTCGTACACCTCGGCCATGACCGCGTCGATCTCGTCGCGCCGCCCCTGCGGGTAGAGATCCGGCGCGCCGGGCCGGTGCAGCGCGGACCACTCGGTGGCGAGGTCCAGGGTGAGGCGCTGGTAGTCGTTGGTGACCAGCTGCCCGCTGGGCACGTCCACGATCGCCGGCACGCTCACCCCGCCGGGCGCGCCGGGCTCCCGCTTCTCGTAGGCCTCGGCGAGGTAGCGGATGCCGAGGACCGGGTCGCGGCCGTCGGGGTCCAGGGTGAACCGCCAGCTGCGGTCGTCCTGGATCGGGTCGGTGATCGCCAGGGACAGCGCGTCCTCCAGCCCGAGCAGCCGCCGCGAGATCACCGCGCGGCTCGCCCACGGGCAGGCGCGGCTGGCCACCAGACGGTACCGGCCGGCCTCCACCGGCCAGCCGTCCCGGCCGTCCGCGGTGATCCGGTCCGCGAAGTGGCTCGCGGACCGCTTGAACGCCTTGTGCCCCAAGGCGCGGTTCCCGTCGCCCCCGTCGCTCATGGTTCCTCCTGCTCGTGGTGCGTGCGTGCCCCCTCAACGCGTTCCCCGTTTTCCGCCGACGGCACGGTGTGAGCCCGATCGGCCGGGGCATCCGCCGGGGGTGACTGGGACACCCTCCGAACACGACACACGACAGCTCGCCGAGAACGGCGCGGTCCGCCGCGCCGAGAACGGCGCGGCGGACCGCAGAACCCGCGTCACCGTGCTGGTGGCGCTCGGGGCCAACCTGGTCATCGCCGTCGCCAAGGCCGTCGGCGGGCTGCTAGCGGGCTCACCGGCGCTGCTGTCGGAGGCGGCGCACTCCGTCGCCGACAGCCTCAACGAGGTCTTCCTCCTCGCCGCCCTGCGCCGCAGCCGCCGCCCCCCGGACCGCCGCCACCCCTTCGGCTACGGCAAGGAACGCTTCTTCTGGTCGCTCCTCGCGGCCGTCGGCATCTTCGTCATGGGCGGCTGCTTCTCCTTCTTCCAGGGCGTCGAGGCACTCAGAAACGGCGCGGAGGAGGAGTTCAGCGGCTATGTGGCGGGCCTCGTCGTGCTCGGCCTCGCCCTGCTCGCCGAGGGCGGCTCGCTGCTGCGGGCCCTGTACCAGGTGCGCCGGCAGGGCGGCGCCGCCGGACTGCGCGACCCCGCGCTGCGCACGGTCGTCGCCGAGGACGGCACCGCGGTGCTCGGCGTCACCCTGGCCGCGATCGGCATGGTCCTGCACATGGTCACCGGCCAGGTCGTGTGGGAGGCCTGCGCCTCGCTCGCGATCGGCGCGCTGCTCGTGTACGTCGCCTACGGTCTCGGCCGGGAGGCCCGCGACCAGCTCATCGGCGAGGCCGCCGACCCGGAGACCGCCGCCCGGATCCGCGCGCTGCTGGAGGCGCAGCCGGAGATCGACAGCGTGGAGGCGCTGTTCACCATGAAGACGGGCCTCGACTCGGCGTTGGTGGCGGCCCGCGTCGACCTGGTTCCGGGGCTGGACAGCGAGCGGGTGGAGGAGGTCGCCGTGCGCATCAAGCGCTCGATCGCCTGGACGGTTCCCGAGGCGGACCAGGTCTTCCTCGATGTGACCGACCGGCCCGCCGGCGAGGCAGCGGAAAGCCCCGCCGCGACGGGGGAACGCGGCGGGGCCTGAACTTCGGGTGCCCCGCCCGGGACGCGTCCATGCGCCCGGCGGAACAGATTTTTCTACGACTTTTTCCCGCGGCCCCCTTCGCCTTGAGAGCTCACCGGCACCTCACCGGCAGTTTCCGCAGGTCAGTGGCTGTCGGCCGGCTCCAGGACGAAGACGGGGATCTCCCGATCCGTCTTCTCCTGGTAGTCGGCGTACGGCGGATACGCGGCCACCGCGCGCTCCCACCACTCGGCCTTCTCCACCCCGGTCACCTCACGGGCCGTCATGTCCTGCTTCACAGGGCCGTCCTGGAGCTCCACCCTGGGATCGGCCTTGATGTTGTGGTACCAGACCGGATGCTTGGGCGCGCCGCCGAGGGAGGCGACGGCGGCGTACCGCCCTTCGTGCTCGACCCGCATCACCGGCGTCTTGCGGATCTTCCCGCTCTTCGCGCCCAGGGTGGTCAGCACGATCACGGGCCGCTTGGTGTTCTGAAGCGTCGTTCCCTCAGTACCGCCTGAGCGTTCGTACAGCTCCACCTGGTCGCGCACCCACTTCGTCGGGCTGGGCTCGTACTCGCCTTCGAGAGGCATGGCATCCTTCCCCTTCGCTCGCGTACTCGTCCCCCACCGAACCACAACACCGGTACGCCCGCCTTTCATCCGCGCCTTAGGTGGCGCCCCGTGTCACCACAGCATCCGCATCGCCAGCACCGTCATCACCCCGCTCGACGCCAGGGCCGTCGCCAACCGCCCGCGGTGGCCGGTCAGGGCTCGGCCCAGGAGTGCGCCGCCGCCGGCGAGCAGCAGCTGCCAGCTCGCCGACGCGGCGAACGCCGCCAGGACGAACACGGCCTGTTCCAGGGGGCGTACGGCGTCGGCGGTGCCGGTGCCGAGGACGAGCGCGGCGAAGTAGACCACGGTGGTCGGATTGAGGAGGGTGATGCCGAGCAGGCTCGCGAAGGCGCGGGCCGGGCTCGGTGGCGGCGGGTCGGACCGGGTGGCGAGGCGGTGCGCCCGGTACCGGCGCAGTGCGCTCACCGCGCTCCAGGCCGCCAGCGCCAGCAGCACGACGGCCGAGGCCCAGCGCAGCGGCGTCAGCACCGGCCGCAGCGCCACGGCGACGGCGGAACCGCCGACCGTCGCCAGCAGGGCGTAGAGCCCGTCGGCGGCGGCCACGCCCAGCGCGGCGCACACGCCGGTGCGCAGGGAGGTGCGTGCGGTGAGGGAGACGAGGTACGTCCCGACCGCGCCGACGGGAACGGCGATGCCGTACCCGGCGATCAGGCCGGCGACGAGCGCGGCCGTCACGGGCGCGCGGGATCGGGCCTCCGGTGACGCCCGGGCTGCTGCTGGGACCGCGCCGGAAGAGCGGCGACGGACGACAGCGGCGTGAGGGCTACGTGCGAGAACATGGCCAGATCATGAAGTCGGACGCGGACCGTCGGCAAGCCGTTTTCCGACGGCGGCGGGCCCGTTATCGTTCCCGCGTGACCGAACATGGTGGGAAGCCGTTCCTCTACGTCGTCGTCTGCGCCGCCGGGATCGCCGTCGACGTCGGCAAACTGATCACCGCCGCGCAGGAGCGGGAGTGGGAGGTCGGCGTCATCGCCACGCCCCTCGCCGCCGACGGGTTCTTCGACACGGCCGCCGTCGAGGCGCAGACCGGCCGCCCGATCCGCTCCGCGTGGCGGCGTCCCGGTGATCCGAGGCCCTTCCCCGCGCCCGACGCGGTCGTCGTGGCCCCGGCCACCTTCAACACGGTCAACAAGTGGGCGGCCGGGATCGCCGACACCCTCGCCCTCGGCACCCTGTGCGAGGCGGCCGGCCTCGGCGTGCCCGTTGCCGCGCTGCCCTGTGTGTCGGACGCGCTGGCCGCCCACTCCGCCTACCAGGACAGTCTGATACGGCTGCGCGGGATGGGCGTGCGGTTCGGGTACCCGTACTCGGGCGCGGAAGGAGAGGAAGGGGCGGGGGAGGAGTTCGGGTGGGAAGAGGGCCTCGACCTGCTGGGCTGACGCCGCGGTGAGCCCGCCGCAGGAGCACCCCGAGCCCGAGCACGACCCCGAGGCGACTCCGAGGCGACTCCGAGCACGTCAGACGGTGACCTCCGCGGCCGTTCCCGGTGACAGCCAGCGGAACCGTTCGCGCAGGTCCGCGGGCTCCCTCGTGAGCCGGGCCTCGACCGTGTCGCGGCCCTCCTGGAAGTGCGACCAGCCCTCGTAGTGCACCGGCAGCACGGTGTGCGGGCGCAGCGCCCGGCACAGCCGCACCGCCCGCTTCGCCGTCAGCGTGTACCGGACGGGCCCGGTGAGCGGGAAGCCCACCCCGCCCAGGTGCAGCAGGGCCGTGCCGACGGTGAGCCGGCGGGCCACCTCGCGCACCCCGCCGTACAGCACGGTGTCCCCGGAGATCCACAGCACCCCGTGCCGCTGGCCCTCCCAGCGCAGCGCGAACCCGGTGACCTCGCCCACCAACGGCCCTGACAGCGGCGGCCCGTGCCGGGCCGGGGTGGCCGTGACCTCGATCGCCGGCCGGCCCGGGGCCGGCTCCAGCCGCAGGGACGTCCACGGGGCGAGCCCCCGCGCCGTACCGCCGAGGCGTCTCGCCCCGGACGGCGTGGTGAGGACGACGCCGGCTTCGGGCAGCAGGGCGCGCCCTGCCGTGTCGAGGTTGTCGGCGTGGTGGTCGTGGGTGAGCAACACGGCGTCGATCGGCGGGAGTTCCTCCGGGCCGAGGGCGGGCCCGGCCGTCTTGCGGGAGGAGGTTCCCACGCCGAAGGAGTAGCGCCGTCCGGGCGGGTCGAACGTCGGATCGGTCAGCAGCCGCAGCCCGGCCGCCTCGATCAGCACGGTCGGACCCCCGATGTGGGTGACGCGAATCCCGGTCATGCGGTGGTCCCTTCATGGTCGGACACGGTGCGAGGACCCGGGCCCTGGGGCGGGCCCGGGGCGGACGACCGTCGGCAGGCCCGGGGCGGACGGCCACGGTGAGGCCCTGTGGTGGACGGCCGCGGTGAGGTCCCGGGGTGGACGGCGTGCCCGCCCCGGTCGGCACCCCGTCCTGGACGGCACCCCGCCTTAAACGGCACCCGGCAAGGAGCTGGACGGGCACCCCCGCCTTGGACGGGCACCCCCGCCCTGGACGGGCACCGCCGGACGCGTGAGCCTATTTCGCGTGTGCCAGTGCCCACTCCAGGGCGTGGTCGGCGACCTCCTCCCAGCCGGGTGCGGCCGGCAGCAGGTGGGGCCGGCCCGCGAACTCCTTCACCTCGGTGACCGTGTTCGACTTGTAGTGCCTCGCGTTGGACTGCTGCACCTTGGGCGGCATCAGATGGTCCTTCTCGCCCGCGATGAACAGCAGCGGCGCGCGGCCGTCGTTGTGGTAGTCGACGTACGTGCTCTGGTGGCCGGGGCGCAGGGTGGCCAGGGCGCTGTCCCAGAAGATGGCGCCCGAGGCGGGGACCGCGTAGCGCTCGTACAGCGCCAGCGACTCCTCCTCGGAGAACGTGTTGGTGAAGGCGTAGTGCCACTGCTCGGCGGTCAGACCGACCGCCCGGTGCCGGTTGGCCGGGTTCTTCAGCACCGGGAACGCCGCCTTGACCTGGGTCAGCGGCACCACCGCCACCCCTTCGGTCGGCGCGGAGTTGATCGCCACGCCCGCCGCGCCGTGGCCCCGGTCCAGCAGCAGCTGCACGAAGACGCCGCCGGCCGAGTGGCCGATGAGCACCGGGGGCTTGTCCAGGCCCCGGACCAGGGTCTCCAGGCTCTCCAGGATCTGCGGGACGGTGACCTGTTCGACCGGTGTGGGATCGGCGTTGAGGGACTCGACCTCCGCCTCGAACCCGGGATAGGCGGGCGCCAGGACGCGGAAGCCGCGCTTCTCGTAGTGGGCGATCCAGTGCTCCCAGCTCCGGGGCGTCACCCAGAAGCCGTGAATGAGGACGATGGTGTCCGGAGTGCTCATGACTGCCCCTTCCAGGAGCGTCGTAGGGTCAGCGGGTCGCGCGGTCGGCGGCGCGTATCTGCCGGACCACGGCGTCCGGGCGCGACATCATCACGACGTGCGAGGCGCCCCGGACCTCGACCGTGCGGCTGCCGGCGCGCCCCGCCATGAAGCGCTGCACGGCGGGCGGGATGACCCGGTCGGCGCCGGCGACGACGTACCAGGACGGCAGGCTCTTCCACGCCGGGACCCCGCTCGGGCTCCCCAACCCGCCCAGGCTGCCCGGCCGTTGGGCGGTCGCCATGATCCTCGTCCGGGACCGCGGCAGGTCCTGCGCGAACACGTCGTGGAACTTCGCCGGGTCGATGTAACCGTCCAGGCCGGGGTCCGGGCTGCCCGCGGGCACCGGGTAGGGGCGGGCGACGAGCGCGGGCTTCAGCCGGCTGCCGGGGTACTTGTCGGCCAGTTCGAGCGCCGTCTCGCCCTCGTCCGGCGCGAACGCGGCCACGTACACCAGCGCCTTGACGTGCGCGTGCCCGCGCCCGGCGTTGGTGATGACCTCGCCGCCGTAGGAGTGCCCGACGAGGATCACCGGGCCGGTGAGCGAGGCGACGACGCTGGAGACGTACGCCGAGTCGCCCGCGAGGTCGCGCAGGGGGTTGGCCGGGGCGATCACCTGGTAGCCGGCGTCCAGCAGGGAGGCGGTGACGGCGCCCCAGCCCGACGCGTCGGCGAACACGCCGTGCACGAGCACGACGGTGGGTCTCACGGTGCCGCCACCGCCGCTGCCGCCGGTGGCGGCGGACGCCTGGCCGGCCGCGCCCAGTGTGACGGCGCCGGCCGCGAGCATGCCGCCCAGGACACGGCGACGGGAGGTGTCTTCCATCGTTCCCCCTTCAGAAGAAGTCAGAAGAAGTCAGAACGAGCAGTCAATGACCGTTCGTGGAACAGGAGTTAAGGAGTTAAGGAGCAAAGGAGTTCAGGAGTTGAGGAACTCCAGTAGATCCGCGCCGAGTTGGTCCTTGTGGGTGTCCGTGATGCCGTGCGGGGCGCCCGGATAGACCTTGAGCGTCGCGTTCTTGATGCGGGCGGCCGACGCCTTGCCGCCCACCTCGAAGGGCACGACCTGGTCGTCGTCCCCGTGCACCACCAGCGTCGGCACGTCGATCGCGTCCAGGTCGGCGCGGAAGTCGGTCGCGGAGAACGCCGCGACGCACTCGTAGGCCCCGCGGTGCCCGGACTGCAACCCCTGCCGCCAGAACGCGTCCCGCACACCCTGCGAGACGTTCGCCCCGGGCCGGTTGTGCCCGAAGAACGGGCCGTCCGCCAGGTCCCGGTACAGCTGCGAGCGGTCGGCGAGCGAACCGGCCCGGATCGCGTCGAACACCTCGGCCGGGACGCCGTCCGGGTTGTCGTCGGTGCGCAGCATGAACGGCGGCACGGCCGAGACGAGTACGACCTGCGCGATCCGGGCGGTGCCGTGCCGGCCCACGTAGCGGGCCACCTCGCCGCCACCCGTCGAGAACCCGACGAGCGTGACGTCGCGCAGGTCGAGGCCGTCGATGAGCGCGGCCAGGTCGTCGGCGTAGGTGTTCATCTCGTTGCCGTGCCAGGTCTGGCTGGAACGGCCGTGCCCGCGCCGGTCGTGCGCGATCGCACGGAAGCCGTGGGAGGCGAGGAACAGCTGCTGCGCCTCCCAACTGTCGGAGTTCAGCGGCCAGCCGTGACTGAGGACGACGGGCCGGCCGACGCCCCAGTCCTTGTAGAAGATCTCGGCGCCGTCGGGCGTGGTGACGTGGGGCATGGGTGCTCCTGTCTGCTGGACGTGTCCGACAGGTCGATCCTCGTCCGGGAAGGGCGGCCCCCGTACCCCGTGAAGCGCGTAGTCATGACCGCGCGGACCGTGGTCCCGCCGTGCGCGGGGCGGACGCCGGCCGCCCGCGCACTACGCTCGGGATCGGCGAAGTACGCTCACGATCAGCTGTGGACCGACGTCAGGAGCGGCGACGATGCAGTACGTGAAGCTCGGTACGACTGGTCTGGACGTGTCCCGGATCTGTCTGGGCTGCATGACCTACGGGGTCCCCGACCGGGGCACGCACGAGTGGACCCTCGACGAGGAGGCGTCCCGCCCGCTGATCCGGCAGGCGCTGGACGCCGGGATCACCTTCTTCGACACCGCCAACGTGTACTCCGACGGCACCAGCGAGGAGATCGTCGGCCGGGCGCTGCGCGACTTCGCCCGCCGCGACGAGATCGTCCTCGCCACGAAGGTGCACGGCCGGATGCGGCCCGGCCCCAACGGCGGCGGCCTCTCCCGCAAGGCGATCCTGACCGAGATCGACCACAGCCTGACCCGCCTCGGCACCGACTACGTCGACCTCTACCAGATCCACCGCTTCGACGCGCACACCCCGGTCGAGGAAACGATGGAGGCGCTGCACGACCTGGTGAAGGCGGGCAAGGTGCGTTACCTCGGGGCGAGTTCGATGTACGCCTGGCAATTCTCCAAGATGCAGTACACCGCCGAACGGCACGGCTGGACGAAGTTCGCGTCCATGCAGAACCACTACAACCTCCTCTACCGCGAGGAGGAGCGCGAGATGCTGCCGCTCTGCGCCGACCAGGGCGTGGGCGTGCTGCCGTGGAGCCCGCTGGCACGGGGCCGCCTCACCCGCGACTGGGGCGCCGTCACCGGCCGCAGCGCCACCGACGACTTCGGCAGCCGCCTCTACGCGGACGGCGACCGCGCGATCGTCGAGGCCGTCACCCGCATCGCCGGAGCGCGGGACGTGCCCCGCGCCCAGGTGGCCCTAGCCTGGCTCCTGCGTCAGGCCACGGTGACGGCCCCGATCGTCGGAGCGTCGAAGCCCCGGCACCTGGAGGACGCGGTGGCGGCCGTCGAACTGGCCCTGACCGACGAGGAGTCGGAGCAACTGGAGCAGCCCTACGGCCCGCACCCCGTCGCCGGCCACTGAAGCGCCCCTGGCCCTTGAAGCGCCCCCGGCCACTTATGCGCCCCGGGGGCCGTGTCAGTGGGGCCCCTGCGGCGCGAACTCGGTGCCGCAGGGCCCCGCCCCCTCGCTCTCCGGCAGGGTCACCCGGTCCCCGCCCATCGACAGGGTGCGGTAGTACTGCCCGATGCGCTCGGCCGAGCGGCCGACGTAGTGCGCGATGAACGACCGGCGGAACCGGTCCCCGCTCCGGTTGGGCTGCGAACCGTGCACCAGACTGCCGGCGAAGAACAGCACGTCCCCCGGCGCCATGTCGACGGGCACCGCCGCGAGACCCGCCGGCGGCGGCACGTACTCCCGCGCGAACGACAGCTCCACGTCCGCCTCCTCCGGGCAGAACAGCCCCATGCGGTGCGTGCCCGGGACCACCTCCAGGCCGCCGTTCTCCCGGTCGATGACGTCACAGGCCAGCCAGGCCGCCACACAGGTCCCCGGCTCCACCCGCAGGTAGAAGTTGTCCTGGTGCAGCGCCTGCCCCCGGGCGCCGGGCGGCTTGAAGTAGAACATGCTCTGCGCGGCCAGCACCTCCTCCCCGAACAGCGTCTCCAGCACGTCCCGCAGCCGCGCGTCCAGCAGCGCCCGCCGGGCGAGCGGGACGAACTCGTGCGGCTGCATCACCCTCGGGTGGCGGTGCAGCGGATCGTCGCCGGGCCGCGGCTCGAAGTGCCCCGGCACCGGCCGCCCCGCCGCGTGCAGCGCGGTGAACTCCGCGCACAGCCGGTCCACCTCGTCGCGCCCGAACAACCCCCGTACGACGGTGAAACCGTCTTCCCGGTACTGCCGCAGCCCCTCCTCCGTCAGGATGGGGGCCGAAGCGCCGGCGGCGCCGATGTCCGTGACCGTCATGTGCGACCTCCCAGGTCGTGGGTCCCGCGTCCGCTGTCCCCGGCCCGTCACGCTAGGTCCCTGCGAGATCCGGGAGGATGCCCGTGCGTGCTGACGGCATGTCCGTGACTGCCGCGCCGGGGGACCCGTCCCCGCCGCCCGGCCTGGTGGTGGTGGGCCACTTCGACCAGGCCGCCGGATACGGCGCCAACCGCCCCGGAGGGTCCGACAGTTGGCTGTTCACCTGGACGACGGGCGGCCTCGGCCGGCTGCGCCAGGGCGGCACCGAGGTCCGGGCCCGCCCCGGCGACCTGGTCGCCCTCGCGCCGGGCGTCCCGCACCGCTACTCCACCGAACCGGGCGCGGACCGCTGGCGGTTCTGGTGGGCGCACTGCCAGGCCCGCCCCGCCTGGACCCAGTGGCTGCACCCGTACGGCGCGGGCGACGGCGTGTACGTCGTCCCCGCCGTCCCGCCCGCGACGCACCCCCGCATCGAGGCGGCCTTCAGCCGTATGCACACCGACGCCCGCCGCCCCGCCGGCATCACGCCGACGGCCGGACCCCACTCCCACTCCCACCCTCACACTCCCGCTTCCGCTCCCGCACCGGCCCCCACGGACCAGGACATCGCCGTCGCCCTCGGCGCGGTCGCGCGTGAACTCGCCCTGTGCGCACTGGAGGAGGCGGTGCTGCTCGCCACGGCCACCGCGGCCGCGGCCGCCGCCACAGCGCACGCGCACGCCTCCGCGACCGCCTCCCGGGTCCCGCCCGGCGTCGACGGCCGTGTCCGCCGGGCCCAGGAGCGGATCGCCGCCGACCCCGGCGCCCCGCACACCGTCCGCTCCCTCGCCCGGGAGGCCGCCCTCTCGCCCTCCCGCTTCGCCCACCTGTTCACAGAGCACGTCGGCCAGTCCCCGATGCGCGCCCTGCGCGAGGCCCGGCTGCGGCACGCCGCCCGCCTCCTGGAGAGCACCGGGCTGTCCGTCGAACGCGTCGCCACCGCGGCGGGGTTCGCCAGCCCGTTCCACTTCAGCCGGCTCTTCCGCGCCCGCCACGGGATGCCGCCCGGTGCGTACCGGGACGGAATGCGCGCCGCAATTGCGTCGCCAAAGGGACACCAATACAGGGACCGCCCCGAATGACGAGGAGCCCTCCCCGGCTCACTGACGTTTCGTCAAGACTATTCACGCGCTCGGGCAAAGCACGAAACCGCTGGATCACTTGTTCTGCCTGGTCCGCCTGTGCGAAGGTGTGCCGTGTCGGCGCACGGACAGCATTTTTCCCCGCGTGCGCACGAGGTGTCTCTCCCGTCCACACCCCCCACGCTTCAAAAGAGCTGCGCACTGCGGACGTTCGAGACACCGAACTTTGAGTGAGAGCATCCCGTCGCCCCACGGCGGGGGTCCCATACCGATTGGTATGGACCTGATGCCGTATGTCCCCGGAGGAATGCCGCCGTGAAAGACGCAGGCCTGTCGAATTCCCCTTCGGCGCGCCGCCTCGAGGTGACGGACGAACAGCTGAGCGCCGAGCTCAAGAACTGGTCGGGGGCGTCGCCCGCGCTGCACCCCGTCGGCGAACTGCTCGACCGGCACTGGGAAGCGGCCATCTCCTACGCCCGCCTCTGCGCCGACAGCGAGCGCGCGGCCGGCATGCTCACCACCGCCGCGTTCACCCGCCTCTTCGGCGAGACCCTGCGGCAGAACGGCCCCACCGCCGCCTGGCGCCCCTACCTCCTGGTCACCGTGCGCCGGATCGCCGCCGAGTGGGACTCCGACGGCCGCCGCGACCTGCTCCACCCCGAACTGCGCGCCGCCGAGGGCGACGCCGACCAGCTCGCCGCCCGGCTGCTCCCGCCGCCGAACCGCCGCCTGATCTCCCGCGCGTTCCAGCGACTGCCCCAGACCGCCCGCTGTCTGCTGTGGCACGCCGAGGCCGAGGTCGAGGCCCTCGCCTCCCCGGCCGCCCTGCTCGGCATGGAGGAGGAGGGCGCCCGCATCGAACTGCGCCGCTCCCGCGAGCGGTTGCGCGAGGAGTGCCTCCAGGTCCACCGCGAACTCGCCGTCGAGGAGGAGTGCCACCGCTACGACCGGCTGCTCGACGTCACCTGCCGCCGCGGCGGCGACGTCGACCCGGACCTGCGCGCCCACCTCGACCAGTGCCGGCACTGCGCCCACACCGCCGACCAGCTCCGCCAGTTCGAGGCCGACCTGGGCGCGGCGCTCGCCGAAGGCGTGCTGGGCTGGGCCGCGGGGGAGTACCGCGAGCTCAGAGCCGGCCGCGTCGACGCGCCCGTCGCCGAGCCCGAACGGCCGCGTCCCCGGATGATCGTGGGCGAGGCCTTCACGGACGACTCCTACCCGGCGCACCCCGGGCACCCCGCCCGTCCCGCGCACCCCGTCCCGTCCGCAGAGCCGGCCGAGCCCGCCGCGCACCCCGGGGCGGCCGCGTTCGCCGGGACCACCGCCGCTTCCGCCGCCGACGCGGGCCTCGGCGGCACGTTCCCCCCGTTCCCCACGGCCTTCACCGCCGCGCCGGACCCCGCGGCGGGTCCGCGCACTCCCGGGGCCGAGCTCGTCCCCGTCAACCCCCGCCCCCACTCGCGCCGTTCCGCGCAGAAGGCGGCCCGCCGCGCCCGCCGGCGCAACCTCGCCATCGCCGTCCTCACCGTCAGCGGCCTCGTCGTGCTGCCGCTCGTGCTGTGGTCCGCCCTCGGCTCGGACGGCGACGGCTCGGCCGCGGGCGACGAGGCCGCGGGGACGGCGGCGCCGGACACGGACGCCGCCGACGTCGACCCGTCCTGGGCCGGCGCCGCCGAGGAGAACCAGGGCACCCTGCGCGGCCGGCTGCACAACGTGTCGTCGGGGCTGTGCATCGGGATCACCGGCGGGAAGGCCGTCCAGGGCGCCGAGGCCCAGCTCGCCGTCTGCTCCTCCGCCGCCGACCAGCAGTGGACGTACGAGACCGACGGACTGCTGCGCAGCACCGCGGGCCCGGACCTGTGCCTCGACTCCCAGCTCGGCTTCTCGGTGCGGCTGTCCCCCTGCGCCGCCGCGTCCGCGCCGGAGGCCAAGAACGTCCGCTACGACTTCACCCTCCAGGGCACGCTGATCCCGCGCGGGAACCAGAACCTCGCCCTGGCCCCCGCCGCCACCGACGGCTCGGGCGCCCTCGTCCTGAAGAACCGTGCGGACGGCGGCGCGCAGCGCTGGGTGATCGACACCTCGCAGCCCGACCCGCAGATGCAGATCGTCAACTGGGACGCCGACAGCACCCTCATCGACACCTCGGGCGCGCCCGTCACGCCCAAGGCCGCGAAGAGCCCGGCCCCGAGCCCGGCGAACCCGTCGGCGTCCGCCCCGAAGCCGTCGGCCACACCGGCCCCGAAGTCCACGGAGACCGGTTCCTCGTCCGGTTCGGCGTCCGGCTCCGACGACGACTCGTGCTCGCCCTACGCCTGGTACTCCTGCTCCGGGAACGGCCAGCAGGGCTGGAACGGCGGCAACGGTCCCGGCGGCTACGGCTACGGAAACGGGTACGGGTACGGCGGTTACGGAAACGGCTACGGCTACGGCTACGGCGGTTACGGAAACGGCTACGGCGGAGGCCGCTGACCACAGCGCCGACGGGGCCGACAGGGCAGGCAGCGCCGGCAGTGCCGTCCGCCCGGCTCAGACCCCCAGCACCTGCACCGAAGCCCACAGCGCCACCACGGCCGGGATCAGCGTGGCCGGCACCGTGAGCAGTCCCAGCCGGGTGAACTCCCCGACCTCGACCCGCTCCTCGTGTCCCTGCACCACGCGCCGCCACAGCAGCGTCGCCAGCGACCCGGCGTACGTCAGGTTCGGGCCGATGTTCACGCCCAGCAGCACCGCGAGCACCGCCCCCGCGCCGGCCGGGGCGGCCAGCGGCGCCAGGACCAGCACCGCGGGCAGGTTGTTGATCAGGTTCGCCAGGACCGCGGCCAGCGCGGCCAGGCCGAGCAGCGCGAGCAGCCCCGAACCGCCGGGCAGGACGCGCTTCAGCGCGTCGGCGAGCCCGTGGTCGACGACCGCCCGTACGACGATGCCGAGCGCCAGCACGAACGCCAGGAACCCCGGGGCGGCGGACCGCACCACCGCCGTGGGCGTCACGCGCCGCCGCGCCAGCGCCCGCCCGGCCATGACGACGGCGCCCGCGAGCGCCGCCCACACCGGTTCGAGTCCGAGCGCGGACGCCACCACGAAGCCGGCGAGGGTGCAGCCGACGGTGATCAGCGCGAACAGCGGCACGGCGGGCGCGGGGCCGTCGTCCTCGGCGGGCTCGGCCGCCGGCAGGTCGGCGGCGAAGAAACGCCGGAACACCGCGTACTCCGCCGCGACCGCCACCAGCCAGGGCAGCGTCATCAGCGCGGCGAACCGGGTGAAGCTCAGCCCGCTCGCCGTGAACGCCAGCAGGTTCGTCAGATTGGACACCGGCAGCAGCAGCGAGGCCGTGTTCGACAGATGGGCGCACGCGTAGACGTGCGGCCGGGAACGCACCCCCATCCGGGCGGCGGTGGCGAACACCACGGGCGTCAGCAGCACCACGGTGGCGTCCAGGCTGAGCACGGCCGTGACGACGGAGGCCAGCACGAACACGGCCGTCAGCAGCCGCCGGGGGCGGCCCGCCGCCCGGCGCGCCATCCACGCCCCGCACGCGGTGAAGAGGCCCTCCACATCGCACAGGTGCGCCAGCACCAGCACCGCCGCCAGGAACCCGACCACCGGCCCGAGCCGCTCCGCCTCCGCCAGCGCGTGCTGCGGCGAGATCACCCCGGCCACGACGGCCAGCGCCGCGGCCGGGACCGCCACCAGGGCCTCCGAGCGGCCCGCGGGGCGCAGCACGGCCCAGGTGAGCGAGGCGACGAGCAGGGCGACGGACAGGACGACGGCGAGCGGGGCGTTCAGGGCGGATCTCCGGGGCGTGTTCGAGAAGGGGCGCCCCGCCATATAAACAGGCCCGGGTAAAAGCCGAGCCAAGAGCCCGGGGCCGGGGACCGACGGAGGCGGAGAGAAGCCGGAGGCGGAACCGATGGGGCGAGCCCGCCGAGTCCGGTGGGGCGAGCCCGCCGAGTCGGGTGGGGCGAGCCGCCCTCACTCCTCGTCGAACAGCGCCAGCTCCGCCCAGATCGTCTTGCCGTCGGCCGTGTGCCGGCTGCCCCAGCGCTGGGTGAGCTGGGCGACCAGCAGCAGCCCCCGGCCGCCCTCGTCCCAGGTCTTCGCCCGGCGCAGGTGCGGCGCGGTGTGGCTGTTGTCGGAGACCTCGCAGATCAGCGTGGCCGCGTCATGGATCAGCCGGAGCCGGATGGGGCGCGCGCCGTATCGGATGGCGTTGGTGACCAGCTCGCTCACCACCAGCTCCGCCGGGAACGTCGCCTCGCTCAGCCGCCAGCGGTCCAGCTGCTCGACGACCTGCTTGCGGATGGGCGCGACGAGCGCCGGGTCGGCGGGGATGTCCCAGGTGGCGACCTTCGAGGCGGGCAGCCCCCGGGTACGGGCGAGGAGCAGGGCCACGTCGTCGGCCGCGCCGCCCTGGGGCAGCAGGGCCCGCAGGACGCGGTCGCAGGTCTCGTCGAGGGAGTCCGTGTGCCCGGCCAGGGCGTCCCGGAGGCCTTCGTGATCGGCGTCCGCGTCGCCGGCGCGGGGCCCGATCAGGCCGTCGGTGTAGAACGCGAGGACCGAGCCCTCGGCCAGGGACAGCTCGGCCGACTCGAAGGGCAGCCCGCCCAGGCCCAGCGGGGGACCGGCGGGCAGGTCGACCTGGCGCGGGGCGCCCTTGGGCGGCAGCAGCACCGGCGGGGGATGCCCGGCCCGCGCCAGCGTGCAGCGCCGGGACACCGGGTCGTACACCGCGTACAGGCAGGTCGCCCCCATCTCCCCGGGGCTGCCGCCCTCGCCGCCGGCCTCCTCCGAGAGCCGCAGGACGAGGTCGTCGAGGTGGGTGAGGAGTTCGTCGGGGGCGAGGTCGATGTCGGCGAGGGTGCGCACGGCGGTGCGCAGCCGGCCCATGGTCGCGGAGGCCTGGATGCCGTGCCCGACCACGTCCCCGACGACCATGGCGACCCGCATCCCGGACAGCGGGATCACGTCGAACCAGTCGCCGCCCACCCCGGCCCGGGCGGCCGGCAGATAGCGGGAGGCGGCGTCGACGGCGGCCGTGCGGGGCAGCGAGCGCGGGAGCAGGCTGCGCTGGAGGGCGAGGGCGGTCTCCCGCTCGCGGGAGTAGCGGCGGGCGTTGTCGATGCAGACGGCGGCGCGCGCGGTGACCTCCTCGGCCAGCAGCACGTCGTCGGGGGAGAACGGGTCGGGCCGCAGGAAGCGGGTGAAGACGGCGACCCCGAGGGTCGCGCCCCGGGCCTGGAGCGGCACGGACATCGTCGAGTGGATGCCGTACTCGGCGATCCGCCGGAAGCGCCGGTCGTCCCAGGACAGCCACTCTGCCAGGTCGCCGGAGGGTGCGCCGGCCACCACGGCGCGGCCGGCGAGCAGGGAGGCGGCCTGCGGCGAGGTCTCCGGGTAGGCGTCCACATCGCCCGGCTGGACGACGGCCTCCGGCGCGCCCGGGTTGACCGAGTGGTGCGCGGCGCGCCGCAGCTGGACGGGGGCGGTCGGCGGACCGGCGGCCTCGCCCGCGTGCTCCTGCGGATCGAGCAGGTCGACGCTGACGAAGTCGGCCAGCGTGGGCACGCACACCTCCGCCAGCTCCTGCGCCGTCCGGGTGACGTCGAGGGTGCTGCCGACGCGCACGCTCGCCTCGTTGACCAGTTGGAGCCGCTCCCGGGCGAGGAAGTGCTCGGTGAAGTCGTGGGCGGTGACGCAGATGCCGCGCACCCGCCCGGCGGCGTCGGTGAGCGGCGCGATCCGGGCCAGCCAGGCGTGCGCCCGGTCCTCGCCGGTGGCCTTCATGAAGGTCTGCATCACCTGGCGCTCGCCGCTGGCGAGGGCGAGGCGCATGTAGTCCTCGATCTCCGAGTTCTGCGGCCGGCTGCCGATGTCGGTGGCGCGCAGTCCCCGGATGCGGGCGGAGGGCAGTTCGACGAGGTCGGCCATGGCGTCGTTGATGCCGCGCAGCCGCAGCTCCTCGTCGAAGATCATCGTGGCGCAGGGGGACTGGGTGAGGGCGGCCCGCACCAGCTCGTCGTCCTCCGGCGCGGGGTAGCCGCCGGCGAGCGGGGTCACGGCGAGCCAGGTGGCCGGGGCGTCGTCGCCGGGCCGTCTGAGGTGGGCGAGGACCCACACGGACACCGTGTGGCCGTCGCGGTGGCGCAGCGGGAGGGTGCCGCTCCAGCGCTCCTCGCCGGGCCCGGGACGCCGTGGCCGGGAGCCGACGACGACGGGTGCGTTGCCCTCGGCCGGTTCGTCGCCGCCGGCCCGTGCGTCGCCGTCGGCCGGTTCGTCGCCGTCGGCCGGTGCGTCGGCGAGCAGGGCGGCGGCCGGCCGGCCGACCACCTCGGACCGCTCGTAGCCGAGCAGCCGGCGGGCCCCCTCGCTCCAGCCCGTGAGCGTGCCGTCCTCGTGGATGACCGCCCGCGCCGTCGAGGCATCGTCGAACGGGTAGTCCGGGCTCATCGTCCCCACTCCATCGCGGACACTCACAGTGAACAAGCGGGCCACTTCAGTTCCACCTTAGTGCTTGTGTCCCCGGCAGGGAGGGGGAGTCCGTCCCCTCGCGGAACGGGGTGGTCAAGGGCGGAACCGGCCGAACGACCGGCGTGTGGGGGCCAGGGGACGGACGGCCCGAGCGGCACCCTTGACGGGCGGGCGCGGAACGACCTCAGATTCTGTTTGCTGACGATCAGTTGTGAGTACTTCTGGTTCCTGATGAGGGAGACGAGCCGCCATGACGGTCACTCGCAGATCGGTTCTGTTCGCCTCCACGGCGGCCCCCGTCGCCGGCGCGGTCCTCGCCACCCCGGCGTGCCATGCCGCCGGGCACGCCGAGAGCGCCTCGGGCCCCACGGGCCGCCGTACCCTCGCCCTGCGCGACGGCTGGCGGTTCGCCCAGGTGAACCCGGGCGGGATCACCGACCCGACCGGGCGGTACGCCGACGCCGCCGGCCCCGGCCACGACGACTCCGGCTGGCGGCGGGTGGCCGTCCCCGCAGGCTGGGCGCACGCCGACGGCGTCACCGAGAGCGTTCTCGCGGTCAAGTGGCAGAACCTGCTCCCCGGCAGCCGCTGGTGCTCCGACAGCGGCGCCTACCGCGAGACGGCCTGGTCGTCGCCGGGGCTCGTGCCGAAAGCTGCGGCGTTCCACGCCGGGTGAAATGCATCTCGGGCTCGCTCCGACCGGCGCCCGCACGCCGTCCGTCTCACCCCAGACCGCAAGTCCCTTCCCGCCGACGGCCGTTCGCTCGTCTTCGTCACCGCCGACGTCGTCGACGCGCGCGGGGTGGTCGTCCCCGACGCCGAGCACGTGATCACCTTCGAGGTGAGCGGAGGCTCCCTCGCCGGGCTGGACAACGGGCGCGAGGAGAGCGCCGAGCGCTACCAGGCCGGCACCCGGACCGCCTTCTGCGGCAAGGCACTCGCCATCGTCCGGTCGGGCACGGAACCCGGCGCCCTGAAGGTGACCGCGCGCGTGGACGGGCTGCGCCGGGGCACGGCCACCGTCCGCACCACGCACGCCCGTTCGGCGGCGACCACCCCCGCCGCCGCGTTCATGCCCGACCATCCCGCGCCCCTGAACTACCCGCACGCGGACGCCAGTTACTCCGGACGGCCGGACACCCTGCCCGCCGCCGTGCTGGACGGCGACCCCGCCACCGGCTGGTCCAACGCCTTCGCCAAGGCTGCCACCGCCCTGCTGCCCGCCTTCAACCAGGCACGGGCCCGGGACTGGATCTCGGTGGACTGGGGCCGGACGCGGAGCTTCGACCGGGTGGAGGTGTCGTTCACCGTCGGGCCCGCGCACAGCCTGCCCGCGGCGGTCGCCGTCGAGATCTGGGACGGCGAGCGGTACCGGCCGGCGACCGGGGCGGCCGTCGACTGGGCGCGGGCCTCGGACGAGCCCACCGTGATCACCTTCAACGCCGTCAGCGGCTCCCGGCTGCGGCTCACCCTGACCAGCGCCCGCCCCGGCGAGGTCCAAGGGGCGGTGCGCATCAGCAAGTTGGAGGCGTAGAGACAGGAGGGCTCCGGGCGGGACGGGACGGCAAGCCGCGCAACCCGTCCCGTCCGGACCGTTGACGGAGTGTCATGACTGCAACAAGCATGTCCTGCGACCGTCGTTGGGAGCGCTCCCATCTGTTGCGGAGGCGGCGTTCCCCCGAGGAGCCCAGGAGATCCGGACGTGAAACGACGCAGAACCACCCTGCTGTCCCTGGCGGCCCTGCTGGGCGGGGCGCTCACCGCGCTGCCCGTGCCGCAGGCCGGGGCCGAGGAGGTCGAGCAGATCAAAAACGGCGCCTTCGACGGCACCGCCGACGGATGGTGGACCGCCAACGTCACCGCCGGTCTCGCCGAGGGCGGGCTGTGCGCCGACGTGCCGGGCGGCACCGCCGACCGCTGGGACTCCGCCGTCGGCCAGAACGACGTCACGCTGACCAAGGGGGAGACGTACCGGTTCTCCTTCAAGGCCTCCGGCGTGCCCGAAGGACACGTGGTGCGGGCGATCGTCGGCCAGTCGGTCGCGCCGTACGAGACCTGGCAGGAGGCGAGCCCGGTGCTCGACGCGGCGGCCGGCTCGTACACCTACACCTTCACCGCGCCCGTCGACTCCGCCCAGGCCCAGGTCGCCTTCCAGGTCGGCGGCAGCGCCGACCCCTGGCGGTTCTGCCTGGACGACGTGTCCCTGCTGGGCGGGGTGCCGCCGGAGGTGTACCAGCCCGACACCGGACCCCGGGTCCGCGTCAACCAGGTCGCCTACCTGCCCGCCGGACCGAAGAACGCCACCCTCGTCACCGACGCGACCGCGAGACTCCCCTGGGAGCTGAAGAACGCCGCCGGGAAGACCGTCACCCGGGGCTGGACCGTGCCGCGCGGGGTCGACGCCTCCTCCGGACAGAACGTCCACTCCCTCGACTTTGGCGCGTACCGGGGGCGCGGCACCGGCTTCACCCTGGTCGCCGACGGCGAGACCAGCCGCCCGTTCGACGTCGACGCGAGCGCCTACGAGCGGCTGCGCCTGGACGCGGTCAAGTACTACTACACCCAGCGCAGCGGCACCCCGATCCGCGACGACCTGCGCCCCGGCTACGGCAGGGCCGCCGGCCACCTCGGCGTCGCCCCCAACCAGGGCGACACCGCCGTCCCGTGCCAGCCCGGTGTGTGCGACTACACCCTCGACGTCAGCGGCGGCTGGTACGACGCGGGCGACCACGGCAAGTACGTCGTCAACGGCGGCATCGCCACCTGGGAACTGCTGAGCACCTACGAGCGCTCCCTGCACGCCCGCACCGGCCGGCCGGCGAAGCTCGGCGACGGCACGCTCGCCCTGCCCGAGAGCGGCAACCACGTCCCGGACATCCTCGACGAGGCCCGCTGGGAGCTCGACTTCCTGCTGAAGATGCAGGTCCCCGACGGGCAGCCGCTCGCCGGCATGGCCCACCACAAGATCCACGACCAGCAGTGGACCGGACTGCCGCTGCTGCCGCACGACGACCCGCAGAAGCGCGAACTGCACCCGCCGACCACCGCGGCCACCCTGAACCTCGCCGCTGCCGCCGCCCAGGCCGCCCGCCTGTACAAGCCCCACGACAAGGCGTTCGCCGCCCGCGCCCTCACCGC
This sequence comes from Streptomyces sp. NPDC002328, assembly GCF_042890065.1. Lineage (NCBI taxonomy): Bacteria > Bacillati > Actinomycetota > Actinomycetes > Kitasatosporales > Streptomycetaceae > Streptomyces > Streptomyces sp. NPDC002328. Next base: position 293,950 of record NZ_JBIARQ010000005.1, on the reverse strand, counting down.
CGCCCGCAAGGCCTGGACGGCCGCCCTCGCCCACCCCGACATCCTGGCCGACCCCGCCGACGGCACCGGCGGCGGCGCCTACAACGACAACGACGTGAGCGACGAGTTCTACTGGGCCGCCGCCGAGCTCTACCTCACCACCGGGGAACGGCAGTTCGCCGACCGCGTCCTGAACTCCCCGGTCCACACGGCCGACGTCTTCGGCCCCTACGGCTTCGACTGGGCCAGGACCGCCGCCGCGGCCCGCCTCGACCTCGCGACCGTCCCCAGCAAGCTCCCCGGCCGCGACAAGGTCCGCCGCTCCGTCGTCGCCGGCGCGGACAAGTACCTCGCCACCCTGCGCGCCCACCCCTACGGCACGCCCTACGCCCCCGACGGCAACCGCTACGACTGGGGCTCCGCCCACCAGGTCCTCAACAACGCCGTGGTCATCGCCACCGCGTACGACATCACCGGCGCCTCGAAGTACCGCGACGGCGCGCTCCAGAGCATGGACCACATCCTCGGCCGCAACGCCCTGAACATCTCCTACGTCACCGGCTACGGCGAGGTCAACGCCCACCGCCAGCACAGCCGTTGGTACGCCCGCCAGCTCGACCCGAACCTGCCCGACCCGCCCGCCGGCACCCTCGCCGGCGGCCCCAACTCCAGCATCCAGGACCCCTACGCGCAGTCCAAGCTCACCGGCTGCGTCGGGCAGTTCTGCTACATCGACGACATCCAGTCCTGGTCGACCAACGAGACCGCGATCAACTGGAACGCCGCACTGGCCCGCTTGGCGTCCTTCGCGGCCGACCAGGCATAGCGCTCCCGCCCTTCACGGTACCGTCCCGGCACCAGCGTGACCTGCGACTATTTACGGTGCGAGTACCCGAAAGGTACCGTGAAGGGCATGCCAGCCCTCAATGTGGAATTCAGCGATCGCGAGCTGGAGGACCTGCGGCAGATCGCCAAGGAACGCGGCACGTCGATGAAGGCGCTCGTCCGGGAGGCGGCCGCCGCCGACATAGCGCGGCACCGGGCGCTCCAGGAGGGCGCACAGGCCTTCCGGCAGTTCTTCGCCTCCCACGCCGACGAGTTCGCGGCGGCCTTCCCGGACGACGAGGCGCCCGTCCGGGGCGCGGGGCGGGTCGCCTGACCGATGACGCCCGTCATCCACATCGACGTGCCCTGGCTGCTCCAGCGGCACGAAGAGGTCCTGCCGGACCAGCCGACCGTCAACGACTTCTCCGCGCTGGTCGCCGCCGTCGCCCGGCACCGCGTCGACCCGCCCCGCCTCGGCGTGGACTCCGACCCGGCCTGGCGGGCCGCAGCGCTGCTGCACACCCTCGCCCTGCTCAAGCCCCTGCCCTCGGCCAACGCCCGCTTCGCCTGCGCCACGGCGGTGGCCTACATGTTCGTCAGCGGCGTCGGCATCGACCCGCCCTACGGCGCGCTCGTCGACCTGGCCCGTGACCTCTTCGACGGCAAGACCGACGTGTACGGCGCGGCCGACCGGCTGCGGTCCTGGCAGATCTGAGGGACTCGGATCCCTGACCCCGGTGAGGCGCGAGCCTCCCGGGCCGCCGGCCGAGGGCGGGAGGAACAGGGCCGGCGGCCGTTTCGCGCAGGAGAGCCGCCTTCCCGCGCGGGGCCTCCGAGGAAGGGCCGCGCACCCAGTCCACTACGCGGCGGCGCGCACCGGGAACGTGTGCGGCACGCCGGCGCGTGCGCGGGCTTCACACGGGGCGCACTGGGCGCGGGAAGCACGCGCGAAGGCGATGAAAGTCATGACGGAGAAAGAAAACGAGGCCCACAATCGGGCAGAAATTCACGGCCGTCTTATCGACTTCCTTTCAACAGTGGCCGGGAATCCCCGGCGGCTTGTTGTGTACGACTCAGTTGTGCGAAGGTGAACCACTCGTGCGGGGGGCCGGGGCCGGGCGCCCCGTGTTCGCCGGCGGAGGCGAATGCGTGCTCCCCGCCGCGCCAACAGGTACGTACCGAAGGACGCCGCTCAGTGCTCACCCCCCAACCTCCTCGCCCTCCCTACCCCCCGCCCGGCGGGGGCCCCGGAGAATCCGACGAGTCCCTCGCCGCGGGCACCCGCAGCGGCACGGACAGCGAGGTCGCCCAGTCCACCGCGCTGCTGATCGCGCGGCACTGGCAGCCGGTGCACGAGTACGCGGTCATCTGCCTCGCCTCCTCGACCGCCTCCGCGTCCATGGTCGCCACGGCCGCCTTCCACCAGGTCTTCGACCGGCTGAAGCTCGGCGAGCCGGGCACCGGACTGCGCCCGCGGCTCCTGGTGACCGTGCGGGACACGATCCGGATCTGGGCCGCCGACGAGGGACTGTCCGGGGTGCTGCCCGACCTGCGCAAGCCGGCGGGCGCCCGCGGCATGCGGACCGCCAAGTCGATGACCCCGGACAACCGGGTCCTCGCGGAACGCTCCTTCCAGGGCCTGCCTCCCGTCGCCCGCTGCGTCCTGTGGCACGTGGAGGTCGAGGCCGAGCCGATCACCGTCGCCGCCGGCCTGCTCGGCATGGACACCGACACCGTGACCTCCGTCCACGAACAGGCCCGCGACAAGCTCCGCGAGGGCTGCGTCCGCGCCCACAAGGAACTCGCCCCCAGCAAGGAATGCCGCTTCTACAACCGGCTCCTCGACGTCCCGATCGGCCGCGGCGGCGACCTCCTGCCCGACGTCCGCCAGCACCTCGACGCCTGCCGCTACTGCCGGGCCGCGGCCGAGCAACTCGGCCATTTCGAGGGCGACCTGGGCGTGCTGATCGCCGAGGCCGTGCTCGGCTGGGGCGCCCGCCGCTACGTCGACTCGCGCCCCGCCCGCCAGCAGGCCGTCCGGCTGCGCGGCTCCGCCCGGCACCGCGGCGGACGGCCGCGCGGAGGACGCCGCGCCGCCGCCGACGGGGGAGCGCGCGGGGGCGGACGCGCCCTGCTCGACCGCATACCCACCCCCGGCCGCCGCGGCTCCGGCGGACCGAGGTCCCCCAAAGCACTGATCACCGGCGTCGGTCTGGCCTCCGCCGGCCTGCTGACCACGCTGCTCGCCGCCGGCGTGTGGCCCGACGACGGGGGCGCCGACGCCGCCGCCTCCACGAGCTCCGCCGGCGGCACCGCCTCCGGCGCCGACTCCCAGACCGCGCCCGCCCCCGACGCCACGGCCCCGGACACCGCCCGGCTGCCCACCGTGCCCCGCGAGGCCCGGCTGCGCAACGCCGCCGCCGACCTCTGCCTGGACGTCCGCGGCGAGGCCCGCGCCGGCGCCGCCCTCGAACTCGCCGACTGCTCCGCCGAACCCGCGCAGCGGTGGTCCTACGAGGACGACGGGCAACTGCGCAGCGCCGCCGACCCCGCGCTGTGCGTCGACTCGCACGCGGACGCCGGGGTGGTCATCCTCGGCGAGTGCGCGGACGCCGGTGATCCCCGCGCCGACGACGTCCGCTACGACCTGTCCGCGCAGGGGGAGTTCCTGCCCCGCTGGGACGAGAACCTCGCCCTCGCCCCCGCCGGCGGGGAGCCCGGCGCCGACGTCGTCGTCAAGGTCCGCGACCGCTCCACGGGGCAGCGCTGGGTGACGGACGCGGGCACGGGTGCGGGTGCGGGTGCTCCGCAGGCTCAGCCGATCGAGTTGTCCGACCGTACTGCCTGAGCTGCGCGCGGCGCTCTGCGGGTTGTGCCGTAGCTGGTTGTCTGTTCGGCGCGGGTGCGTTGTGGCTGGTCGCGCCCCGCGGCGGAGCCGCATATCGGTACAGTCCCGCGCCCCCAGGCGGCGCTGTCGGGCCGTCTGGGGGCGACTCCCCGTCGGCGTCGGTGCTCAGTCGGTGCCCTGTTCCAGGTCTGTCGGGGTGATCGTGGTCGGGGTGGTGTGGCCTGACAGGGCTAGGGTGAGGTCCAGCTCGGCCAGGAGGCAGCGGATCACGTGCTCGACGCCCGGCTGTCCGTCCAGGGCGAGGCCGTAGACGTAGGGGCGGCCGAGCAGGACCGCCCGCGCGCCGAGCGCCAGCGCCTTGAAGACGTCGTCCCCGGTGCGCACCCCGCTGTCGAACAGCACGGTCAGCCGGTCGCCGGCCGCCGCCGCCACCCGGGGCAGCGCGTCGGCCGCGGCGACCGAGCCGGCCACCTGCCGGCCGCCGTGGTTGGAGACCACCACGCCGTCCATCCCGGCCTCGGCGGCGAGCAGGGCGTCGTCCGGGTGCAGGACGCCCTTCAGGACGATCGGGCCGTCCCAGTGCTCCCGCAGGAACGCCAGATCCGGCCAGGTCTTGCCCGGGTCGGCGAACAGGTTCACGAAGTGCAGCACCGCCGCGTTCGGATCCTCGTGCACCGGACGGGCCAGGCCCGCCAGGAACGCCGGGTCGGTGAAGTGGTTTGCGGTGCCCACGCCGTGCAGGAACGGCAGATACGCCTGGTCGAGGTCGCGTGGCCGCCACGCCAGCAGCGGGGTGTCCAGGGTGACGACCAGCACCGTGAACCCGGCCGCCCGCGCCCGGCCGAGGAAACTGCGGGTCACCTCACGGTCCTTGGACCAGTACAGCTGGAACCAGCGCTCGGCGTCGCCCATCGCCTCCGCCACCTGCTCCAGCGGCGTGCTCGACGCCGACGACAGCACGAACGGCACCCCCTGCGCGGCGGCGGCCCGGCCGGCCGCGCACTCCGCCTCCGGATGCATGATCGACAGCACCCCCACCGGAGCCAGGGCCAGCGGCGCGGGCAGCGAGCGGCCGAGCAACTCCACCGACAGATCCCGCTCATGGACGTCCCGCAGCATGCGCGGCACGATCCGGCGCCGTGCCAGGGCGGCCCGGTTGGCGAGCGCCGTGCTGCCGTCGCCCGCGCTGCCCGCGACATAGCCGACCGGCCCCGGGCCGAGCCGCCGCTCGGTCAGCTCCTCCAGCCGGGTCAGATCCGTGGGCAGCCGGGGGACCGCGCCCGTCATGCCGTTCAGGTAGATCTCGTACTGGAAGTCCGCCCAGTGCTTCGCCATCCGTACGTCCGCCTCTCGACATCGCCGACCGCTGATCGTCGACCGCCGACGATACGGCGACGCCCGTACGGATGAAATGCCCACGGCCCAGGCACCGACTCAGGGTGAACGCGGGGGAGCCGCCGGGCGGGGCGCGGCCGGGAAGCGGAATGTTTCCGGACGATTAACGAGCCTATGAAAACCGGTCACTTCGGCGAACCGGGGGATCACGAAGCGCTTGCTTGCGGGGTTGTAACGTTCGAAGTCCGTCACTTCACGCCACTACTTCAACACGAAAGGTTACTGAAACCTGTGGGGTCGATGTGAGATTCGGCTGCTTTCTCGGCAGACTCGCGCTCGCCGCGTCCGGCACCACCGACGCCGGACCGGCGCACTCCCGAATCGAGCGGAAGGATGCACACAATGCGGAACACCGCGCGCTGGGCAGCGACCATCGGCCTCACGGCCGCCGCCGTCTGCGGACCCCTGACCGGGTCCTCGGCGATCGCCGCCCCGGCCGCCCCGGACTCGCTGTACGCCCCGTCGGCCCTGGTGCTGACCATCGGGCACGGCGAGAGCGCCGCCGCCGTCAGCCCGGCCCGTGCCGTCACCCTGACCTGCGCGCCCGGCCCCTCCGGCAGCCACCCGGCCCCCGCCCTGGCCTGCGCCGAACTGCGCGCCGCCGGCGGTGACTTCGAGGCGCTGGCGAGCGGCACCGGCAACGTGATGTGTACGAAGCAGTACGACCCCGTCGTCGTCACCGTCGACGGCGTATGGCAGGGCAAGCGCGTCTCCTACGAGCGCGGCTTCGCGAACGAGTGCCTGAAGAACTCCTCCGGGAGTCGCCTCTTCGCGTTCTGAGACCGGGATCGCGTGGCTCTCGTGGACGCCGCTGGAGGCTCGTGACGTGGGGAGTACGAGCCACTGAACACGGGACATCGCGATCTCGCCCCCCAGGGGCCGGCCGGGCGGAGTGGGGCCGCCCGCCGGCCCCTGGGATCACCGTCCGGGGACACACCGTCCACGGACGGCGACCACCTCAGGGCCTGTCCGGCGCGATCCGCCGGGCAGGCCCTGTGCGTGGTCGTGGCGGTCGCGCGGCAGACGTCACGCGCGGTCGCGGTGGCTGGTGTCGCACCAGGGGTAGCGGCGGCTGCGGCGGCAGGTGCACAGGGCGACCCGGAAGCGGTCGGAGGCGACGACGGTGCCGTCCTCCAGCTCCACCTCCACCGGGCCCTCCACGAGCAGGGGGCCCTTGCGCTGCACGGTGATCCGGCGGGGCCGGTCAGCTGGGGAGTTCGGCACGGACCACCACCAGTTCCTCGTCGTCCTCGTCGGCGGAGAGCAGCCCCCGGCGGCGCAGCCAGTCCGCGCGCGAGCGCAGGACCGGGCCGAACGGTATACGGCGGCGGCGCGTCACGGAGGCCTTGAGCCCGGTCGCGCGCAGCCGCGCGAGGGTGGTGTCGGGGTCGCAGAGCGCGGAATGCACCATCAGCAGCACCCCGCCGGGCCGCAGCAGGGCGGGCGCCTCACGGCAGATCCGGTCCAGGACCAGCCGGCCGTCCCCGCCGGCGTCCCAGGCCCGGGCGGACCCGCGCGGCTCGCCGGCGTCGGCCGGGACCGGGGCCGGGACGTACGGCGGGTTGGTCAGGATGAGGTCGAAGGACTCGCCGCGCACGGGGTCGAAGAGGTTCCCGCGCAGTACGCGCAGCGGCAGGCCGGCCCGCCGGGCGTTCCAGCGGGCGACGCACACCGCCCGCCGGGACACGTCCACGGCGGTGACCCGGGTGTCCCGCCGGGCGGCCTCCAAGGCCAGCGCGCCGGAGCCCGTGCCCACGTCCAGGACGTCCGCGCCGCGGGCGAGCGGCTCTTCGGACAGCGCTCCCGTCAGCAGCTCGGTGTCCTCCTGAGGGGCGTACACGCCCGGGAGTACCAGGTGATTCACCTCGACCAAGTACCCCGACAATCAGGAAATATGAGCCATCTCGGAATTGAGGGGAGCGCGCAGGGAGGAGCGTCCCGCGCGCCAGGCGGTGAGCAGGCGGTCGCCGAGGCGGTCCTCCAGCAGGCCGGTGACGCCGATGCCGAAGGCGATGTCAGGGGCCAGGTGCGGTTCCTCCTCCAGCAGGCCGCCGATGACGTCGTGCCGTACGACCTGCTCGTGGACGGCGTCGGCCTCCACGTGCTCGTCGTAGAAGTGCGCGGCGGCGGGGCCGGCGTCCGCGCGGCGCATGGCCTCGGCGAGGCGGCGCGAACCGGGGGAGGAGGTGATCTCGACGGTGGCGAAGTGGCCGACGAGCGCGCCGCGCAGGGAGCGGTGCAGGCCCAGCAGGGACATCAGGTTGACGGTGGCCAGGGTCTCGGCGCAGGCCGCGTCGAGGTAGCGGCCGTACGCGGTGTCCAGGCCGAGGTCGGTCATCAGGTCCGCGAAGAGGCGGGCGTGGACGCGGTCGGGGCGGCCGCCGCCGTACTCGTCGAACTCCACCGCCGCCATCGCCGCCTTGGCCCTGCCCCACAGCCTGGGCAGCACCCAGGCGTGCGGGTCGGCCTCCTTGAGGTGGTAGAGGGAGCGCTGCGCGGCGTACTCCCGCAGCTGCCACAACTCGCCCTCGTCGCGCAGGAAGTGGGAGACGCCGGTGCCGTCGACCGGCTCGACGAGGAGTTCCGCGAGCGCGTCTTCGACGGTGTCGTGGACGGGGGTGTCGGCGCGCAGGGCCGTGAGGAACGTGTCCTCCAGCGCGGCGCGGACCTTCAGCAGGGCGGGATCCCATTCGCGCTCGGGGCTGACTCCGGCGAAGCCTCTGTAGTGCAGCTCGTAGCAGAGGTACAGGGCGAGCTGGAGGTCGTCCCCGTACGGCGACGCCTCGCCGACCGCCTCGACGGGGGGAAGCGGGCCGGTGCCGAGCAGGTACCCCCGCACCGCGGCGGAGAGCGGGCCCCGTCCGGCGGGGAGGCGAGGACCTGCGGGATCGTATGCCATACGGGCCGGGTACCCCACGACCAGGTGTGTCATCCGACGGGGTGGCTGCGCCCCGGGCTGCCTGGCTCACGCCGGGTTCTGCGGGGACGCGCGACCCGCGGTTCGAGGGGCAGCGTGGGTACGGGCGGACCGAGGGCCGGATGCCCGGCCCGGCGCTGCCGGGGCGCCGGGCTGCGGGGGCCGGCGGGTCGTGGGGTGGATGGTCAGTCGCCTGTTGCGTTTTCTTGGGCCTGGGTGTTTGGGGTTGCCGCCTCGGCGGCCTCGCCTCGGTGACCTCGTTCCTCGGGGGTGTCTTCCGAGCGGAGTTCGGCTTCCTCTATTTCGCGCAGTACCTCTTCGAGCGCGGTCTCGGCGGGGTGGTGTTCGGAAGGCTCGTTGTGCTTGTGCTGGGGGTCGTCCGACATGGGTTGCTCCTTTCCTCGGGTCAGTTCTTCGTCGCCGCGATCCGCAGCGGCACCGGCTCAGCGGGCGGGGCCTCCTCGGAGAGGCGGGTGACCTCCGCCCACCAGGACGAGCCGTCCTCGATGTGCCGCAGCAGCACACCCTCGCGGATCGCCCACGGGCAGACGGTGACCGTCTTCAGCCCGATCAGCTTCATCGCCGTGTGCCCCACCACCGCCCCCGCGAGGCTCTGCGCCGCGCGCGGTGCGGAGATGCCGGGCAGCCGGGCCCGCTCGGCGGCGGGCAGCGCGGCGAGCCGGGCGACCGCCGTGCCCAGGTCCCGCGAGTCCAGGGTGCGCGGGACGAACGGCCCGTGCCGTCCGGGCGGCGCCCCGCACAACCGTCCGAGCTGCTGGAACGTACGGGAGGTGGCGACCGCCGTGCGCGGCCCCTCCCAGCGGATCCGGGCGGCCACGTCCCGCAGCTGATGGCGGACCTTGCGCCGCAGCGCGTGCACCAGCTCCGGGGACGGCGGGTCCTGCCCCGCGAAGTGCTCGTGGGTCAGCCGTCCGGCCCCGAGCGGCAGCGAGGCCACGAAGTCCGGCAGCCGGCCCCGTCCGAACGCCACCTCGAACGACCCGCCGCCGATGTCCATCAGCGCGAGCGGCCCCGAGCGCCAGCCCATCCAGCGGCGGGCCCCGAGGAACGTCAGCTCGGCCTCCACCTCGCCCGGCAGGGTGCACAGCGGCACGCCGGTCCGGGAGCGGACCGTGCGCAGCACCTCCCGCCGGTTGGGTGCGTTGCGCACCATGGCGGTCGCGAAGGCCAGCGGGCTCGTCGCCCCCCAACGGGTCGCGGTGCGGCTCGCGGCGGCGACCGACGCGACGAGCTGCTCCACGGACTCCTCCGGGATGGGCTCGCCGGGCTTGACCCGTTCGGACAGCCGCAGCCGCCACTTGGCGGTGTGCACCGGCAGCGGGACCCCGTCCTGGGCATCCGCCACCACCAGCCGCACCGTGTTGGACCCGACGTCCAGGACACTGATTCTCATGACCGTTCGAGTACCCAGGCTTACACCTTCATGCTCCACGCTCCACGCCGGGGCGCACGCCCGTCACGTCATCTGACGCCGCACCAACTCGTGCAGCCGCCCGCCCGTGTCGGCCAGCAGCCGCGCCGGCGGCCCCTGTTCGGCGACCTTGCCGTTCTCCATGACGACCACCCGGTCGGCGTCCATCACCGTCGACAGCCGGTGCGCGATGACGACCCGGGAGGCGTTGAGCTTGCGGGTGCTCTCGATGACCGTGCGCTGCGTCTCGTTGTCGAGCGCGCTGGTCGCCTCGTCGAAGAAGAGGATGCGCGGCCGGCGGATCAGCGCCTGCGCGATCATCAGCCGCTGCCGCTGCCCGCCGGAGACCGACCCGCTGCCCGAGACGATGGTGTGCAGCCCCATCGGCATCCGCTTGATGTCCTCGGCGAGCCCCGCCAGTTCGGCCGCCGCCATCGCCTCCTCCGGCGTGTACGACCCGGTGCCGCAGATGACGTCCAGGATCGAGCCGGTGAACGGCTGGGCGTGCTGGAGGACGACCCCGCACTGCCGGCGCACCGCCGACTGGTCCAGGGCCGCCAGGTCCTGACCGTCGTACAGCACACTGCCCGACAGCGGACGGTCGAAGCCGATGAGCAGCCGGAGCAGGGTGGACTTGCCGCAGCCGCTGGGCCCGACGATCGCCACGAACTCGCCCGGCCCCACCTCGAAGGAGACGTCGTCCAAGACGAGCGGGCCGTCGTCGGAGTAGCGGAACGACAGCCGCCGGGCCTCCACCGCGCCGGACAGCGGGCCCGGCCGGGTGCTCGCGGCCCGCACCTCGGGCGTCGCCGCCAGCACCGGCCGGATCTCCTCGAACAGCGGCAGCGCGGCCACCGCCGACACGAACGCGCCGGTCAGCGAGGTCACCGAGGTCAGCAGCATCGTCATCGACGTGTGGAAGGTGAGGAAGTCCGCCGCCGACAGCGCGCCGCGCGCCGGACCCGCCAGCAGCATGAACATCAGCAGCGAGCACAGCGGCAGATACACCGCGCCCAGCACCGTGCTGAGGTTCTTGATCCGGCCCAGCCGCTGCTGGAGCTCACGGCTGCGGGCGAACCGTTCCGCCCAGGCCGCGTACGCGTAGTTCTCGGCGGCGGCCACCCGCAGCTTCGGCAGCCCGCGCAGGGTCTGGAAGGCCTGGTTGTTCAGCTTGTTGGAGAGCGTCACCAGCCGCCGCTGCCAGCGCACCTGCCACAGCCCGAGCCCCAGGAAGACGGCGGCCACGACGACGAGCATGCCGATCGCCGCCATGGCCATCGGGACGCTGTACCAGAGCAGCAGCCCCAGGTTCATGGCGCCGATCGTCGACGCCTGGGCGACCGACGGGCCGAGCCCGGCCAGCAGCCGGCGGATCCCGCTGATGCCCATCGCCGCGCTGGCCAGCTCACCGGTCGAGCGTTCCGCGAAGAACTTCGTCGGCAGCCGCAACAGCCGGTCCCACACCGCCGGTTGCAGCGTCGACTCGATGCGGCCCTCCAGCCGCAGGATGGTGAGGTTCTGGAGCAGCATGAACGCCGCGGCCACCACGCTGCTGACCATCACCGCCAGACAGATCTGGACGATCGGCTCCGACTGGGCCCTCGGCACGTACTCGCCGAGCACCTTGCCGGTGGCGATCGGCACCAGTGCCCCGATCGCCACCGTCACCAGCCCGCTGAGCAGCAGACGCGTCAGGTCCCGGCCGGTGCCGCGCATGCTGAACCGCAGCAGCCCGAGCGGCGTCAGCCGCTTCTCCGGCAGCGGCCGGTAGAACATGACGGCCCGCGGCTCGAACTCCTCCGCGTTCGCCTTCTCGACCGGCGTCTCCCGGCCCGTCGCGGGATGGACGGCGACATAGCCGCCGCGCCGCCACAGCAGCGCGACCGGCGCGCCGGACAGCGCCCGGACGCCGACCAGCGGCCCGACGTCGTCCCGCCACCAGCGCCCGTCGAGGCGTACGGCGCGGGTGCGCACCCGGGAGGCGAGGGCGATCTGCTCGACCGGGTCGAGGCGTTCGTCGTCGTCGCCCGCCGGGGCGGGTTCGACGAGGCTGATCCCGGCGGCCCGCGCGACCAGCCGGCACGCCGCGAAGGTGGCGTCCGCGTCGGCGGCCGTGGCGCGCCGGCGCCCCCGGTCGTCGTGCCGGCCGGGGCCGCCGTTCCCGCCGATCGACGCCAGCAGCGTCCGGTCGGCTTGCGCGCGCACCGCCTCACCGGCCTCGATGCCGGCGGCCGTGCGGGTCTCGTGGGTGCGTTCCAGCTGCTCGATCCAGCGGTCCAGGGTGGTCAGCAGGCGGTACTGCTGGTCCACCATGGACTGCCACACCGCCGGGTCCATCAGCAGGTCGGCTGCGGCGTCCGCGCCGTACAGCGAGCCGTACTGCACGCTGCCCGGCGGCACCTGCATCCAGAACACGTCGTCGTCGTCCCCCATGCTCGAACGCGCTCGCACGGGGGCACCCCCATCTTCCGAAGGCCCTTCCGAGGCCATCGGCGCCTGGAAGAGGACGGAGAGGCCGCGGCCCACGCCCAGCGCGAGGGCGTACTCCAGCGGGCTCGACGTCGGCGGCACGTACTGCGGGTTGCCGTACTCGTCGTAGGACCAGGTCTGGGTGCTCGCGGGCTGGTACAGCTCGCGCAGGCCGATGCGGTGGACCACGCAGTCCCGCAACGGGCGCGCCACCAGCGTGTGATGGGGCCCGGCGACCGGGCCGAGCAGCAGCGCGCCCGCCTCGAGCCGGCCCAGATGGTGCCAGTGGCCCTGCTGCTGGGCGTCCACCGCGAACAGGTCCAGCGCGCCCGCCGCGACCAGCCACAGCACCTGCGGGCCCTCGAGGTCGAGCCGGCCGGAACCCGAGCAGTCGGCGGGCGCGCCCGTCCCGCCGAGCGCGGCGAGCACCACGTCGCCTTCGTGCATGGCCGTCACCGCTCCCTGACCAGCGCCGCGTACGCCCCGCCGCGTGCGAGGAGTTCCTCGTGCCGTCCGCGCTCGACGACCGCGCCGTGCTCCAGGACGACGATCTCGTCGCTGTCGCGGACCGTGCTGAGCCGGTGCGCGATCACCACGCACGCGCAGCCGCGCCGGCGCAGGTTGTCCATCACGATCAGCTCGGTCTCCGCGTCCAGCGCGCTGGTCACCTCGTCCAGGACGAGGATGCTCGGCCGGCGCACCAGCGCACGGGCGATCTCCAGCCGCTGGCGCTGACCGCCGGAGAAGTTGCGGCCGTCCTGCTCCACCATGCTGCGGATGCCGCCGGGCCGCCGCATGACGACGTCATGGAGGGCGGCGTCCCGCAGGGCGTCCACCACGGCCTCGTCCGGGACCGACGGGTCCCACAGCGCCACGTTGTCGCGGACGGTGCCCTCGAACAGGAACACCTCCTGGTCGACGAAGGAGACGGAGGCGGCCAGCGCCCCGCGCGGGATGTCCTCCAGTCGCCGGCCGTCGATGCGGATCACGCCCTCCCACGGCGTGTACAGGCCCGAGATCAGCCGGGACACCGTCGACTTGCCGCTGCCCGAGCCGCCGACCAGCGCCACCTGCCGCCCCGGCCCGACGGTCAGGTCGAAGCCGGTCAGCAGCGGCTTGTCCAGGGGGCTGTAGCCGAAGGCGATGTTCTCGAGCTCGACGTGCCCGTGCAGCCGCCGCGTGGAGTCGGCGCCGCCGGGACGGTCGTAGAGCGGGTCGGCGCGGAAGCTCTCCACGTCCTTCAGCCGGGCCACGTCCGCCGCGAAGTCCTGGATACGGCCCGCGACGCCGTTGAGCCGGGTCAGCGGGGCGGTGAAACGGGTGACCAGCGCCTGGAAGGCGACCAGCAGGCCCACCGAGATATGCCCCTCGATCGCCCGCATCCCGCCGATCCACAGGATCAGCGCGCTGTTCAGCGTGGCGAGCGTCGGCGCGACCACCCCGAGCCAGGCGCTCGGCACGCCGAGCCGCTGCTGCTCCTCCAGCGTGGTGGCGTGCTGCCCGGCCCACTTGCGGAAGTAGCCGTCCTCCCCGCCGGTCGCCTTCATCGTCTCGATCAGCTGGAGCCCGGTGTACGCGGTATTGGTGAGCCGCGCGTTGTCCGCGCGCAGCTTCGCCGTACGGGTCGCCCGCAGCCGGATCACGATCCGCATGGCGACGATGTTCAGCAGGGCCACGCCGACGCCGACGAAGGTGAGCTGCGGGTCGTAGGTGTAGAGGAGGGCGGCGTACAGGACGACGACCACGGCGTCCACGCCCGCCGAGGCGAGGTCGCGGGCCAGGGTCTCGGCGACGGCGTCGTTGGACTGGAGGCGCTGCACCAGGTCGGCGGGGCTGCGCTGGGAGAAGAACGTCACCGGCAGCCGCAGCAGATGGCGCAGGAACCGCGCGCTGGACAGCGTCGAGGAGATGGTCCGCCCGTGGTGCAGGTTGGCCTGCTGGAGCCAGGTCAGGGCGAGGGTGAGCAGCACGCACGCACCCATGGACGCGAACAGCACGTCCAGCAGCGAGGTCTGCCCGCCGATCAGGAACATGTCGATGTAGGTCCGGCTGAGCGCCGGGACCGCCGCGCCCACCAGGACCAGCAGCAGGCTCGCCAGGACGGCGGCCGGCAGGGTGCCCGCGGTGCCGCGCAGCCGGGCCGGCATCGCCCCGAGCACCCCCGGCCTGCGTCCGCCGCGCTGGAAGTCCTCGCCCGGCTCCAGCACCAGCACCACACCGGTGAAGCTGCCGTCGAAGTCCTCCATCGGCACGAAACGCCGGCCCTTGCCGGGGTCGTTGACGAACACGCCCCGGCGGCCGAAGCGGCGGCCCATGCCGTCGTAGACGACGTAGTGGTTGAACTCCCAGAACAGGATCGCGGGCGCCTTCACCTCGGCGAGGGCGGCCAGGTCCATCTGCATGCCCTTGGCCGTCAGCCCGTAACTGCGGGCGGCCTTCAGGAGGTTGCTGGCGCGCGAGCCGTCGCGGGAGACACCGCACGCGATGCGCAGCTCCTCCAGCGGGACGTGCCGGCCGTAGTGGCCGAGGACCATGGCGAGGGAGGCGGCGCCGCATTCCACGGCCTCCATCTGGAGGACCGTGGGCGTGCGGACGGTCTTGCGGCGGGGCTTGGGGACGGTCCGGCGGGGCGGCGCGGCACGCCGTCTGCCCCGGGTCTCCTGCGCGGTGGTCACGGAAGCAGCCAATCGACGGGACGCTGGTCGGCCAGCCGGATCGAGCCCGTGGCCATGGTCATGGAGGCGAGCGGGTACGGCGGACCGTCCGCGGAGGACCAGCGGTAGCCGCTCTTCGTCGAGGCGGAGGGGTCCAGCCGGACGAGGACGGCCACCGGGCGGCCGTCCTCGGTGAACTGCTCGCCCAGCTGGCTGTCGCCGAGGTACGCGCCGATCTGCCGCGCCGACTGCGCCGTGCGGTCCACCGACTTCACATGGCCGCGCAGCACGCCGTACTGCTGGGCGGGCACGGTCTGCACGGTCAGGTCGACGGCCGCGTTCTCGGGGATGGCGGCGGCGTTCTCCGCGGGGACGTACACCGTGGCGTACAGCGGGTCGTCGGCGTCGGCGACCTTCTCCACGGCGGCGACGTTCGCGCCGGTGGAGATGATCTGCCCGATGGTGGCGGCGAGCGCGGTGATCCGGCCCGCGGCGACCGTGCGCACCACGGTCTCACCGTCGGGCGTACGCACCTTCAGGACGGGGGAGTTCGCCGGCAGCCGCTGGCCCTCGCGTGCGAGGACGGCGGTGACCTGGCCGGCGGCGGGGCTCTGGAGGACATAGCTGCCCTCGCCGTGGGTGAGGACGGCGGGTGCGCTCACGGTGGAGGCGACCGAGCCGGTCACCGCCCACACGGACGCGGCCGCGAGGGCGACCAGGGTCACCGACAGGACCAGCCATCCCTGGGGGCGCGCGAACCGCACCGGCAGGTCGAGTTCCTCCGGCGACTGGAGCTTGGCGAGGGCCTGTTGGCGGAACTGCACGGGCTTCTCTCGGGAAGTTTCGGGACGTCGGGGGTTTCCGGGACGCCGACGAGTCCCGGAGCCGAGGGACGGCTCCGGGACTCAGAAGGTCACACGTGGTGCGATCAGAGACCGGCGACCAGGTTGGTGACCGGGGCGGTGTTCAGGCCGGTGACACCCTCGACGGTGCCGACGGCCGTGTCGACCACGCCGGAGACCGGGGCGATGCCGTCCACCAGGCCGGTGACGGTGCCGAGGGCGTTCACGGACAGGCCGCCGGAGACGTTGTCGAGGTCGGCGTCGGCGATCTCTACGGTCTCAACCTGGGGGGTGGAGTTCATGGGGGAACTTCCCTTCATATGGATAACTCGTAAGGGGGGAGCGGCCCCCTCTGGGGACAGATGACGGCCGCGACCGCGGACGCCGGGCCCCGTCTCCGGGAGCCGCTGCGGCCTTGCGGTGCGATGGATCAAAGCAGGAAGACCGCCGCCGCTTCCAATCAATCACTGCTCTCACCAGGGAACTTGCGTCACAGGAGCGTCGAACGGTGCAGGTTCGCGCACCGCTTGTCGGCGACTTCTTCACACCTCGCCCGGCCTCGGCCCGCCCCGCCCGCCGGTACAGGCGCGGCGAATCCGACACACCCGCCCCAATGACGTGGAGAGGGGCGCACGGATGTGCAGAACCCCCGCTTCCCGTGACCCCCATGAGCATTCGATGTGCAGATTCTCTGAAGCAGGGATTCCGCTTGCCGTGCTGGACGGAGCGTCAGCGTCCGGCTCCGGACGGTGTTCCCTTGGCCCGAACCGCGTCCACTCCTGAACCGGCGTCAGGCTCTCCGGGCGAGGACCGAATGATTCAAGACATTCGAATCGGCCATCGCGCGCCCGAACGAGCCCGAACGAGGGGGATCGCCGCCCCGTCGTCATCGACGCGAAGGCCCCCCGGGCGGCCGGCGCGGCGATCACGGCGGCCGAGTGGGCCGAGGCCGTCAGCGCCCGCCCCGACAGCCCTCGCCCTCCCCTGCCGGCGTCCGTGACCAGGGGAGACGCGGAACGGCGCGGTCCGCCCCGAGGCCGCCCCCGAGGAGGCCCGCGACGGGCCCCCGGCACGCGAAGCCGCCGGAAAGGATCTTGTCGGCTTCGGCGGTCGTCATCGTCATATGGGCGATTGCTCCTCGGGCGGTTCGGTCGGCCCCCGGTCATGGCTGATTCATCGTTCTGCAAAGAGAGTTGGCAAACGGAATGAACACCGGACGGGCTCCCCGCGTACTCATCGGCAACCAGGCGCCGCTGTACGGAGCTGCCGACCACCGGCAGCCAGACCCCGTCCCCCAGGAGGTCGAGTTTTTTGAGTCACAAGCGAATTCCGAAGCGTAAGGCCGCGATCGCGGTAGGCGGCGTGGCAGCGCTCGGCGCGGCGGCACTCCTGCTCCCCAACGCCAACGCCTCCCAGGACGGCAGCAACAACGCCGCCGCGGCCGCGCCCAAGACGCTGAAGGCGTCGGACGCCTCGGACCTCGCCTCGCAGCTGGAGAAGCTGCTCGGCGACGCCTTCGCGGGCTCGTACTACGACGCCGGTCAGCAGCAGCTGATCATCAACGTGGTCGAGGTCTCCGGTGACGACAACAACGTCATCGTGCAGGCGAAGAAGGCCGGCGCGCAGGTCCGCCAGGTGGAGAACAGCACGGCGGAGCTCAAGACGGCCTCGCAGACCCTCAAGGCCAAGGCGACCATCCCGGGCACCTCGTGGGCCGTCGACCCGAAGACGAACAAGATCCTCGTCACGGCCGACTCCACCGTCACCGGCAGCAAGTGGGACCAGCTGGAGTCCACCGTCAAGAGCCTCGGCGAGGGCACGGCGACCATCAAGAAGTCGGCCGGCACCTTCAAGACCTTCGCCTCCGGCGGCGACGCCATCTTCGGCGGCGGAGCCCGCTGCTCCCTCGGCTTCAACGTCACCGCCGGCGACGGCTCCCCGGCCTTCCTGACGGCCGGTCACTGCGGGGTCGCGGAGGAGGCGTGGGCCGACGCGGAGAACGGCGAGCCGATCGCCACCGTCGACCAGGCGGTCTTCCCCGGCGAGGGCGACTTCGCACTCGTGAAGTACGACGACCCCGCCACGGAGGCCCCGAGCGAGGTCAACCTCGGCGACCAGACGGTCCAGATAACCGAGGCCGCCGAGGCGACGGTGGGCACCGAGGTCTTCCGCATGGGCAGCACCACGGGCCTCTCCAACGGCCAGGTCCTCGGCCTCGACGCCACGGTCAACTACCCCGAGGGCACCGTCACCGGTCTCATCCAGACCAACGTCTGCGCCGAGCCCGGCGACAGCGGCGGCTCGCTGTTCACCCAGGACGGCCAGGCCATCGGCCTGACCTCGGGCGGCAGCGGTGACTGCACCGTCGGCGGTGAGACCTTCTTCCAGCCGGTGACCACCGCTCTGGAGGCCGTCGGCGCGACCCTCGGCGCCGCCGGTGCGGGCGCGGGCGCCGGCGCGGAGGCCGGCGCCGGTGAGGAAGCCGGTGCGGGCCAGGAAGCGGGCGCGGGCGCCGGTGAAGAGGCCGGTGCCGGTGAGGAAGCGGGCGCGGGCGCCGGTGAAGAGGCCGGCGCGGGCCAGGAGGCCGGTGGCGAGAAGGCCGGCCAGCAGGTAGGCGGCCAGGACGCGGGCCAGGAGGCCGGCGGTGAAGAGGCCGGCCAGGAGGCAGGCCAGGACGCGGGCCAGGACGCGGGCCAGGAGGCCGGCGGCGAGGAGGCCGGTGCGGGCGCCGAGAACGGTCAGAACGACAAGCACTGATCCCGGTACCTGACGCGGACCCGCCGTCGGCCCGATCCAGCGGTTCCGGCTGACGGTGGAACGGTCCGGCCCTCCGGCGGGAGGGCCGGACCGACAGGCGCACGGCGGCCGATGCCCCACCATCGGCCGCCGTCGCGCGCGCCGGCGACCACCAGCGACTGACGACCCGTCAACTCCGTTCGTGTACAACTCTGCTCGTGTACAACTCTGTTGGGCACACAGCGGCTGACGTCCCGTCAGTCGCTTCCGCGTGCCCGCAGCAACAGCAGCGCCACGTCGTCGATCCGCTCCTCCGTCGCCGCGTAGTGCCCCACCAGCCCGTCGGCCAGCTCCTCCAACGGCGACTCGCCGGCCTGCGCCAGCCGCCGGCCCAGTGCGGCCACCGCGTCCTCGATGTCCACGCCCGGCGACTCGATCAGCCCGTCCGTGTAGAGGGCGAGGACACAGCCGGGGGAGAAGTCCACCTCCGTGGTCGCGTACGTCGCCTCGCCGTCGATGCCCAGCAGCGGACCGCCCGCCAGGTCGAGGACCTTCACCCGCCCGTCCGGCCGGCGCAGCAGTGGCGGCGGGTGCCCCGCCCGCGCCATCACCGCCCGCCCCCGGCCCGGATCGAGCCGCAGGTACAGACAGCTGGCGAACAGGTCCGAACCCAGGTCGAACAGCAGCCGGTTGGTGCTGCGCATCACCTCACCCGGCTCCTGTCCCACCGTCGTGTACGCGCGCACCGCGGTGCGGATCTGCCCCATCATCCCGGCCGCGGTCACGTTGTGGCCCTGGACGTCCCCGATCACCGCAGCCGGCAGCGGCCGTGACGACACCAGGTCGTAGAAGTCGCCGCCGATCTCCATGCCCCGGGTGGCCGGCAGATAGCGCGCGGTCGCCTCGATCCCGGGCAGCGCCGGCAGCGAGTGCGGCAGCAGCGCCGCCTGAAGCCCGTGGGCCAGCTGATGCTTGACGTCGTAGAGCAGCGCCCGGTCCAGGGCCTGCGCGATCAGCCCCGCCAGACTCGTCAGCACCGCCCGCTCGTGCGTGGAGAACGCCCGGGGCTCCGCGTACGCCAGCACACACGCCCCGACCGGGCGGCCGGACGCGATCAGCGGAAGGAAGGCCCAGGCCGCGAAGCCGTCGGGTGTCGCGTGCCGGGCCGGGTAGAGGCGCTCCAGCTGCCGCCGGGAGTCGAAGAACGCCGGCACCCCGTGCGAGACGGTGTGCGCGCCCGGCGTCGGCGCGTCGAGCGCCATCCCGTCGAACCGCTCCACCACCCGCGGATCGGGATACCCGTGGTGCCCCAGCACCCGCATCCGGCCCGCCCGCGCCCCCAGCAGCGTCAGCGCCCGGCTGCCCACGGCCGGCGCGATCTCGTCCGCGACCAGCCGCACCACGTCCTGCACGCTCACCGTCTCGGTCAGCGCCCCCGCCAGACTCAGCGCCTGCGACATCGACACCAGCCGGGCCGGCGCGTCCCCCTGCCCGGCGCGGGACGGCCCCGGCTCCGCCACACCGCGGGCCCGGCTGATCCGCACGCTGATCCCCGTGGTGCTCGGATACAGCCGGAACGACAGCCACTCGGAGGGCGGGCGCAGCGCCACGAACGAGGTGGCGTCCTGGCCGATCAGCGCGGCTCGGTAGCGCTCCTCGTACACGGGGTCGTTCAGCCAGGGCACCGACGCCCACAACTGCGTGCCCAGCAGCCCGCCCACCGGGACGCCGAGCAGATCGGCCGCCGCCCCGTTGGCGAAGCCCACCCGCCCGGTCAGATCCAGCGAGCACATCCCGTACGGCAGCCGCGCCACCATCCGCGCCGCCTCCACCGAGCCGAGCGTGCCGGCGACGCCGCCCAGCGGTCCCGCCTCCAGCGGATCCGTCTCCGCCCGCACCGAGCGGTTCTGCTCCGCCGCCCGCTCCAGCCGCAGCGCCAACCTTTCGCAGGCCGCCTCCAGGTGCTGCCGCTCCCCGTCCGCCAGCTCCGGCGGATGCGAGCCGGGCCAGGTCACGTAGACCGCGCCGTACACCTTCGTCCCGGTCGCCACCGGCATCGCGGCCAGCGCGAAGGGGTACGGCAGGACGACGGCGATGCGCGGATAGCGCCGGGCCATGTCCTCCTCGCCGCCCACCCACACCAGCCGGCGTTCGCGCACCGCCTCCGCGACCGGGATCGGCGCGCTCAGGCCCACCCGCTCCCAGGGGGCCGCGAAGGACCGGGGGAGCCCCGCCATCACCGCCATCTCCAGCACCGGCTCGTCACCCGGACGCAGGTACACCGCGCCGGAGTGCGCCCCGACGCCGTCCATCATCGACGTCAGCGCCAGCGACAGCACCGGTTGGCCGACCGGGGCGGCGACGGCCGCCGGCGGTCCGCCGGACGTCTCTGCCGAGGACACGGCGACCACCTCCTCGCCCGGCCGCACGCTCCCGGGAACCCGGGCCGCACGCTCCCGGGACCGGAGCCGCATGTTCCCAGGAACCAAATCTGCCCCCTGACGGCCGCTCGCGCACGGCGGACGGGCCCGCGGCGACGCACAGGGGCTGCGCGAACGTCACATAAGCGCTGTAATACCGACGTGGTCAGTGAGGGCGCTGCGGAGCGCGGAACGGGAGCGCTGCGTGCCGAGGCCGCCCTCAGAACGATCGCCTCCGACCCCGCCGCGCCCGGACGACTGCGCCGCGTCCTCGAACAGGCGCTCGTCTTCTCGGGCGCCGCCCTCGCCGCCGTCTACGCCCCCGCCGACGACGGCGACGACCTCCGTCTGGTGGAGTCGGCCGGCGTCCCCCGCACCCTCTACGGCCTGCGCGCGAGCTACCCCGCCGACGGCCGCTCCCCGGCCGCCCGCGTCCACCGCGAGCGACGGCCCCTCTGGCTCGGCCCCGCCCCGCCGGCCGGGAACGCCGATCCGCGTCCGGCGTCCGCCCGGGACGCCCACCTCGCCGCGCTGCCCCTGCCCGGCGGCGGCTGCCTCCTCGCCCTCGGCGAGCGCCCCGGCGGCTTCGACACCGACGACCGCGCGTGCCTCGACCTCGTCGCGGAGGCCGTCGCGGATGTCGTCAGGGACGCCGCCGTCCTCCCCACGACCGCCGCCCGCGCCACCACGACCTCCGCCCTCCCCGTCGAGAACGCCGAGAGCGGCCCCGGCGACTTCAGCCTCGCCATGGACAGCGGCCGGGTCGAGGCCGGCGACGCCCTCCTGGAGCTGTTCGGGCTGAGCCGGGCCGGCTTCGACGGCCGGGTGGAGACCCTCCTCGGCCTCACCGTCCCCGAAGACCTGCCCTCCCTGATGTCCGTCGTCGAGGCCGACCACATGACGATCGGCGAACGCGAACTGGAGTTCCGGGTGCTGCGGTCCGACGGCCCGCCCCGCTGGGTGCGGCTGCGCGGCCGGCTCCTGCCCGGCGGCACGGGCCGCCCGGCCCGCCTGGTCGGCACCGTCGCCGACGCCTCCACCCTGCGCTCCGCCGTCACCGACGTGGCCCGCGTCCAGCGGCTCGCCGCCTCGCTCGCCGCCGCCCGCACCGTCCGCGACGTCAGCCAGGCCGTCGTCTCCGCCCTGCGCGCCCCGCTCGGCGCCGACCGGCTGGCGCTGGCCGAGCTGGAGAACGACCGCCTCGTCGTCACCGTCCTCGACCCGCCCGAACCCGAGGCCTGGCCCGACCTGTGGCGGCTGGAGTGGCGCACCGAGTGGCCCGACGCGCCCGTGCGCGCCATGCCCACCCTCGCCTCCGCGCTGCGCGAGAGCCGCACCCGGATCTGGCCCGCCGGCACCGCCCTGGAACCCGCCCTCGCCGACGTCGGCCCCGGCGGCCTCGCCGTCCTCCCGCTGTCCGCCGCCGGGCGCATGGCCGGCGCCTGCCTCATCGGCTGGGACGAGCCGCACGAGTTCCGCCCCGAGGAACGCGCCCTGCTCACCGCCACCGCCGGCCTCGTCGGACAGGCCCTGACCCGCGCCCACGCCTTCGACGCCGAACACGAACTGGTCGGCATGCTCCAGCGCCAGCTGCTCCCGCGCCGCCTGCCCAGACTCCCCGGCGCGGTCGCCGTCGCCCGCTATCTGCCCGCCACCGCGGGGCTGGAGGTCGGCGGTGACTGGTACGACGTGATCCCGCTGTCCGACCACCATGTCGCCCTCGTCATCGGCGACGTCCAGGGACACAGCACCGCCGCCGCCACCCTCATGGGCCAGATGCGCACCGCGCTGCGCGCCTACGCCACCGAGGGGCACCCGCCGGACGTCGTCGTCGCCCACGCCAACCGCCTCCTGGTGGAGATGGAGACCGACCTCTTCGCCACCTGCTGCTACGTCGACGTCGACATGGAGGCCGGCACGGCCTGGTCCGTGCGCGCCGGGCACCCGCAGCCCGTGCTGCGTCACCCGGACGGCTCCACCGAGATCGTCGAGTCCGAGGGCGGGCCGCCGCTCGGCGTCATCAGCCAGACCGACTTCCCGATGACCCCGCTGCGGCTGCTGCCCGGCACCGTCGTCGCCCTCACCACCGACGGGCTCGTGGAGTCCGCCGACATGGACATCGACATCGGGATGGAACGCCTCGCCCAAGGGCTGTCCGTCTCCGACCCCGCCCACCTCGGCCTGGTCGCAGACGCCCTCCTCGGCAGCGCCCACCGCGGCGACGACGTGGCCCTCCTCCTCATGCGCTACGACGGCATGGCCGTCAAACCCCTGCGCGAGGGCTGGACGGTGTGGCGGGTCCCCGAGGCGGCCCGGCACGCCCGCCGCTTCACCCGGCGAACCCTGCGCGCGTGGGGCGTGCCCGCCGACGCCATGGACGCGGCCCTGCTCGTCGTCTCCGAACTCGTCACCAACGCCCTCGTCCACACCGACGGCCGGGTCCGGCTCGACCTCGGCCTGATCAGCCACCGCCTGCGCCTCGCCGTCACCGACGCCTCGCCCCGCACCCCGGTCAAGCCGCCCGGCCTCACCTGGGAGGCCACCGGCGGCCGGGGCATCCTCCTGGTGGAGGCGGTCTCCGACGCCTGGGGAACGGTGCCGGTCAGCGGCGGCAAGCAGGTGTGGAGCGAGATCCCGCTGGAGGAGCACCCCCAGGGGTCCCCCGACTGACCCCCAGGGGTCCCCCGACTGACTTTCCAGGGGTCCCCCGACTGAGGGAAAGCACACACCGCCGGGGGAGTGAGAGACGCGCGGGCGGGGCGTGTCCTGCCGAGGGCCGGGTACCCGGCGTGCATGGACACCATCGCCTCCGCCTACCTGGCGGCCTCCGGAAAGTCCGCGCTGGCGGTCGTCGCCTTCATCGTGGTCGGCGTCGTGCTCGTCGGCGCGCTGATCTGGGCCGTCCGGCTCGGTATCCGCGTACGCAGGCGCGAGCCGGGGCCGCCGCAGCCTCATGAGCAGCCCCGGATGCCCGCGTCCGGTCCCGTCCGTGAGAGCAGCCAGGCGCGCGAGCCGAACGAGATGCCGCACCCGGAGGAGGGCCGCCGCCTCACTCCGCACGAGCTGCGGCCCACCGGCAGCCGCCCCCGCACGGAGGAGGACTCCGGCGGCTCGTTCGGCGGCGGTGGATCCGGCGCCCGCTGATCCGGGCAAAGAGCTGATCCCGACACAGAAAGGCAGTGAACCGCAGTGACCTCGCAGCTCGAGGAGAAGCCCACCGTCCGCCGGCCCGAGACCGGCTGGGCCAGAGCCCGCCGCCTCCGCCGCGCCGGCGCCGCCCCGCGTACCTGCCTGCCCGCCGTGGAGCTCCCGGGCGCCGCGCCCGCGAGGCCGTACGGCGCGGAAGGCAACATCGTCAGGGGAGACGACTGAGCGGACGGACCCCGAACGACCGAGGGGCCGACGAGTCGATGGACCGAGCGCCGAGGAGGTGACGGCGTGCGCCTTCTGCTGATGTCCGACACCCATCTGCCGAAGCGCGCCAAGGCCCTCCCTGCCCCGCTGCTCGACGAGCTGCCGCGCGCCGACGTGGTGATCCACGCAGGTGACTGGGTGGACACGGCCACCCTCGACCTGCTGGAGCGGCGCAGCCGGCGGCTCCTCGCCGTGTACGGCAACAACGACGGCCCCGCATTGCGCGCCCGGCTCCCCGAGGTCGCCCGCGCCGACCTCGGCGGGCTGTGCTTCGGTGTCGTCCACGAGACCGGGCCCGCCCAGGGCCGCGAGGCCCGCTGCGCCGCGCTCTTCCCCGATCTCGACGTCCTCGTGTTCGGGCACAGCCACATCCCCTGGGACACCACCGCCCCCGGCGGACTGCGGCTGCTGAACCCGGGGTCCCCGACCGACCGCCGCCGTCAGCCGCACTGCACCTATCTGACCGCCGCCGTCGACGACGGCCGTCTCACCGACGTCGTCCTCCACCGGCTGCCGCCCCGGGCCCCGGCCGGCTGACCGTTAATCCGTTGCCGTCCCGCTCTCCGCTCTGGTGGACTGCGAGTGATCCGTCACCGCGGGAATCCCGCGGGAACCCCGCAGGAACCAGGAGCCGAGATGCGAGCAGCGTTCATGTCCCCCCAGGAAGGAACCCCTCCCACTCCCAAGGACATGACGCTTCGTGCACCTGCTCAACCTCGGAATCCTCGCCCACGTCGACGCCGGTAAGACCAGCCTGACCGAGCGCCTGCTGCACTCGGCGGGCGCCATCGACGAGATCGGCAGCGTCGACGCCGGCAGCACCCGCACCGACACCCTCGCCCTGGAACGGCAGCGGGGCATCACCATCAAGGCGGCGGTCGTCTCCTTCCCGGTCGACGACGTCACCGTCAACCTCATCGACACCCCCGGCCACCCCGACTTCATCGCCGAGGTGGAACGCGTCCTCGGCGTGCTCGACGGGGCCGTCCTCGTCGTCTCGGCGGTGGAGGGCGTGCAGGCGCAGACCCGGGTCCTGATGCGCACCCTGCGCCGGCTGCGCATCCCGACGCTGATCCTCGTCAACAAGATCGACCGGCGCGGCGCGCGCCCCGAGGGCGTCCTGCGCGAGCTCCGCGCCCGGCTGTCGGCACCGGTCGTCCCCATGGGCACGGTGTCGGACGCCGGCACGCCCGTCGCCGCGTTCCGGCCGGGCCGTCTCGCCCCGGACGTCCTCGCCGACCACGACGACGACCTGCTGGCCGCGTACGTCGACGGCTCCCTCGCTCCGCAGCGGCTGCGCGCCGCGCTCGTCGCCCAGACCGGGCGGGCCCTCGTCCACCCGGTCTGGTTCGGCTCGGCCGTGACCGGCGCGGGCGTGCCCGAGCTGATCGCCGGCGTCAGGGAGCTGCTGCCCCCGGCGGCCGGGGACCCCGGGGGCCCGCTGTCCGGGACCGTCTTCAAGGTGGAGCGGGGCCCGGCGGGGGAGAAGGTCGCCTACGCGCGCCTCTTCTCCGGCACCCTGCGCACCCGCGACCGCGTCCCCTTCGGCCACGAGGAGCCCCGCCGGGAGGGCAAGGTCACCGCGATCAGCGTCTTCGGCCGGGGCGCCGACGCACGGGACGCGCGGGAGGAGTCGGTCGCGGCGGGCCGTATCGCCCGGCTGTGGGGCCTGGCCGAGGTGCGGATCGGGGACAGCCTCGGCGTGCCGCGCACCCCGCCCGGCCACTTCTTCTCGCCGCCCACCCTGGAGACGGTCGTCGTGCCCGGCCCGGACACCGACCGCCGCTCGCTGCACCTCGCCCTCACCCAGATGGCCGAACAGGACCCGCTGATCGGCCTGCGCCACGACGAGATCCGCCGGGAGACCTCCGTGTCGCTCTACGGCGAGGTGCAGAAGGAGGTCGTGCAGGCCACCCTCGCCGACGAGTACGGCCTGCACGTCACCTTCCGCGAGACGACGCCCCTGTGCGTCGAGCGGCCGGCGGGCAGCGGGGCGGCGGCCGAGTTCATCAAGAAGGACGCGAACCCGTTCCTCGCCACCGTCGGTCTGCGCGTGGACCCGGCCCCGCCGGGCAGCGGCGTCAGCTTCGGCCTGGAGGTGGAGCTGGGCGCGATGCCGTACGCGTTCTTCAAGGCGGTCGAGGACACCGTCCGCGAGACCCTCGGCCAGGGGCTGCGCGGCTGGCGGGTCGACGACTGCGCGGTCACCATGACCCACTGCGGCTACTGGCCCCGCCAGAGCCACGCGCACCAGGGCTTCGACAAGAGCATGTCCAGCACCGGGCACGACTTCCGCGGTCTCACCCCGCTGGTGCTGACCGAGGCGCTGCGCAGGGCGGGCACCCAGGTGTACGAGCCGATGCACCGCTTCCGGGTGGAGGCCCCGGCGGACACGCTCGGCGCGCTGCTGCCGGTGCTCGCCGCGCTGTGGGCCGTGCCGCGCACGACGGACACCCGGGGCGCGCTCTGCGTCCTGGAGGGCGCGGTGCCGGCCGCCCGGGTGCACGCCCTGGAGCAGCGGCTGCCCGGACTGACGCGCGGGGAGGCCGAGTTCGAGAGCGCCTTCGACCACTACGCGCCGGTCGTCCACGGCACGGTCCCCGAACGCCCGCGCACCGACCGCAACCCGCTGAACCGGAAGGAGTACCTGCTGAACGTGACGGGCAGGACGGGCGGTTGATGCGACGGGCACCCGAACAAGGCGTGCAGGAAGGGTGGTTGAGGTGAGCGAAGTTCGACCTTACTCGTGAGTCAGAAGCTATTGACGGTGTCCGGAAATCGCCCGACTGTAGTGGACATGCCGAATATCCGGGCACGTCTGCTCGTTGTTCTGGTTGTCCTCTGCGGATTCCTGACGGTGGCGGGCACTCCGACCGCCTCCGCCGCCACCGTCCCCGACTCCCTCTCCTTCGACGGCACCCCCCTCACCGTCTCCGGCGGCCGCTTCGTCGACGCCCACGGGCGCGAGGTCGTCCTGCGCGGCTACAACGTCTCCGGCGAGACCAAGCTCGCCGAGAACAAGGGCCTGCCCTTCGCCTCGGTCGCCGACGCGAGGAAGTCGGCGACCGCCCTGCGTGCCCTGGGCGGCGGCAACTCCGTCCGCTTCCTGCTCTCCTGGGCCTACGCCGAGCCGGTGCGCGGCCAGGTCGACCCCGCCTACCTGGCCGCCGCCACCGACCAGATGCGCGCCTTCCTCGACGCCGGCGTCCGCGTCTACCCCGACTTCCACCAGGACCTGTACTCCCGGTACCTGTTCGACCCGGACAGCTGGTACACCGGCGACGGCGCCCCGCAGTGGGCCGTGGACCTCGGCAACTACCCCGACGAGTCCTGCGGCATCTGCTTCCTCTGGGGGCAGAACATCACCCAGAACGGCGCGGTGAAGGCCGCCCAGCGCGACTTCTGGCACAACGCGTACGGCCTCCAGGACGCCTTCCTCACCACCGCCCAGCGGACCATGGCGTACGTCAAACAGAACCTGACCGCCGAGCAGTTCGCGGGCGTCGTCGGCTTCGACCCGTACAACGAGCCGTATGCCGGCGCTTACGACTCCGGCCAGAACAGCCGCAGTTGGGAACGCGACCTGCTCTGGCCCTTCTATGTGAAGTTCCGGGCCCGGATGGACGCGGCCGGCTGGCAGGACAAGCCCGCCCTCGTCGAGCCGAACCTCTTCTGGAACGGCAACGTCAGCAAGGAGGAAGGCGGCCTCCTCGACGCGGGCGTCCTCGGCTCCCGCTACGTCTTCAACACCCACTTCTACGACCAGAAGGCCATCTCCGGGATCCTGATGTGGGGCAAGGCCGCCGACGGCCAGTACGTCACCGACTTCGGCACCGTCCGCGACCGGGCGGCGGCGGCAGGCACGGCCGCCGTCGTCAGCGAGTTCGGCCACCCCCTCGCGGGCACCGTCGCCGACAAGGCCCCGACCGTCCTCAAGGCCATGTACCAGGCCCTCGACTCCCGCGTGAAAGGCGCGAGTTGGTGGAACACCCCGGCCGCCTCCGGACCCGTCCTCTCCGGCCAGCAGTGGCAGTGGGACATCTACAACGGCCGCCACCGCGAGCTGATGAACGGCAACCCCGACAAGGTGCTCACCGCGGGCGACGCCTGGAACGACGAGGACCTCTCCGCCGTACGCCTCGACGACGCGGGCAAGGCGACGCTCCGTCAGGACGCCCGGCTCCTGGACCGGGTCTACCCGAGCGCCACCGGCGGCACCACCCTCGCCTTCACCTACGAGGACCGCTCCCGCGACGGCTCGACCACCCTCACCTGGAACCCGGTGCCGAGCTCCCTGCCCAGCACGGCGCAGCTCGTCGGCTCCGGCCAGTACGGCCTACTGGTGTGGCGGTCGAACGGCAGCGCCGCCCCCACCGAACTGCACCTGCCCGCCTCCTTCCCCACCGCCGCCACCACCGTCGTCTCCGACCTCGGCACGGTGTACGGCCCGCCCGCGTACACGAGCACCGCCAAGATCGGCGCGGCCCCGGAACCGGGCGGCACGGGCAGCCGCCGCCTGCTGCTCACCGCCCCCGACTCGGGCGCCGTCCACTACGCCCTGGTCACCAACGGAGCCACCGCACCGTCCGCCTCCCTGCTGGCCGCGGCCCGCTCGGAGCTGTCGGCCTGGGTGACGCAGAAGCTGGGATAGACGACGGGGACGGACGACGGCGCCCCCGGGTGGTCCCGGGGGCGCCGTCCTCCAAGGAGGGTCCGTCAGTTGCCGGGGCCCGTCCAGCCGGCGTCGACATGGCCCAGCCGCACCCGCTGCGGGTGGTCGCCCACCGGCACCGAGAGGACCTTTCGGCCGGTGGCGAAGTCGATCGCCGTGACCTGGTCCGAGCCGCTCTCCGAGACGACGCACTGCTTGCCGTCGCCGCTGACGGTCGCCCAGTAGGGCTTGGACGCGGTGACGAGCGGACCCTGCTGGAGGGTTGTGCGGTCGACGACCGTCGCGTAGTCGTCCATCGTGCCCGCGACGCACAGCTTGCCGCCGTCGGGACTCATCGACAGGCCGTGGTGGCGCGAGTCGTTGACGAACGTGGTGCGGTCGTCGCTGGTCGCGGGGTTCTTGGGCAGGGTCTTCGTCCGGGTGATCTTGTCCGTGGCGATGTCGTACTCGAAGAAGCCGTTGAAGAACGAGACCTGGAAGTAGAGCTTGGACTCGTCCGGGGAGAACGCCGCCGGGCGGACGGCGTCCGAGTAGTCCGTCAGGCCGATCGTGTTCAGGCGCTCGCGCATGTCGACCACCTTGACCTGCCGGTACGTCGTGGCGTCGACGACGGTGATGCGCCGGTCGCCCTTCGTCCAGTCCAGCCATGGAGCGTCGAGCGCGGTGTTCACGTCGCCGATCGACATGGTCCAGATCTGCTTGCCGTCCTTGGTGAAGATGTTCTCGTGCGGCTTGTCGCCGGTGGAGTACGAACCGAGCTGTCTGCCGGTGGTGATGTCCAGCACGTGCACGGTGTTCGAGGTCGAGGCGGAGACCGCGACCCGGGTGCCGTCGGGGGAGACGGCCATGTGGTCGGAACGGTAACCCGACACCGGGAAACGCCAGTTCACGGCCCCCGTCGAGACGTCGATCGAGACGACGTCGGCGAAGCTAGGCCGGGACACGACCACCGACGAGCCGTCGGGCGTGGAGTACATGTCGTCGACGAACTGGTCGTGACCCTCACCGACGCTGTTGCGGATGGTCATGAAGGCGATCCACCGGACGGGGTCGGCGTTGATCTCCGCCATCCGCTGGTCCTTGTCGGGAATGACGTTGATCCGGCCGATCTTGGCGAAGTCGCCGGTGGACCTGATGACGTCGGCGGTGCCGTCCCAGTTGTTGGCGACGAACAGCACCTCGCGCAGCGCCGCGGCGTCCGGGCCGGCCGTGGCGGAGCTCGCGGGGGCTGCGGCGGCCAGGACGAGGGCGGCGGCCAGGGAACCGAGGTGCCTTGGTCTGAGGGCGGACATGACTGCTCTCCTCCGGGTGGGGGCGGTGCGTGGGCGCGCGGAAGGAAGGAGCCGAATCTGAACACGGCTGCGTTCAGAATGGACTTACTGGAAAGTAAGGAAGGAGGGCCCTTCGCCACAAGACTGTGCGCACGACAAAATCGGACCAGGAATCGATGAGGGAGGGCCAGTGGCGGGCAGGCTGAGAGCGCCGACCGGCCGATACGCGGGCAAGACGGCCGAGCAGCGGCAGGCCGAGCGACGCCGGAGATTCCTCGACGCGGCGCTGCGGCTGTTCGGCGACGCCCCGGGCTACCGGGGCACGACCGTCGCGGCGCTCAGCGAGGCCGCCGGCCTGTCCACCCGCCAGTTCTACGAGGAGTTCCACACCCTGGAGGACGTCCTCGCCGCACTGCACCTCCAGGTCAACGCCTGGTCCGAGGAAGCCGTCCTGGCGGCCGTCGCCGCCGCCGACGGCCTCCCGCTCGCCGAGCGGGTCGGCGCGATCTTCCGCGCCTACGCCGACAGCGTCACCGCCGACCCGCGCCGCATCCGCATCACCTTCGTCGAGATCGTCGGCGTCAGCCCCCGCATGGAGGAACAGCGCCTGGCCCGCCGCGCCCAGTGGGTCGACCTCATCTGCGCGGAGGCGACCGCGGCGGCGGCCCGCGGCGAGGCGGCCCCGCGCGACTACCGCCTCGCCGCGGCGGCCTTCATCGGCAGCGTCAACGGCCTCCTGCACGACTGGAGCACCGGCTGGGTCGACGCCACCGTGGAGGAGGTGGTCGACGAACTGGTCCGCCAGCTCCTGCACATCCTGCGCCCCCCGGCTCCGGACGGCCCCGGCCCCGGTCGGCCCTGACCGCCGCTACTCGTCCCAGGCCTGGATCATCGTCTGCTCGACGATCTTGCCGTCGCGCAGCGAGATCATCGACTCGGCGAACACCCGGACCCCGTCCGCGTATTCGCAGGACTCGGTGAAGGCGGCCCGGTCGCCCTGGACGACGCAGGCCTCCAGCCGGTGCGTCATGTCACGGCTGTAGACGTCGTCGAGCATCGCGGCGATCTCGTCACGGCCGTGCAGGACGGTGGGCCTGCTGGGCTGGCTGTCGCGGTCCACGACGCGCAGTTCCGCGTCGTCCGCGTAGAGCGACAGCAGCGTCGCCGGGGTGCGCCCCTCGACGCCCCTGCGCAGTGTCTCGGTGTCGAAGGCGGAGCCTGCCGCGGTGCCCATGGTGACCTCCCTGTCGGGCCCGCGGACCCAGGGGGCGGGCCGCCGGGCCCTCACCTTCGAGGCTCCTCCGCCGGCCCGCCCCCGGCAAGCCCTCGACGCCGTCGTCCGCCTGTCGGGTGAGCGCCGCCCCGCGCCCGTGTCCGCGAGGACCCGTGTCCCGTTGCTGAGGGCATGATCTCCACTCGACGCATCGTCGCCGCCGCCGTTCTCGCCGTCGGGGTCACCGGCCTCGCGGCGCCCATGGCGAACGCGGCCGAAGCCCCGGCCGGCGGCCGACTGAACCCGATGACCCTCCTCGACTCGCTCGCCGCCAACGACATCCCCGCCGAACACCGGGACGAACTGCCCCCGGTGTCCCGGCAGTTGGGTGAAGTGAACAAGGTGACCGAGCTGCGCAAGCTGAACGAGCTGCACCAGGTCACCGACCTCGTCGCCCCCGTCACCGCGCTCCTGCCCGTCGTCCAGGCCTGATCCGAACCCCACCGCGCCCGCCCGGACCCCGGGCGGGCGGCGGCCCCGCCTCACTCGGCCCTGGCGAGGAACCGCGTCACTCGGCCGTGGCGAGGAACTGCGTCGCCGCCAGCTCCGCGTACAGCGGATCGGCCGCCACCAGCTCACGGTGCGTGCCCACCGCCCGCACCCGGCCCGCGTCCATGACGACTATCCGGTCGGCCGAGGTGACCGTCGACAGCCGGTGGGCGACGACGAGGACGGTGGTCGTCCGGGCCACGTCCGCGACCGTGTCGCGCAGCGCCGCCTCGTTCACCGCGTCCAGCTGCGAGGTCGCCTCGTCGAGCAGCAGCAGACGCGGGCTGCGCAGCAGGGCGCGGGCGATGGCCACCCGCTGACGCTCCCCGCCCGACAGCTTCGTCCCCCGGTGCCCGACCAGCGTGTCCAGACCCTGCGGCAGCCGCGCGACCAACGTGTCCAGCCGCGTCGTCTTCAGCACGCCCCGCACGGTCTCCTCGTCCGCCTCCGCGTTCCCCAGCAGCAGATTGTCGCGCAGGCTGCCCGACAGCACCGGCGCGTCCTGCTCCACGTACCCGATGGCCGACCGCAGCGAGGGCAGCTCCCAGTCCGCGAGGGCACGGCCGTCCACGCTGATCGTGCCGGACTCGGGCTCGTAGAACCGCTCGATCAGCGAGAACACCGTGGTCTTGCCGGCCCCCGACGGGCCGACGAACGCGGTCATGCCCCGCGCCGGCACCTCGAACGTCACCCCGTGGTGCACGTACGGCAGGTCCTCGGCGTACCGGAAACGGACGCCGGCGAAGGCCAGCGAGGCCGGCTCGGCGGCCGGGGACGGCAGCGGCGCGGGCCCCGCCGCGGGCTCCGCGGGCAGCCGCAGCGCCTCCTGGATCCGGCTCAGCGCGGCGGAGCCCGTCTGGTACTGCGTGACCGCCCCGACGACCTGCTGGATCGGCGCCATCAGATAGAAGACGTACAGCAGGAACGCCACCAGCGTCGCCACGTCGATCGCGCCCGTCGCCACCCGCGCCCCGCCCACCGCCAGCACCGTGATGAACGCCGTCTGCATCGCCAGCCCGGCCGTGTTGCCCGCCGCCGCCGACCACTTCGCGGCCCGCACGCTCTGCCGCCACGACTCCTCGGCCGCCGCGTGCAGCGCCCGCTCCTCCCGCTCCTCCGCGCCCGACGCCTTCACCGTGCGCAGCGCGCCGAGCACCCGTTCCAGTGAGGCGCCCATCACGCCCACCGCGTCCTGCGCCTCGCGGCTGGCCCGGTTGATCCGCGGCACGATCGCGCCCAGCACCACGCCCGCGCCCACGATCACCGCCAGGGTCACCGCGAGCAGCACCGGATCCACCACCCCCATCAGCACGACCGTCGCCACGAGCGTCAGCCCGCCCGTGCCGAGGCCGACCAGCGAGTCGGTGGTGACCTCCCGCAGCAGCGTCGTGTCGGAGGTGATCCGGGCCATCAGATCGCCCGGCTCGCTGCGGTCCACGGCGGGTATCCGCAGCCGCAGCAGATACGACGACAGCGCCCGCCGGGCCCCGAGCACCACCGACTCGGCCGTGCGCCGCAGGACGTACGAACCCAGCGCGCCCAGCGCCGCGTTGGCGACCACAAGACCCGACAGCGCGAGCAGCGCGCCCGTGATCGGACGGTCCCGCCCCAGATCCTCGATCAGCCCCTTCGCCACCAGCGGCAGCAGCAGTCCCGTCGCCCCGGTGACCAGCGAGAGCACCGCCCCCGCCAGCAGGGCCCGGCGGTGCGGTCGTACATAACCCAGCAGCAGCCGCCACGGGGGCTGGACAGCGGCTGTCTCTGCGTTGCTCACGGGGCTCCTCGTCGCCGGTCCGGACACGGCGTTCAGGCTACGTCGACGGCCTCCCGGCATGGCCGGAACCAGGTCGTCCGCCCGATGACCGGCCCCGATCGCCGTGCTCTTACCGATCAGTCACCCGTAGGGTCGGAGGTGGGACGGACCGCCGCCTACGAAAGGGGCAGGACCATGGCGCAGGAAGTGCGCGGAGTGATCGCACCGGGCAAGAACGAGCCGGTACGGGTGGAGACGATCGTGGTGCCCGACCCCGGGCCCGGGGAAGCGGTGGTGAAGGTGCAGGCCTGCGGGGTCTGTCACACCGATCTGCACTACAAGCAGGGCGGGATCAACGACGAGTTCCCCTTCCTGCTCGGGCACGAGGCGGCCGGCGTGGTGGAGTCCGTCGGCGACGGTGTCACCGACGTCGCCCCCGGCGACTTCGTGATCCTCAACTGGCGGGCGGTGTGCGGACAGTGCCGGGCCTGTCTGCGCGGCCGGCCCTGGTACTGCTTCGACACCCACAACGCCCGCCAGAAGATGACCCTCACCGACGGCACCGAGCTGTCGCCGGCCCTCGGCATCGGCGCGTTCGCCGAGAAGACGCTGGTGGCGGCCGGCCAGTGCACGAAGGTCGACCCGGCGGTGTCGCCCGCCGTGGCCGGACTACTGGGCTGCGGCGTGATGGCCGGCATCGGCGCCGCGATCAACACCGGCAACGTCGGCCGCGGCGACTCGGTCGCCGTCATCGGCTGCGGCGGGGTCGGCGACGCGGCGATCGCCGGGGCGAACCTGGCCGGCGCGGCGCGGATCATCGCCGTCGACATCGACGACCGCAAGCTGGAGAAGGCCCGCGCCATGGGCGCCACCCACACCGTCAACTCCAAGGAGACGGACCCGGTCGAGGCGATCCGCGAACTGACCGGCGGCTTCGGCGCGGACGTGGTCATCGAGGCGGTCGGCCGTCCGGAGACCTACCGGCAGGCCTTCTACGCCCGCGACCTCGCCGGCACGGTCGTCCTCGTCGGCGTGCCCACACCGGAGATGAAGCTCGAACTGCCGCTGCTGGACGTCTTCGGACGCGGCGGATCGCTCAAGTCCTCCTGGTACGGCGACTGCCTGCCCTCCCGGGACTTCCCGATGTTGATCGACCTGCACCAGCAAGGTCGCCTGGACCTCGGCGCGTTCGTGACCGAGACGATTCAACTCGACGAGGTGGAGAAGGCGTTCGACCGGATGCACCACGGCGACGTGCTGCGCTCGGTGGTGGTGCTGTGATGTCCGCGCGCATCGAACGCCTCGTCACCTCAGGCCAGTTCAGCCTCGACGGCGGCACCTGGGACGTCGACAACAACGTCTGGCTCGTCGGCGACGACCACGAGGTCGTCGTCATCGACGCCGCCCACGACGCCGAGGCCATCGCCGAGGCCGTCGGCGACCGCCGGCTGACGGCCATCGTGTGCACCCACGCCCACAACGACCACGTCGGCGCGGCGCCCGCCCTCGCCGACCTCACCGGCGCGACGATCTGGCTGCACCCCGACGACCTGCCGCTGTGGAAGCTGACCCACCCCGACCGCGAGCCCGACGCCCATCTGGCCGACGGCCAGGTCATCGAGGCCGCCGGCGCCGACCTCACCGTCCTGCACACCCCCGGGCACGCGCCCGGCGCGGTCTGCCTGCACGATCCCGGGCTCGGCGTGCTCTTCACCGGCGACACCCTGTTCCAGGGCGGCCCCGGCGCCACCGGCCGCTCCTACTCCCACTTCCCGACGATCATCACCTCGATCCGCGACCGCCTGCTGACCCTCCCGCCCGAGACGAAGGTCCTCACCGGCCACGGAGACCCGACCACCATCGGCGCCGAGGCTCCCCACCTGGAGGAATGGATCGCACGGGGCCACTGAGGCGCCGGACGACCCTAGGATCACCCACATGACGACGACCACCACGTTGGTGACCCTCCATGACACCCGCGTCCTGCGCTGCGCCCCCGAAGGCCCGGCGCTCGACGGCGAGAGCGCGGCGCTCGACCTGATCGGCGACGCGTTCGGGCAGGACGCCGAGGTCGTCGCCGTGCCCGCCGAACGGGTGGCGGAGGAGTTCTTCCGGCTGCGGTCGGGGGTCGCCGGCGCGGTGGTGCAGAAGTTCGCGAACTACCGGCTGCGACTGGCCGTCGTCGGCGACGTCTCCGGGTACGTCGCCGACAGCTCCGCCCTGCGGGACTTCGTGCACGAGTCCAACCAGGGCCGCCAGCTGTGGTTCCTGCCGGACGACGCGGCTCTGGAGGAGAGGCTGCGGCCGGCCGGGTGACCGGGCGGAACAGCCGGGCGACCGGGCCGGAAAAGGCGACAGGAGGTGTCCGGCTTCCGCGCGATCCTCGATGACGACATCGACGGAACACGTACGGGAGGTCGGACATGTCCGGTCCGCTGGAAGGCAAGGTCGCGCTGGTCGCCGGGGCGAGCAGGGGCGCGGGGCGCGGCATCGCCGTGGAGTTGGGGGCGGCGGGCGCCACCGTCTACGTCACCGGGCGCACCACCCGCGCCCGCCGCTCCGAGTACGACCGCCCCGAGACGATCGAGGACACCGCCGACCTGGTCACCGCGGCCGGCGGCCAGGGCATCGCCGTCCCCGCCGACCATCTCGACCCCGCGCAGGTCCGCGCGCTCGTCGACCGCATCGACGCCGAGCGGGGCCGCCTCGACGTCCTCGTCAACGACATCTGGGGCGGCGAGAACCTCTTCGAGTGGGACACCCCGCTGTGGGAGCACGACCTCGACAAGGGGCTGCGGCTGCTGCGGCTCGCGGTCGAGACCCACGCGATCACCAGCCACCACGCCCTGCCGCTGCTGCTGCGCCGCCCCGGCGGCCTGGTCGTCGAGGTCACCGACGGCACCGCCGAGTACAACCGCGACACCTACCGCGTGAACTTCTTCTACGACCTCGCCAAGGCGTCCGTCCTGCGCATGGCCTTCTCCCTGGGCCATGAACTCGGTCCGCGCGGCGCCACCGCCCTCGCGCTCACCCCCGGCTGGCTGCGCTCGGAGATGATGCTCGACCACTACGGCGTCCGCGAGGACAACTGGCGCGACGCCCTTGACCGCGTCCCGCACTTCGCCATCTCGGAGACGCCCCGCTACGTCGGCCGGGCCGTCGCCGCGCTGGCCGCCGACCCCGAGGTGTCCCGCTTCAACGGGCGGTCGCTGTCCAGCGGCGGCCTCGCCCCCGTCTACGGCTTCACCGACCTCGACGGCAGCCGCCCGGACGCCTGGCGCTACCTCGTCGAGGTGCAGGACCCGGGCAAGCCGGCGGACACCGCCGGGTACCGCTGACGGCCCACACGACGGCGGCTCACCGGTCGGACGCCGGGGGCGCTGGGGACGCCGGGGACGCTGGGGGTGCCTGGGACGCCGGAGGTCCCGGAGACGCCGGGGGTGCCGGAGACACTGGGGACGCTGGGGGTGCCGGAGGCGCTGGGGACGCTGGGGGTGCCGGAGACACTGGGGACGCCGGGGACGCCGGGGGTGCCGGGGGTGCCGGAGACGCCGGAGACGCTGGGGACGCCGGGGGTGCCGGGGACGTCGGAGACGCCGGGGGTGCCGGAGACGCCGGAGACGCTGGGGACGCCTGGGGTGCCGGGGATGTCTGGGACGGCAGGGACGCCGACCAGCGGGCCGGGTGCCCCGGCGGCAGTCCCAGATCGTCGCGTACGGCCGCGTAGTAGCCCTCCCGAGCGGCCCGCTGCCGTTCCAGCAGCGGCGGCCAGGCGGCCGGTTCGCGCGTGCCCGCCCGCACGAACCGCTCCATCTCCATCACCACCGTCACCCACTCCCGGGCCCGCTCCACCACCTCACGGCTGCCCAGCATGATCAGCGCCTCGCCGGTCGGGTCCCGCCCGTCGATCGCCTCCGCCATCAACGGCTCCGCCTCCGCGAAGGACATCGGATGCGGATGCGGGTCGTTGCCGAGGTGCGCGGCGACCCGGTACGTCAGCACGACCGACTTCTTCAACGTCCGCGCGTAGTCGGAGTACACGGCGAGCCGTCGCTCCTCCCACCGGGCCGCGCGCTCGCGCCGGAACCGCTCCCGGTCGCTGCGCGCCAGCGCCAGGTAGGAGCCCAGAGCGCCGATCACCACACCGACGAGTGCGGGCAGTTGCTGGAGGAACGAGGTCACTCGAGCACGCTACCGGCCCGGCCCTGACACAAAGTTCACTGTTTCGTCACAGCTCGCGGAGGACTACAACCGCCGTCGCTGCCCACTGGTCTAGGAAGTCGAGATCGCCGTACCACGCCAGGAAGAAGGCAGCCATGGGGGACATACGCAGACGAGGAGCCGTCGTGCTCGGTGTCACGGGGCTCATAGCGCCGTTGACGCTCGCACTCGGCACGACGCCCGCGCAGGCCGCGAGTTGTTCGACGCAGGCCGGGCCGTACCAGAAGCAGGTCGAGAAGTTCCTCGGCCGGCCCGTGGACGGCAAGCAGTCGGCCGCCGACTGCAAGGCGATCCGGGCGTTCCAGAACAAGCACGGCATCACGCCGAACATCGGCTACGCGGGACCCGTCACCTGGGGCGTGATGGATCTCATGAACAAGCAGAAGGCCGTGGGCAACAAGCCCAACAAGGCCGGCAAGTGCCCCACCAACAAGGGCCGCATCGCCTGCGTCGACCTCACCCTCCAGCTCAGCTGGATCCAGGACGGAAGCAAGCTCGTCTACGGGCCCGTCCCGGTCCGCACCGGCCGCAACGGGTACGAGACCCGCACCGGGCTGAAGAAGATCTACTGGCGGAACATCAACCACGTGTCGACGATCTACCACGTGCCGATGCCCTACAGCCAGTTCTTCGACGGCGGTCAGGCCTTCCACTCGGTCGGCGTCAGCATGTGGAACCCGCCGGGCTCGCACGGCTGCGTCAACATGACCAAGACCGCCGCGCAGAAGTACTGGTCCCTGCTGAGGAACGGCGACGACGTCTTCGTGTACGGGCGCAAGCCGGGGACGTGACCGGCGGACCGGGCAGGTGAGGCGGACAGACGGACGTGATCAGTGACACGTCCGTTTTGTCCATTTGGCTTGGGTATCACTCACGTTGCCTTCACCTGCCACGCCGTAAGATTCACACCATGTCCACCACTGTCGAACACCTCTCCGAGCGATCGGCCGAAGAGGTCAACGAGGAGATCAGGGCCCTGTGGCTCCGATCGGGCGGGACACTGAGCGGCGAGCAGCGCGAGGAGTACCAGCGGCTCGTCCTGGAGTGGGCCGCCGCGGCCGATCACCCCCAGGTCGTCGAGTAGTACCGCTGGTAGGCCTTGCGGTCCTGCTCCGCGCGGATGTAGCGCGTGGCGACCAGCGCGACCAGACTTCCCGCGATCACCAGCAGCCCCGGACCGACGTTGCGGGGATCCACCAGGCGGGACGCGAGGGTCGCGCCGTCCGTTCCGCCCGTCGCCGGGGTCGTCGAGCCCGGCGAGGTCCCGCCCGAGGCCGCCCCGGCGGCGCCCGTCGGCGAGGACGTCGGCTGGGAGCCGTCTCCCGACGGCGCGGCCGACGCGCCGTTCTGGACGTCGGAGGGCGCGGCCACGATCAGCTGCACGGCCAGCTGGGACAGCGCCTTCGTCACCGGCTGGAAGTACGTCGTGCCGCCCGAGTTGCAGTCGCCGCTGCCGCCCGAGGTGATGCCGAGCGCGATGCCCTCGGAGAACATCGGGCCGCCACTGTCCCCGGACTCGGCGCACACGGTCGTCTCGATCAGCCCGGAGACCGTGCCCTCCGGGTAGTTGACCGTCGCGTCCAGGCCGGTGACCTCGCCGTCGCGCAGCCCGGTCGTGCTGCCGCTGCGGAACACCCGCTGCCCGACGGCCGCGTCGCCGACGCCCGTGATCCGCACCCCGTTGCCGTTGCCGATGGCCACCACGTCGGCCCCCTGGCCGGCCTCCCCGCTCGCGTACTGCACGAGGGAGAAGTCACTGCCGGGGAAGTTGGAGTTGACCGTCTTGCCCAACGCCCGGTTGCCCTGGTTGTCCGCGAACCAGGTGGCCCCGGTGGGCCCGCAGTGCCCGGCGGTGAGGATGAAGTCGTTCGACCCGTTGGTCACGTTGAAGCCCGCCGAGCAGCGTCCGCCGGTCGACAGGATGGGCAGCGCCCCGTTGATCCGGGTGGTGAACGTGCCGGAGGTGCGCTCCATGCGCACATAACTGCCGATGCGTGACGCGACCTTCGTCATCTGCGACCAGTCGGAGGCGGACACCGTCTTGTCGCCCCGCACCACCACCTGGTTCCTCCGGTAGTCCAGCACCCACGCGGTGCCCGGCACCTTCGGCGCCGAACGCAGCGCCGCCGTCGCCGACCTCAGCTCGTTCATGCTGTGCCCGACGACCTTCGCCTGCGCGCCCGCCTCGCGGACCGTGGCGGCGGTCGTCTCGTCCGTGACGGCCACGACCGGCCGCCCCTCGTCGTCGATCCAGGTGCCCGCGGTGCGGGCGGTCCCGAGCGTCTTCACCAGGTTCGCCCCGGTGCCGTCGGCGGACTGCGCCGCATCGCCCGTCACCGCCGAGGTGACGGGCGTCTCGCTCGCCATGGCCGCCTGCGTGACCATGGCTCCTCCGAGGAGGAGTCCGCCGACGGCCGCCAGCCGTGTCGCTCGCCGGACGATCCGCCGTCGTACGTGCCTCATGCATGGCTCCCGAACCAGAACGCGCGGTCTCAACACCGCGGGGCCCTCCGGTCGTTGAGCGCCCTCATCTCCATACGGGCACGGGAGCCGCAGCGTTCACCCGGCGCGTGATCATTTACGGTTTGCGGGCCACCCCGCCGAACATGGCGACCTCGTCCGGCAGCGCCCCGCCGGTTCCCTCCGGACGCCAGCGCGAGCAGGACACCACACCCGGTTCCAGCAGCTCCAGGCCGTCGAAGAAACGGGCCACGTCCGCGGGGGTGCGCTGGGTCAGCTTCGGGGTGCCGTGCTCGTTCCAGAACCTCACCGCCTCGTCCACGTCCGGCATCGCCGGGGAGGTGACGGTGTGCGACAGCACCAGATGGCTGCCCGCCGGGAGCGCGTCCGTCAGCCGGCGCACCACGCCGTACGGGTCCTCGTCGTCGCCGACGAAGATGACCACGCCGAGCAGCATCAGCGCCACCGGCCGCTCGAAGTCCAGTGTCTTGGCGGCGTGTTCGAGGATCGCGTCGACGTTGCGCAGGTCCTCGTCGAGATAGTCGGTGCGGCCCTCGGGGGTGCTCGCGAGGAGGGCGCGGGCGTGCGCCAGGACCAGCGGGTCGTTGTCGACGTAGACGATCCGGGAGTCCGGGGCGGCCCGCTGGGCGACCTCGTGCGTGTTGTCCGCGGTGGGCAGTCCGGTGCCTATGTCGAGGAACTGGCGTATCCCCACGTCGGCCACCAGATGGCGTACGGCGCGGCCGAGGAAGAGGCGGTCGGCGCGGGCGTACTCGCCGATGCCCGGGTGCAGCCGGCGGATCTGGTCGCCGGCCGCCCGGTCGACCTCGTAGTTGTCCTTGCCGCCCAGCCAGTAGTTCCAGATACGGGCGGTGTGCGGCTGCGAGGTGTCGATGCGCTCGCGGGAGGACTGCGCCGCCTTGGCGCCGACGGCGGTTAAGTGCTCGGTCACGGATCAGCTCCTGTGATGGGTGCCGGCTCGGTCGAATCGGGCCCCGGCTCGTTCATATGCCGGGGTCAACCAGCAATCTAGACCGCAGAGCCCACCCGCGCCCCCGGCCCCGGGGTTTCCCGGCCACGGGTCCCGCCCGCCGGCCACGGGTCCCGGCCGCGTGCCCTGGCCGCCGGCCGCGGGTCCCCGGCTGCACGCCCCGGCTGTCGGCCGCGGGTCCCCGGCTGCGCGCCCCGGCCGCCGGCCGCGGGCCGTGCGCCTCGGCCGCGTGCCCCGGCCGCACGCCCTGGCCGCCGGCCGCGGGTCGCCGGCCGCACGCCCCGGCCGCGCGCCCCGGCTGTCGGCCGCGTGTCGTGCGCCTTGGCTGCACGCCCTGGCCGCCGGCTGCGGGTCTCCGGCTGCACGCCCTGGCCGTCGGCCGCGGGTCTCCGGCTGCATGCCCCGGCTGTCGGCCGCGTGTCGTGCGCCTCGGCTGCACGCCCTGGCCGTCGGCCGCGGGTCTCCGGCCGCATGCCCCGGCTGCCGGCCGCGGGTCTCCGGCTGCGCGCCCCGGCTGTCGGCCGCGTGTCGTGCGCCTCGGCTGCACGCCCCGGCCGCCGGCTGCGGGTCTCCGGCTGCACGCCCCGGCTGCCGGCCGCGGGTCTCCGGCTGCACGCCCCGGCTGCCGGCCGCGGGTCCCCGGGCCGCGACCCACTGCGCTCGTTGCCCCGCAGGCTCCGCACGGCCCGCAGGCCCGGACGGCACGCTCGGCTCCGCAGGCCCCGCAGGCCCCGCAGGCCCCGCAGGCCCCGCAGGCCCCGCAGGCCCCGCAGGCCCCGCAGGCCCCGCAGGCCCCGCAGGGCCCGTAGGGCCCGTAGGGCCCGCACGGTACGCGGGCCGAGTGTCAGGAGGGCGCCTATCTTGTGGCCATGACCAGGATCCCGCACGAGATGTCCGGTGAACCGAATCCCCTTACCCTCCTCACCCTCGACCGGCTCCGCCGGCGTACGAGCCTGAAATGGCGCACGTACCCGGCCGACGTGCTGCCGCTGTGGGTCGCGGAGATGGACGTGCCGCTCGCCGGACCCGTGGTCCGCGCGGTCGAGGACGCGCTCGCCCTCGGCGACACCGGCTATCCCGCGGGCACCCGCTACGCCGAGGCGCTGGCCGCGTTCGCCGGGAAGCGGTGGGGATGGCACGGCCTCGCGGTCGAGCGGACGGCGATCGTGCCGGACGTGATGCTGGGCGTCGTCGAGATGCTCAAGCTGGTGACCGGCCCGGGGGACCCGGTGATCGTGAACCCGCCGGTGTACCCGCCGTTCTTCCGGT
Source organism: Streptomyces sp. NPDC002328 (assembly GCF_042890065.1). Taxonomy (NCBI): domain Bacteria; kingdom Bacillati; phylum Actinomycetota; class Actinomycetes; order Kitasatosporales; family Streptomycetaceae; genus Streptomyces; species Streptomyces sp. NPDC002328. The sequence continues at coordinate 251,620 of NZ_JBIARQ010000005.1, read as the reverse complement.
TCGTCGCCCATATGGACCGCCGGATCGCGGAGGCGCCGCTCGGCGCGGACGGACGGCTCGACCTGGACGTCCTCGCGCGGGCCTACCGGCGGGCCGTCGCCGGCGGCGGGCGCGCCGCGCATCTGCTGTGCAGCCCCCAGAACCCGACGGGCACCGTGCACACCGCCGAGGAGCTGGCCGCCGTCGCGGCGCTCGCCGAGCGGTACGGGGTGCGGGTGGTCGCCGACGAGATCCACGCCCCGCTCACGGCGGGCGGCGTCGACTTCGTGCCCTATCTCCAGGTGCCCGGCGCGGAGAACGGGCTGTCGCTGACGTCCGCGTCGAAGGGGTGGAACCTGGCCGGGCTCAAGGCCGCCCTCGCCGTCGCGGGCCCCGCTGCCGCCGCCGACCTCGACCGGCTGCCGGAGGAGGTCGGCCACGGGCCGAGCCATGTCGGCGTCCTCGCCCACACGGCCGCCCTGCGCGACGGCACGGCCTGGCTGGACGCCCTGCTGGCCGGCCTCGACGCCAACCGCCGGCTCCTCGCCGACCTGCTCGCGGAACAGCTGCCCGGCGTCGCGCACCGGCCGGGCGAGGCCACCTTCCTGGCCTGGCTGGACTGCCGTGCGCTGGGCCTCGGCGACGATCCGGCCCAGGTGTTCCTGGAGCGCGGCCGGGTGGCGCTCAGCGGCGGCCTCCCGTTCGGCACGGGCGGCGCCGGGCACGTACGCCTGAACCTGGGGACGTCACCGGAGATCCTGACGGAGGGGGTACGCCGGATGGCGGCGGCACTGCGCTGACGCCCGGTCCCTGAAGCCCGTTGCCCGGTCACCGAAGCCCGGTGTCTCGGGCGGCCGTTCAGAGCCGCTCGCCCTCCTGGAGCTCCACCCCGTCGACGGTGACCCGGTCGGTCCGCTCGGAGCCGCCGACGACGCGGATCCAGCTGTCCACGACCAGTTCGCGGTCGTGCAGCTGGATCTTGAACCCGCCGTACATGCCGGGGACGGGGAACCAGAGCGCCGGCCGGTCGGTCTCGGTGAGCACCTCGACCTCCGGCAGGCGCATCCCGTTCCGGGTGGCCAGGTCGGTGCGGCCGGCGCCGCCGCCGGCGCGGTGGCGGACGAGCCGGTGCAGATGGTGCTGGAGCGGGCCGAGCGCCTCCGGCGGCAACTCCCGTCTGGGGGCGGGCTCCAGCAGCCCCGTCAGGTGCCCGTGCCCGCGCTGAGCGGCGATGTCCACGGCACGGGCCCCGTCCGCCGCCCTGAGGGTCCGCCAGGCACCGTACCCCCACAGGCGCTCGACGGTCTCGACGGGAGCGCCGTGCCAAGCGGCCTGGTGGAGCGGCCGGTAGCCGCTACGACCGTCGAGCCGCGCGGAGTTGACCGCGACCGGTTCCTCGTCGAGCACATCGAAGACGACGTCCCAGTCCCCGTCCCGAGCGGCGTCGGCCAGCCGGTCCCGCCGCACGACGAGCCACTCCTTGTACGACTCCCGCCGGGTGACCCCGTCCCACTGAGCCATCTGTGCGTCCGCCATGCCCGGAGTCTATGAGAAGCGCCGCCGACATGATCGTCCCCGGCGTTTCGCGGGCGGGCCCTAGACTTCCCGGTATGGACGAGACGTCGGTGGAGTCGCTCGCGGCGGGCAAGTACCTGCTGGTCACCAGCTACCGCAAGAACGGAAGCACCGTCGCCACCCCGGTGTGGGTGGTCCGCGACGGGGACGCGCTCGGGGTCTGGACGGTCACCGACTCCTGGAAGGTGAAGCGGATCCGGGCCCGCGGCGACGTTCTGGTCGGCCCGTGCGACGTGCGCGGGCGGCCGACCGGGAAGCAGACGGAGGCCACCGCAGAGCTGTGCGACGCGGCGACCACTGCCCGCTACCGCAAGCTGATCGCCCGCAAGTACGGCATCTCGGGCCGCCTCGTGCTGCTCGGCAGCCGGCTGCGCCGGGGAGCGGCCGGCACGGTGGGGATCCGCATCACCTTGTGACGTGCGGGGGCCGGACCGTCGGCCCCCGCACTCACATCCCTACGACGCGTCCAGCACCGTGCCCGCGAGCACAGGCGCGTTCGGCCGTGGCAGGCCCTCGAAGTCGTCCAGCTCCATGAGCAGCGACTCCGCGGGCTCGGCCACCCGGTCGGTCACCGTCGGCACGGTCACCTCGACGCTCGTCGTCCCGGCCGGGATGTCCTGCCCCAGCCACAGCACCTCGTGCAGCGGGCGCTCCGGGTCGGCCTCCACGCCGTTGGCCAGGAGCCACTCCGGGTCCACGTCCTTGGTGGACAGCTCCGTGCCCTCGGTGACCTGCTGCACCGTGATCGGCTGCCACAGATCCACGCCGGCGGGCTCGGACAGCGTCAGCCGCCAGGTCAGCGCCTGCCCCTCGGTCACCCGGTCCGCGACGGGCGTCACGGTGATCTTCGGCTCGGGGTCGTCGTTCTCGGCGGTGACCCCGCCCCGGTGCGAGCCGACGACCGCGCCCTTGACCGCCTTCACGGCGATGTCCTGGCGCAGGTCGTAGGCGAACAGGGTGTCGCCCTTCACCTGGACCGGCACGTCGATGGCGTTGCTGCCGGGCCGCACCGTGACCAGCTTGTCCGTGCCGAGCCCGGTGTCCCGGTCGAGGACGTACACCCGGACCTGGCCGACGCCCCGCCCGGAGATCTCGACCGGGATGCGGTAGGTGCGGGTGCCCGAGTCGCCCTCCTTGACGATCGTGCGGCCGACGTCGACACGCGGCAGCTTCGGCGCATGCACCGCGGGAGTGCCGGGGGCCCAGCCCCAGGCGTCCATCAGCCAGGCCTTCCCGGACGCCGAACGCGGCGTCAGGTCAAGGGACTTGACGTGCTTCAGGTCGAGCTTGGCGCGCACGGCGGGGGTCAGCGGGACGCGGACCTCACGCGCCCAGTACGAGGAGGTGCGGTCGCTGCCGGGCAGCCCGTCCACCCGTACCGTGCCCAGCGCGGCCCGGCGTCCGGCGGCGTCGGTGACGGCCACGTCGAGCCGGGTGCCGGTGGTGTTCGGCGGCACGAAGACCCGCAGCGCGAGTTCCTTGGAGCCGGCGAGGGAGAGCGGCGCGGCGGGCCGCACGCGGGCCGTCGCGCCCGGCGCCGACCAGTCCAGTGCCACCGCGCGGCGGCCGGTCTCGCGTCCGGCCTCCCACCAGGCGAAGTGCGGTGACCTGCCGGGGGTCTCCGGGTTCAGGCAGGCGGCGTCCGGGGCGGGGTCGATGGCCGAGCAGAGCCGGGCGCCGGTCACGGTCACCGGTCCGTCGGGCAGGAAGCCGCCGGTGCGGCGCGCGCCGGTCGCGTGGGCGAGGACCCGGGCGGGGTCGGCGGAGGGGGCCCGCCTGCCGGAGCCGTCGAGCAGCGGACGCGCCCGGTCGTCGCCGGCGACGAACAGCCGGGCGGCGGCGGCGATGTAGGTCGCGCCGGCATGGTGCTGCTGGTCGGCGGTGAGCCGGGTGGCGGCGCCCGGCGCGCACACCGGGTCCGGCTGGTCCCCGTCGTCTCCGAAGTCGTCCCAGGCGGGGGCGGCCGCGGTGCCCGGGGTCCATTCGCTGTTGAAGTAGTTGTGGTTCGCGCCGACCATGTAGAGCGCGCTGTGCAGCGCCGCGCCCTTGCTGACGCCGCGCGTGCCGTCGACGTACACCTCGCCCTGGAGGTCGGACACATCGCCGTCGCAGCCCGGCAGGATCGTCGCCGACGGCACGTCCGCGACCGGATTCTGGCCGAAGATCGTCGGTCCGATGAGGACGGTGCCGCGGATCTTCCAGCGCACCGGGCCCTTGTAGCCGTCCTGGGCGGCGGGCGCCGGGTAGAGGCTGTCCATCGCGGCGCGGTTGACGCCCTCGCCGCCGCGCGAGTGGCCCACGAGCAGCACGCGCGAGAGGTCCGCCTTCGGGGCCTTGCGGACGGCCGCGGGGGCGGCGGCCGGGTTGGCGGACCAGCCGGCCCAGCGGGCGAGGTGCTGCCGGACCAGGGAGGAGCGGGCCTGGGCGCCGGCGTCGTCGACGTCCGCGTCCTGGCCGTTGACGCCGTTGGCGGAGATCGACACCGTCACATAGCCCTGGGAGGCCAGCAGTTGCTGGTCCTTCAGGTAGCCCTTGTAGCTGGGGATGCTCTTCGTGTCGGTCGGGCAGGGCCAGTCGATGGAGATGTAGTCGGGGTCGTCCGGCTTGAAGCAGGTCGTGTGCCGGCCGTGCAGGAACAGCGCGAGCGGGCGCTTGCCGGTCGCTCCCTTCGGCGCGACGACGACCGCCTGCATCTCGATCGGGGCGGCGAACCCGGGCAGCTTCACCGGGTCGAGCGTGTACTCGCCGGTGACGGTGCGGTACCCGCCCGGCTTGCCGGGGTCGACGGAGTTGGCCGGAAGCGCGGCGGGCGGAGCGGCGGCGGCGCGCGAACGCCTGCCCCGGTCGGCGGAGTTCTGCGCGGGAGCGTCCAGGCGGCGGCCGGCGGCCAGCACCTGGAGGTCCTTCAGGGGGCCGGGGCCGGCCTCGTCGAGGGCGAGCCGGAACGTGTGGCCGTCCTTGTCCGGCGTCGGCACGCCGAGCAGCCGGTCCGCCGCGTGGAACTCCACCCGGGCGTCGCCCGCGGGGACGCGGGTGGGTGAGCGCCACACCAGTTCCCGTGCGGCGCCCTCGCCGCCGATCCGCCATCCCGGCGGCAGCGCGCTGTCGGCGGCGGTGGTCGACGGTCTCGTCTCGGAAGGGGGTTGGGCCTGCGCCAGTCCCGGTGTTCCCGCCAGGGCCGCGAGCGCGGCCACGGCGGTGACACCTATTCGCCGGGTTCGCCGGGCACGGATCAAGGGTCCACTCCTCACCACTGTGAGCGCGGGAGCCCCTTTCCGTTTCAGGAGCTCCTCGCGTCACGGAGGAACCCCGAAAACGCCCTGTGGGTTGCCTGTGGCCCGGAACCGGTCGACGGGACCGACAGGATCCGGTCACCGCGGCCGGCGTGCGCGCGGGCCGGGTGACGCGGCGTCAGCGCCAGCTGCGGAACGGCTCGTCGGCGAGCTGGAAGACCGGCTCGCCCCGTACCGGGTCCTTGGCCGTGGCGAGCCGGACGCGGGCGCCGTTGTGGACGCCGATGAGCGGGCCCATGACCCTGCCCCGCACCACGAAGCCCTCGGCGAGCTCGATCAGGGAGACGTTGCGGGCGGAGGGGGTGTTGCGGTGCACGACCGTGGCGTGCCGGACCGTTCCCAGGCCCTCGCTGCGCTCCGTGCTCAGGTCGCTGCCCTGGCACACCGGACACAGCAGCCGGTGGTACATGGCGGTGCCGCACCAGGCGCAGCGCTGGAACCAGATCGTCTCCCCGTCCGTGCCCCGGCGGTCGAGGACGCCGGCAGAGGAGCCGGCTGCCTGCTGAGCGGCGCTTCCTGAGTGGTGGTACACGCTGGTCAACTCCCTGCACTTGGGCCGGAATCCACGTGCGCGGATCGCCCGTGCACGGACGTGCGCGGTTCACCGTGCCACCGTGCACGCGCTCAGCGTATGGCACTCAGTGCCACGCGTAAAGGCACTGCGTACCCCGAAAATTCAGTCCCGGGCGAGGGCCGTCTCGATCTCCTGCACCACCCGCCACAGCGGCGCCCCCCGCCGCGCCACCACCACGACGACGTCCTCGGGGCTCCCGGGGCCCTCGGCCCCCACGGCCGACTCCCGCGCCGCGGCGGCGGCCGGCGCCGCGGCGAACGCCGACTGCACGTACCCCAGCGCGTGGTCCACGGTCGCGCTCGCGTCGCCCTGTCCGTCCGAACGCAGCCAGGAGCGCAGCGCGTTGTTGTGGGCGGCGACCACGGCGGAGGCGATCACGTCGGCCCGCAGGTTCCCGTCGGCCCGCCCGGCGAAGCGGGCGCGCAGATACTCGGCGAGGGCGCGCTCGTAGCGCCACACCACCGACAGCTCGTACGCGCGCAGCCCCGGCACCTTCTTGGTGAGCCGGTAGCGCTGCACGGAGAAGGAGGGGTTCTCGGCGTACATGCGCAGCACCAGCCGGGCGGCGTCGCACACCCGGCGGACCGGCTCGTGGGCGTCGTCGCTCGCCGCGAGGTAGGCGGTCATGTCGGCCAGGCAGCGCTCGTGGTCGGGGAAGACCACGTCCTCCTTGGAGGGGAAGTAGCGGAAGAAGGAGCGCCGGCCCACCCCCGCGAGGGCCACGATGTCGTCGACGGTCGTCTGCTCGTAGCCCCGCTCCAGGAACAGCCGGAAGGCCGCCGCGACCAGGGCGTCCCGCATGGGCGGCTTCGCGGCGGCCGGCTCCGCGCGGTCACTGGGGCTCATGCCAGGGAACGTAACACCCGGCCGCCCCCGATGGCACTCGGTTCCCTCCCGGGGGAACCGAGTGCCCCCGCTGTCACTGCCGTTCCGCGGCCTCCACGACGTTGGTCAGCAGCATGGCCCGCGTCATCGGACCCACGCCGCCGACCGGCGGGGCGAAGGACCCGGCGACATCGCTCACGTCGGGGTGGACGTCGCCGAGGATGCCCTCCACCGTGCGGGTGAGGCCGACGGACAGCACCGTCGCGCCGGGCTTGATCCAGTCCGGGGTCACCAGGTGCGCCACCCCGGCGGCGGCCACGACGACGTCCGCGACGCGCGTGTGCGCGGCCACGTCCTGGGTGGCCTCGTGGCACAGGGTCACCGTGGCGTGCTCGGTGGCGCGGGTCAGCATCAGGCTCAGCGGACGGCCCACGGTCACCCCGCAGCCGATCACGCAGAACTGCTGGCCGGTGATCGCCACATGGTTGCGGCGCAGCAGGTCGATGATGCCGCGCGGGGTGCAGGGCAGCGGCCCCGGTATGCCCAGCACCAGCCGGCCCAGGCTGGTCGGGTGCAGGCCGTCGGCGTCCTTGACCGGGTCGATCAGCTCCAGCACGGCGTGGGTGTCGATATGGGCGGGCAGCGGCAGCTGCACGATGAACCCCGTGCACGCCGGGTCGTCGTTCAGCCGCAGCACGGCGGCCTCGACGTCGGCCTGGGAGGCGTCGGCGGGCAGCTCGACGCGGATCGACGCGATGCCGACCTGGGCGCAGTCGCGGTGCTTGCCGCCGACGTAGGAGCGGCTGCCGGGGTCGTCGCCGACCAGGATCGTGCCGAGCCCCGGGGTGATGCCGCGCTCCTTCAACGCCTGCACACGGAGGGCGAGTTCGCTCTTGATGTCGGCTGCTGCGGCCTTGCCGTCGAGGAGTGTTGCGGTGGTCACGGGAGTCGCGAGCCCTTCGGGAGACAGGTGCGGACGGGTCTGACGGGTCTGACAGGAGAGGACGACGGTGCGGAACCGGGTCCACGTCCCGGTCCCCGAGCCGCCGTCGCCCGGTCCCCGAGCTGCCATCGTACGTCCCGCCCGCCTCCCGCCCGCCGTCCGTCCCACCCGCACGGCACCCCCACGGCAGCCCCTCGGCACCCCGCTGCGGTGCCCCGGTCCCCGCCGCGTACCCTGCCGGGACCGTCCCGCACCCCGGCCGAGGAGTCCCGTATGTCCGCCGCCCGCGACCGTCTCCTCTACGTCACCGACCTGGCCTACCCGGCCCGCGGGCGGCGCTACGGCGACGAGGACGTCTTCCTCGCCTCCCGGCTGCGGGCCGACTTCGACCTGGCCCTGTGCCATCCGCTGGACGCGGCGGCGCTGATGGACGCCTTCGACGCCGTCGTCGTCCGCAACAGCGGGCCCGTGCTGGGGTACCGCGAGGCCTACGACGCCTTCCGCGAGCGCGCGTCGGCCACGGGGGCACGGGTGTACAACCCGCTCACCGGCCGCGCCGACATGGCGGGCAAGCAGTACCTCCTCGACCTGTGCGCGCGGGGTTTCCCCGTCGTCCCCACCGTCGACCGCTCCGGGGACCTGCACCGGCTGCCCGACAGCGACCGCTACGTCGTCAAGCCCAAGCTCGGCGCGGACTCGGTCGGCCTGCGCGTCGTCGGCCCCGACGCCCTGCCCGCCCTGGCCGACGGCGCCGTGCTCGTCCAGCCGTACGTCGTCTTCGCCTACGAGGTCTCCTTCTACTTCGTCGACGACGACCTCCAGTACGCCCTGTACGCCCCGGACCCCGAGCGCCGCTGGGAGCTCCGGCCCTACGAACCCACCGCGCGGGACGTCGAGTTCGCCCGCCGGTTCATCGACTGGAACGGCCTCGCGCACGGTGTCCAGCGCGTCGACGCCTGCCGGGCGCCCGACGGCGCGCTGCTGCTGGTGGAGCTGGAGGACCTCAACCCGTACCTGTCCCTGGACGCCCTCGACGACACCGGCCGGGACGCCTTCGTCGCCGCGTTCACCCGCTCCCTGCGCCGCTTCCTCGCCCGCTGACCCGTCGCGCCCGCTGACCCGTCGCGCCCGCCGAACGCTGAACCCCGTCGCCCGCGCGCCCGTATCTCTCCCCGGGGACCCACCGGAGGGAGAGAGCGTGCCGACACCGGACGGACCCGGGGAGCCTTTCGAGCGCCCGGTCCTGGAACCCATCCGGGTCCTGCGACCGCGCAACACCGACGCCCTGGCGGAGCTGTTCCGCGAGATGACGGAGGACACCGACGCCTACGAGGCGGTGCCGCTGCCGCAGCCGCGGCCCGGCGCGGAGGCGGACACGGAGGAACTCCCGCCGGTGGGCCGCCGCGCCGCACCCCGACGGGAGCGCCGCGCGTCGCCGGGGGAGCGCCGCGCCCCGACGCGGCAGCGCCGGACGCCGTCGCGGCAGCGCGGCCAGGCGTCCCGCGGGCGCGGCGGCGACCCGGCCCGGCGGCGGCGCGGCGACGACCGGGCGCGGCGACCGGCGGACGAGCCCTACCGGGACCGCACGGCCGGACCGCACCGGATCGCCATCGCCGCCCTCGCCGTGCTCGCGGCGGCGCTCGTCGGCTTCGCCTGCGCCCTGCTGCTGCCCGCCCGCGGCGGCCAGGCCGCCGCGCAGACGCCTCCGGCCGCCCCCGCTGCCCCGGCCAGCCCCGCGCCGACGGCCACCCCGCCCGCCGCGACCGCACCGGACGGCGGCGGCACACTGAGCGAGGGCGACAGCGGCCCGCAGGTCACCGACCTCCAGGAACGCCTGCGCCGCATCCCGAACGTCTACGACGGCGGGGCCACCGACGGCCGCTACGACACGGTCCTCACCGAGGCCGTGGCCCGCTTCCAGCTCTGGTACGGCATCCGCGGCGACGAGACCGGCGTCTACGGCGACGACACCCGCCGCGACCTGGAGTCCCGCACCGGATGAGGGCGCGCTACCCGGCGCGCTACCCGGCCGTCTCCGTCTCGTCCGCCGGCACCCGGATGTCGAGCACGCACACGTCGTCGCGCCGTTCCGGATCCAGCATCGCGCCGAGCAGTCCGCCCAGCGGCGTCGGCCCGACGGACCCGGACGCCGTGGCGGCGCGGGCGAGCCGCTCCAGGCCCCGGTCGATGCTCTCCGAGGGCCGCTCCACCAGGCCGTCGGTGTACAGCACGATCCGGTCGCCGGGGGCGAGCAGGCACTCCGCCTCCTCGTAGCGCGGGTCGTCGCGCGCGCCGAGCAGCACCCCGTAGGGCCGGTCGAGGTAGCGGACCTCGCCGTCGCGCAGCAGCAGCGGCGGCGGATGCCCGGCCTGCGCCCACAGCAGCCGCCGCTCGGCGCGGCTGTAGCGGGCCAGGATCATGGTCGCCGTGCCGTGCGAGTCGCGGGAGTGCAGCAGCAGCGCGTTGAGCCGGACGAGCGCGTCGGTCAGCGAGGAGCCGGTGATGATCATGCCCTTGGCGGTGAAGCGCAGCAACGCCATCGCGGCGACGGCGTCCATGCCGTGCCCGGCGACGTCACCCACCACGAACAGGGCGTCCCCGTCGGGCAGTTCGATGGCGCTGAACCAGTCGCCGCCGACGTTGAGGCCGGACTGCGCGGGCAGGTAGGCGATGTCGACGCGCAGCCCGGCCACCCGGACGGGCCGCTTCGGCAGCGGCAGCAGCGCGTCCTGGAGCCGGGCGGCCACCGTCCGCTCGGCCTGGAGCGCGCCGTGCTGGGTGAGGTTGGCCCGCTCGCTCGCGACGAGCGCTATCTCGGCGTTGCGCTGCGCGGTCAGGTCCTGGACGAAGCCGTGCACCTCGACGGGCGTGCCGTGACGGTCCGACACCGCCTCGGCGACCACCCGCAGATGCCGGACGCCCTTGCGGGTGAGGACGCGCATCGGCACGTCACACGGCCGCCCGGCCCGCAGCAGCTCCCCGATGGCCCGGGTGAGCGCGGGAGCCTCCTCGGGCAGGGCGAGGCCGGGGAGCTGGGCGAGGAGCACCGCGCCCTGCCCGGGGTCGCGGTCGAGGATGGAGAAGACCTGCGAGGACCAGGTCATCTCACCGGTGACCAGGTTCCAGTTGGCCCAGCCGAGGTTGCCCAGCCGCTGCACGTCCGCGAGGCGCTGCTCCTGCCGGTCGGAGGGGTCGTGCCGGATCCAGCTCACCACCAGCCCGTCGCCCAGCGGCGCGGCGCGGGCCGACACCGTCGCCGGCTCGGCGATGCCGGCGGACGTGTGCTGCCGGACGAACGGCTCGCTCTCGTAGGGCTGTCCGGAGTCCAGCGCGGCCAGGCAGCCCGGCCACAGCGGTTCCCCGGTGACGGAGGGCCAGCACTCCAGGAAGCGCAGACCGAGCAGTTCGCGCCCGCTGCGGCCCACGGCGTCGAAGGCCCCGGCGGTCGCCGCGTCGACGAGGAAGTCCTCCACGTCGCCGGCCGGGGTGCGCAGCGGTGACAGCAGCACCGCGGGGACCGGCAGCCGGTCGAACACCGTCTGCACGGAGTCCGGGACGGTGCCCGGCGTGGGGCCCTGCCACGGTCCGAACGTGCGCAGCGCGCCCGCGCACAGTCGGGCGGCGTCCAGCAGATGGCGTCGGACCTCGGGGGTGAACGGACCCTCGCGGCGGCGCAGTACGCCCAGGGCGATGTCGGCGGAGTGCCCGGTCACCACCGGCAGCCAGGCCCGGGTGGGCCACCGGTCGGGCGGGTCCCCGATCAGCAGGTACCGTTCGCGGTCCTCGCGCAGGTTCTCCAGCCAGCGCGGCTTCCCGCTGTCCAGGGCGTCGAGGGCGGCGATCCCGGTGACCGGCGGCACCCGGCTCCACTGGCCGGCCAGGATGTCGTCGATGCCCGCGTGGCCCACGAGTTCGAGCCCGCCGACGGACAGCCGCGCGAAGATCATGACCGCGTCGGCCCCGACGCCGGGGGCGAGATGCTCCAGCAGGCAGCCGGCGAGGTCCTGGGGGCCGCCGACGCGGACGAGCGCCCGGCCGAGCCGGCCGAGGGCGGCGGCGGCGTCGGCGGCTTCCGGGGGAGCCTCCTCGGTGGGGTCCTTCCCGGTGCCGGCCGGGTCCGGTCCCGGGGCGGCGCCGGTCGTGCCGCCCAGCCCGCCCAGGCCGCCGAGGGTGATCCAGCACTCCTCCAGCAGCGTGCGCCGCGCCTCCTCGGCCCGCCGGTGCAGCTCCTCCTGTGCGGCCTCCGGTGAGCAGCCGGTCTGCGCCATCACCGCGCCCTTGGCCCGCTCCACCACCGCCGAGGAGGCCGCCAGTTCCTGGAGCCGGTCCATCTCGGCGCGTTGACGCGCCACGACCCGGGTCAGCGCCGCCATGTCGGGCATGGTGCCGGACTCCGTGGGCCGGGCGGATTCGCTCGTCACGGCACGAGCATGGCACACGCACCCGCATTCGATCGCGGTCTTGCGTCAACGCCGTCGCCAGCGACGATGACCTCACCGCGGCCGGAGCGGAGGGTGCCGTTCAGCGTGTGCAGGAGTGGTCCACGAGCGCCTCGGTGACGGCGCGGACGCTGCGCGCGATGTGCTGGAGCTGCATGACCTCGGCCGCGTAGAGCTTGATGGTGTGCTCGATGACCGACTCCGGGAGGCCGAGCCGCGGCAGGTCGGCCCGCGCGGTCTGGAGGGCGGTGCGGGCCACCCGGATCTCGTGCTGGACCTGGATCTGCGCATGGCGGGCCAGCAGGACCGGGTGCCGCAGCAGCGCCGGATAGCTGGCGTAGCGCGCGGGCACCAGTTCGCGCAGCCACTTGGCGGCGGAGCGTTCCCAGTCGTAGCTGCCGGGGGTCTTGACCTGGCACGGCCAGTCCGGGCTGATGCGCGTCGTCGTCAGGGGCATGATCATCGCTTCCGGGTGTACGGCGTCGTGACGGGTGGTCCGACGTTGTGGGGCGGCCCCGGCCTAGGGGATGACCGGGGCCGCCACAGGGCCTCGCGCCGGCGAGGCCCCGGACGCCCTCGCGCCGACGTGGGTAGGGGACGGCGGCTTCGGGTGTCCGTTCTGGAGCCCTTGGCGGGCTGTGGAGCCGTGAGCAGTATTTATATATGCCATCGGCTTTGCAAGACGTATGAAAACATTCATGCGCGAAATGCCGACAATGATCCGATCGTGCGTTTCGCTGACCGGGGGGTGCGGGGAAAGCGGCGGGACGGAGCGGCGGAACATTTCCGGGCCGTGGCTACTCCCGCAGGAAGAAGTGGTGCTGCTCGGCGATCTGCTCGTACTCCTCCAGCCGCGCCTGAGTGCGCTCGGGCCCCGCGTCCGTCATGGCCTGGAGCAGCGCGGCGGCCATCACGCCGGGTGCGGCGTAGGAGTCGAACACCAGCCGGGAGCCGGTCCCGGTGGCGAAGGTGACGTCGGCCTCGTCGGCCACCGGACCCAGCGCCAGATCCGTCACCAGCGCGACCTTCAGACCGGCGCTGCGCGCGACCCGCACGGCGGTCAGCGTCTCCTGGGCGTGCCGCGGCATCGAGAACGCCAGCACCCAGGTGCCGCCCGCCTCCCGGGACTGGAGCAGCGCGTCGTACGCGACGCTGCCGCCCCGGGTCACCAGCCGCACGTCCGGATGGACCCGGCGGGCGGCGTAGGCGAAGTACTCGGCCAGCGAGGCCGAGATGCGCAGGCCCAGCACGGTGAGCGGGGTCGAGGCCGACAGTCGCCGGCCCACGTCGATCACCTGGTCGGGGTCGGCGAAGTCACGGCGCAGGTTCTCCAGGTTCTCCAGCTCCGCGTCGACCGCCGCCTGGAGCTCGTTGCTCCGGTTCACCTCGGCGGCGGCCGGGCCCCCGGCCAGGGTGCCGAGCGCGATCGACTGGAGCTTCTCCCGCAGCGCCGGATACCCGCTGAAGCCGACCGCCGCCGCGAACCGGGTCACCGACGGCTGGCTCACGCCGACCCGTTCCGCGAGATCGGTGATCGACAGGAACGCGGCCTCGGTGATGTGCTCGATCAGGTACTGGGCGATGCGCCGTTGCCCCGGGGACAGATGGGGCCCGTCGAAGAGCGCCCTGAGCCGGGACGTCGGGGACACCTCCGCCTCCGGTCCCGTCCTGCCCGAGGTGATCGTGGATGCCTGTGCGCGTGCCTGCTGAGGCGATGGCACCGGTGGTCCTCCTTTGTCTCCCACGAAGCTCAACATAGCCCACGGACCGCGCCGCTCCGGGTGTCGTGAGCGGCGGGTGCGGAGCATGCCGGGCGGCGCCCTCACCAGGAGGGCGACCCGCGGGGGAGACAGGTCCTCGGACCACCGGATCCATGGACCACCGGATCCATGGACCACCGGATCCTCGGACCACCGGAGCGGCGGGAGCGGAGGAGGACCGGGCGCGTCAGGCCCGCTCCGCTCCCGCCGTCAGGGCGTCACCGCCGCACGAGTCGTACCGACAGTCCGTCTGCCGTGTAGACGGGTACGGCCCGCAGCGTGTCGGAGTTCAGCTCGACGCGCGCGAACCGGCCGCGCAGCGCGCGGGCGCCGAGCACACGGACCGTGCTGCCGTCCGCCGGGGGCTCCTGCGCGTCCAGGTGCAGCGACAGCACGCTGTCCTCGCCCAGCACGACCCGCCGGTCCACGGTCAGCACCTCCTCGTCACGGCCCGCGCGCAGTGTCGGCGCCAGCGTGCCCGCCTCCAGCGCGAACAGCCCCCGCACCCGCGTCGGTTCGTCGATCCGCAGCGTCCCGCCCAGCACGCGCAGGTCACCGCGGCCCAGCGCGTCCGCCGCCGCCGAGACGAGCACGCCGTCCTCCACGACCGTGTCGCCCCGGTACCCGTTGCGGCCGGTCAGGGTGAGCGTGCCGGTGCCCTTCTTCGTCAGACCGCCGTGGCCGTCGATGTCGTTGCGCCAGACGTCGGCCGCCCCGAAGCCGCCGGCCGCCGCGTCCAGCGTGACCGTCACGTCGGAGTCGAACGCGCCGTAACCGTCCGACGCCGCGAACAGGTTGAGCCGGCCCCACTGCTCGAAGCCGTCCAGCAGCACGTACCCGGCGGACAGCGCGGTGGTGCGCAGCACCTCCCGGCGCTGGGCCGCGGACAGGTACGGCAGCCGGGTCTCCAGCAGCACCTCCGCGCCCTTGGGCACGGTCAGCGGCGCGTCCGGGCCCTCCTGCCGGAGGATGTAAGTGAGGCGCGGCTCGACCGCGCGGGCGTTGGCCTCCCGGTCGGCGTACGGGTCGCCCGCGTCGGAGTGGGCGTGGGCGAACAGGGTGTCGGGCGTGGTGCCCGTGCGCTGCGTGAAGTAGGCGAGGGCCTGCGCTCGCGCCGCCGCCTTCAGCTCGGCGTTGGCCGGGTCCGCCAGCGCCGCCGCGGCGAGCGCGGTGGCCATGACGCGTCCGCCGAGGACGTCGACGGTGGAGTGCATGCCGGAGACGATCCGGGTGTGGCTCAGCTCGAGGGCGCGGGTCACCAGCTCCTGGAACCGCTCGGGCACGGCGTACGCGAACGCCAGGGACGCCAGGTGGAAGGCGTTGGTGTGCCCGCTGGGGAAGCCGCCGTCGTCGACGGGCGAGGTGCTGCGCTGGCGCAGCAGCTGGGTGACGACCTTGACTTTGGAGTCGTAGACGGGGTAGCCGAGCGCGTCGGTTCGCCCGGTGTCGACGACCTCGCTGTCCTCGTTCATGCGCCACGGTCGCGGGTACTGGAAGGCGTACTTGCCGGGGTTGCCGGAGGCGAACGGGCCGCGCACGGTGTCGACCAGCCGGGCCACCTGTCCGAGGTCCGAGGTGTAGGAACCGGCGCCGATCGCCGAGCCGGCCGGGGCGCCGGCGGGGACGGCGTCGCTGATGGTGGTCGGCGGCGTGGTCTCGGGGGCGGCGGTGATCGAGGTGACCGCCTTGGCGCCCTCCCGGTAGAGGCCGGCGAGCGGGCCCAGCGCGGCGATCATCGCGTAGCTCTGGTGCTGGCGGTCGTAGACGAAGGCCTCCCTGGCCTGCGCCTCCGTGCGGGCGGTGGTGACGCGGACGCTGTAGCGCACGTTGGCGCGCAGCACGTCGGGGCGCAGCGGCGTTCCGGTGTTCCAGGCGGAGCCCGTCTTCCAGACCTCGGCCATGCCGCCGAGGATCCGCACCACGGCGTTGGTCTCGGGCGTGAGGTTCGCCGTGATGTTCGACTTGTAGTCGTCCACGAACGCGAGCGGCGCGGTGGCGGCCTTCGCGTCGGCGGCGCCCAGCCAGGACACCAGGGTGGGGGCCGCGACCAGGGCGGCGGATCCGCCCAGGGACGCCTTGAGGAAACCTCTTCTGTTCACGGCCACGGGCGAGGACGTGCGGTGCCCGGCGGGTGACGGCATGGATGTGCCTCTCTCGAGTGGTAACGGCCGTGCGGCCGGGGAGGACGTGCGACGGGAAGACGTGCGGTGAGAAGACATGAGACGAGAAGACGTGCGAGTGAGGCGAGAAGCCGTGCGAGGGGGTATACGTGCGATCCGGTGCGCGGATGCGGGTTTCTGACGATCCGTGAGCCCGGATGGTGCGTTCGTTCGAAGATCTACGGCCGGGCCGTGTCCCCGCGACGAGAGCCCGGCGACCACGACATGTCCCACAGGTGAACGGCGGACCCCGCCCGCCTCCGCGCCGCCTCACAGCAGCCCCCGCGCGAGGGCCACCGCCCCCTGTACCGGGGGAGTGCGCAGGGGCTGGGCCCGAGCGCCGGGGGCGGCGTCGGCGAGGGCGGTCGTGAAGGAGTCGTACAGGCCGGGCTGGGCCAGGATCGTGCCGCCCGCCACCACCACGTCGTCGACCGCGACTCCGCGGGCGGCGAGGCGGGCGACCAGGGCGGCGAGGGAGCGTCCGGCCTCGGCGATCACGCTCCGGGCGAGCGGGGAGCCGTCGGCGGCGGCCGTGAACACGGCGGGAGCGTGCCGGCCCCACTCGGCGGAGACGTGCGAGGCGGCCTCCAGGGCCGCGCCGAGCGCCGGGACCTCGGCCACGCCGAACGAGGCGACGAGCCCGCGCGCGAGGGCGTCGGGCTCCTCCCCGCGGTCGTGCGCGGCCCACACCGCGCGGGCCGCCTCGCGGACGAGACCGGCGGCGCCGCCCTCGTCGCCGAGGACCGCGCCCCAGCCGCCCACCTGGACGGGTGTGCCGTCGGGCAGCCGGCCCACCGCCACCGAACCGGTGCCGGCGACCAGGCCGACGCCCTTGTCCAGACCGGCGGCGGGGACGAGGAGCTCGGCGTCGCCCGTGACCAGCGCGGGCGCGTCGAAGTGGAGTTGCAGCGCGGTGCGGAGCTGCGCGCACTGGCGTCGGGTCTCGCAGGCGTGGGCGCCGACGGCCACGGCGGACGGGCGCGCGCCCGCGGGGAGCGCGTCGGCGACCAGCGCGGCCAGCCAGCCGGCGGCGGCCACCGGGTCCTGCGGCCGCCATCCGGCGCTGGGGCGGACGAGGTCGGCCACCGGGGTGTCGCCCGCGAGGGCGCTCAGCTGGGTCTTGGTGCCGCCCACGTCGATGCCGACCACGAGGTCGCACGCGGGGAGGGAGTCCTGCACGGATCCTCTTTCGTCGTTGCGCGGGGCTGCGACGGCGGGCGAACCGTGCCGGAGGAAGGGCGGAGAAGAAGAACTAGGGAAGCCCCGGGACGGGCTTCTGACGGACCACGGCAGGCGAGTACCGTGACGTTCGTTAGGAAGTTAACTAACGAAGTACAGTGCGTCAAGAGTGCGTTGCGCATCCGAGCGCCGGCCGGTTTTCCCGGGCCTTCTCCGGGCCGCCGGGGCGGGCGCGCGTGACGCCACCGCATCCCGTCGCCGCCTCCCGGGGAGAGCTACGACCCCGGGAGCGCGGCCCGTGAACCGAGTGGGGGAAGTGTGGAACTCGACATGGCAAGGACCCCCCGCCTGACCGAGAGCGCGAGCGCGGTGTTCACCGTGCTCGCCGAGGCGGGCAGCGCGACCCGGCCGCAGCTCGCGAGCCTGGCGGGCCTGTCCAAGCCGACGGTGTCCTCCGCCGTCGCGGAACTGGAGAGCGCCCGGCTCGCCGCCCACTCCGGCACCGCCTCCAGCGGCACGGGCCGCTCCGCCGCCGTCTACCGCCTCGGGCCGGCCGCCGGGGCCGTGCTCGCCGTCGATCTCGGCCCGGCCCTCACCCGGGTGCGCGGCTGCGCCCTGGACGGCGCGCCGCTCGCCGAGGCGACCGGCTCTCGGGCCGCCGCCGCCGACGTCGTGCGCGAGGCGCTCGACGCGCTGCCCGCCGACGCGCCGCTGCGCGCCATCGTCGTCGCCGTCGGCGACGTCACCGCGCGGGAGGGCGCCGGCATGCGCCCGGCGACCGCGAAGGCGGGCCCCGTCTTCGACGCGGTGGCCGTCGCCCTGCCGCCGGGCGTCCCCGTCCACCTGGAGAACAACGTCAACTGCGCCGCGCTCGCCGAGCTGCACGAGGGCGCGGCCCGGGGCCGGGACACCTTCGGCTATCTGCGCATCGGCGTGGGCATCGGCCTCGGCATCGTCGTCGGCGGCCGGGTGCTGCGCGGCGCGAACGGCGCCGCGGGAGAGCTGGCCCGGCTGCCCTATCCCTGGGACGACGGCAGTGAGCCGCGCCGTGAGGCCCTGGAGGAGTACATCGGCGCCCGCTCCCTGCTACGGCGGGCCGCCGAGGCCTGGGGGGACGGCGACGGGCCGTGCCCGCGCACCACGGAGCGGCTCCTCGCCCTCGCCGGCGCGGGGCGGCCCACGGCCCGCGCGGTGATCGACCGCCACGCCGCGGACGTGGGCCGGCTGACCGCCGCGGTGACCGCGGTGCTGGACCCGGGCCTGATCGTGCTGGGCGGCAGCACCGGCGCCGACCCGCAGCTCCTGCCCGGCGTCCGCGCCGAGCTGGAGCGGCTGAGCTGGCCCACCGAGGTGGTCAGCAGCACGGTCGGCGATCTGGGCACCGTCGTGGGGGCCGCGCGGCTCGCCGTCGCCTGGGGAGTCCAAACCGTGACCGATGCGGCGGGGACGAAGGATTGACGGCCTCCGACTCGGTCTGCCAATGTCCGGACAAGCGCTTTCTAAGTCGGCCGGGACGCCGACTCAGGGTGAGCGTCCCGCCCGTACACGAGGTACGGCAGCCACGCGAGGGCGTGCTCGCGTGACGACGGCCATGGCGGCCGGGGATCCGCACCCGTCAGGATGGCGCGCGGCCGGGCGAGGCCGTGCCCCCGGAAAGCGAAACCTCCCGCAACACAAATGCACCCGTGCCGCTCGGCTGGCGCCGTGCTTCCTCCGCTACGACGAAAAGGGATCGAAGATGACGACTTTGGGTGTGCGGCGCTCCCGCCGACTCGGCCGCGGCGGCATACGCCGCCTGGCTCCCCTCGCTGCCGTGGCCACGACAGGTGCCCTGCTGCTCTCCGCCTGTGGCGGGGGAGGCGACTCGGGCGGCACCTCCAAGTCGCTGACGTTCTGGATCTCCACGGTTCCGGGGCAGGACGCGGGCTGGAAGAAGGCGGTGGCGGACTACAAGAAGGAAACCGGCGTCGACGTCAAGCTCGTCAACATCCCCTACGACGGCTACGAGGCGAAGCTGCGCAACGCCGCGCAGGCCAACTCCCTGCCCGACGTGGCGGCGGTGCCGAAGGTGGACCCGATCTGGTCGAGCAAGCTGCTCGACCTCAAGGACATCGCCAACAACAAGAGCAACAAGATCAACGGCAACTTCGTCGCCAAGGACTCGTCCGGGAAGGTGCTGTCCATCCCCTCGGACATCACCGCGTCCGGCATGTTCATCAACAAGTCGCTCTTCGAGAAGGCCGGCGTCTCCTACCCGACCTCGCCCTCCAAGACCTGGACCTGGACCGAGTTCATCAAGGCGGCGAACGAGGTCCGGGAGAAGACCAAGGCCAAGTACTCCCTGACCTTCGACCAGTCGCCGTCCCGACTCCGCGCCATGGTGTACGAGATGGGCGGGCAGTACATGCACGCCGACTCCTCCGGCAAGTTCTCGGCGGACGAGGCGACCAAGAAGGCCGTGAACACCTTCGTCGGATGGAACGACGACAAGACCATGCCGAAGTCGGTGTGGACCAGCGGCGCCGACCCGTCGGCCATGTTCCAGAGCGGTGACGTCGTCGCCTACTGGTCCGGCGTGTGGCAGGTCGCCTCCTTCGCGGAGAGCATCACGAAGTTCGAATGGGCGAGCGTCCCGACCCCCGCCGAGCCGGTGCAGGCCAGCGACGTCAACAGCGGCGGCATGGTCGTGGGCTTCAACAACAACGGCGACGCGGCCACCGCCGCGAACAAGTTCATCTCCTGGCTGTACGAGCCCGAGCACTACAAGGCGCTGTGCGAGGCGTCCGGGTTCCTGCCGGTCGAGAGCGGTCTGAACCCGACGTACCCCTTCAAGTCCGAGGCGGCGCAGGCGGCGTTCAAGCTCTACAACGAGTCGATCCCGCTCTACGCCCCCATCTCCGGCTACTTCAACGTCGCGCAGACGAACTGGGCGCTGAAGGGCAAGAGCCTCACCGACGACCCGACCAAGGCGGAGATCGGCAAGGCGATCAACGGTGAGCAGTCGGCCGACAAGGCCCTGGAGAACATCGTGGCCGGCTACAACCAGCAGGTCGGCGGCGCATCGTAGGCCCCAGGTCCGGGCGGCGGTACGAGCCACTGCCGCCCGGACCCGGACCTCCGCGTGATGCCGGGCTCATGGCGTGAGCCCACCGCTATCCCATCCACCAGCACGGAGTCAGGAAGATGACAAAACGAGCCTCGGACGTGTCCGTGAGCCCGCCCAGGAGCCGCAGCAAGTACACCCTCGCGCCGCTCGTCCTCATCGCGGCCAACGTCGTGCTCTTCGCGCTGTTCTTCGTCTGGCCGGCGGTGATCGGGCTCGTTTACTCCTTCACGAACTACACGGGCATAGGGGCGTTCCAGTTCGTCGGACTGGACAACTACCAGAAGCTGCTCGGGGACTCGACCTTCTACGCCGCGACGACCCGCACGCTGCTGTACACCGTGCTCTTCGTTCCGCTGAACTTCGTGCTCTCGCTGCTCATCGCCAACGTGCTGGTGAGCAAGCACGCCAAGGGCGCTTCGGTCGCCCGCCTCTTCTTCTTCATCCCGTGGCTTCTGTCGCCCATCATCGTGGGCGTCCTGTGGCGATGGCTGTTCGGTGAGAACTTCGGCCTGGTCAACTACCTCATCGAGAAGGTCGGCGGAAGCGCCGTCCCGTGGCAGTCGAACGCGGACCTGTCACTGATCGTGGTCGTGGTGGCGGCGGCCTGGGCCTGGACGGGCTTCTCCATGCTGCTGTTCATCGCGGCGATCAAGAACGTGCCGACGTCGTACTACGAGGCGGCCGCGCTCGACGGCGCCGGTCCGTGGCGCCAGTTCATCAGCATCACGCTGCCGAGCATCGCGCCCACCTCCTTCATCGTCATCCTGCTCAACACGATCCACGCGATGAAGGAATACGCGGTGTTCGCCTCCCTCAACAACGGCGGACCCGGAACGTCGAACAACCTGCTCGTCCAGTACATCTACCAGACCGGCTTCAAATCGGGCCAGATCGGCTACGCGAGCGCCGCGTCGTTCGTGCTCATGCTCATCCTGATGGCCGTCGCGATCATCCAGATGATGGTCAACCGGCGGGTGGAGAACCGATGACAACCACAGACATGCCGCGCAAGGTCGACGCCGGTTCCGCACGGGCCGCCTCCAAGAAGAGGTCCCGCGGCTCGGCAACCGGCGGGCTCCGGCGCGCGATTCCCGCGACGACCCTGCTGTGGGTCCTGGCGGGCCTCTACGGGATCCCGGTGCTGTGGTTCGTCCTCAGCTCCTTCAAACCGGCGGGAGACCTGTTCTCCCTGCCGCTGACGGTGTTCCCGGACGACCCCACCGTGTCGGGTTACAAGGCGGCGTGGGCGAGCGCCAACTTCTCCCAGTACTTCATCAACACGACCCTCGTGTGCGTGATCGCGACGATCCTCACGGTGGGAGTCAGCTGCTGCACCGGGTACGCGCTGGCCAAGTACGACAACAAGTGGCTCAAGGTCTTCTTCGTCGGCATCCTGGCCACCACGATGCTGCCGGCCGAGGTCATGCTCGCCCCACTGTTCCTGGTGGTCCGCGACCTCGGCTTCTACAACTCGCTCTCCGGCATCATCCTCCCGGCCCTGCTCACCGCGACCGGCTGCTTCATGTTCCGCCAGTTCTTCCTGACGGTCCCCGACGAACTCATCGAGGCCGCCCGCATCGACGGCGCGCGCGAACTGTCGATCTTCCTGAGGATCATGGTGCCGCTCTCCCGGCCCATCATGCTGACGCTCGCCATCCTGTCGTTCCAGTGGCGGTGGAACGACTACATCTGGCCGCTGCTGATGCTGAACGACCCCGAGAAGTTCACCGTGCAGATCGGCATCCAGAGCCTCGTCGGGGCGCAGAACATCAACTGGTCGGTGCTGCTCGGCGGATCGGTCATCTCCATGGTCCCGCTGATCGTCGTCTTCCTGGTGTTCCAGAAGTACGTCATGAACGCCGACATCAACGCCGGACTGAAGGACTGACCCACCCGTGCATCTCCCTCACCAGCGCGGCCCGTTGCACGACCTCCCGGACACCCCGGAGGCGTACGACGCCGTCCTCGCCGACGTCGTCGAGCAGGCCCTGCGGCGGATCACGCCGGAAGGCGGTCTCGAACACCCCGACTGCGTCGACGACATCGGCGACACCTCCCTCGGCATCACCTCGCTCCTCGCGCTCGCCTGGCAGCGCGGCAAGGACCCGAGGCTGCCGGAGGCGGTCCGCCGCAGCCTCGCCTTCCATCTGCGCGAGCGGGTCTACCGCGAGGACAACCCCGGCTACCCCAACCTGAGGGTCCGCGACTCGCGGCTGCCGTACGCCCGTTACACGCTGGCGGCCGGCGCGCATCCGATCGGCGACTGGCCGAGCACGGTGTGGGCGCTGCTCCAGGCCGTGAACGTCCTCGACAGCGCGGACGGCCTGGTCGACGACGGCCCGCGCGCGGAGCTGCTGGAGGTGGCGCGCGGCTACTGGCGCTGGCTCACCGAGGCGACCTTCTTCAACCCGCAGGAGGCGGGCAACCAGGCCATCGGCTGTGTGGTGGGCGGGCTGATGCTGGCCCGCCACCTGTCGCCGGCGGAGGCCGGACCGGTCCGCGCGCGGGCGCTGGCGCTCTACACCGACGAGATCCGCGCCCACCGGGTCCGCGACCGGGGCGCCCTGCTGCCCCCCGAGCACGGCGGCGCCTACGACAACAACTACGGCCCGATCTCCCTGTCCTTCCTCGCCCAGGCCCACCGGGTCAGCGGCGAGGAGGTCTTCGCCGAGGACGGCGACGCGCTCGCCCGCTACATCGACGCCCGGCTCACCGGCGGCGGCTTCGACAACGGCGGCCCCCGCTACAGCGAACAGCACTCCGCCTTCGAGTCCGTCCTCGGCCTGCGCTACTTCGGCCGCCGCATCGGCTCCGACCTCGGCCGCTACCGGGGCGACAGCCGCTGGGAGCGCCACGCGTGCAAGGCGGACGGCGGGGTCGACGGCCACTTCGCGTGGATGCTGGTCTGGCAGATCCAGGACGACACCCCCTGGCAGCGCACGCCCTCGGAGTCCTTCAAGCGCCACCAACTGCGCGCCGGCACGGTCTCCGTGGCCTTCGACGACCGGATGACCCCCTCGCTGATCGAGGCGGGCGGCAGCTACCTCCTGCCCGCCGCCGTCGGCCGCCAGCACGGCTTCGGGCCCGTGACCGACGGCTTCCTGCTCTGCCGCCCCATGGGCGAGGTCCGCGTCCGCGACGCGCGCGCCGGCGGGCTCACCGCCAAGCTGGTCACCAAGCCGGTCGTCGGCCGCGACCACGTCCTGCGGTACGTGCGCTCCCTGTACGTCACCGACGGCGCGACCCTGTGGACGACGGTCGCCGTGGAGCGCCTCGACGGCGACCCGTACCTGCTGGCCGGCCTGCCGTACGCCGAGGACGACGGCGACCGGGTACGGCGCACCGCTCACACGGAGGCCGCCTCCGCCGGCGCCCTGCGCCTGACGCACCCCGAGACCCAGGGCCCCGACCGCTTCGACGCCCGCGCCGAACTCACCCAGGAACAGGCCGCGTTCGCCCTCGCCGCCGACCCCCGCGGCTATGGCGACCCCGACGAGGGATGGAAGCACCTGATCGCCTCCTCCGCCCTGGAGGCGGGCCCGGTCCCCGACGCCCCGGACGACCTGCACGTCTTCGCCGTGCGCTACGGCTCGCCCGACCCGCTCACGGTGACGGTCGAGCGGGGCGAGGACGGGATCACCGTACGGACATCCCGCTTCACCGCCGTCCTCGGCCCCGACGACGCCCACGGCGAACCGGAGCTGACCCTGCGCCCGTCCTGACCGCCCCGTCCGAGACGGACGGGCAGCCCCGACTCAGACGGGCAGCCCCAGCAGCCCCCAGCCCCGGCGCGCCGCCTCGGCGACCACGACGGCCCACTCCCGCAGGAGCGCGGCGAAGGCGTCGAAGTCCGGGATCCAGCCGCCGGGGCGCGCCGCGTGCCGGTCGTAGGCGACGCGGAGTCCCTCCAGCAGGGGCTCCGCCCGGGCCCAGCAGCCGGCCGTCACGGGCAGCAGCGCGGGCGGACAGGCGAGCAGCGGACGCGGCCACCAGGGCTCGGGGTCCGACGGGAAGAGCCCCGCCGCCGGCGGCTCGTCGCTCTCCAGGAGCAGGGGGGAGAGGAAACCGTCCAGGGCCTCCCGCAGCGCGGGAGCGGCGTACGCCCGCGCGGCGTCCCAGCCCTCGGCCGCCCAGAAGTGCGGCTTGTACGAACCGGTGGTGCCGTGGAACTCGTAACGGCCGCACCAGGGCACCTTCGGCGAGGCGGGGAACACCCAGCCCGCTCGGGGCTCCGCCTCCCATGCGGCGTCCTCCGGGCAGGCCGCCTCGTGCAGCGCACGGAGCCGCTCAGCCGGCGGCGTCCGCGCCAACCGCCCCCAGTCCACCGCCAGCACAGTCATGTCCAGTCCCATCCGGCGAGCCTAGGCGGACCACCAGATCCGCCCGCTCCCGTGTCGCCGCCACCAGCTCCGCGTTGCGCCGGTCCGGGCCGAGCACCCAGGACAGCGCCTCCTCGGGGCCCTTGCCGAACTCCTCGTGCCGGGCGACCAGCCGGCGGATCCGCTCCTCCTCGTCCGTCTCGCAGAACCACACCTCGTCCAGCGCCGCCCGCACCCGCGCCCACGCGCCCGTGCCCAGCAGGAGGTAGTTGCCCTCCGTCACGATCAGCCGCGCGGCCGGCGGCACCGGGACCGCGCCCGCGAGCGGCTGCTCCAGCACCCGTTCGAAACCGGGCGCGTACACGACGTCCTCGCCGCCCGCCTCCTCCCGCAGCCGCCGCAGCAGCGTCGCGTACCCGGCCGCGTCGAACGTGTCGGGCGCGCCCTTGCGGTCACGCCGCCCGAGCCGGTCCAGCTCGGCGTCGGCGAGATGGAAGCCGTCCATCGGGACGTGCGCCGCCCACGGCTCGCCGGCGCCGTTCAGCTCCCGCACCAGGCGCTCGGCGAGGGTCGTCTTGCCCGCGCCGGGGCTGCCGGCGATGCCGAGGAACGCGCGGTCGCCGCCCCGGACCAGCCGACGGGCGCGCGTCAGCAGTTCGTCGAAAGTGAGCACACAGCAGAGTGTCGCAGTCTCCTGGTAGGAGACCCGGAGGGGGAGAGGAGGAGTACGTGCCCGAGGACGAGAAGCTGATCCGCGCCCTGATCACCCGCTGGGCCGACGCCGTGCACCGCGGTGACATCTCCGCCGTCCTCGCCGACCACGCCGAGGACCTGGCGCTGTACTACGTCACCCCGCCCCATGAGGGCATCCGGGGGCTCGCCGCCTACCGGGTGCTCTGGCCGCCGTTCTTCGCCTGGCAGGCGCTGGGCGCGCTGTTCGAGATCGACTCCCTGGACGTCGTCGCCGGCGCGGACGTCGCCTACGCCCACGCCCTGGTGCGCTGCGGCACCCCCGAGGAGCTCGCCGAGCGGCCCGCGCTGCGGCTGCGCCTGACGTTCGGCCTGCGCAAGGAGAACGGCCGCTGGGTCGTCGCACACGAGCACCACTCGTTCCCCCACGACTGAGGCGCCCCGCGGCGGGCCGATGTGGCGCGCGCCACATCGATGGCGGCCCCGTGCGGGGGAACGGGGACCTGTATGACGACGACGCTGGGACTCCCGGACACCATCCAGGCCTGCCTGTTCGACCTCGACGGGGTCGTCACCAAGACGGCCGTGGTGCACGCCGCCGCCTGGAAGGAGGCCTTCGACGCGTTCCTGCGCGAACGCGACGGCGCGGACTTCCGGCCGTTCGACCCGTCCCACGACTACGCCGAGTACGTCGACGGACGCCCCCGCGCCGACGGCGTCCGCACCTTCCTCACCTCACGCGGCATCACCCTGCCCGAGGGCGGGCCCGACGATCCGCCGGACGCGGACACCGTCCACGGCCTCGGCAACCGCAAGAACGACCTGCTGCTGGAGAAGATCCGCACCCAGGGCGTCGAGCCCTACGCCGGCACCCTGCGCTACCTCGCGGCCGTCCGCGCCCGCGGCCTGCGCACGGCGATCGTCTCCTCCAGCGCCAACACCCGCGACGTGCTGCGCTCGATCGACGCCGAGAACCTGTTCGAGGTGCGGATCGACGGCGTCGTCGCCGCCGAACGCGCCCTGCCGGGCAAGCCGCGCCCCGACACCTTCCTCGCCGCCGCACGCGACCTCGGCGTCGAACCGTCCCGCGCAGCCGTCTTCGAGGACGCGCTCGCCGGCATGGACGCCGGCCGCTCCGGGCACTTCGGATACGTCGTCGGCGTCGACCGGACGGGGCAGACCGACGCCCTGTACGCGCACGGAGCCGACATCGTCGTCAAGGACCTGGCCGACCTGGCCGACCTGGGGGGAAACGAGTGATCACCGACCGCTCCTACGCCGTCGATCCGTGGTGCGTCCGCGAGACCGACCTCAAACTCGACGTCCTCGCCCAGAGCGAGTCCGTGTTCGCCCTGTCCAACGGGCACGTCGGCTGGCGCGGCAACCTCGACGAGGGCGAACCGCACGGCCTGCCCGGCACCTACCTCAACGGCGTCCATGAACTGCACCCGCTGCCCTACGCCGAGGCCGGCTACGGCTACCCGGAGTCCGGGCAGACCGTCATCAACGTCACCAACGGCAAGATCGTGCGGCTCCTCGTCGACGACGAGCCCTTCGACCTGCGCTACGGTCGCCTCATCTCCCACGAACGCGTCCTCGACCTGCGCCGGGGCGTCCTGGAACGCACCTGCGAATGGACCTCGCCCGCCGGGTCGACCGTCCGGGTGCGCTCCACCCGGCTGGTCTCCCTCACCCAGCGGGCCGTCGCCGCCGTCGCCTACGAGGTGGAGGCCGTCGGCAGCCGCTCCCGGGTCGTCATCCAGTCGGAGCTGGTCACCAACGAGAGCCTGCCCGACCCGAACGGCGACCCGCGCGCCGCGAAGGCCCTGAAGTCGCCGCTGGAGCCCGAGGAGGACGTCGCCGTAGGCCACCGGCTGCGCCTGGTGCACCGCACCAAACGCAGCGGCCTGCGCGTCGCCGTGGCCGCCGACCACGACATCAGCGGCCCCGAACGCACCACCACCAGCAGCGAGAGCAACGTGGACGTGGCCCGGCTGACCGTCACCTCCGTGCTGGAGCCCGGCGAGACGCTCCGCGTCGAGAAACTCGTCGCGCACGGCTGGTCCGGCGTCCGCTCCCGGCCCGCCATGAGCGACCAGGTCGAGGCCGCCCTCGCCGCCGCCGGACACAGCGGCTGGCAGGGCCTCCTCGACGACCAGCGCGCCTACCTCGACGACTTCTGGGCCCGCGCCGACGTCGAGGTCGACGGCGACGAGAAGATCCAGCAGGCCGTCCGCTTCGCCCTCTTCCACGTCCTCCAGGCCGGCGCCCGCGCCGAGGGACGCGCCATCCCCGCCAAGGGCCTGACCGGCTCCGGCTACGACGGCCACGCCTTCTGGGACACCGAGACGTTCGTCCTGCCCCTGCTCACCTACACCGCGCCCGAATCCGTCGCCGAGGCGCTGCGCTGGCGGCAGAACACCCTGCCCGCCGCGCGCGAGCGCGCCACCCAACTCGGCCTGCGCGGGGCCGCGTTCCCCTGGCGCACCATCGAGGGCTCCGAGGGCTCCGCGTACTGGCCGGCCGGCACCGCGGCCTTCCACGTCAACGCCGACATAGCCGACGCCGTCGTCCGCTACGTCGCCGCGACCGGCGACGCCGGCTTCGAACGGGAGACCGGCGTCGAACTCCTCGTGGAGACCGCCCGCCTGTGGCGCTCCCTCGGCCACCACGACGCGCACGGCGTCTTCCACATCGACGGCGTCACCGGCCCCGACGAGTACAGCGCCGTCGCCGACGACAACACGTACACCAACCTCATGGCCCGCGCGAACCTCCTCGCCGCCGCGGACGTCGTCGAACGCCACCCGAAGGAGGCCGCCGGGCTCGGCGTCGACGAGGAGGAGAGCGCGACCTGGCGGGACGCCGCCGGCGCCGTGCACCTCCCCTACAACGACGAACTCGGCGTCCACGAGCAGCACGCCGGCTTCACCCGCTACCAGCGCTGGGACTTCGCCGGCACCCGCGCCGACCAGTACCCCCTGATGCTGCACTTCCCCTACTTCGACCTCTACCGCAAACAGGTCGTCAAGCAGGCGGACCTGGTGCTGGCCATGTACACCTGCGGCAGTCACTTCGACGAGGAGCAGGTCGCCCGCAACTTCGCCTACTACGAGCCGCTGACCGTCCGGGACTCCTCCCTGTCGGCGTGCGGCCAGGCCGTCGTCGCCGCGCAGGCGGGCCATCTCGGCCTCGCCTACGACTACACGGCCGAGGCCGCGCTCATGGACCTGGAGAACCTCCAGCAGAACACCCGCGACGGCCTGCACATCGCCTCCCTCGCCGGCACCTGGACGGCGCTGGTCGCCGGATTCGGCGGACTGCGCCGCGACGGCGAGACCCTGCGCTTCGCGCCCCGCCTGCCCGAGCAGTTCAGCCGCCTCGCCTTCTGCCTCCAGCTCCGGGGCCGCCGGCTGCGCGTGGAGGTAGGCCCCGACAAGGCCGCCTACACCCTGCTGTCCGGCGAACCGATGACGATCCACCACCACGGCAGCCCCCTGCACCTGAACGGCGACGGACCCGTGGTGCGCGCGGTGCCGCCGCAGCGCAGCCGGCCCGCCCCCGAACAGCCGCCGCACCGCAGCCCCGACGGCCGCTGACCGCCGGGCTGCTGCACCTGGCCGATCTCCACCCTGCGCGACCACCCGGACCGGGCTACTTTGACCGTGTTTCACGCGGTTCACCGGTTCTGTTTCACGCGGTTCACCGGTTCCTGTGCATGCGGTTCGCCGGTTCCCGCGCATCCGGAGACGAGGGGTGGAGATGGCCCACGGCACGAACGCCCTGCTGGCCGGACGGCGGCGCGGCGCACCGGCGACGGCGCCCGGCACGCCCTGGCGGGCGCGCGCCCTGTGGCCGGTCGCCGCCGTGGCCGCCGCCTTCGCCCTCGCCCAACTCCTCCTCGTCGGCCCGGGGCTGCGCCTCGGCTGGGACGAGACCGTCTACGTCAGCCAGGTCTCCGCCCAGGCCCCGCCCGCCTTCTTCAGCGCCCCGCGCGCCCGGGGCGTCTCCCTGCTGGTCGCGCCGGTCGCCTCCTGGTCCACCTCCACCGCACTGCTGCGCGTCTACCTCGCGCTGCTGTCGGGCCTCGGCCTGTACCTCGCCCTGCGGGCCTGGCGCGGACTCTTCCCGGCCCGCGTCCTCGCCCTCGCCGGCGCGCTCTTCGCCACCCTGTGGGTGACCCTCTTCTACGGCCCGGCGGCCATGCCCAACTACTGGGTCGCCCTCGGCGCACTCGGCTGCGCCGGCTGCCTCCTGCGGGCCCGCGCCGACCCCCGCGACCGCGCCGCCCTGTGGGGCGTGGCCGCCGGCGCGGCGCTCATGGTCTGGATGCGGCCCACCGACGCCGCGTGGATCGCGCCGCCGCTCCTCGCCCTCGCCCTCGCGGGCCGCCATCTGCGCCTCGCTCTCGTCCTCCTCGCGGGCCTGGCGACCGGCGCCGTCCAGTGGGTGATCGAGGCGTACCTCGGCCACGGCGGCCCCGCCCAGCGGCTGGCCCAGGGCTCCCGCATCCAGGGCGGGCTCGGCTGGAACCTCGCCGTCGACGACCAGCTGCGCGGCCTCATCGGCCGGGCCCTGTGCCGCCCGTGCACCGGCCCCCTGCCCAGCCCGGTCATCTGGGGCTGGTGGGTCCTGCTGCCGCTGCTCGCCGCCGTCGGCCTGACGGTCGCGGTCCGGGCCCGGCGGACCGCGCCCACGCTGCTCCCGCTCGTCTGCGCCACGACGGCCGCCGTGCCCTACCTGTTCCTGATCGGGTACGCGGCGCCCCGCTTCCTCCAGCCCGCCTACGCGCTCCTCGCGATCCCGGTCGCCGACGCCCTGTCCCACCTCGTCACCCGGCCGGCCGGCCGATGGCGACCCGTCGCCGCGACCGTCGTCGCCCTCGCCCTGACCGGCCATCTGGCGGTGCAGTACGTCGTCCTGGACCGCCTGGTCGCCCGCACCGCCGCCGACCGCGACGACTGGGCCCGCACGGCGGCCCACCTCCACCGGCTGGGCGTGCGCCCGCCCTGCCTGCTCACCGGCACCGAGGCCATCCCCGTCGCCTACTACGCCGGCTGCGCCTCGGCCGCCCCCAGCGGCAACAACGCCAACACCACCGAGGCCGGCATCCGGGCCACGGCCCGCCGCACCCCGACCGCGGCCCTCACCCCACCGGGCGAACCCCCGCCCGCCTACGCCCGCACCTGGACCCCGCACCGGTCGGCGGGCCTGGACTTCTACACCGCCCCACGGCCCCCGGGGGACGACGGCCCGGGATGAGACGGCCGTAGGGGAGCCGCACGGCACGCGCAGGCAGGGGCTGCGGGGCGGCGGGGGCGGCGGGCTCCGGGTCGGCGGTGGCGGTTCCGCCGGGTTCGGGTCAGCCGGTGAGGGGCGGGGAGCCGGTGAGGGGCGGGGAGTAGGGCCGACGGGGGTGCCGGGACGCCGTCAGAGATTCACGACCGTCTCGGTGACACCGCCCCGCCCGTCCGGTTCCACCCGGTACAGCCGCGCCCCCGGCGTCCGGGCGACCGTCCGCGTCGGGACGCCGTCCGTGAACAGCGCGCCGACCCCGTCGTCCAGCGCCCACCCGGCGGGCAGTTCGCCGGTCGCCACCGCCCGCCGGTAGGACGGACGGCGGCCCGGCTCACTGTCGTAGTGCGGGCACACCGAGCCGGGCAGCAGGCCCAGCCCGTCCGGCAGGAAGGTCAGCGGGCCGAACGAGTCCGTGTGCGAGCCCCGCGCCCAGCAGTTGGCCCCGGCGCTGATGCCGCACAGCAGCGTCCCGCGCCGGTACGCCTCGGCCAGCAGCTTGTCCACGCCATGGACTCGCCACACTGCCAGCAGGTTCGCCGTGTTGCCCCCGCCCACATAGACGACGTCCTGGGCGAGCAGAAAGGCGCGCAGTGACACGTCGTCCAACTCCCGCCGGAACAGGCGCAGTACGGACGGCTCGCAGTCCCGCGCGGCGAAGGCGGCGAGGAACCGGTCGGCATAGCCCTCGGCGTCGCCGCTCGCCGTCGGCACGAAGCAGACCTTCGGCCGCGGGCCACGCGCGTGAGCGAGCGCCCAGTCGTCGAGCACACCGTCCGCGTCGGTGGAGAAGCCGCCGCCGAGCAGGGCGATCCGACGCGAGCCGGACTCCGCGAACTCGCCCTGCTCGCCGGGGCCTTCGGGCGCGCGGGGCCCTTCGTCAGGACAGGGTTCTTCGCGCGCGCAGGGTTCTTCGTGCTCGTGGGGGAAGGGCATGCCCCATTCTCGCGCGCCACGCATCTCAGCTCCGCAGCCCCCACTCCTTGCGCCACCGCGTGATCTGCTGCACCGGCTCCCCGGTGTACGACCACGGCGTGCGGGTGGCGCGGCGGCCCAGCATCTCCAGCAGGGGCGCCGCCACGTCACCCGTTCCCGCCGAACAGGCCGCGTGCGTGAGGTAGTTGAAGTCGCGCAACTCGCCGGGGACGATGTCGCTCTCCTTACGGCCCGTGATCCAGCGCTCCCACGTGCGGCGCACGTCGCCGACCGCGCCGTCGTGCGCCCAGTGCTGCCCGAGCCGTACCGCCGTCGACCGGTCCTGCGCCGAGTCGAGGGCGTGGCGGTACTCCTCGACCCGCGCGTACTGCACCAGCACCGGCAGCGCGCAGCCCGGCGGGGCCACTCCGGCCGCGTCCCGCGCGAAGTCGTACATCAGGCCGTGCGAGCCGTGCCAGCGCGCCGAGTAGTAGTGCAGCACCTGGAGGTGGCCCTCCGTGCTGTACGGGTCCCGCTGGTGCAACTCGTCCCACCAGCGCGCCAGTTCCGCGCGCCGCACCCCCGCCGTGTACAGCCGCGCCACCGAGATCAGCGAGATCCACGGCGTCGGATCGTCCAAGTAGGCCTCGCTGGCCGCCAGACAGGCCAGCACCGCCGTGTCGACGCGCTGCTGGTCGATGGGCACGCCCCGGCCGGCGGCGATGGCCAGGGTGAAGGCGCGGGCGGTCTCGGTGGCCGCCCGCAGCACCAGCGCGTCGGCGCTGCGCGGCTCCGCCGCCAGCCAGGCCTCCACGGTCGAACTGCCCGTGCAGGCCTGGGCCAGCTGCCGTACCCGGTGCCCGCGGGCGAGCCAGTCGGGGCCGGTCGCGCGCAGCAGGTCGCGCAGGCCCTGCCAGCGGCCGATCACGATGTCGTGCCGGGTGGAGGAGAGGGCCGCGTCCCCGCAGTCGGGGTCGAAGTCGGGAGCGAAACGGTCTCGCGCCATCGGGTCCCCCTCTAGAAGTCGGTGGGAAGGCCCTCGTGGGCGGCGGAGTGCGCGGGCGCGGGACCTCCCGGCACATAGTCGGCGGTGACCGTCCGCGAGGCGTCCAGCCGGGCCGGACGGTAGTACTCGCTGCCCTTGCGCCAGTACCAGAGCATCGGCACCAGCCCGATCGCCAGCCCGCCGAGGCCGATCGCGATCGCCGAGGTGCTGAGCTCGCCGAGCGCCTCCACGAAGACCCAGAACATGAACAGCGCGCCGCACAGCGGCCACAGCCCGCCGAAGAGGAAGTCGGCCGGCGACTTCAGCAGCATCTTGCGGTAGGCGACGACGGCGGCGAGCCCCGCGAGCCCGTAGTAGACGGCGATCTGGAGGCCGATCGCCGAGATCGCGTCGGCGAGGATGTCGCCCACCGAGCCGAGCGCGTTGGAGGCGACGAACATCACCAGCGCCACCGCGCCGACCACGGCGATCGCCACCCACGGCGTGTTCCACCGGTGGTGCACCCGGCCCAGCGCGGACGGCATCGTCCGGTCCCGGCCCATCGCGAACAGCGAGCGCGTCACCTGGATGAGGGTGGTCTCCAGGGTGGCGACGGTGGACAGCATCACGGCGACGATCAGCAGCTTGCCGCCCCAGCCCGGCCAGACCTCCTCACCGAGCACCGCCAGCACGTTCGCGCCGTTCTCCTCGATCTGCCGGGCGCTGAGGATGATGTTCACCGCGATGGTGAACACCTCGAACAGCAGGAAGACGATGCCCACCCCGATCAGGCCCGCGAGCCCGGTCGTGCGGCGGCTGTCGCGGGTCTCCTCGCTGAGGTTGCTGGTCACGTCCCAGCCCCAGTAGTAGAACGCCGCGACCAGCGCGCCCGAGGCGAAGCCGGACACCCCGTCGAAGTGGCTGAAGCCGAGCCACGACCAGTCGAAGACCCGGGCGGTGTCGGAGTGGAGGAAGGCCAGCACCGCGAACAGCGCCAGGATCGCCAGCTCCACGCCCGACATGATGAGCTGCGCCCGCACGGTCAGCCGGGCGCCGCCCAGCACCACGCCCAGCATGATCAGGAACCAGACGGCGCCCACGACGGTCGACAGCGCCGTGTTCTCGGCGAGGCCCTCGTCGAACAGGGAGAGCGTCATCGACCCGGCGGGCAGCGACCCCGCCACCATGAAGATCGTCGCCGACATCACCAGCGCCCAGCCGCTGACGAAGCCGAGGAAGGGGTGGAGCGTGCGGCCCACCCAGGAGTAGCTGGCGCCGGCGTTGACGTCGATCCTGCTCAGATAGCTGAACGCCAGCGCGATGCCCAGCATGGGTATCGCGCAGTACAGCAGGGCTGCCGGACCGGCCACGCCCACCGCGCCGGCGAGGACCGCGGTGGTGGCGGCGATCGAGTAGGCGGGGGCGCTGCCGGCGACCGCCATCACCACCGTGTCGAACGTGCCGAGGACATTCGATTGCAGCCCTCTGCTGCTGTTGCTCATGGTCGCGCTGCTTTCCGTCGTGCACACCGTCGGCCCGGGGGTGAGCCGGGCCGACGCCGTAGAAGGGGAGTGGGGGATGGTGCTCCGCCGCGGACCGCAAGGGATGGCCTGGGGACGTGGACAGGGAAAGGCTCCCGGTGGATACCGCCCACCTTGTGTTGGGGGACGGTCACACCGAGTGTGCGAGTGATGATAGCCCCAACGGTTGAGCTTTCAAGATTGAACGGGTGGGTAATCTCCGCCGGCCGTGAAGGGAGGCTGCCGGGGTTGGGGCCCGTGCGGCCGGGATACCCGGACGACGCACGAGACGACACCAGCCCCAGGGAGGCACCCGCCATGGGTACGGAGCCCGAGACCACCGCCGACGACGCCTACCAGCCCACCGGCACCAACGAGGAGCAGGCAGACGCCGCGCCGCTCGACCTCCAGGACGCGCTCGACGAACGCACCTACGACGACACCCTGGACGAGGGCTACTCGCCACCGGAGAGGCCGCTCGGCGTCACCAAGTACGGCACCACGGCGGCCGAACAGCACGAGGGCGAGACCCTGGACCAGCGTCTCGCGCAGGAGGTCCCGGACGTCTCCGAGCCCCTCGGCGACGGCGTCGGCGACCTGCCGAGCGGCGAGGGCGAGCCGGTCGACCCGGAGGCCGGCGACGCCCGCGCCGGCCGGCTGGTCGCCCCTGACGAGGGTGCGCACTCCGCCGCCACCAAGGAGGAGGTCGCCGAGGACGTCGGCATCGACGGCGGCGCGGCGGGCGCGGAGGAGGCGGCCGTCCACGTCGTGGAGGACCGCGACCTGCCGTAGGCGCCGCGGCTCGGAGCGCGCCGCGGGCGCGGTCCGGCAAGTCCCCGATCCGGCAAGTCCCCGGTCCGGTCCGGCTGTCAGTCCCCGATGTGGTCCAACTGGCGCAGCCGGTTGGTCGCGTCGAGGGCGGCTACCTTGTAGGACTCCGCGAGCGTCGGGTAGTTGAACACCGCGTCGACGAGGTAGTCGACCGTGCCGCCCAGCCCCATCACGGACTGCCCGATATGGATCAGCTCGGTCGCGCCGGCGCCGAAGCAGTGCACGCCGAGCAGTGTGCGGTCCCCGGGGGAGACCAGCAGCTTGAGCATGCCGTGCGCGTCGCCGAGGATCTGCCCCCGGGCCAGCTCGCGGTAGCGGGCGATGCCCACCTCGAACGGCACGCAGTCCTCGGTGAGTTGGTCCTCCGTCCGGCCGACGAAGCTGATCTCCGGGATGGTGTAGATGCCGATGGGCTGGAGCCGGTGCATCCGCCCGACCGGCTCCCCGAAGGCGTGGTAGGCGGCGGCGCGGCCCTGCTCCATCGACGTCGCGGCCAGCGCGGGGAAGCCGATGACGTCGCCGACGGCGTAGATGTGCGGCACCTCGGTGCGGTAGTGCTCGTCCACGGCTATCCGCCCGCGCCGGTCCGCCGCGAGCCCCGCCCGCTCCAGGTCCAGGCCGTCGGTCAGCCCCTGCCGGCCCGCCGAGTACATCACCGCGTCCGCGGGGATCTTCTTGCCGCTCTCCAGCACCGTCAGCGTGCCCCGCGGATGCCGCTCCACGGCGGCCACGGTCTCCCCGAACCGGAAGGTGACGGCGAGGTCCCGCAGGTGGTACTTGAGCGATTCGACGACCTCGACGTCGCACATGTCGAGCATCCCGGCCCGCTTCTCCACCACCGTCACCTTGCTGCCGAGCGCGGCGAACATGCTGGCGTACTCCATGCCGATCACGCCGGCGCCGACGATGACCATGGACCGGGGGACCCGCTCGATCGTCAGCACGTTGTCGGAGTCGAGGATCGTCCGCCCGTCGAACTCCACGCTCTCCGGCCGCGCGGGCCGGGTGCCCGTCGCGATCACGATGTGCTCGGCGCTGATCAGCCGCTCTTGTCCGCCGGCCTCCTGGAGGGAGACGGTGTGCTCGTCGACGAACCGGCCGGTGCCGGAGAACAGGGCGACGTGGTTGCGGGACAACTGGCTGCGGATGACGTCGACTTCACGCCCGACCACGTGCTGGGTGCGGGCGGTGAGATCGGCGACGGTGATGTCCTCCTTCAGGCGGTAGCTCTGTCCGTAGAGGTCGCGCTGGGTGAGACCGGTGAGGTACAGCACGGCCTCGCGCAGGGTCTTGGAGGGGATGGTGCCGGTGTGGAGGGAGACCCCGCCGAGCATGTCGGGGCGGTCGACGACGGCGGCGCGGTGGCCGAGTTTGGCGGCGGCGATGGCGGCCTTCTGGCCGCCCGGACCGGATCCGAGGACGAGCATGTCGAAGTCGGGCATCCTCCGGAGTCTGACAGGCCGAAGCCCCCCGACGAAAGGCCGAACCACCGACATCCCGCACCGAGAACGTCGTCGACCGACCGATCGCGGGGCGGGCCCCGCCCGGCTCAGGGCAGCAGCTTCTCGATCGCGTCGGGCCCCTCCTCGTCGAGCTTGCGGCGGGCCCATTCCAGGTTGCGGGGGGTGAGGTCGCGGCCCGCGGCGAGGACCATGTCCTCCGGGGACACCTCGGTGCCGGTGCGTGTGTGCAGCAGGGCGTCAGGGGTGACGCGGTCGGAGGACGGCCGGGAGGCGCCGGGCTGTGGGGTCGACATGATGTGTGCTCCTCGGTCCGGAGGGCTGCTTCGGGCCCGTGCGGTCATCGCGTCCACAGCGGGTCCACTAACACCATTCATCGCGGGAGCGCAGCCTGCATCCGGAGGCGGGTCCGGAGGCGGGTCCGGAGGCGGGTCCGGAGGTGGTACGGCGGGTGTTTCGGCACGGGGGAAGCGCTTTACGTAGTCAGGTGGTGACCTAGGGTGAGCTGGTGGCACTCCCGTCGCCGGGAGGGGCTCACGAGATCAACGGGCAGCCGCGTTCCGGCCATTGACAGGTTTGCGGATCCCGTGCTGGTGCATCCGGAAGTCATAGACGCATTCGCACGCACATGGGAGGAACCGTGGGCATCATCGCCTGGATCCTGATAGGCCTGCTCGCCGGCGCCATCGCCAAGCTGCTGCTGCCCGGGAAGGACCCGGGCGGCATCATCGTCACCATGCTCATCGGGGTCGCCGGCGGTCTGCTCGGCGGCTGGCTCGGCAAGGTGATCTTCGGCGTCGACTCGATCGACGGGTTCTTCGACCTGTCCACCTGGATCGCCGCCATCGTCGGCTCGCTCATCCTGCTCATCCTCTACCGGGCCGTCACCGGCAACCGACGCTCGCACCGGCACGCCTGAGCGTCGAGCCGCACCGGCACGCCTGAACGACATGCCTGAACGACACGCGGCATCGGCCGTACGTCACCGCCCGCTCAGCCCGCGTCGCCGCCCAGCAGGGCCTCGGCCTCGGCGAGCACCTCGGTGACCCGCAGGCCGAACGCGGCGTCGCAGGCGTGCGGACGCCCCTCACGGGCCGCGGCGCACAACGCGTCCGCGGCCCGGCCGAGCGCCGTCCCCGCGTCCGCCGCGCTCTCCGGCAGCCGCGCGACCCCCGCCGCGCCCCGCAGCTCCACGGCCGAGCCCGACGCCTCGGGCGGAGCCGTCAGACTCAGCGTCAGGGTGCTGGATGCCCCGCCGGAGTGGTCCAGGACCACCTGCACGGTGTCGCCCGGCCCTCGTACCGCGGCCGCCACCCGACGCACCTCGCCGAGCACCGGCAGCAGCACCGACAACGCGTGCGGACCCACGTCCCACAGCGCGCCCTTCTCCCGGCGCCACGGCGTGGCGAACGGATGGCCGTCCCCCGTGAACACCGCGCCCAGCCACTGCGCGTGAGCCGTGAACCACCCCTGCGCCGCCGCCTGTTCGGCGATCCAGGCCTCCGGCTCGGGCAGGAACCGGGTGGTGAAGAAGACCACCGACGCGACCCCCGCCTCCCGCACGGCCCGCTCCAGCGCCCGCGCCCCCGGCACCGTCGTGGCGACGGGCTTGTCGAGCAGCAGGTGCCGTCCCGCCCCGGCGGCCCGCACCGCCAGCTCCGCCTGCACGTCCGGCGGCAGCGCCACCGCCACCGCCTCGACCTCCGCGAGCAGCGCGTCGACGTCGTCGTAGGCGCGGATGTCGTGCCGGTCGGCGAGTTCCTTCGCCGCGTCGGGGCGGCGGCCCCACACGCCGGCGAACTCCAGGCCGTCGTGCGCGGCCAGGACGGGGGCGTGCACCATGTGCGCCCAGGGGCCGGTGCCGAGCAGACCGATGCGCATCTCGCTGACTCTCCCTGCTGCCGGTCGACGGGACGGCCGACCCCGTGGAAACGGCGCAGGCCGTGTGCGAGCCTCGCACACGGCCTGCGCCGTCGGGTACCCCGGGGTTGCGTCCGGGCCGCCGGTCGGACGGCCCTCAGGCCGCCCGCGGCTCCGGCCGGACCTCCCGGGCCGGCCCGTCCACGGCCGGTTCCCGGACCTCGTTCTCGCCCTCGGCCCCGCCCTCGTTCCCGCCCCGGACCAGACGCAGATGCCGCTTGCGCGCGGCGTGCCGGCGCTTGGCCGGGGCGGGGACGGGGGCGGCGGAGGCCAGTGAGTGGAGATGGTCCTCCACGCGGTCCATGACCGCGAGCAGCACGGACAGGAGCGGCAGCAGCAGTACGGCGACCCACAGCACGGGACTCTCCTCGTCAGACGACGGAGACCGGGTGCCTCGAATCGGCTCGCTGATGCCTGCGAATCTGCTTACGCCGAGGATTCCAACAAGGCGTCCGCGTGGGCGAGTCCGCTCTCGACGGAGATCTCGCGCACCGTCTGCGGCGTCCGCACCGTGGCGAACGCGACCCCGCCGCCGTCCTCTTGGCGCAGACAGCCGTACACGCCGGGCCGCGGCAGGCTGTTGTACGCCCAGGGCGCGGAGAAGTAGTAGGCGCCGGTGTCGTGCAGCACGACCCAGTCGCCCTCGGCGAGTTCGGGCAGCGGGCGTTCGTGCGCGACGACGTCCCCGGCGAAGCAGAGCGGCCCGGCGACGTCGTGCGGCAGCACCGGCCCCTCCTTGGGCGTGCCGTCGGGGCCGTACGCGCTCACCCGCACCGGCCAGGCCTCCGGCATGAAGACGGTACGGGTGGCGACCTGCGCGCCCGCGTGGGTGACGGCGACGCGCCGCCCGCCCGCGTCCTTCACGTACTCCACGCGCGCGGCGAGGAAGCCGTTCTTGGCGAGCAGGGAGCGGCCGAACTCGGTGACCAGCCGGTAGCGGCCGTCCAGCAGGGCCGGCTCGGCGGCGGTGAGCGCGGCGACGTACGCGGCGTAGGTCGGGGTGACGCAGTCGTCGGCGAAGTTCACCGGCAGCCCGCCGCCCAGGTCGAGACTGGTGATCCGGCGGTGGCCGACGCGGTCGTCGATCTCCTCGGCCAGGCGGTGCAGCGTCGCGAGTCCCCGGGCGATCAGGGGCAGGGGGCAGCCCTGCGAGCCGACGTGCGCGTGCAGCCGGGTGAGCCAGGGCCGCCGTACGAACGCCTCGACGACCCGTTCGCGGGCGCCCGGGTCGCGCAGGGCCACGCCGAACTTGGAGTGCGCCGTCGCCGTGCTCATCGCCCCGATGGCGCCCGCGCCGACCTGCGGATTGACCCGCAGCCCGACGACGGAGGCGGAGCCGGTCGGGCGCAGCTCGTCGATACGGTCGAGTTCGGCCAGGTTGTCGGCGTTCAGCGCGACGCCCAGCGCCAGGGCCTCGCGGATCTCCTCGCGGGTCTTGGCCGGCGAGTCCAGCACGATCCGCGCCGGCGGGAACCCCGCGTCCAGCGCGAGCCGCAGCTCACCGGGGCTCGCCACCTCGCAGCCCATGCCCGCGTCGGCGAGCAGCCGCAGCACCGGGACCAGGGCGCAGGCCTTCGCCGCGAAGGTGTGCAGCACGTCCGGGACCTCCCCGAACGCCTCGTGCAGTCCGTCGACGCTGTCCCGCACGCCCTGCACGTCGACGAAACCGGCGAGCGGCCGGTCGGCGCCGAGCAGCCCGTCGGCGACGGCCTGGCGGACGGCGGCGGCGATGCCGGCGGCTTTCGCGGTCGGGCCGGCTGCGGGCGTCGAGGCCGGTGCGGTTGCCGCTGTCGTCGTCGTGGTCCTCGAGGTCGTTCGGGTGGTGGTCTCGGTGGGGAGTGACACGTCCCGGTCTCCTTCGCTGGAGTGCGTCAGGGCGCCGCCGGGGCGGGCGGTATCTCCAGCTTCGCCCCTGCGCGGGCCCCGCGTCTTTGGCCGTCCGTCCAAAGACAACCGGAACCTTCGTGTCCGCGCACAAACCGCCGCCGACGGCTCCCGGTCTGCGGGCCGTCAGTCGGGCGGGGGAGCGGCTGCCAGCCGCGCCGCCAGGGTCAGCAGCAGCCGCGCGTCCGGATCGTCCAGGTCCACGCCGTGCCGCTCCCGCACCCGGCCGAGCCGGTACCGCAGCGTGTTCGGGTGCACGACGAGCCGA
This sequence comes from Streptomyces sp. NPDC002328, assembly GCF_042890065.1. Taxonomy (NCBI): domain Bacteria; kingdom Bacillati; phylum Actinomycetota; class Actinomycetes; order Kitasatosporales; family Streptomycetaceae; genus Streptomyces; species Streptomyces sp. NPDC002328. Next base: position 211,701 of record NZ_JBIARQ010000005.1, on the reverse strand, counting down.
CGGGCCGCCGCCGCGACGTCGCCGCCCGCGTCGAGGTACGCCGCCAGGGTCCGCACCAGCTCCCCGCCGCCCGCCAGGTCCGCGCGGATCAGCTCGTGCACCGGGCCGCCGCCGGACGCCCACACCGGCCGCACCGCGTCCAGGATCCGCAGCACCTCCACCGACGCGCCCGCCCCGGCGGCGTCCGCGTACCGCGCCGGCCGGGGCGCTCCCGCCGCCGCGGCCCGCGCCTCCCGCTCCCGCAGCGCCCGCACGACGAGCACGGCCCGCTCGTACGACTCCGCCGCCCGCTCCGGCGTCGCCACCGGACCGACGCCCAGCCACACGGGGGCGCAGTCCGGCAACGACGACACCGCCGCGTCGAGTTCCCGTACGACGGCCAGGACGGCGGCCTCGTGATCGGCGGCCGACGCGTCCCCCGTCAGCAGCAGCGAGAGCCGGTCGCCGTCGCGCAGCACCCCGGTGCCGGGGCGGTGCGCGGCGAGCTCCAGCACCAGGACCTCCAGGGCGCGGTCGTCGGCCCGCCGGGCCGACCGCGCCGACTCCCGCTCGGCCACCACCGCCGCGCACGGCGCGTCCGGGGACAGCCCCAGCGACCAGGCGTGCGTACGGCGGTCCCCGAGGCCGTGCAGCAGCCCGCGCAGGGCGGTCTCCCGGCGGTGCGCCGTACCGCTCTCGCGCAGTCGCTCCCGTACCAGGAGCGGGGCGGCGAGGCCGGCGGCCGTGCGCAGGTGGCGGGCGGCGTCCGGGGCGAGGGCCGCGCCGTCCGCGGCGGCCCAGATCGACCCGAGCACCTCCCGCCCGCTGCGGACGGCCACCACCAGCCGCTCGGGGATGTCGCCGTCGGCGGGGCGGTGCAGGACGTCCGGCGAGGTCCACAGGGCGCGCAGCAGACCGCTGCGGCGCAGCTCCGCGACCCGCCAGTCCGGCACCCGGCCGCCCAGGATCACGGCGCGCCGCAGCGGGTCGGCACCGGGGCCGGTGGCGGAGTGCGCCAGCACGCGCAACTGCGTGTCCTCGATCGTGATCGACCCCTGCACATACGCGGCCACCCGCGCGGCCAGCACCGCGAGCGACGGGATCGTCTCCGGGCCGGGCGGCACGCCCTCGCCGTCCCCGGCGTCGTCGAGCCCGGCCCGCGCGTAGGAGAGGGCCGACCGGAGCAGCCCGGCGACCTCGGCCCAGCCGACGTCGCCCACCCGGGCGAGGAGGGCGACGCCGGCCTCGCGGGCGGCGGCCAGGGTCTCGGCGCTCGGCGTCGTGTCGCCCAGGACGACGGCGCACGCCCCGCGCCGTGCCGCCTCGCGCACGGTGCCGGCGTCCGACGCCGCGCCCACGGCCAGCAGCAGGGTGCCGCGTCGGCCGGGAGCCAGGTCGTCCATGCCGACGGCGATCCGGTGCACCTCGGCGTCCCGCGAGGGCGCGCACAGGAGACGGAGGGCGTTGCCGTCCTCGAACGCGAGCAGGGCGCGGAGGGTGGTGGGCGCGCGGTTCGGGGGCTCCTCGGTGGGCGAGGGATCGCCGCCGTTGGTGGGCGAGGGGTCCTCGGTGGTGGAGGGGTCGTCGGTGGGCGAGGGCTCATTGGTGGGCGAGGGCTCGTCGGGGGCTGTTGCGTTCACCGGTCTGCTCTCCCGCTGTCGGCGGCGGCGCGACTCGCCGTCGTCTGGTCGCGGTCGAGGATAGGGACCGTTCGCTTCCGTCTGCCGGAAGGCCGGTGACATCGCCGGTCCCCGCCCCGGCCGGTCGCCCCGACAGTGGCACCTCCAGCGCGTCAACGGGCCCGCCCCGCCGGGCGGCCCGCCACGGCAGAGAGGACGACTCGTCGTGCAGCACACGGACTCCCCCCGTCAGCGCAAGGCCCCCGCCCCTCAGCGCAAGGCCCCCACGCGTGCCGCCCACCGCACACCGCACGGTTCCCGCCGCTTCGCCGGCGTGGCGGCGGCGATCGCCGCCGTCGTCGGCCTCACCACCCTCACCGGCCCCGGAGCGCATGCCGCCGACAACCCCTACGAGCGCGGCCCTGCGCCCACCACCGCCAGCATCGAGGCGGCACGCGGCCCGTACGCCGTCTCGCAGACCTCCGTCTCCCGGCTCACCGTCACCGGCTTCGGCGGCGGCACGATCTACTACCCGACCAGCACCGCCGACGGCACCTTCGGAGCCGTCGCCATCTCACCCGGCTACACCGGAACCCAGTCCTCCATCGCCTGGCTGGGGCCGCGGCTGGCCTCCCAGGGCTTCGTCGTCTTCACCATCGACACGAACAGCACACTGGACCAACCCGCCTCCCGAGGAAGCCAGTTGCTCGCCGCCCTGGACCACCTCACCCGGTCGAGCACCGTCCGGGACCGCGTCGACGCCGCCCGGCTCGGCGTCATGGGCCACTCGATGGGCGGCGGCGGCAGCCTCGAAGCCGCCAAGACGCGCCCCGCGCTCCAGGCGGCGATCCCGCTGACCCCGTGGAACCTCGACAAGACGTGGCCGGAGCTCAGCACGCCCACCCTGATCGTCGGGGCCGACGGCGACAGCGTCGCGCCGGTCTCCAGCCACGCCGAGCCGTTCTACACCTCCCTCCCGGCCTCGCTGGACCGGGCCTATCTGGAGCTGAACGGGGCCACCCACTTCACGCCGAACACGTCGGACACCACGATCGCGAAGTACAGCGTCTCGTGGCTGAAGCGGTTCATCGACGACGACACCCGCTACGAGCAGTTCCTCTGCCCGCTGCCACGGCCGAGCCTGACGATCGAGGAGTACCGGGGCAACTGCCCGCACGGCTCCTGAACCCGAACAGCACATAGGAGGGCGGCGGTTGACGCTTGACGGGTCGAACCGCCGTCCGCCGCTGTGCCCGTGCACGGCACGGACCGCGCGTCGTTGGGCGACCGCACACACCGCACGGCCTCCCGAACCCGCGAACTCACAGGTGACGGACGGAAAGCGCTCGCACAGCCGCGTGGACGCACGGCTTCCGCCCCACGTGACGGGTGCCTACCGTCCCGAGAATGACCGGACAGACGAACGTGGGCGGCGTACGGCTCGTGACCGGCGAACCAGGCTGCGGCCGCACGTGGTTCCTCGACAGGGCGGCCCGCGCGTTCACCGCCGGGCCCGTGGTGCGCGTACGGGCCGACCCGGCGCGGTCGGCCGTGCCCGGCGGCGGACTGCGCACGCTGCTGCGCGCATTGGACGGGGTTGCGGGGCGCGAGCACTCGGCGCGGGCCGCCGCCTCGGCGGGCGCACTGGTGGACGCGCTGCGCGCCGCCGCGCCCCTGCTGGTGTGCGTGGACGACGCCCACCTGTGGGACGCGGTGAGCCGCGCCGCGCTGGGCCGCGCCGCCGCCCGCCTGCGGGACGCACCGGACGTGGCCCTGCTTCTCACCGTCCCCGAACACCGGTTTCCCACACCGGAGTTCGCCGGGCTCCCGACGCTCCGCCTGGACCCGCTGTCCCCGACGGACGCGGCGGCCCTGCTGGAGCGGGTGACCGGCGGCGCGATCGACGCCGGCGTCCGGGACGACGTCGTGGACGCGGCGGAGGGCAACCCGGCGCTCCTGCTGGCCGTCGTACGGCGGCTGTCGCCCGCCCAGTTACGGGGTGAGCGCCCCTTGCCGCGCCCGCCGGCCGACGGCGAGGTGCTCAGGGACGTGGTCGGCGGCCACCTGACCGGCCCGACGACGCCCGAGCAGGACGACGTCCTGCTCACGGTCGCCGCCGCGGTCCGGGACGCCGGGGAGGAAGGGGTCGAGCCGGGACTCGTCCTCCGCGCGGTGGAACGCCTGCGCGGCGACGGGCCCGGATCCGCACGGTGTTCCGAGCCGCCGCCGGAACTGCTCGCCGTGGTCGACGGAAAGGCCCGTTTCCGCAGCGAGTTGCTGCGCCGGGCGCTGTACGCGGGGGCGTCGGACGAACGGCGGCGAGCCGCGCACCGGGCGCTGGCGCGGACGCTGGCGGAAACCGAGGGCGGCTCGCTCCGCGCACTGCTGCACCACGCATGGTCCACCGACGGCTCCGCCTGGCCGTCGAACACGCCCGCGCACGCCCGGAGTTCACCCGCGCACGACCGGAGTTCACCCCCGCACGCCCGGAGTTCACCCGCGCACGACCTGGCGTCCGAACTGTGCGCTGCCGCAGCCGACTCGGCCGCCCCGCGCACCCTGCGCTGCGCCGCCCTCACCCGCGCCGCCGAGTTGACCGGCGACGGCCCGCGGCGGGCCGAGCGCTACACCGCCGCCGCCGAACAGGCCCTCCTCGGCGGGCGCGCGCACCGGGCGCTGCGGCTGCTCGACGCCGCCCGGACCGGCACCGCGCCCGCCGCCCTGCGAGGCCGCGCCGAACTGCTGCGCGGGACGACCGTGTTGTACGACGGCCCGGTCGATGAAGCCCAGGCCGCACTGCTGTTCGCCGCCTCCCTGCTGACCGTCGACGCACCCGGAGCGGCGCACACCGCCACCCTCGCCGCCTTTGACGCGGCATGGGCGGCGGGCGACCCCACGGCCTGCCTGAGAGCACTCGAACGACCCGAGGAGATGTCTCGGAACACCGCCATCGGCGACTACCGCCGAGGCCTGCGGGCCCTGCTCGAAGGGGACTTCGTCCGGGCCGCCGAGTCGCTGCGGCGGGTCGTGGAGTGCGTCGAAGAGGTGGACGAGCCGGAGGCGGGGCTGCGGGCGGCGGGAGCCGCGCTGATGCTGGGGGACCTCGTCGCCGCCCGTCGGGCCGGCGCCCGTGCGCTCGTCGCCGCCCGCGCGGGGGACGCCGTCACCGTCGTCCCCCGCGCCCGGGAGTACCTCGCCTATGTCGAACTCCGCGCCGGACGCCACGCCTTGGCCCGTACACACGCCGAGGAAGGGCTGCGCGCCGCGCTGCGGGCCGGTCAGCGGAACACCGCCGCCCACCATCACGCCGTACTGGCGCTGGCCGCGTCGATCGAGGGGGACGCCCGCCTCGTGGACGGGCACGTGGCCGCCGCGCTGTCGACGGCCCGGCGGCACGGCCTCGCGCAGACCGCGACCCTGGCGGAGTGGGCGGCGGCCCGCGCCGACCTGGGGCGTGGCCGCCCGCGTGAGGCCGCCGCCAGGCTCGGGCCGCTGGTGCGGCCGGGCCCGCGCCGGGGCCACTTCGCGGTGTGGACGCTCGCCGTGCCCTGCTTCGTGGAGGCCGCGGTGGCGGCCGGCCGGGCAGACGGCCCCCGGAAGGCCGTCGACGAGGTCACCCGGGAGGTCGTCGACGAGTTCGCCCGGTGGGCCGCCTTCGGGGCCGACCCGCAGGCCCCCGCCCAACTCCTGCGCTGCCAGGCTCTGCTGGCCCCGCCCGAGCGGACCGACGCGCTCTACCGGCAGGCGCTCGACCTCCACGACACCGTCGGCGGCGACTTCGAACGGGCCCGCACGGAACTCCTCCACGGCAAGTGGCTGCGCCGGGGCCGACGGCTGCGCGAGGCCCGCGAACGGCTCGCCGCCGCCCTCGTCGGCTTCGAGCGCTGCGGCGCCCGCGCCTGGACCGAGCAGACCCGCGCCGAACTGCGCGCCAACGGGGTGGCCGCGGACCCGCCGCACGACGGTGACGGCGCGCGGGGCGCGCACGGCATGGACGGCGCCCTCACCCCGCAGCAGCTGCGCATCGCCCGCCGCGTCGCCGAGGGCGCGACCAACCGGGAGGTGGCCCTCGCCCTGTCCGTGAGCACCCGCACCGTCGACTACCACCTGAGGAAGGTCTTCGCGGCCCTCGGCGTGCGCTCCCGCGTCGAGCTCGCGCGCCTGGTGGAACAGGCCCGCCTGGGCGGACGAGCGGAAAAGAGCGGTGCACACCTCTAGGGACCGACCGGACGGTATGTCATCCTTCGGGGCAGGACGAGCCAGCCGGCAGGGGACCGCGCGGACTCCACGGCCGACCCGGCGCCGCAGGAGCGCCGCGCGGGAACCGCCGGGACACCGACCCCGGGGGAGGACCGCGATGCACCACGCCCTACGGCCCCGAACCACGTTGCGCCCCGCGCCGGCCGGCCCGGCCCCACGGCCGCGCCCGCTGCGCGTCCGGTCGCTGATCGACGCCGACGCCCTGCGCGTCCTGCACCGCTCCGCACGGGTGCTGCTGGACGATCTGCCCGACCTCACCGACCGGCTCGTGGCCGCCCTCCAGGAACTGGAACCCGCCTACCGGGTGGCCGTGGAGAACGACCTGGGCGCCACCTGGCAGGAGGTTCACCGCTCGCTGCGGCACAGTGTGTCCTCGCTGCTCGACCCGCGCGGCCACCGCGACGCGGCCCGCCGCTGCTCCTGGCGGATCGGCGCCTGCCGCGCCGAACAGGGCCTCCCGCTGGACGCCCTCCTGCACGCCTTCCGCCTCGGCGGCTCACTGGTCTGGCAGGGCTTGGTCGAGGAGACCTCACGCAGCGCCCCCGAGGACGTGCGCCTCCTCGTGCACGTCGCCTCCGACGTGTGGAACTTCGTCGACGAGCACTGCACCCTCGTCGCCGACGCCTACCGCCAGACCGAACGGCAGCTCGCCTGGCGGCGCGAGAACCGGCTGCGGCTGCTCGCCACCGCCCTCCTCGACGGCGCCAGCCGCATCGCCGACCTGCCGGAGACCGCGCAGGCGCTGGACCTTCCCGAGCAGGGCCGTTACGTCGTCGTGGCGGTCGCCGGCGGCACCCCGGCCGCGGCCGCCGCCGCCCGCGCCGCCGCGGCACGCGGGCGTCGCGCGCACTGGCATTCGGGGGCCGACGTGGACTACGGCATCGTCCTCCTCGCCGGTGCCGGTGCCGGTATCGATGCCGGTGCCGACGCCGATGCCGCCCTCGCTGTCGACGCCTGCGCCGATGCCGACGTGTACACCACAACCGTCGCCCACGCCGGCCCCACCGCTACCGCCACGCCCACAGCCACCACCTGCGCCGACGTCGACGCCGGCCCCGTTCGCGACGGCGTCGCCCCCGGCCACACCTCCTCTTCCACCGTCCGCGTCGGCGTCAGCACCGCCGTGTCAGGGCTGGCCGCCGTGGGCGACGCCCGCCGCCTCGCGGACACCGCCCTGCGCATGTGCCCCCCGACCGGCGGCACGGTCCGCCTCACCGAGCACCTCCCCGCCGCCCTGGTCGTCTCCTCGCCCGAACTGGCCGACGCCCTCGCCGAGCGCGTCCTCGGTCCGCTGCGCGCCCTCGAACCCGCCGACGCGGCCGTCCTGTTGGACACCCTCGCCACCTGGCTGGCGTGCGACGGCTCCGCGCAGCGCGCGGGGGAGCGCCTGTACTGCCATCGCAACACCGTCCTCAACCGCCTCCGCCGCTACGAACAGCTGACGGGCCGCTCCTTGTCCCGCCCGGCCGACGTGGTGGAGATCAGCCTCGCCCTGACGGCACGACTCGCCCTCTGACCAGCGCACGCCGTCCCGCACCACCCCGTCGCGCCGTAGGGGTGCTTGCACTATGCCCGTCCGGGGCGCGCGGCCTGGCACCGCACCTCGCCGCGTTGCCGATACACCACGTGGCTCCTCCCCCACTCTCGGCTTCGCTCGAGCGGGGGGACCCCCATCGCGGGCGCTCCGGCGCCTTGCGATGCACGGCACCGGACCACGCGCCCTGATCGGACGCTCATAGTGCAAGCACCCCTTCCCCGCCGTACCGCCGCGCCAACCCCGCCGACCCCGTGCGCCCACCCCCTCTGGGCAGCCGCACAACCCCTCCGCCCCCGTGCTGGGCCCGCGCAGCGAGCACGGCGCAGCGGCTGTACGGCGTCCCGTCGCCGTGCTGTCGTGAGCTCCTCTTCCACCGAAGCGCCGTGCCGCACCGGTACGGCCCCGAGGAGCCGCGATGCCCGAAGCACCACCGCAGGATCCGCCCGAGCTGCACGTCGAGGGGCTCGACGTGGCGTACGGGCGGGCCCTGTCAGCCCTGCGCTCCGTGTCCCTGACCGTCCCGCACGGCGCGGTCGTGGCGCTGCTCGGCGCGAACGGCGCCGGCAAGACCACCCTGCTGCGGGCCGTCTCGGGCACGCTGCGTCTGCACCGGGGCACCGTCACCGCCGGCCGTGTCCGCTACGGCGACACCGTGCTGGACGGACGCGACCCGGTCGCCGCGGTCCGCGCCGGCGTCGTCCAGGTACCCGAGGGCAGACGGGTCTTCGCCGGCCTCACCGTGGAGGAGAACCTGCGCGCCGGCGGCCTCGGCCTCGGCCGGCGCGCCCCCGCCCTGGTCCGTGAGGGACGAGACCGCGTGTACGGGTTGTTCCCCGTGCTCGCCGAGCGCAGCCGCCAGGCCGCCGGACTGCTCTCCGGGGGCGAGCAGCAGATGCTCGCCATCGGCCGCGCCCTGATGGCCGCACCCCGGCTGCTCCTGCTCGACGAGCCCTCCCTCGGCCTCGCGCCCCGCATGGTGTCCCGCATCGCCGAGGTGATCCGCGGGATCAACGCCCAGGGCACCGCCGTCCTGCTGGTCGAGCAGAACGCCGGGATGGCGCTCGCCCTCGCCGACCACGCCCACGTCCTGGAGGTGGGCGAGGTCCGGCTCTCCGGCCCCGCCGGGGAACTCGCCCGCACGGACGCGGTACGCCGCCTCTACCTGGGCGAGACGGCGGACGAGCCGGCCCCGGCCCCGGCGGCGGCCGGCGCAACAGGCAGCACGGCCGTCTCCAGCCCTCCCGGCGACCAGAGCGACCAGGGGGCCGCGTGAACATCCGCGCCATCGGCCGCACGACCGCCCGCCCCGCCCCCGTCCCCTCCCGTGACCCCGGCTCCCCGGCCGGCCCGCCCCCCGAGCTCGACGTCCGTGAGATCACCGTCCGCTTCGCCGGCCTCACCGCGCTGGACACCGTGTCCTTCACCGTCGCCCCCGGCTCGGTGCACGCGCTCATCGGGCCCAACGGGGCCGGCAAGTCCACCTGTTTCAACGTGCTGTCGGGGCTGTGCCGGCCCGCCGCCGGTCAGGTCCTGCTCGGGGACGCCGAGTTGACCGGGCTCGCCCCGCACCGTATCGCCGCCCTGGGCGTGGCCCGCACCTTCCAGAACATCGTCACCACCGAGGGCACCGTCGCCGACAACCTGATGCTCGGCCGCCACGCCCTGTCCCGTGCCGGCTTCGCCGCCAGCGCCCTGCGCCTGCCGAGCGCCGTGCGCGAACAGCGCGAGCACCTCGACCGGGCCCGCGAGATCGCCGAACTCACCGGCCTCGCCGGGCACTTCGACACCCCCGTCGCCCTGCTCTCCTACGGCGACCGCAAACGCGTCGAACTCGCCCGCGCCCTCTGCCTGGAACCCCGGGTCCTGCTGCTCGACGAGCCCGTGGCCGGCATGAACGCCGCCGAACGCGCCCGCACCGCCGAGGTCGTCCGCACGGTCCGCGAACGGCTCGGCCTGTCCGTGGTCCTCGTGGAGCACGACATGGGCCTGGTCATGCGCCTCGCCGACGAGGTCACCGTCCTCGACTTCGGCCGCCCCCTCGCCCACGGCGCGCCCGACGAGATCCGCCGCCACCCCGACGTCCTGCGCGCCTACCTCGGCACCGGAGCGCCGGAAGAGCCCCCCGACGCCCCCGAGGCCAACCCCGACGCCCCCGAGACCGACCCCGACGCCCCCGAGGCCGACCCCGCCGCGCCGGCCGACCCCGACGCGCCCCAGGAGGACGCCGCACCGTGACCACCCTCCTCGACACCCTGCTCAACGGCCTCGCCCTGGGCGCGGTCTACGCGCTCGTCGCCCTCGGCTTCGTCGTCATCTTCAAGGCGTCCGGCGTCCTCAACTTCGCCCACGGCTCCCTGCTCCTCCTCGGCGGCTACCTCGTCGCCGTCCTCCACGACGACCTCGGCTTCGCCGCCGCCCTCGCGGTGGCCGTCCTCGCCACCGCGGCCGTCGCCGGGGCCCTCGACCGGCTGCTCCTGCAACGCGGCGACCCCGATCCGAAAGCCGCACATGTGCAGACGATCGTCACCATCGGCGTGGACATCGTCCTGCTCACCGACCTGGCCCGGCGCATCGGCGGCGACCTGCTCAGCCTCGGCGACCCCTGGGGCGACGCGGTGACCGGCCTCGGCCCGGTGACCGTCGCCGACAGCAGGCTCGCCGCGATCGTGGTCTCCGCGGCCGTCATCGCCGCCGTCTTCGCCCTGTTCCGGTTCACCCCGTGGGGGCTGTCCCTGCGGGCCGCCGCCGAGGACATGGAGGCGGCGGCCCTGATGGGCGTACGGCTGACCCGGGTGCGCATGCTCGCCTGGTGCCTGGCCGGCGCCCTCGCCGCCCTCGCCGCCGTGTTCCTCGCCGCCTTCCCGGCGCCCGGTCTGGAACGCACCACCGGTCAGATCGCCCTCAAGGCGTTCCCCGCCGCGATCCTCGGCGGCATGGCCTCCCCGCCCGGCGCCCTCGCCGGCAGCCTGCTGATCGGCCTGACCGAGGCGCTCGTCGCCGGCTACCAGTCCGAACTGCACGTGCTGGGCGAGGGGTTCGGCGATGTCGCGCCCTACGCCGTGATGGTGGTCGTGCTGCTGGTGCGGCCCACCGGACTGTTCGGCGCGAAGGGAGCCGTCCGTGTCTGAGTTGATCCCCAGGTGGACCCGACTCCTGCTGCCCGTCCTCGCGCTGTGCGCGCTGCCCTTCTACCTCGACGCCTTCTGGCTGCGCATCGGCCTGTTCTCGATGGCCGCCGCCATCGGCGCCGTCGGCCTCGGCCTGCTCTCCGGCACCGCGGGCCAACTCTCCCTCGGCCACGCCTTCTTCCTCGCCGTCGGCGCCTACGGCTACACCTGGCTCGCCGGTGACCCGGGACCGTCGCTGCCCCCGGCGCTCGCCGCCGTCCTCGCGGTGCTGCTGGCCGGCGCGGCGGGCGGCCTGTTCAGCCCCGTCGCCGGGCGGGTGCGCGGCATCTACCTGGGCGTCGCCACGCTCGCGCTGGTCTTCCTCGGCCACCACGTGCTGCTGACCGCCGACTCCGTCACCGGCGGCTTCAACGGCCGCTCCGTGCCGCCGCTCACGTTCGGCGGGTTCGGATTCACCGCCGACGACCCCGAACTCGTCCTGCTCGGCGTGCCGTTCGGCGCGGAGGAACGGCTGTGGTACCTCGGCCTCGCCCTGCTCGCGCTCACCTGGTTCACCGCGCGCGGCCTGCTGCGCGGCCGTCCCGGACGCGCCCTGGCCGCCGTCCGCGACAGCGAGACCGCGGCGGCCGTGATGGGCGTCAACGTCGCCCGCTACCGCTCCGGCGCCTTCGTGGTGTCCTCGATGTACGCCGGGCTCGCCGGGGTGCTCCTCGCCCTGTCCTTCCGCCGTGTCGTGCCCGACTACTTCGGTCTGGCCCTCTCGGTGGACTACCTCGCCATGATCGTCCTCGGCGGTCTCGGCTCCGTGGCCGGGGCCACCGCGGGAGCCGTCTTCGTCACCGCGCTGCCCCTGCTGATGACCCGTTACGCCGACCAACTGCCCCTGGTGGCCGCCCCCGGCACCGGCGGCGAGGGCGCGATCGGCCCGACCGAGGCGGCCCGCTACCTCTACGGCGCGGCCATCGTCATCGTCCTGCTCTACGCGCCCGACGGACTGCACGGCCTGGTCCGCCGCCTGCGTGCCCGTGTCCGCCGCGCGTCCGCCGCGGACGGTCACCCCGAGGGCCCCGATCCCGGCCCGGACGCCACAGCCTCCGCCGCCTCCCCCTCCGCCTCTCCCGACCCTGACGCCACTTCCGACTCAGCCGCACGACCCAAGGAGCACACCCCGTGAACCCGAAGCACCGCACCCCCGGCCCCGCCCTCGTCGCGGCCCTGACGGCCCTGCTTCTCGCGGCCACCGGTTGCAGTTCCAAGGCGGACGGCGGCAAGTCGTCCGACGGCGCCGGCGCCGACGGAGTGAAGTCGGGCCCGGGCGTCACCGCGGACACCATCCGGCTCGGCGCCCTCACCGACCTCACCGGCCCCTACGCCACCCTCGGCAAGAGCATCGTGCAGGCCCAGAAGATGTGGGCCGACGAGACCAACGCCGCCGGCGGCATCTGCGACCGCAAGATCGAGATCGTCGTCAAGGACCACGGCTACGACGTGCAGAAGGCCGTCACCGCCTACGCCGACATCTCCCCGGACGTCGTCGCCCTGCCGCAGGTCATCGGGTCCCCGGTGGTCGCCGCCCTCCTCGACGACATCGAACGCGACCGCCTCCTCACCTTCCCGCAGGCCTGGGCGGCCTCGCTGCTCGGCAAGGACTCCGTGCAGGTCGTGGGCACCACCTACGACGTCGACATGATCGCCGCGGTGGACTTCCTCACCCGCGCCAAGGGCCTCGCCAAGGGCGCCACGATCGGCCATGTCTACTTCGAGGGCGACTACGGGAGCAACGCGCTCGAAGGCTCCACGTACGCCGCGGAGAAGGCCGGCCTCAAGGTCGTCGGCCAGAAGATCAAGGCGACCGACACCGACCTCTCCGCCCAGGTCACGGCGTTGCAGAAGGCCGGTGTCAAGGCGGTCCTGATCAGCGCCGGGCCCGCCCAGACCGCCTCCCTCGTCGGCGTCGCCGCCTCCCGGGGCCTCAAGGTGCCCGTCGTCAGCAGCGCCCCCGGCTTCGCCCCGCAGCTGATGAAGACCCCGGCCGCGCCGGCCCTGACGGCCATGCTGAACGTGGTCAGCGCCGCGCCCGCCGTCAGCTCGGACCTGCCCGGGGTCCGCCGTATGGTCGCCGCCTACGAGAAGAAGTTCCCCGGCTCGCAGGTCGACGCGGGCGTGCTGTCCGGGTACAACGCCGCCCAGCTCCTCGGCGCCGACCTGAAGAAGGCCTGCGCGGCCGGCAGCCTCGCCCGCGCGGACGTGGTCAAGGCGCACCGCTCGCAGAAGAGCGCCGACACCGGCCTCGGCAGCCCGCAGGACTTCTCCGACGTCGCCAAGCCCGCCGCGCTGTCTACGTACGTGCTGAAGCCCGACGCGAAGGCGGCCGGCGGACTGGCCGGCGTCGAGGACGCGCACACCGCGCCGGGGGTGGAGGAGTACCTGAGCGGCCGGTCCTGACCGCTCGCGGGGGCACGGTGCCTGACGGCCGATCAGGGGGCCGAATGGCTGAAATCGTGCCCCTGCAAGGTGATTTGTGCCTCCGGTACGCATAATTCGCCCGGGTCCGGGCACACGCTGCCCACTACACCTGGAGAGAGGGGCGCTCGTGATCGTTCCGGACCCGAAGGCCGTCAGGACGCTGCTGACCCGGTACGCGTCGCTGAAGATCGCACAGGCGGAGCGGGAGCGGCCGGAGACGGCTCGCGAACTGGAGGACGTCACCTACACGTTGTGCGTGCTCATGGGCACCTCCGACGTCCGCGAGGCCGTCGCCACGGCGGACTCGCTGCTCGCCGCGGCGGTGAGGGGGCCGGCGATCCCGGCCCCGAAGCGGGGGACCGATGACGAGGAGAGCGGGCTTCCCCTGGCCGTCTGAGCCCCACCGCTCCGGCCCGCCCGAGCCCCGGTCGCGTCGGCTCGGGTGACTCACCGAACCGGTCGTGCCGGCTCAGGGAACCGCCGAGCCGCAGCAGTCCACATGCCTGGAGTCGCTGTCCGGGCCGGGACCGGCCAGCCACTCCGCGATGGTGCGGGCGATCGGCTGGCCGGTCTCCACCTCCACGAAGCCGAACTGGCCCGACTGATTGCACTCCAGGAACCACCAGGTCCCGTCCGCGTCCTCCGCGAAGTCGAAGGCCCCGTAGGCCAGTTCGGCCTCCCGCAGATACGTCCGCACGGCGTCGGCGAGGCGTGGCGGCGCCTCCACCGGTCGCCACGGCTCGGTGGACGGCGCGAAACGCACGTCCACCGCGTCGGGATCGCCGTCCGGGGCCGTCGCCTTGCGGGCGGCCAGCAGCCGGTCGCCCACCGCCGTCAGCCGGATGTCGGCCCGCTTGGCGACCCGGCGCTGGAGCAGCGTCGGGCCGTAGGCGACGGCGGCGAAGTCGGCGCCGGGCGGGACCCGGGTGGTGGGCACCGCCCGGGGCGGGTCCTGCGGATGCGCCCCGGACACCGGCTTGACCACCAGGTCCGGATAGCGCTCCGCGAAGTCCCGGGCCGCCTGCGGGAACGTCGTGATGAGCGTCGCCGGCACGGGCAGACCGCTGCGCTGGGCGAGCCGCAGCTGCCAGGGCTTGTGCCGGGCCCGCCGGGCCGCGTCCGGATGGTTCATCCAGCGCGCCCCGCTGCCGCGGAGCATCCCGTACAGCGCCTGCGAGGCCTCCTCCGTGAGCCACGCGGACGGTTGGGACGCCCGGACCGCCGCCGTACCGGGCCGGCGGACCCACACGGACCGCAGCGAGTCGAGACTCACCAGCCGCCCGGCTGACGACAGATGACCCCGGAACGCTCCGTGCACGTACTCCGCGGAGAGTGCGACGGTATGGGTGAGATCGGCGGGGTCCAGCCGTACGACGGGGACACCCGCGGCGTTCAGGTGGACGACCACCATGTCCGCCGTGACGTCCTCTTCGCAGGTCAGGATGAGCACGGTCATGTTCTCGGCCCGCGCTCAGTCGTCGAAGTGCGTCTTGGAGCCCGCCGTCGAGGTGGTCGTCCCCAGTTCTCTCAGCAGCGCGTGGTCACGAGCTGCGATCCGGCCGTCCAGGAGCACGTTCAACTGCAGTCCGGGGTCATAGGCGTACGGAGTTGCGAACTCCAACTCCACCGCGGGGCGTGCGTAGTTGAGCGCGAACGGTTGCATCGTTTCTCCCTCGTCGGTACTGCCTCGATCAAGCGGTGCCGCTGTGCGACGTCACTCGGGCCCGCTGGTGTGGTGCGACCTTCAGTGACTTATACGAATCGAACGGGTGCTTGGTTTCCTTACTCTCCGTGATCGTCACGGATTTGGGGCACGGCGACGGGAGCTGAGCTGGGGTGACGAGTCCGGAAGAAGGGGAAAATTCCTTCCGTGGCGGTCAGTTGGCGACTCCGGCACGGCCGGGCGTGCCGTCGGGGGAGCGGTCCGGGGGCCGGCGAAGGGTCCGCAGGGCCAGCAGGAGGACCCCGATGTCGTCGAGGTACACCGGGTCGGGCAGCGCGTCGAAGGGCAGCACGAAGTAGGCGACCGCGCCCCAGAACACCCAGCGCGGACCGGTCGGCAGCCCCGCCCGGCGCAGGTTCCGACGGGCCCTGACCAGGCGTATCAGCATCCAGGCGGCCGCGGCGAACAGCGCCGCCGCGAGTACCGCCGCGACGGCGACGAGCGTGGTGGTCGTATCCACGGGCCCTCCCTGTGCGCGATCCGACGCGCGGTGTCCGCTGGTTCCCCCGGCCCCCTCCATGGGGGGCCTCCCGGCTTTCGGATTCCCCGTACTCGATTGCCGAATTCCCCCTTTCCGGTGGGAATATCGCGGTGACCGGACGCCGGTTCGAGGCCCGACCGGGCGACCGGGGCGGACCGTGACGGGTGAGGCGGAAGTCACACGAATTCCGTGCCCGAGTGGTGAGGAATGTCCGATGATCCAGGTTTAGCGGCCGAGTTCCCCGAGTTCCGTCAGCACCCGGTCCGGGGTCAGCGGAAGTTCGCGGAGCCGTACGCCGGTCGCGTGATGGACGGCGTTGCCGATCGCCGCCGCCGTGCCCACGATGCCGATCTCGCCGATCCCCTTGCCGCCCAACGGGTTGAGATGCGGGTCGTGTTCGTCGATCCAGTGCGCCTCGACGTCCGGCACGTCCGCGTGCGCGGGCACGTGGTACGACGCGAGGTCGGACTCGATGAAGTCGCCGAAGGCGGCGTCCATGGTGCTGCCCTCGGTGAGCGCCATGCCCAGGCCCATCGTCATGCCGCCGACGAACTGGGAGCGCGCAGTACGGGAGTTGAGGATCCGGCCCGCCGCGTACACCCCCAGCAGACGCCGCACCCGCACCTCGCCGGTCACCGTGTCCACGGCGACCTCGGCGAAGTGCGCGCCGAACGCGTGCCGGGCGTAAGGGCTTTCGGCGTCCGCCGCACCGGCCGTGTCGGCGTGCGCGGCCAACCCGTGCTCGGGGACCGGGCCGGGGAAGCCCGCCAGGCACTCCGCGAGCCGCACGCACGCCTCATGGACCGCCCAGCCCCAGGACGCGGTGCCCGAGGAGCCGCCGGCCAGCGAGGCGGACGGCAGATCGCTGTCGCCGACCCGGACCCGGATCCGCTCCACCGGCACGCCGAGCGCGTCCGCCGCGATCTGAGCGAGCACCGTACGGGCGCCCGTGCCGATGTCGGTGGCGTTGGTCTCGACGAGGAAGCTCCCGTCGGGCAGCGCCCGCGCCGCGGCGCTCGAGGGGCCCACCAGCACCGGATAGGTCGCGGCGGCCACCCCCGTGCCGATCAGCAGCGGCCCCTGCGCGCGCGTGCCGGGCCGCGGGTCGCGCGCGTCCCAGCCGAACCGGCGGGCGCCCTCCCGCAGACACTCGACGAGATGCCGGCTGCTGAACGGCCGCCCGCTCTCCGGTTCGGTCTCCGGCTCGTTGCGGACCCGCAGCTCGATCGGGTCCATGCCCAGCTCGACGGCGAGTTCGTCCATCGCCGACTCCAGCGCGTACATGCCCGGCGCCTCCCCGGGCGCCCGCATCCACGACGGCGACGGCACGTCCAGCGCCACCACGCGGTGCAGCGTGCGGCTGTCGGGGCAGGCGTACATCACGCGCGCCGGCGTCGCCGCCTGCTCCACGAACTCCTTGATCCGCGAGGTGTGCGTGACGACCTCATGGACGAGGGACGTCAGCCGGCCGTCCGCGTCCGCGCCCAGACGCAGCCGGTGCACGGTCGGCGCCCGGTGCCCCACCGTCGAGGGCAGGAAACGGCGGGGGAGGGCGACCGTCACCGGACGTCCGGTGTGCCGGGCGGCCATCACCGCCAGCACCACGTCCGCCCGGGGCGTGCCCTTGGACCCGAAACCGCCGCCGACGTGCTCGGCGACGACGGTGATCCGCTCCTCCGCCAGCCCGAACAGCCCGGCCAGCACCGCCCGTACGGTCGTCGTGCCCTGGCTGGAGGTGTGCACGGTCAGCCGCTCCCCGTCCCAGTGCGCGGTGCTGGCGTGCGGCTCCATGGGGTGGTTGTGCAGCGGCGGCACCCGGTAGCCGACGTCGACGCGCGCCGCCGCCGTCGCGAACGCCCGCTCCGGGTCGCCCTGTTCGGTGACGGCCGGATACCCGCCGTTCGCCTCCTCGGGCACGTACGCCCGCGGGTGCGCGGCCGAGAGCCTCACATCGTGCGGCTCCTCGACGCACGAGACGCGCACCGCGGCGGCACCGGCCCGCGCCGTCTCCGGGCTGTCGGCCACCACCAGGGCCACGCACCAGCCCCGGTGCGGGATGTCCGGGCCCTGGAGCACGGCGAGCGTCGCATCGTCCGGCTCGCCCAGGCGCGGCGCGTTCTCGTGGGTCAGCACCGCGACGACGCCCGGCAGCCGCAGCGCCTCGGAGGCGTCCACCCCCGTCACCCGGCCCCGCGCCGCCGTCGCCGGCACCGGACGCGCGAACAGCCTCCCGGGGGAGGGGAATTCGGCCGCGTACCGGGCCGTCCCCGAGACCTTCTCGCGCCCTTCGAGCCGCTCGACGGGAGCGCCCACCACCGTGCCGGTCATGACCCCTCCCCGTCCGGAACGAGCCGTGCCGGCTCCCCTTGCGATACCAGCCGCGTCAGCACGTCGACGGCGACATTGCGGGCGAGCGGCACCTTGTACGCGTTGTCGCGCAGGGGCCGCGCCGCCGCCAGTTCGAGGCCGACGGCGTGCTCGAACGCCGCCGGCGTGGCCGCCGCGCCCAGCAGGGCCTCCTCGGCCCGTCGGGCCCGCCAGGGCCGGTGCGCCAGCGCCCCGAACGCGATCCCCGCGTGCGCGACGACGCCGTCCCGCACCTCCAGCACCGCGGCGACCGACGCCAGCGCGAAGGCGTACGACGCCCGGTCGCGGGCCTTGCGGTACGCCGACGGCAGCCCCGCCGTCGCGGCCGGCAGCACCACGCCGGTGATCAGCTCGCCCGGCTCGATGACGGTGTCCCGCTCCGGACGGTCCCCGGGCAGCCGGTGGAACTCCGCGGCGTGCACCCGGCGCACCCCCGCGAGACCGTACAACTCGACCTGCGCGTCCAGCGCGGCCAGCGCCACGGCCATGTCCGACGGGTGGGTGGCGACACAGTGCTCGGAGTGCCCGAGCACGGCGTGGTCGCGGTTCACCCCGTCCAGCGCACCGCAACCGGTGCCCGGATCACGCTTGTTGCACGGCTTGGAGACGTCCTGGAAGTAGGGGCAGCGGGTGCGCTGGAGCAGATTGCCGCCCGTGGTGGCCGCGTTGCGCAACTGCCCCGACGCGCCCGCGAGGAGCGCCTGCGACAGCGCGGGGTAGCGCTCGCGGACCAGGGGATGCGCCGCCAGGTCGCTGTTGCGCACCAGCGCCCCGACCCGCACCGAACCGTCCGGCAGCTCCGTCACCTCGTCCATCGGGATCCGGGTGACGTCGATCAGGGCGGCGGGCTCCTCCACGCCGAGCTTCATCAGGTCGACGAGGTTGGTGCCGCCGCCCAGATAGCGGGCGCCGGGGTGGGAGGCGTAGGCGTCCGCGGCCTCGGCGAGGCTGCCGGCCCGTACGTAGGCGAACGGTTTCACCGGATCACGTCCTCGACCGCGTCGACGATCCGGGGATACGCGCCGCACCGGCACAGGTTGCCGCTGAGCCGCTCACGGATCTCGTCCCGGCCCAGCGGGACGGGCCCGGCGGGTGCCCGTGGATCCGTCACCTGCGAGGGATGGCCCGCCTCCGCCTCGGCGATCGCGCCGATTGCCGAGCAGAGCTGCCCCGGCGTGCAGTACCCGCACTGGAACGCGTCGCGCTCCACGAACGCCCGCTGCAACGGGTGCGGCTCCTCGCCGTCGCCGGACAGCCCCTCGACGGTCGTGACGTCGCAGCCGTCCAGGGACACCGCGAGCAGCAGGCAGCTGTTGACCCGCCGCCCGTCCACGAGGACCGTGCACGCGCCGCACTGCCCGTGATCGCAGCCCTTCTTGGCCCCGGTCAGCTCCAGATCCTCCCGCAGCAGGTCCAGCAGGACGCGCCGATGGTCGACGGTGAGGGTGTGCGGCTTGCCGTTGACGCGCAGGGTCGTGTCGGAACGGTGCGGGGTCGTGTCGGAAGGATGGGGAGGCGGTGCGGACGCGCCGCCCGCGGGACCGTGCTCGCTGCCCATGTCTGGATCCCTTCCCGAAGCCCCGTCCTGCCGTGGCAACCGCGTATCCATCCCGGGCGGGCCGACACGTGCGGAGGCGGGGGAATCGGAGGGGGTGACGGTGGGTCGGCGAAGGGGTGACGGTCGGTGGTGGCGGGACGGCGCGCGGTGCGGTGCCAGGGGTGGGCGCGGTGTCAGGGGTGTCAGCGGTGTCATGGCGGAGGCGAGCCCGGCACCGCGCGGCTAGCGGTCGGCCGCCGCCTGCTCGTCCGCCTTGACGTGTCCTTCGACGTCTCGTTCGACGCCCGCTGTGACGCCGTCCGCGGTCTCCACCGCCGCCGTCCGGGTGGGCCGGGGAGCGGGCAGAGGGCGCAGCCCCTTCGCGGTCTCCCTGAACCGCTCCAGGGTCCGGCCCAGATGCTGGAACGGGGAGCCGCTCGCCTTGGCCTGCGGCTGGGGCCGCTCACCGGCCGCGGCCGCCGCCTCGCGGTAGGCGGCGAGCGCCTCGTGGGCCTGTTCGGCGGCCTCCCGGTACAGGTCCCGGGACTGCGTCATCGCCTCCAGCGCCTCGGAGTACATCGCCACCAGCTCCCGTTCCCGGGCCAGCTCCTCCTCGAGAGTGAGCAGCTGCCACTGCTCCCGCAGCGCGGTCAGCGCGGCCTCGCCGCCGTCCGGCAGCGGCCTCGGCAGGTCGGCGAACCGCCGTACGGCGTCCAGGAGTTCGGTGGGGTGCGTGCCGTCCAGGAACATGTTGCGGACGCAGAAGCCGGCACGGTCGTAGTCGGCCGGGGCGGGGGAGCCGGGCAGCACCACGGCCCCGCCGCGCGGCAGCTCCACGTCGAAGTCGCGCAGCGCCCAGTTCACGGTGCGCAGCTGGTGCGGCGCGGCGCGGTGCTCGACCACGCGGTGGTGCAGACCGGGCGGCAGGAGCGGCACCAGGGACCGGCGGCCCCGCTCGTCGGGCGTCATGGCCTCGTGCACCAGGACGTGCACGGTCCAGGTGTCGCGCAGGGCGCTGCGCAGGGTGCGCTTGACGTCCTTGTCGTCGGCGGGGAGCGGGTTGATGTCCAGGTAACGCTGGCCGGTGACCGTCTCATGGCCGAACGGGGCGTCGGCCTCCCACGGCCAGAACATGGCGGCGGGCGAGGGCCGGCACAGATCCCAGGGACGCTCGGCCTCCGCGACCAGCGTCCATTCCTGCCCGCGCCCCGACCACTCCGAGAGGGTCAGCCGGGCGCGGACGGTCACGTCGTCGGGCAGCACCCAGCGAGCCTCGAAGGCGAGTTCCCCGTCGGCGGCGTCGGCGTCGGACAGCTCCAGGAAGTCCAGGATCGTCGCGTCGTCCTTGAGGGACCGGAGGTGCTTGCGGAGGACGTCCGGCGCGGCGGGCCCGGTGTGACGGCCGCGGGCCAGCCACACCGTGGAGGGAGTCGGTGGCGGGACGGTCGGGGAGGTGAGCATGAGTCCATTCGTGAGAGCGGGGACGACGTACGGCTGTCAGTATCGTCGCCGAGGGCGGGTGGGTGATCAAGCGGGGCCCGTGGCACGCCGGTGGAACCCGCCGCTGTGCGCCTTCCCCGCCGGGCGGCGCGTCACGCGCCCGAATGGGGGCACTTGTCCAGCGGCCCGTGCGCCGGGGCGGCGCGCATCGCTTCGCGCGGGTGTGTGCTCCGCGCGCACGGGGTGTGCGCCGTTCACCACGTCCACCCCCGACACACCCATGGCCCCACCCACGCCGACCCACCGAGAATCGACCGGTGAACAGGGCTCGCTCACCATCCGCGTCGGGGCGAGCCCTGTTCCCTGCCGCGGTGCTGATCGGCCACGAAGGGACCTACCGCGAACAGGGCATATATGCCTACGATGGGCCAAACCTCTGCCGGGACTGGGGCGCCGCAGCGCGCCGCAGGCACCGCGCGCCCTGTTCGCAGGCGGCTCTGAAGAGGTACACCATGACCTGCACATCCAGCGGACCCCTGGCAATCTCCGACTGGCGCGCCCAAGCCGCGTGTGTCGGAGAGGACCCCGAGATCTTCTTCCCCCTCTCGGACCTCGCGGCCCCCGGCACGGAAGCCACCCTGGCCCGGGAGATATGCGGCCGCTGCCCCGTGATCGTCGTCTGCCGCGCCTGGGCGCTCGACCACGGCGAGGACGACGGCATCTGGGGCGCGACGACGGCCGCCCAGCGCCGCGCGATCCGACGAGCGGCGACGGAGCCGATCGTCGTGACCAGGCACCCCGGCGGCGAGACGGAGGAGGAGCCGCTGTGAGCGAGGTGCGTCAGACGGCGTCGACCCGCCAGGCGATCACACCGTTAGCCTCCTTGTCGCCGTCCACGTCGATACGGAGAGGACTCCCTCCGGTGATCCTCTGCTGCCCTCGCCCAACCGGGGCTCGGCATGTAGGCGACGGCTGAGCCGCTGCCTCGGACGCGCTCGGGCCCAGGAGACCGCGAGGAACCGCCGGCCGCACCGTCGCTGCCCCTGTCGCCGGCACCCGTACACGCGGCGAGCAGGAACGCCGACGCGGCCACAGCAAAGGTGACGAGCCGGGTGGTTCGCAGGTTCGAGCAGGTCATGTCCGGGCGGGGTCGCTCATTCTGCACGGTCATTCTGCACGGTGTTCACCGCGCGGGAGTCAGTTCGGCCTCCTGCTGGGGCTGTTCCTCGTGAGGCGGCTCTTCCCCGTGCGCCTCAGGCGCGCCGAACCACGCCACGGCGACCGCGCCCGCCACCGCCAGGGCGAAGCCGAGCATGGCCATCCAGGCGAGACCGGGCCGTGAGGCGTCGCCGAGCCACAGCACGCCGATCGCGCCGGGCAGCACGGTCTCACCGACGACCAGGGCCGCCGTCGCCCCGTTGACCGAACCGATCTGCAAGGCGACGGTGTGCAGGTACATCCCGCCGACGCCGGCCGTCACGATGGCGTACAGGGCCGGGTCCGTGAGCATGACGGTCAGGTCGAAGGGGGCGACGCCGTTCAGGACGCGGACGCCGACGCCGAGCGCCCCGAACCCCAGCCCGGACAGCAGGCCGGCGAGGATCGCGGCGCGGGGACCGAGGAGACGCACCGCGAGCGTGCCGAGCACCATCAGGGCGATCGAGATCGCGAGGAGCCACCAGTGCGTGGAGATCGGGGTGTCGTGTCCGCTGCCCTCCTCGCCCGCCGCCGTCGCGAGCAGGACGAGCGCCACGCAGACGACCCCGATGGACGTCCACTCGGCCCGGGTCAGCCGAATGCCGAGGAGCCTGATGCTCAGCACGGCGGTGATGATCAGGTTGGCGCTGATGACGGTCTGCGAGAGGAACAGCGGCAGCAGCCGGGCGGCCAGCGCACCCAGCGCGAAGCCCACGAAGTCCAGGACGGTACCGACGACGAACTCCCAGGTCATCGCGGCTTTCGCGGTCGAGGAGAGGCTGGGTCCGCCGTACTGGGTGTGGGCGCTGCTCGCCGCATGGCTCCGCGCGGCCCTGCGCGATCCGACGGCTTGCAGGACCGACCCTGTGCCGTAACAGACGGATGCCGCGACGGCGGTCAGCAGGCCGATCAACACGATTCGCTCCGTTCCCGAGGGGCACCGACTCAGCCCCGTCTCGGTTGACCAGACGGCTTATGGGCACGGGGCGTTGCCTCGCCCGCCGGAGCAGCGGCCTTTTCGATCACGTCGAGCCGGTCGAGGACGTGCGTCATGTCCTCGGCGCGCGAGCGCCGGAAGAAGGGTGCTCCGGGAACGCCGCGCGGTGCCGGAGGCGTATGCCTCGGCCATGGCGTGGAAGGAGCGCTTGGGGGCGAGGCTGCCGTCAGGCATCAGCTTGCACACCCCGAAGGAGGCCATGTCGAGGTCGAAGCGCGGGTCCTCGTGGTGCGGATACTCGTAGCCGGCGAAGGTGAACCAGAACGCGGTGTCCACGCCTTCCTCGTCGAAGACGGCGAGCATCTCCCGCAGGTAGTGGGCCTGTTCCTCCTCGTCGCGGACGAAATCGCCGTTGACGCGCGGCGGTTGGGCGTCGTGGTCGACGACGTCCACCCAGCCCATGCCGCCGCGCTCGGCTGCGCCTCGGTAGGTGCAGCAGCCGAACTCGGTCGCCGCGAGCGGCTTGCCGTGCCGGGCATACGCGCGCAGGCCCTGCCGGAAGGCGTCGCCGGCATCACCGTAGGCGTCCGCGCTGACGATGTCGAAGGGCGCCCAATCGACCTGCTCTCACGTTCCGGAGGCGTAGGTGATCTTTACGCGGAACCGTCAACAACAGTCCGCTGAGCGAATCCTGGCGCACCGCTCCCGGCCGGCCCGCCTGGACCGAGCTCGCGCACCAGACCCGCGACGAGCTGACCGTCAATCTGACGAGAGCACGGCGCACCGGTCGGACGCCCGCCACCTGACCGGCGAACGCCCGCGTCGGCGAGGGTCGGCACGGCATCGTTCGAGGTCGGAGCGAGAGCGAGGTCAGCGGGTGCGCTGGTAGTGGCGGCGTGCCTTTTCGCGGTTGCCGCATACGGCCATCGAGCACCAGCGGGCGCGGTTGGCGCGGCTGCGGTCGAGCAGGAACAACTGGCACTCGTCGTTGGCGCAGGGGCGGAGCCGGCCGGGCGCCTGCTGCTCGACGGCGGCCCAGGCGAGAACCGCCTCGACGGCCAGCCGGGCGTGCGGGGGAGTCTTGACCGTCCACTGGAGACCGTCCGAAGTGATCTCCGGGATCTGGTGGACCCCTTCGAGCAGCGGGCTCAACGCGGCGGGTGAGCGTTCCGCGCGCACGACGTCCCGCAGGACGTCCCGCGTCTCGCGCAGCAGGGCCAGTTCCGCGAGGCTGCCTTCGCCGCCGTGCTCGCGCGCCCAGCGTCTGCCTTCTGCCGCCTCGCCGAGCGCGTCCCGTTCCTCGCCGGCGATCAGTGGCCTGCTGTTGAGCAGGTCGAGCAGCGTGTCCATCGGTCTCCACTCTCTCTCTAACCACATAGAGTCCTTTGACAGGTTAGCTCATCCTGTGCTTGCATGAGGAGAACTAACCGGATCAAGCAATCAAAGGGGTTAGACATGAGCTCGGTGCACCACCGGACCGCCACCGTCGACGGCCACGAGATCTTCTACCGCGAAGCCGGCCCCGCAGACGCCCCCACGATCGTCCTGCTGCACGGTTACCCGACCAGCTCGTTCATGTTCCGCGAGCTCATTCCGCTGCTGGCCGACGACTACCACGTCATCGCGCCGGACCACCTCGGCTTCGGCCACTCCGACGCCCCGCCGGCAGGGGAGTTCACCTACACCTTCGACGCGCTCGCCGAACTCACCTCCGGGCTGCTCGACCGACTGGGCCTGGACCGCTACGCCCTCTACGTCCAGGACTACGGCGCGCCCATCGGGTGGCGCCTCGCGCTCAAGCACCCCGAACGGATATCCGCCCTCGTCACCCAGAACGGCAACGGCTACGAGGACGGCTTCGTCGAGTCGTTCTGGACCGACGTCTGGGCCTACGGGGCGAACCCCGGTCCGGACACCGAACCCGCCGTCCGCGCGGCGCTGAGCCTCGACGCCATCCGCTGGCAGTACGTGCACGGCGTGCCCGACCCGAGTGTGGTCAGCCCGGACACCTGGGAGCACGACTTCGCCCTCGTATCGCGCGAGGGCAACGACGAGGTCCAGCTGGCGCTGTTCCGCGACTACCGGAACAACCGCCCGCTCTACCCGCTGCTGCACGAATTCCTGCGCACCGGCGAGGTCCCGGTGCTCGCCGTGTGGGGCCGCAACGACGAGATCTTCGGCCCGGCCGGAGCACGAGCCTTCGCCCGCGACGCCAAGGACGCGGAGGTGCACCTGATCAACGGCGGCCACTTCCTGCTGGAAAGCCACCTGGACGTCGTCGCGGGATACCTGCGCGGCTTCCTCGGACGGGTGCTGACCTGAGCGGACGCCGTCGGCAGGCACCGCAGCCAGCTCAACGGGCACCGGACTCGCACCCACCCGGCCGCCCGGACGCCTGCGGATCACCGGAGCACCACCGTGACGCCGCTCTGCTCGAGGAGTCCGCCGCTTCAGTTGAGGTAGTCGGCGATCATGTCGGCGAATTCGGCCGGGGTGATCACGCGGAGGCCGAGGTCCTTGGCCTTGGCCCGCTTGGATCCCGCGCCGTCTCCGGCGACGACGAGGGTGGTCTTCTTCGAGACGCTGGAGGAGGAGCGGCCGCCGGCGCGTTCGACCAGCTCGTTCATCTGGTTGCGGGAGAGTTTCTCCAGGGGGCCCGCCATCGCGCCGGTGACGACCACGGTCATCCCGGCCAGCGGCCCGCCCGCAGGCTCGGTGTCCACCGCGTTGCCGCCGGACGGCGCGGGCGGGGTGGCCCCGGGCTCGGTCATGTTCACCCCGGCGGCGGCGAGTCTGTCGATGAGCGGGGCGAGTTCGGCGAGTTCCGCGACGATCGAGGGTGCCTTCTCGGTGCCGATCCCCTCGACCTGCTGCATCGCCTCCGCGTCCGCAGCGCGGATGTGGTCCATCGTGGCGAAGTGCCGCGCGATCCGGCGGGACATGGAGCGGCCCGTGCCCCGTACCCCGAGCGCGCACAGCACCCGCGACAGCGGCCGGCTCTTGGCCGCGGCGAGGGCGGCGAGGAGGTTGTCGGTGCTGGTCTCTCCCATCCGGTCCAGGCCCAGCAACTGCTCGCGGGTGAGGCCGAACAGGTCGGCGAGATCGGCGACGAGGCCCGCGTCGACGAGCTGGACGACGCGCGTGTGGCCGAGCCCCTCGATGTCGAGCTGGTCGCGGCCGGCCGCATAGGACAGTGCGGCGACCAGGTGGCAGTTGCGGCCGTTCTCGCAGCGCCAGCGCTGCTCCCTGCTGTCGACGCCGGCCCCGCAGCGCGGACACGCTTCGGGGAAGACGATGGGCTGTTCGTCCCCGGTGCGCAGATGCGCGACGGGGGCCTCGACGCGGGGGATGACGTCACCGGCCCGGTGGACCATGACGTGGTCGCCCAGACGCAGGTCGCGCCGGGTGATGTCGGCCGGGTTGTGGAGGGTCGCGTAGGTGACGGTGGCACCGTCGATCTCGACCGGCTCCAGCACCGCACGCGGGGCGATGACGCCGGTGCGGCCGACGTTCCACTCCACCTCCAGCAGCCGGGTGATCTTCTCGACGGCGGGCAGCTTGTAGGCGATCGCCCAGCGCGGCGCGCGCGTCCCGGATCCGGCGCTCCGCTGGTCGGCGGCCAGGTCGGCCTTGACGACGATCCCGTCGATCCCGAAGGGCAACTCCGCCCGCGACGCGGCGATCTCCCGCACCCGGGCCAGCACCTGCTCGACGGTGTCGGCGGTGATGCCGGGCACCGCGGTGGTGGCGGTGGTGTTGACACCGAACGCGGCGGCCTGCGCCATCAGCTCGCTGTGCGCGAGTCCGCCCAGCCGCGCGGCGAGCTCCGTGTCGGTGTCGGCCAGGGGCAGCAGGCCGTAGCCGAAGAACGTCATCGGCACGGTGTAGGCGCGCTCCCTGGCTCGCAGCGTGCCGGCCGACGCGCCGCGCGGGTTGGCGAACGGCTGACCGCCGTGCGCGGTGCGCACCTCGTTGGCATGCTCGAACTGGGCGGTCGTCATCAGGATCTCGCCCCGCACCTCCACCGTGACCGGCTCGGCGAGTTCGTCCGGCAGGCCCTCGATGGTGCCGATCGCGTGCGAGACGTCCTCCCCGGCCGTCCCGTCCCCGCGGGTGATCAGCTGCCGCAGGCGGCCTCCGGTGTAGCGGGCGGCGACCGCGAGCCCGTCGAGCTTCGGCTCGACGCTGAACCGCTCGACCTCATGGCCGATGCGGCGGGCCAGCGAGGCCGTCCAGGCGGTGAACTCCTCCGGCGAGAACACGTTGTCCAGGCTCAGCATCGCCACCGTGTGGGGGACATCGCCCTGGACGGCGCCGCCGGCGACCTTGCCCGTCGGCGAGTCGGGCAGCACCTGCTCGGGATGGTCGGCCTCCCACGCGGCGATGCCGCGCACCAGCCGGTCGTAGGCGTCGTCGTCCAGCGCCGACGTCCCGCCCGCGTAGTAGCCGGCCGACGCCTTCAACGCGTCCTCGACCGCCTGCGCGTAGGCGGCGGCATCCGTGATCACTGCGGCTGGTGTCGTCATACCCGCCATCCTGCCTGCCACCACTGACATCGCCCCTGGCGACGAGACCGATCAGCTACGGGCATGGTCGGTCTCGCCCCGCCCGACCGGCTCAGTCCTCGGACAGGAGCCAGCCGATGCGCAGCTCTTTCGCACCCGGACGGAACGTCCGCGTGAGCTCGGCGCGCTCGGGGTCGTTCTCGGGGAGGTTGTCGGCGAGGAGGGCCTGCGCGGCGATGGTCTGGGGCCGGGCGCCGAGTGCGGCGCGCAGGTGGAGTGAGCGGCGCAGCATCGCGATCCGTTCGACGGGCTCCTTGTGCGGTGCGAGGTGCCGGATGACGTACGACTCGAAGTAGCCGTCGCCGTACTTCGTCGCGATCTCGAGAGCCGTCTCGTAGCGCGGGATCACGTCGGCCGCGTTCTCGTCGACGTTGTCCAGCAGGACGGCCCAGTGGTACTCGGCCCAGCCGCGCTGCTTCTCGTCGCCGCTCTCGACCACCGCGCGGTAGCCGGCCTCGGCCACGGCGCGGTCGTCGGGGCGGGGGTCACGCCGGAACAGCAGGCGGCTGTAGGCAAGTCGCGCCGTGAGCAGGTGCGCGGTCGGCGATGAGGGATCGAGCGCCCCGACCGCCTTCTCGGCCTCCTCGTGACCCTCGATCCGGAAGAACCAGCGATCGACGGCGATCTCCGCGCGCAACTCGGGCTCGGCGTCCGGGCCGAGGGCGGCGAGCGCGGCGTCCCACTCCCCGAGCATGTGCAGGCGGCGGGCCACGTACGGTGACTACATTGGGAACGTGACGCGGTTGGCCGTCGAGTTGGCCAATACCGGGACCCTCGACCGACGAGGCGAACTGGTCGCCGCGTTCTTCGCGGAGCACGAGATCACTCCACCGCCGGACGGCGCCTACGGCGAGCTTCCGGACCTCGTGCGCGCGGCCCTGGCGCAGGCGGTCGACGGCGCCGCCCCCGACGCCGTGCACCGCCTGCTGCGCGACTATCCGCCGGAGATGCACCTGTCCGACCACGACGGCCTCGGCTGGCACGTCCACTTCAGCCGCAACGGCTCACCGGCCGAGCGCTGGGCCGGCCAGATGATCGCCGCCAAGCTCGCCCTGGTCGCGGCCGGGGATCCGGCGGTGACGCTGGGGCGCTGCGCCGCGGCCGGCTGCGGAAACTACTTCGTGGACCAGTCACGGAACCGGACGCGCCGATTCTGCTCCAACACGTGCGCGAGCCGGACGACGGTCGCGGCCTATCGGTCCCGGGCGGCGAAGAACTCCTAGTCCGTCAGAACGTGCTGCGGCTCCGCGCACAACTCGGTCGTCCTCGAACTGCGAAAACGCAGACAGGGAGCCCAGGTTCGGGACCTGCGCTGCTCGACATGCCGGCGCCGTCGGGCCGCACGCACTGCTCGGGCGCTGCGCCCGGCCGTCGCCGCGCTCGTCCGACAAATTCGCTACCCGGCGGCCGGAGCGCCGTGATACACAACCGCCGTGCACAACAACTTGGAGTTCCCCGAGGTCCTGCGGCTGATCGAGGACCGCTCGGCCGCGTTCCGCGCCGCGATCGCGTCCGCCCCCGACCTCGACGTCCAGGTCCCGTCCTGCCCGGACTGGACGCTGCGCGAACTGGCACAGCACCTCGGCGACGGCCGCCGCCGCCAGGCCGCCGTCGTCGCGGCGGGTCCGGGCGCCGAGCCCCCGGCGAGGACGGACCCGAAAGGCGCCGCGACCGCGCCCCGCGACCGCGAAGCCCTGGAC
Organism: Streptomyces sp. NPDC002328; assembly: GCF_042890065.1. Lineage (NCBI taxonomy): Bacteria > Bacillati > Actinomycetota > Actinomycetes > Kitasatosporales > Streptomycetaceae > Streptomyces > Streptomyces sp. NPDC002328. The sequence continues at coordinate 182,765 of NZ_JBIARQ010000005.1, read as the reverse complement.
GCCTGGCTCGCCGAGTCGACCGAGCTCATGCTCGACGCGATGCGTGAGGCCGGCCCGGACCGCGGCTGCTGGACCTGGTGGGGCCGCTCGCAGGCCCCGGAGACCAGCGGAGCCGTGGCCCGGCACCAGATCCAGGAGCTCGCCGTCCACACCTACGACGCCCAGCTCACCCAGGGCATCGCGCAGCCGCTGCCGACGGACGTCGCGGTCGAGGGCGTCGACGAGTTCCTGACGACCGTCTCGGCGACGACCGTCCCCTGGCCGTTCAAGCCGGCGACCATCGACCTGCACGCGACCGAGGGCCGCTCCTGGCGCCTGACCCTCGACGCCGACGGCGTCCGCTGCGACGACCTCGCCGCCGACGCGGAGCCGGGCGACATGGCGATGCGAGGCGCGGCGAGCGAACTGGTCCTCTACTTCTACGCGCGCGTCCCGCTCGACGGCCTGGAGACCACCGGCGACACCGAGCCGATGGAGCAGCTCGCGGACTGGGACCCGAACGCGTAGAACGCGCACTTGCGAGGCATCCGCCGGTGGTGCGCGCGTTCCTGCGGGCCCGCTGTTCAAGGGCGAAGGGCGCTCGCTCGTCCTGACGCCCGTCTGACGCCCGGTCAGGCGTCGGGGTCGACTTCGGGGTGCGTGAACCGCATGGGCTTGCCCAGCGACCGGGCGTAGGCGATCTCGGCGCGGGTGCTGTCTCCGATGTAGTCCCCGACCACGAGCACCTCATCAGCGAGCCGGATCTTCGCCCGGTGCAGATCGTCGAGTCGAACCTTCAGCGCCTCGGCCTCGACGGGATCGGACCATAGTTCGTGCGGCGACTTCATGTCACAGCCCGGTTTGACGACGATCTTTCCGGCTTTGGTCTCCCGTAGATCGGCCTCGTTCATCTCGGTCATGAAGCGGGTGGAGCCGCAGATCGCGACGATACGCGGGAGGCTCAACAGCTTCTTCGCGTCGGCGAGTTTCTCCTCGGGGGTGCGCAGTCGTGGGTCTGACACGCGTTCCTCCTGGTGGTGCGGCCTTTACGGGCAGCGGGCAGGCGAGGGCGCACACCCGGAGGTGTCATAGCCCGCGTCATGCAACGCATCCTCGGCTCGATACGGCGGCGGCGAGGTGCCCGGCCCCGAGATCGGGGTCGGGCACCTCGCCTTGCTGCTGTCCCGTCGACTACGGCGCGTCCACCAGGATGCGTCCGTCGGCGGGGGTGCGTACCACGCCGTTGGCGTAGGCGGATTCCACGCGGGCCTGCTCAGCCGCGTTCGGTACCGCGTTCCTGCAACTGGTGCCCGGGCTGGAACCCGACATCAACTGGGAGCACGGGCCGGGCTTCGTGTCGGGCAGGCCCAGGTTGTGGCCGATCTCGTGGGCTGCGATACGGATCTTGTCGTAGCCCTGGGTGACCGCCTGACTGCCGAGTTCGACACGGGCCTGACCGCCCGGACGCACCGGTCCGAGTGTCGCCTGCGGCCAGCCGCTCGTGGCCACGATCTGGATCTCGGCTCGGGTTCCCGGCGCGGCCTCGACCAGCTTCACGTTGTCGACGTTCGAGTTCCACACGGCGACCCCGGCGGCGATCGCCGCCTCCCAGCCCACGGCACGGCTGTCGTCGTAGCGGAGTGTCACTGTCGCTGCCGAGGTCTTCGACCCGGCCGACCCGTGCGCGGACGCGGCGTTCGCCGTCGGCGCCGTGATCAGGGTGACCGCTGCGGCGGCGCCGGCGGCCCTCAACCATAAGGAGTGCGGCATTGCTGTCCCTTCACTCGTGGGGGCTCGGCTCCGTACGGAACCGAAAGTGCGGGAGGGCGGCGACTGCCGACGGACCTGGCCCGGTGGGCAGTCGCCGAATCTCCCGGGGGATTCGGAACGTGCCCATCACCGCGCACTGGGCATGCCCCTGTCAAGTACGGTGAAGCAGGTTCCGGCGCGGCGATGAGCCTGCGGGCGTCGGCAGGTCTATCTCTTCAGAGAGACATCTCTTGAGAGAGACAACCGACGCACCGGGAGTAAGCCATGGGCCTCATCGACATCGAGCTGTTCGCGACCCTCGACCTCGTCGGGCAGGCGCCCGGCGGCCCCGACGAGGACCCAGTGGGCTTCCCGTTCGGCGGCTGGCAGGCGCCCCTGCTGGACGAGGTCGCCGGGGCGCAGATCGGCGCCGCGTACGAGGGCACGGACGCCCTCCTGCTCGGCCGCCGGACGTACGACATCTTCGCCGCCTACTGGCCCCACCAGGAGGGCGGCGAGGACGACGAGATCGCCGCACTCTTCAACAGCGTCCCGAAGTACGTGGCCTCTCGCGGAAGGCCCGACCTCTCGTGGGCCGGGTCCACGCAGCTCGGCCCGGACCTCGCCGAGTCCGTGCGCGAGATCCGTGACCGGCACGAGCACGTGAAGGTCGTCGGGAGCCTGAACCTTGTGCAGACCCTCCTGCGCGAGAAGCTGTTCGACCGTCTCGACCTCTGGCTGCATCCGATCGTGCTCGGCGTCGGGAAGAAGGTGTTCGAGGACGGCGCGGTGCCTGCCAACGTCACGCTCCTCGCACCCCCGGCGGCCAGCCCTAAGGGCACCGTGTACCTGCGGTACGGGCTTGCCGACGGCATTCCCGCGACGGGGGACATGAGCGCACCCGATCGCGGTGCCCGGAGCGACAACTGAGGCCATCCGCACGCTCGGTGGGCCCGTGCCGCTGCGGAACGGGCCCCCGGATACCGGCCGCCCCGGATGCCCACCCTGCCCTGGGCCGGAGAGGCCCCAGGAGGTGAGGGCGACCTGAGCACACAGAACGCCAGTCGGTCGGCATCGTCGCCGCCGCCGGAGTGGCACGCGTGCCGGAGACCTCACGTGCCGTACGGGTATCTTCCGCTACGTCGTCGAGCGCACCCGCTCAGCCGGCTGAAGTGCCATCGCTTGCACCGGTATGCGGAGCTCCTCGGCGGAACTCCGCAGCACCACCATCCGACCCTCCAGGCGCAGCGCCGCACGCCCCTTTCCGCGCAGAACCAGTGCAGCAGCCGTGGACTACGCATCTATCCAGGTCTCGTCGGCCGATGCCCGGCCGGTGTCCCCGCTCAAAGACTCGCTGACCAACATCGCCGCTGCGATCGAGTAGGCGCGCAGGCGGTCACCAGGGATCTCGCGGGCGGTGAAAGAGGTTTGGAGCTTCTTGAACAGGGCGCAGAAGGTCAGCGGCTGCTGCGGATCGCACAGCGCGCCGATGTTCCCCTTCGGCACGCCCCATATCCGCAGCGCGGCTGCCGAATCGCCCTCGGCGGCGAGCTGAGCGCCGTCCGTGAGCCACGGCTCGCCCAGCTCGCGGCCCGCCTGGTCGAGGAGGTTCAGGTACCACTCCGGTGAGCGACACTGGAGTTCGTCGAAGACCTCTATGGTCCTCAGATACGAGGGGTCGAGTGGAGTGTGGACGGGGGCCGACCCGATCATCCCGGAGCTGAAGGGGACGGCTGACGCCCCGGTGCTGGAGGCGGCTTCGGTCACGGCCAGGGCCGAGCCGAAAGACTCCTCGGCGAGCTTGCGCTCTGCGAAGTTCATCTCCCGCAGCAGCGCGGCTGCCCGCTGTCGGGCGGGCGGATGGCTGGCACCTCGGCGGACGAAGAGTGCCTGTTCGGTGACGTGCACGGCCAGCGTCCCGATGGCGGCTCCGACGGCCCCAAGAGCAGCCTGCCCACCCCCGGGTGGCAAATCGTCAAAAAGCTGTTCGCACGCGCGCCGGACGACCCGCAGCGCATGCAGGTCTGCCTCCGCCTCCAGCTGGTGGCTTTCGGAACACACAGGCAGGTACTCGTCGGGCGCGAAGGCGCTCACCGAAGACGCGTGCCCCAGGACGTAGTGCGCGAGTTCGTGGGCTACAACGAACTGTGCGGCCAGGTAATGGAAGAGGCCGGCGGCTTGCGTGGCCTCCGGTTCCAGCCGGATCTCCAGTTTCCCCGCGATCCCGAACACCCGCTGCTGAGTGTTGTAGTAGCGCAGCAACCCGGTCAGCACCTGCGGCACAGGGCCGAGCTGCCCGGCCAGGCCCATGGCCTGGGCGTACAGCCCGCACAGGCTGAAGGTCGCGTCCGAGACGGCGACGAGCCCCGAGCCGTCGGTGAAGCGGGTCATCCGGGCGGAGAACGCCTCGCGCTTGAGGGCAACGGCCCACACACCGTCCAGGGTTGCGCGGCTCGTCCCGAGGTCGGCCAGGGCGTCCTTCGTCTGCTGGACCAGCTCCGTGAGGAACGCACCTACGGGGTCGTCGGGCGATGTGGGGCCGGTCGCGCCGAACTCGGCCATCATCGTGTCAAGCTGCTGGAGCCCGTAGTCGTCCCCCAGCTCCGTGAGCCGCTCGCGCATCTGCGTCAACTGCCGGGCCCGGTTGACCTGGAGCTTCTGGTATTGCTGGAAGGCAAGGCTCCCGCCGCTCACGGGGAGAGCTCCGGAGCCGGGGCGTTGCGGCAGAACACGCCAAGCCCGACCCGGCCCACGAGTACCGCGATCAGGACGGTGGTCTTGGCGTCGCCCGCGAAGTCAGCGATCAGTTCCTGCACGGTGAAGGCGTCGATGAGCCGGTCCGTGGACGTCGTGCCGAGGAACGCCTGAGCCTTCTCGTGATGGCAGATCCGGCGCTGGAGCTCTGCGTGCTTGTCCGCGAACCACTCCTTGCCGAACTCCCGATGGCTCTCCTCATCTTCCGGAGACAGTCCAAGGCCCTCGCCCAGGAGTTCCGCCCCCAGCAGGGCATACAGTTCATCATCGGTCTTGTCCCAGTAACTCTCGACCGTGGCCATGCGCCCCGCCCCCCACACGCTCGTACGACTGCCGACCGGCGGCATGCTAGCTATCCCGGCCACCGTCCGGGGGCGGATCAGCCCAAAACCCATCCGTTGGGGTTGTCCCCTAAAGGTTGTGCTTGCCGCGTGCTCGGACCTGCTTGTGGGACGGGATGACCAGTCCGGTGCCCTACATGTTCCAGAGGAATTTGCCAAACCCCTCACCTCCCCTCGGTACGTTCCGTAACCTCGGGATCACGCTCTCGGTACGGCTGTGCGTGGAACGCGTCGGTGTGCCCTGTTCGGACTCGTGACGTGGTGCCACCGGCCGTCGTCGGGCCGGTGACAGCCGGGCCCGACGCCAACGCGCCCAAAGGAGACTGGTCATGGCCGTCGAGGCCGAGGTCCTGAACGAACTGCACCGGCTGCGCACGCGTATGCCCCAGCTGACGGGGGCGCTGGCGGCCAGCGTCGACGGCTTCGTCCTCGCCCAGGACATGCCCGGCGTTCAGCCCGAGAGTCTCGCGGCCCTCACCGCGGCGGCCCTCGGCGTCGGCTACCGGATGGTGGACCTCACGGCCCGCGGCGAGTTCTGCGAACTCCTCGTGCGCGGGGCGGGAGGCTACGTCGCCACCTACGCGGCCGGCCCCTCCGCCGTGCTGACCCTGCTCGCCGACGACCGGGCCAACGTCGGCCGACTTCACCTGGAGGGCAGGCGCAGCGGGGCGCACATCGCCGGGCTGATGGCGGCCCGGCTCGCACCCGGCCATGCCGTCCCCAACCACCCCGCCCGGCCGCAGGACCCCCCTTCCGTCACCCCGTTACGGGCCCTGGGGTCGTTACCGGTGCGCATCCCGCGCCAGTTCAGGCCCCTCCGGGGACCGGAACACGGCAACAGCTGAAGGGCGTTGATTTCTCGTCTCGTCCCGCTACAGCTACAGCTCTCGGTCGCGGTCCCTGCGTCGCGTGACCCCCCGTCGTCGGGCGGAGGGGCGGTCCGGGGCCTGGGAGGACGTCGGGGCCGTCGCGGGTGCGCTGAAGCCGCCGGGTACCAGACGCGGTGGTGATGCCACGCTCGGAGGAACGGGCGCCGCCTGCTCCGTGTTCGGCGGCTGCCCCGTGGCCTGCGGCTCCGCGTCGGTCCGTCGGGGCGGCGATGCCGCCCGGCCGAGTACGCGCGTGTGCGTCATCAACGGCGCGCACGCCGAGCACACTTCGCTGAGCGTCCACACCTGACCCACGGCCGGGTTGTGCCGCAGCACCAGCACCACCGAGCCCGCGCACGCGACCCGCACGCCCTCGTGCAGCGCGCACCGCTCGCGGCGGCACCAACATGCGGCGTCGTGCCGCACCGCCGCCGCCCTCGCGTGCGCGGCGGCGTGGGCCTCGGCGAAACGGCGCAGAGCGGTGAGATCGCGGGAGCGCGGCGGCATCGCGCACGCCGACGAGCACGTGACCGACGCGGTACGGTCCCGGTGCCCGACCACGCGGATCGTCCAGGAACGCCCGGGACGGCGGGCTGACGGGACGTCAGGGTACATGAGAGCCAAGACCGCATGTCCTTCGTGGGAGGTGAGCAGACGGGAGAGGGAGGCACCCCGAGCCGGTTCCGGCCCGAGCGGGTTCCGGCGAAAGCCGGTCCGGCACTGCCCGCCGGAAGTGACCCCGTTCACAGCATGCCCGTGGGCCGACACACCCATTCGCGCCCTGCTCCCTCTGGCCGATGCTCCTGAGGCGCGCCGTACCTCTAAGCTCCCCCCCATGAGCGCAGGGGGTTCCGACAGACGCGTGATCGACGGCCGGTTCGAGCTGGTCGCGCGGCTCGGTGGTGGAGGCATGGGCGTGGTCTGGCGCGCCCGCGACCTGGCGTTGCACCGCGACGTCGCCGTGAAGGAGGTGCGTCCGCCGGATCCGGGACTGGCCGAATACGACCCTGAGGGCGCCCGCGTGCTCCGCGAGCGCGTGCTGCGGGAGGCCCGCGCGCTGGCGCGCGTCCACCACCCCAACGTGGTCACGATCCACCACATCGTCGACGGCGGACACGGCGGACACGGCGGACACGGCGGACACGGCGGAGACGGCGGAGAGGCCGGGGACGGCGGAGACGGCGCCTACCCGTGGCTCGTCATGGAGCTGGTGACGGGCGGCTCGCTCCAGGACCGCTTGGAACGCGGCACGTTGACCCCCGTCGAGGCCGCCCGCCTCGGCCGCGACGTGCTGTCCGCGCTGCGCGCCGCGCACGCCGTCGGCATCGAGCACCGTGACGTCAAGCCGGCCAACGTCCTGCTCCGCCCCGACGGCCGCCCCGTCCTCACCGACTTCGGGATCGCCGCCGTACGCGAGTTCACCGGGCTCACCGCCACCGGCGCCGTCATCGGCTCACCCGACTTCATGGCTCCCGAGCGGGTCAGCGGCAAGGAGGGCGGACCCGCCGCCGACCTGTGGTCGCTGGCGATGCTGCTCTACGTCGCCGTCGAGGGCCACCACCCGCTGCGCCGCGCGAACACCCTGGCCACGCTGGCCGCCGTGCTCGGCGAGGACGTGCCGGCCCCGCGCCACGCCGGCCCCCTGACCGACGTCCTCACGGCCCTCCTCGTCAGGGACCCCCGTCTCCGCCCCGACGCGGACCGGGTCGACCGCATGCTGACCGCTGCCGCTGCCGCGACGGAGCCCGCCCCGCCTCCCTCGACTCCGGCCCCCGCGCCGCCGTCCCCCGCCCCCGGCGCGACCTCCTACCCCCTCGCACCCCCGGCCCCCAACCCCTACGCGCCGCCCGCCGCCCCCTGGGCCGGACCGCCCGGTGCCGCCGCCGTCGTGGTCACCCAGGCCCCCCGCCCCGCCGGGCGTTCGCGCCGGGCCCGCGCGGTCGTGGGCGGCGCGGCCGTCGTCGGAGTGGTGCTCGCCGGGACGCTGGTGTACACGCTGCTGCCCGGCCTCGACGGGCGCGAGAGCGGGACCGGAGGGACGGACGCCTCCCGCAGCGCCGGGCCGACCGCTTCGGGCGCCGCGCGCGGCACCGGCGCGGCGGCCACCCCCAGCGCCGCGGCGGCCGACCCCGGAGGGACCGGGAGCGGGAACGACGACCAGGGCGAGGGCACGGGCACGGTCCGGCTCCTCACCGCCGACGGCCTGCGCACCACCGTCGCGAAGCTCACCGACGCCATGGGCGGCGGCAAGATCACCAGCCTCACCGTCTACGACGACTACGCCATCGCCAACGCGCCCGTGAAGGGCCGCCCGAAGCTCTACGACCGCTACCAGTACCGGGGCGGCGACGTGGCGGTGAAGGACGGGCCCGGCGGCACGGTCATGGACGGCGACATACCCGTCGACCTGGCCGCCTTCGACTGGGACGCCGTCGCCAAGCTGATCGCCGGGTCCGGCCGGACGCTGGGCGTGCCCAAGCCGACGATCCGCTACCTGGTCGTCGACCCGGGCTCCACGATCTTCGGCTCGGACCCGAGGCTGCGCGTCTACTTCTCGGACGACTACGGCGGCGCCTACCTGGAGGCCGACGTCCGCGGCGATGTCATCGAGACCCACCCGCGCGAGGACGGCGGCTAGCCGCCCACCTTGCCGCCCACCCCGCAGCCCACCGCGCCCCCGCGCCTCAGTGGGGGAACGCGCGCGGCTGCCGCAGGCGGGGCAACTCGTCGCGGAACTCCTCGATGCGGGTGCTGATCTGCCGCATGAGGACCGTGTCCTCGATGCGGTCGAGGTAGAGGTTGCGCTGGGCCAGGGCGGGCGCGTCCACGCAGAAGTACATCGCCATCAGCGGGTTCACGAACAGCTCGCTGTCCCGCGTCCGCTCCGTGAACCGTACGTCGCCGAACTCGCCGCGCACGGCGGCGGCGATGGAGCCGTTGACGATGCTCGGGTGGTCCGGCGTGCACGCGCGCGCGTGAGCCACCGCGTCGACGTACAGGGCGCCCTCTCGGCTGTCGCGCGGCACGGAGAACGCGCCGAGGTAGCCGCCGTCGCGGTCCAGTGCGGCGAGGTTCTCCAGCACCAGCGCGTGGTTGACGCCGTGGTAGGCGTCCACGCCGAAGCCGAGGCACGCCACCAGCCGGTGCGCGACCTCGTCGAGGCCGTGCACGGCGGCCAGGCTGGCCATGTCCTCCTCGGGCGTGCCCAGTCCGTGTTCGTCGCCGCGCATGAGGATGTCCGTCCCGCCGTCGACGAGGACGACGGCGTCCACTCCGCCCAGGTGGTCCAACAGCGCGCGGTAGGCGGTCCGCAGCGGGGTCACGCCGGTGCGGCCGAACGCGTACACCGTCGGGGGCAGCCCGTGCCGCTCCAGCCAGCGGGCCAGGGTGCGTTCGGGGAAGTAGTCGCCCCGGGCGGCGGTGTCCGGGCGGACGACGGCGACCTCCGGCTCCAGCCATACGTCGGAGTCCAGGCCGTACAGGTCGGAGAAGGACAGGTTGGCCAGGTGGACGTCCTTGCCGGCCGACCGCAGGGCCAGCGCGAGGGGCAGGCCGGCGTAGACGTCGAAGCCGCCGCCCGCGCCGGCGACGAGTATCCGCCGCGCGTCGCGCAGCCGGGTGAACAGGGGAGGCTCATGGAGGGAGAACACGCCGGGACGCTAACAGGCGTCGATCACGCGGCCCACCGAATTGCCCGCCGCCGCACGGTGGTTGGGGGCGCGGGGACGAACGGGAGGACGGACGGGAGGACGAACAGGAGGACGAACGGGAAAGGGCCCGGCGGCTACTGTGCCTCCGGACCCTTCAACTCCCTGGATACTCAAGCCCCTTGGACCGCGCTCACGGCCCCGCTCAAGCCCCTCGAACCACGCTCACGCGCCGCTCTCCCGCAGCATGTCCTCGCGCTCGACGATCTTCACGCGCTCGCGGCCCTGCGGCTCGCCCAGCGCCTTCTCGGCGGCGTCCAGCTTGTACCAGCCCTCCCAGGTGGTGAAGCGGACGTTCCGCTCGGTGAGGAACGCGTCCACGGCCTCCGGGGCGGGCGAGGACGGCGTCTGGAGGCGTCCGCCCGCGAAGTCGGCCAGCAGGTTCGACACCGTCTCGTTGGCGTCGCCCTTGGTGTGGCCGATCAGGCCGACCGGGCCGCGCCGGATCCAGCCGGTGACGTACACCGACTGGAGGTGCGCGCCGCTCTCCTCGATGACGCGGCCGCCCTCGTCCGGGACCGTGCCCGAGTCGATGTCCCAGGGCAGCTTCGGCAGCTTCTCGGACAGGTAGCCGACCGCGCGGTAGATCGCGGTGACGTCCCAGTCCTTGAACTCGCCGGTGCCCTTGACGTTGCCGGTGCCGTCCAGGGCGGTGCGCTCGGTGCGCAGGCCGACGACCTTGCCGTCCTCGCCGAGGATCTCCGAGGGCGACTCGAAGAAGTGCAGGAACAGCTTGTGCGGACGCTCGCCGATGTCGCGGATCGCCCAGTTCTCCAGCGTCTTGGCGACCATGTCGGCCTGCTTGTTGCCGCGCCGGGTCTGGATCGAGCCCTCGTCGTAGTCGATGTCCTCGGGGTCGACGATGACCTCGATGGTGGGGGAGTGGTCCAGCTCCCGCAGCTCCATCGGGGAGAACTTCGCCTGCGCCGGGCCACGGCGGCCGAAGACGTGGATCTCCAACGCCTTGTTGGCCTTCAGGCCCTCATAGACGTTCGCCGGGATCTCCGTGGGCAGCAGCTCGTCCGCCGTCTTGGCCAGGACGCGGGCCACGTCGAGGGCGACGTTGCCGACGCCGAGGACGGCGACCTTCTCCGCCTCCAGCGGCCAGGTGCGCGGCACGTCCGGGTGGCCGTCGTACCAGGAGACGAAGTCCGCCGCACCGTAGGAGCCGTCCAGCTCGACGCCCGGGATGGACAGCTCGCGGTCCGCCATCGCGCCCGTGGAGAAGACGACCGCGTCGTAGAAGGCCCGCAGGTCGTCCAGGTTGATGTCGGAGGGGTAGTCGACGTTGCCGAAGAGACGGATCTGCGGCTTGTCGAGGACCTGGTGCAGGGCGGTGATGATGCCCTTGATCCGGGGGTGGTCCGGGGCCACGCCGTAACGGATCAGTCCGAACGGGGCCGGCATCCGCTCGAAGAGGTCGATGGACACACCGGGGTCGGCGGCCACATCGGACTTGAGCAGCGCGTCGGCGGCGTAGATCCCGGCGGGGCCGGCTCCGACGATGGCTACCCGCAGGGGGCGGGGCATGATCAGGTTCCCTTCGAGCGGCGACAGATCGACTCGGGGGAAGCCTAAACTAAGGCAAACCTTACCCGGTACGGGGGTCCGGTCTATGGACTCATAAACATCATTTATGAGCCATTACGCCATCCGTCACGCCGTCCGTCACGGCATCCACTACGGCATCGAGTCCCCTGCTGCCGGCCGGGGCAGCGGCTGCTCCGCCCAGATCACCTTGCCCTCGGCGGTGTAGCGGGTGCCCCAGCGGTCGGTGAGCTGGGCGACCAGGAACAGGCCGCGGCCCCCCTCGTCCGTCATCGCCGCGTACCGCAGATGCGGCGAGGTGTTGCTGCTGTCGGAGACCTCGCAGATCAGCGTGCGGTCCCGCAGCAGACGCACCCCGACCGGACCGCTGCCGTAGCGGATCGCGTTGGTGACCAGCTCGCTCAGGATCAGCTCCGTCGTGAACGACAGCTCCTCCAGCTCCCACCGCGCCAGCTGCCGGGCCACCGCCGCCCGCACCTCGCCGACCGCCGCCGCCTCGATCGGGACCTCCCACTCGGCGACGCGGTCCGCGCCGAGCGCCCGGGTACGGGCGACGATCAGCGCGATGTCGTCGTTCGGGCGGGCCGGCAGCAGCGACTCCAGGACCGCCTGGCAGGTCTCCTCCGGGGAGCCGTCCGCCCGCCCGAGGGCGCTGCGCAGCCGCTCCAGGCCCGTGTCGATGTCCTGCTTGCGGTCCTCGACCAGCCCGTCCGTGTACAGCACGAGCCGGCTGCCCTCCGCCAGCTCCAGCTCCGCCGTCTCGAACGGCAGCCCGCCGAGCCCGAGCGGCAGCCCGGCCGGGACGTCCGGGTACTCCACCCGCCCGTCCGGGTGCACCAGCGCGGGCGGCGGATGCCCCGCGCGGGCCACGATGCACCGCCTGGACACCGGGTCGTAGATGGCGTACAGGCAGGTCGCGCCCGTGACCGGCGCGGCGCCGCCGTCCGTCGTCTCGTCCTGGTCGATCCGGGCGACCAGCTCGTCCAGCAGCCCGAGCAGCTCCTCCGGCGCCAGGTCCAGCGCGGAGAAGTTGTGCACGGCGGTGCGCAGCCGGCCCATGGTCGCCGCCGCGTGCAGCCCGTGCCCGACGACGTCCCCGACGACGAGCGCGACCCGTGCGCCGGACAGCGGCAGCACGTCGAACCAGTCGCCGCCGACGCCCGCCTGCGCCGGCAGATAGCGGTACGCGATGTCCAGCGCGCCCTGCTCGGGCAGGCTGCGCGGCAGCAGACTGCGCTGGAGGGTGACGGCCATGCCGTGCTCGCGGGTGAACCGGCGCGCGTTGTCGATGGAGACCGCCGCGCGCGCCACCAGCTCCTCCGCGAGGACGACCTCCTCCGGGTCGAACGGGGCGGGCCGCTCCGAACGCCAGAAGCTGACCACGCCCAGCACCAGGGAGCCCGCCCGCACCGGCACCGTGATCAGCGAGTGGATGCCGAACTCCACGACCTGCTCGGTCCGTTCCAGGTCCTGCGCCCGCCAGCCCGGCGACTCCGCCAGCCGGGCCTCCAGGACGGGCCGCCCGGAGTCGAGGGTCCGCGCCTGCGGAGCGCTGTCGACGAACCGGATCCGCTCGCCCACCGCGTACAGCGGAGCGCCCTTGCGGACCGCGCTCATCGCCGAGCGCCGCAGCGTGGCCCGCGCGTCCGGCTCCTCGCCCTCAAGGACGGCGTCGAAGAGGTCCACGGTCGCGAAGTCCGCGAACCGGGGCACGGCCAGCTCCGTCAGCTCCTCCGCCGTCCGGTTCACGTCCAGGCTCGTCCCGACGGTCACCCCGGCCGCGTACAGCAGGTCCAGGCGCTCGCGGGTCGCCTCCGCCCGGCCCGACAGGGCGCGCAGCTCGGTGGAGTCGCGCAGGGTGGCGACGCTGCCGGCCGGGCCGCCGGCGACGTCGGTGGGCCGCTGGTTGATCGCCAGCAGGCGGTCACCGACCAGGCGCACCTCGTCGGTGACGGGCTGCCCGGAGGCGAGCAGCGCCGCCGTTTCGGCGTCCAGACCGAGGGAGAGCACGTCGCGGCGCTCGGCGTCGGGGGGCAGGTTCAGCAGCCGGTGCGCCTCGTCGTTGGCGAGCAGCAGCTCGCCGTCCCCGCCGACGATGATCACCCCTTCGCGTACGGCGTGCAGCACCGCGTCGTGGTGCTCGTACATGCGGGTCATCTCGCGCGGGCCGAGGCCGTGGGTCTGCCGCAGCAAGCGGCGGCTGACCAGGGCGGTGCCGCCCGTGGCCAGGGCGAGGGCGACGCCGGCGGCGGTCAGCACCAGCGGGAGCTGCCGGTCGGCGTTCCCGCCGACACGGGCGGTGGTGATGCCGGCCGACACCAGGCCCACGACGGTGCCGTCCGCGTCCTTCACGGGCACCACCGCCTGCACGAGCCGGCCGATCGTCCCGTCGATCTCCTCGACGACCGTGCCGCCGTCCTGCGCCGGTTTCAGCGTCCCGACGAACTTCTTGCCGATGCGGTCCGGCTTGGGGTGCGTGTAGCGCGTGCCGTCGGTGTCCATGACGACGATGAAGTCGACCGCCGCCGCCTCGCGGGCCGCCTCGGCGCGCGGCTGGAGCAGGACCGTCGGGGCGGGACTGCGCAACGCCGCGACGATTCCCGGGGAGTTGGCGAAGGTCTCGGCGACGGCGAGGGAGCGGTTGCGGGCTTCCTGCGTCGTGTCGTGCCGCGCCTGGAGCACCAGGGCCACCACCGCGGCGACGACCACCAGCAGCACGACGACCACTTGCAGGACGAACACCTGCGCGGCGAGACTGCGCCGCCCGAGCGCAGTCTCGGGCGTACGCCGCCCCTGCGGGTCCCGGGGACGACGGGCCGGCCGGGCATCCGATCGCCCCAGGAGTCGGACCATGTGCCATTCCTACACTGCCCGGCCGTATGAGGCGAGAGGCGTTACGCAGGGTGATGGACCGCGGGGGCGGGGTGTCCGGAGTGTCTGGAGTGTCTGGAGTGTTCCGGCGTCCGGGGTGCCGGGAGTGTCCGGAGTGCCTTGGTCCGTCCGCTCCGTCCGCTCGGTCCGCTCGGTCCGCTCCGTCCGCTCGGTCCGCTCGGTCCGCTCCGTCCCCTCGGTCCGCTCCGTCCGCTCGCTCCGTCCGCTCGCTCCGTCCGCTCGCTCCGTCCGCTCGGTCCGTCCGTTCGGCCCGGGGCAGTCGGCTCCGTCACTTCTCCTCGTCCGGAGCGGGAGGCGGGAGGCGGGTGGCCAGGAGCAGGGCGATGTCGTCGGGGCGGTCGGGGGTCTGGCGGGCGGTCGCGGTGAGGCGGTCGGCGACGTCGGCCAGCGCGCGGCCCGGCGCGCCGGCGTCGGCCAGTGCCGTGCGCAGGGCGGCGACGCCGTCGTCGATGTCCTGCCCGGGACGTTCCACCAGCCCGTCCGTGTACAGCGCGAGGACCGCGCCCGGATCGAGACGCAGCTCCGTCACCGGGTAGTGGGCGCGCGGATCCACCCCGAGGACGACCCCGCCCCGCAGATCCACGACCTCCGTACGGCCGTCGGGGTGGCGCAGCAGCGGCAGCGGGTGCCCGGCGCGGACCGCCCGGGCCAGACCGGTGACCGGGTCCAGACGGATGTAGCAGCAGCTGGCGAAGTGACCGGGGTCGAGGTCGATGAGGAGCAGGTTGGTGCCGCCCATGACCTCCTCCGGCGGCCGGTCGCCCAGCGCGAACGCCCGCACAGCGCTGCGCAGTTGACCCATGGTCGCCGCCGCCTGCACCCCGTGCCCCTGCACGTCCCCGATGACCAGGGCGAGCCCGTCCCCCGCCTCGACGACGTCGTACCAGTCGCCGCCCACCTCCATGCCCTCCGTGCCGGCCAGATAGCGGCCCGCGGTCTCCACGCGCGCGTGCTGCGACAGCCGCCGGGGGAGCAGCGCCTGCTGGAGGCCGCGGGCGAGGGCGGCCTCGGTGTCGTAGCGCTGGGCCTTCTCCATCGCGTGCGCGATCAGTCCCGCCATGGCGGTCAGGACCGTGCGCTCCTCGGAGCTGAAGCTGCGCGGCCGGTCGAAGCCGAGGATGCACGAGCCGACCGGCCGGCCGGAGGCGATCAGCGGCAGGAAGGCGCGCGCGCCCACCGCCGCGTCCAGCGCGATGCCCGGATAGGCCTCGGACAGCTGCTCCATCGAGTCGAAGAACAGCGGCCGCCCGGTGGTCAGCGTCTCCACGCCGGGCAGCCGCGCGTCCAGTCCCACGCCCTCGAACGGCGCCAGGAACCCTTCCGGGAACCCGGCCTCCCAGGCCAGGTACAGATGCCGCTCCTGGAGCAGGTAGATCGCCAGCCGCCGCCCGCCGAACGCGGGCAGCAGCTCCTGCATGACCACCGCCGACACCTGCCGCGCGGTCACCGCCTCGGTCAGCGCGATGGCCAGCACGATCGGCCGGTACGGCGGTGACGTGGTGGCGGCGGCGTCCGGCGCGGGCGTCTCGGCCTCGGGGTCGGCCCGCGCCCCGTCCGCGGGCCGCTCCGGGTCGTGCGCGACACGGTTGGCCGGGACGGCGGTGCAGGTGAGCAGGTCCGGCCCGGGATAGACGGCCATGCTCAGCCAGTCGCCCTCGTACGGCCGCGGACCGGACTCGGCGTCGTCGCCCTCGGCGGGCGGGGGCCGTCGGATGTGGAAGTGCACCGGCTCCGGCGACAGCAGCGCGCCCCGCAGATGCTCCTCGCAGGCCGACCGGTTCAGCCAGGGCACGGCGTCCCACAGGGACCGGCCCACCATCCGGGCCCGCTCCCCGCCCAGCAGATGGGCGGCGCGGGCGTTGGCGTAGACGATCAGCCCGAGCCGGTCCAGGCAGAACACGCCCTCGGGCAGCAGATCGGCCGCTCCGTCGGCGAGTGCGCCGGGGCCGGGGTCGATCAGGACGCCCGTGACCGGGGTGGGCGCGTTCGAGCCGGACGCCCACAGCTCCAGCAGTCGCACGCTCCCGTCGGCGGTGCGGACCTGCACCGGCAGGGGCGGCGGTCTTCCCTGCGCGGCCTCCCGCAGCAGCCCCGGGAGCTGGTGGGCGTCCATCGGGTCCACGGCGCGGGACAGCTCGCGCAGGGTGTCCGGCGACCGGTCCGGCGGAAGACCCAGCAGGATGCGCGCGGGCTCGTCGGTGGTGACGGCGTCGCTCGCCGGGTCCCAAGCGAGGTGCCCGACCCGCCCCGGGGCCGGTCCGGCGGCCGGCGGACGGACGCACAGCGGCTCGTCGTCCCAGGTGACGGGACGCCCCTCGGCCCGCAGCCGCAGCAGGGACGCCCCCAGGGAGTCGGCCACCCGGGCGAGCCGCTCGCGCTGTGCCTGCACCTCCCCGCCGTCGGAGGCTGCCGGGCGCAGGACGGTCATCACCCCGAAGGCGTACCCCTCCGCCACGACCGGCACGTTGAGCGTCCCGAACTGGAACGGCAGCCCCGCCGCGAACTGCGGATACCGGCGCATGGCCTCGGTGGCGTTCGCCAGCACCACCGGCACCCCCAGCCGATGCGCGTCCGATACCGGGAACGGCCGCTCCACATGCACCCGCCACCAGGGGCGGAACAGCGGCCCGGGCAGCCCGGCGAGGACCGCCAGCCGCAGCATGTGCGTGCCGGAGCACAGGTACACGCCGGCGGCGTATCCCTCGGCGGCACGCAGGGCGTCCGCCGTGACCCCGGCCAGCAGAGCGGCCGGCGGCCCGGGCGGCTCCCGCTCGTCCCCGGCGCTCCCAGTCATCGCTACCTCGTCCCTGCGCCGCCCAGCGGGCGACACAGCAAGAATGCGCCATGTCGACGGCGGTGTGCATCCTGGTGCGCGGGGCGGAAAAGGGCGATCTGGGGCGTCCGTCAGCGGTACGCCGTCCGTCTGCGCGCCGCCGGCCGGGGTATCCGCGCGCCATGAGTGAGATCACCGAGGGCGGGATACTGATCGGCTCCTGCTCCTGGACGGACCGCGCGCTCGTCGGCAGCGGCTGGTACCCGGCCGGGCGGCGGGACGCGGAGGGGCGGTTACGGCACTACGCCGAGCGCTTCCCGATCGTCGAGGTCGACGCCACGTACTACGCCCTGCCCTCCGAACGCACCAGCCGCCTCTGGGCGGAGCGCACCCCCGAAGGGTTCGTGTTCGACGTGAAGGCCTTCTCCCTCCTGACCGGTCACCCCACCCGGTCCGCCGTACTGCCTCCTGGGCTGCCCGGCGACGTGCGCGACCCGAGGACGCTGGACGAGGTGTGGCGGCGGTTCGCGGACGGCATCCGGCCGCTGCGGGAGGCGGGACGGCTCGGCGCGGTCCTGTTCCAGTTCCCGCCCTGGCTGCGGCCCGGCGCGCGGGCGCGCGGGATCCTCGACCAGTGCGCCGCGCGCACCGCCGGCTGGCCGGTCAGCGTCGAGTTCCGGCACCCCGACTGGTGGCGCGGCGACCAGGAGGCCAGGACCGTGGAGCTGCTGCGCTCGTACGGGTTCGCCGCCGTCGCCGTCGACATGGAGCCGTCGCTGCCGTCGGCGATCCCACCGGTCACGCCCGTCACCTCCGCGCGGCTGGCGGTCGTGCGCTTCCACGGCCGCAGCCCCGCCTGGGGGACGGGGAGCAAGGAGGACCGCTTCCGGCACGAGTACACCGACGACGAACTGCGCGAGTGGCTGCCCAGGGTGCGGGCGCTGGCCGCACGGGCCGAGCGGGTGCACGCGCTGTTCAACAACTGCTGCGCGGACGCCGCCGTCCGAGCGGCGGCGCGGATGCGTGAACTGCTCGGACAGTGAAGGCCGGCGGGCCTGGCGGTCCCGGCGGGCCTGGTGGCCCCGGCGGGTCTGACGGCCTGGCGGGTCTGGCGGCCCCGGTGGGCCTGGTGGCCCCGGCGGGCCTGGCAGGGCCTAGTGGCCTGGCGGCCCCGGTGGCCCTGGTGGCCGCGGTGGCCCCGGCGGGCCGGCGTGCCGGGGGCCGGCGGTCCGATCCGGGGCCCGCCGACGTGTCAGCCGGTCGCCTTCAGCGTGCTCTTGGCGAGCTGGTACGCCGGCAGCATCGCCTCGTGCTCCCCGGTGTCGAGGCCGCCGAGGTGCAGGACCACCGGACCCTCGGGCGTGTTGACGGCGAGGGCCCGCTCCTTCTTCGACTCCTCCAGGATCTTGCTGGTGGTGATGTACTCCACCTCCGCGCCGCTCAGACCGCCCGCCTTGAACGCGCTGTACCGGGCCCCGCTCGGCGCGGTCCCGGCCTTGACGAACTGCTCCAGCACGGCGCGGGCGTCGGCGTCGCCCGGCTTGCCGGTCCAGACCCGGAGGTAGCCGATGTTCCCGGCGGGCTTGGCGTCGATCTCGCAGGCCATGGTGACGGGCCCCTGGTGCAGGAGCGCCTCGGCGAGTTCGTCCGTCAGCTCGTTGCCCGTGTCGCCCTTCCGGTCGGCGGCGGCGATGGCCTCCGCCTCCCAGGACTTCGCCGTGTCGAAGGTGACGGGAAGTTCACACGCGGACCCGGCCGCCCCGACGCTCCCCCCGCGCCCGACCGCGCCCTTCGCCGTCTCAGTGGCCGTGGCCGTAGCCGCGGCCTCGGACTCCGCGCCGGCGGACACCCCGGCCCCGGCCGAGCCCTTCCCTCCCTCTCCGCAACCCGTCGCCACACCCGTCAGCAAGACGGCCGTCGCCAGCCCTCGCCACCCGTTCCCCACCCCGATGCGCACCGCTGTGTCTCCTTTCGATACCGGCCGAGCACTGTATCCGAGAGCGGGAGTCACGGGTTGCCACGCAGCAGTGCGCGGGCGAAGGGCTCGCCGGTGCGACGGGCGTACGCCATGCGCTCCTTGACCTCGCGGAGGGTACGCGGCCGCCACCCCGGCCCGCCGCAGCAGCTCTTGTGGAACCGGATCCCCGCGTTGAGCAGCACGGACAGCACTCGCCAGGCATCCGTGTCCCGCCGCCGAGGCGCGGCGAACGCCGAGCCCGCGTGAATCATCGCCCGCGCACAGCGCGGACACCGCCGCTCACGCTCGCTGCCGTAGGGCTGTTTGTACGAGGCGCGGCACGGCAGACACACGTATGAGGTTTTTCCATGACCCATGGCGGCAGGGTAGGCGCGGGTGCGGGCGACCGCCGCGCCATTTTCTGTACGCGGCCCAGCGGTCACCTCTTGGACGCGGCCTGGGAGTCACCCGACGACCGTGCCGTGCGGCGGTGGGCCGCGACTCGTTCTCGGGTGGCGCAGCGGCGGGTGCAGTAGCGGCGTTCCGGGCCGCTGCCCTGGGTGATGAAGACGTGGCCGCAGGACGGGGAGGCGCAGATTCGGCCGGGCGGGCGCTGGCGGTCCCAGAGGAGGACCGTCAGGGCCAGGCAGGAGGAGGCGAGGAACCACTCGTCCCACGGCCCGTCGTCCGCGCGGTCGAGGTGCGGGTGCCAGGGGGTGCGGCCCGCGTGGGCGGTGAGGCGGAGCGTGCCGGTGTGCTCGCGGAGGAGCCCGTTGAGGGCTGCCGCCGCGGCGTCGACGTCCCCGGCGGCGAACACCTCGCGCAGCCGCGCGCCCGCCGCCCGCATCCCTTCGACGTCCTCGGCCGTGAGGTCGAGCGGCTCGGGCTCGCCGTGCGCGCGCAGGACGTCCGCGACCGACGCGACGGTGGTGGCGGCGGCGGTCGGGGTGTCTTCGAGGGCGTTGAGCAGGGCGGCGGTGCGGCGGGCGACCGCCAGGACGGAGTGGCGGGTGGACCAGTCGGGGTCGGTGGGTGGGAGCACGCGGGCAATGTAACGCATCTTGAGAAGGTTTGAGTTACCTGCGTAACGTCCTGGCGGTGAAGAAGCGTTACTTACTGCCCTGGTATCTGAGCGGGGCGCTCACCGCCCGCACGGGCGACGAGATGTCCGGACCGGCGCTGCTGCTCGCGGCCTACGCCCTCACCGGCTCCGCGGCGGAGGCGTCCGCGCTGCTCGCGGCGGCCACCGTGGCGGCCGCGGCGGGCGGGCCCGTCCTGGGCGCCCTCCTCGACCGGGCCGAGCGGCCGGGCCGCCTGCTGGCCGCGGCGCTCGCGGCGCACGCCGCGGGCCTGCTGGCCGTCCTGCTGGCGCTCGACCGCCTTCCGTTCCCCGTCACCCTCCTCATCGCCGTCCTCACCGGCCTGCCGGGCCCGGCCCTCTCCGCCGGCTGGACGGCCCGACTGCCCACGCCGACACCCCGGGCCGCCGCTCTCGACGCGATGACGTTCCACGCGGCGAGCCTGGCGGGCCCGGCCCTCGCGGCCCTCGCGGCACGTCTGCTGGGCGCGCCGGCGGCGGTGGCGGGGGCGGCGGCCCTGATGTGGGTGGCGGCGGGTGTCGCGCTGCGGTTGCCGGGGAGGGGAGGTGTCGCGACCGTCGCACGTGGTGGGGTTGGTGGTGCCGGTGGGCGGCGGGTCGGTGGTTCGCTGGGCGTTCGGCTCGTCGCCGGTACTCGGTACGTCCTCGCGCATCGGACCCTCGCCGCGGTCACCCTCGGGTCGGTCGTCTCCTGCGCCGGGCAGGGGGTGCTGACGGCTTGTGTCCCGTTGCTGGGTGAGCGTGTCCTCGGCTCCGCCGCCGCCGGGGCCCTGCTGCTCTCGCTGTCCGCCGCCTCCGCTCTCGTCGCCAACGCCGTCCACGCGCGCTGGGCGTCGGCCCTGGATCCCGTACGGGTGATGTGCGGCGGGGCGCTGTTGCAGGCGGGCGGGGCGCTTCTGGCGGCGCTCGCGATGGCGACGGTGACGGCGGCGGCGACGGTGACCGCGACTTCGGCAGTGACGGCCACGGCGGCCGGCGGGCGTCCGGCTGCCGCGGGCGTGGTCGCCCTCGTCGTCGCCGCCGCCGTCCTGAGCGGCGTCGGTGAAGGGCCGCAGCTCGCCGCCCTGTTCGCCGTACGTCATCGGGAGTCGCCTGAGCGGCTGCGCGGTCAGATCTTCGCCACCGGGGCCAGCGCGAAGATCACCGGGTTCGCGCTGGGCGCCGCAGCCGGCGGCCTGCTCGGCTCGTGGTCGCCGGCGGGCGCCCTGACGGTCGCCGCGGGGCTGCAACTCGTCGCGGCGCGGGTCACCTTGGGGCGCAGGTGAGGTGTGCGGGGCAGGGGTGGGGACGGGTGGGGTGGGGGTGGGGCGGGCTGTCGCGGCGGCGGGAATGCGGATGCCCTGGCCGCTGTTGTAGCCCGTGACTGGCATGCACCGCTCAATGCGGGCGACGCCGGTGAAAGGAGATCCCCATGGCACGCAGCACGACGCGTCCCGTCGTCACCCTGAAGTCGACGGCCGGAACCGGGGCCACCTACGTGACCCGCAAGAACCGGCTCAACGACGCCGACCGCCTGGTCCTGCGCAAGTACGACCCCGTGGCCGGGCGGCACGTCGCCTTCCGCGAGGAGCGATGACGAAGGCCCCGGCCCGCCGGGACTGAACCGACCGGAGGCACCCCTCAGTGCCGGGCACCCTTCAGCGCCCGGCACCTCTCACCGCCCGGCCCCGCTCGCCGGGCGGACCCGGCCCCGCCGTCCTACGGTGGTGGAGCGACCGGTTCCCCCGGGAATCCGGTCCGCTCCCGGCCGGCGCCGACTTCCCCCATGTCCACTCCGGCCGGGATCCCGCTCGCCCGATGAGGGGAACCCCTTCCGGCATGGGCAACACCGCACTGATCGTGATCGACATGATCAACACGTACGACCACAAGGACGTCGAGTCGCTCCTGCCGTCGGCGCGCCGGGTCGTCCCGGTCGCTGCGGGACTCCTCGAACGCGCCCGCCGCGCCGACGTCCCCGTCGTCTACGTCAACGACAACTTCGGTCAGTGGCGCTCCCATCACGGCGAACTCCTCACCACCGCCCTGTCCGGGCCGCACGCCGACCTCGTCGAGCCGCTGCGCCCCGACGACGACTCCCTCTTCGTCCTCAAGGCCCGCCACTCGATCTTCTTCGAGACGCCGCTGGGCTATCTGCTCCACCAGGAGGGCGTCGACCGGCTCGTGCTCTGCGGCCAGGTCACCGAACAATGCGTCCTGTACTCGGCCCTCGACGCCCACATCCGCCACCTGGACGTGACCGTGCCCCGGGACGCCGTCGCCCACATCCACGCCGACCTCGCGGACGCCGCCCTGCGGATGATGGAACGGAACATGGGGGCGCACGTCTGCGACAGCGACGAGCTGTGGGCCACCTGAGGACAGGTCGACTCGCAGGCCGAACCGCAGAGCGAACCGGAGGCTCAGCCCCTGGTCGAGCCCCACGCGAGCCGCAGATCAAGTCGTCTACCAAACCGCTGGTCAGCGCGCAAGACAGCGCTTTCTGCTAAGAGCTTCATGTGAATTTCTGAGTCTGTTGAACACTTCTGAGTCCAGCTGCGTATAGGGCCGGGGGGATTTCATGCCCTGACCGCCGACGAAGCTTTGGAGCACTCCGTGGGACACAACAGGCGCAGGCGCCCGACGGGCGGACGGCGCGCGACCTTTGCCGCGGTCGCGTTGATGTTGGGCGGTGGCGGGCTGATGGCCGCGAACGTCTACGCGTCCGCGACCGAGGACGACGCCGGTGGGCCCTGGACGTCGGGTTCCGTCACCATCGACTGCCCGGATGTCGGCAACCGGTTGACGAACGTGCCGGAGCAGGCCTCGGCGGAGGTCGACCGCGAACTCGCCGTACTGGACGAGCAGATCGCCGCCGCCTACCGCCAACTCCAGAACTCCGCGCAGTCCGTCCGCCAGGACGTCGGCTTCGCCGACAACGCGGTGATGAACCCGTTGAAGGAGAAGCGCGGCGCGACCATCGAGCGCATCGGCATCGCTCTCGACCGCGTCGGCGACCGCCCCGAGGGTCTCTCGGACCTCGCCGCCTGCTCACTGCGCACCGCCGACGACCGGGCCGGCGAGGGCGACCAGGGCGGCGACGGCCAGAACCAGGGTCAGGACCAGGGGGAGAACCAGGGTCAGGACCAGGGCGGCGATCAGGGTCAGGACCAGGGTCAGAATCAGGGCGGCGATCAGGGTCAGGGCCAAGGCCAGGACCAGGGCGACGGCCAGCAGAACGGCGACGGCCAGCAGGGCAACGGCGGGCAGCAGGGCAACGGCGGGCAGGCGGGCAACGGCCCCGTCGCCGCCGACTTCACCGACATCACCGCCGTCCAGGCCGGACAGCAGGCCGCCGACCCCGGTTCCGGCCCGTCCGGCGGCACCTTCGCCTCCAGCTGCGGCGTCAACGCGAACGGCCTGT
The DNA here is from genome assembly GCF_042890065.1 of Streptomyces sp. NPDC002328. NCBI lineage: Bacteria > Bacillati > Actinomycetota > Actinomycetes > Kitasatosporales > Streptomycetaceae > Streptomyces > Streptomyces sp. NPDC002328. The sequence goes on along the minus strand of NZ_JBIARQ010000005.1, from coordinate 159,694 downwards.
TCAACTCGGACAACGTGATCGTGGCCCCGGGCGTCTCCAACGGCGCCCACCACTTCCACGACTACATCGGCAACCAGTCCAACGACGCCTTCGCCTCCGACGAGGACCTGGCGAACGCCGAGACGACCTGCGTGGACCAGGGCGACCGTTCCACCTACTACTGGCCCGTCCTGCGTCTTCAGAACGGCACCCAGGAGCAGGACGCCAACTCTCCCGGCGGCGGCATCGAGGGCAACGCCGGTGAGATCGTGACGCCCAAGGAAGTCACCCTCACCTTCGTCGGCAACCCGCAGTCCAAGGTCACGGCCATGCCGCGGCTGCTGCGCATCATCACCGGCGACGCCAAGGCGTTCGTCAACGGCACCGCCAACGCCAACTCGTCCTGGAGCTGCACCGGCTTCGAGGACCGGCAGCTGAAGGACAAGTACCCGCTCTGCCCGAACGGCAGCGACGTGGTGCGCACGTTCCGCTTCCAGAGCTGCTGGGACGGCGCCAACATCGACAGCGCCAACCACCGCACCCACGTGGCCTTCGCCGCCGCCGACGGCGGTTGCCCGTCCGGCTTCAAGGCCATCCCGCAGCTGGTGCAGCGCATCGTCTACGACGTCGACGCGCCCAGCCTCCAGGACGGCGGCCGGACCACCCCGCTCTTCGCGGTGGACTCCTTCCCCGAGCAGCTGCACAAGCCGGTCACCGACCACGGCGACTTCATCAACGTCTTCGACGAGGACCTGATGAACGAGATGGTCGACTGCATCAACGAGGGCCGCACCTGCGGCGCGGGCACCGGCGGCGACAACGGCGGCGGCGACAACGGCAACGACAACGGCGGCGACGACAACGCCGGCGGCAACGGCGGTAACGACGACAACAACGGCGGTAACGACGGCAACGCCGGCGGCGACACCGGCAACAACAACGGCGGAAACGGCAACGGCGGAAACGGCAACGCCGGCGGCGGCAACGACAACAACAACGGCGGCAACGACAACGCCGGCGGCAACGACAACGGCAACGCCGACAACGGAAACGCCGGTGACGACAACGCCGGCAACGACAACGGCGCCGACCAGGGCGGAGCCGACACCCAGCAGCCCCCCGCCCAGAACCCCCGCACCGACACGGCTGCGGGCGGCACCGGCGCCGCCGACATCCCCCGTACCGCCGAGCCCCGCTCCGCCACGCAGCCGACCGCGAAGTCGACCCAGGCGGCGCCCGCTCCCGCAGCCGGCACGCAGGGCGAGGTCGGCGCCCCCGCGACCGCTCCCGCCCAGTCCGCGCCCGCCGGCGTCGTCGGCGGCGCGGGCGACGCCGGGAACGCAGGCAACACGGGCAACACGGGCAACACGGGCAACGCGGGTGACGCCGGTGACACCCCGGTCCTGCCCGCGCCGCAGGCCCAGGGCGGACTGGCGGACACCGGTGCCAGCCTGTGGCCCGCGGCCGCCGGCGGACTTCTGGTGATCGGCGGCTTCGTCGTCCTGCGCAGGGCCGCGAGCCGCCGCAACTGAGGCCCCGCGGCACGGTATATGTCGCCCGGAGTGACCCCACCGGTCGCTCCGGGCGACACTGGCTTCCGGGAGGTCGGTGCGCGGCACGACCAGGGGAGCTGCCATGAACCACCCAGACCGCACAGACCGCACAGACCGCACAGACCACATCGACTACGTCGACGAGGACTACGCCACCGCCTACGACCTCGGCTCCTACGGCCGGCCCGTCACGACCTCGTCCCCCGAGGCCCAGCGCTGGTTCGACCGCGGCCTCGTCTGGTCGTACGGCTTCCACCACGAGGAGGCCGTCGCCTGCTTCGAGGCCGCCGCCCGCGCCGACCCCGACTGCGCCATGGCGTACTGGGGCGTCGCCTACGCGCTCGGCCCGAACTACAACAAGCCCTGGGAGTTCTTCGACGACCAGGACCTGCGTCGCACGGTCGCCCGCACCCACGCCGCCGTGGAACTCGCCCACGAGAAGGCCGCGGGCGCCGACCCCGTGGAACGGGCCCTCATCGGCGCGCTGCGCGCCCGCTACCCGCAGGACCGCCCGGCGGAGGACTGCGCGGTGTGGAACCCGCCCTACGCCGACGCCATGCGCGTCGTCCACGAGCTGGCCCCCGACGACCTCGACGTGGCCGCGCTCTACGCCGACGCCCTGATGAACCTGACGCCCTGGCAGCTGTGGGACCTGGGCACGGGCGAACCGGCCGAGGGCGCGCGCACGCTGGAGGCCAAGGCCGTCCTCGACCGGGCGCTGCGCGCCGAGGACGCGCTCGACCACCCCGGCCTGCTGCACTTCTACATCCACCTGATGGAGATGTCGCCGGCCCCCGAGGTCGCCCTGTCCGTCGCCGACCGGCTCCGCGAGCTCGTCCCCGACGCCGGGCACCTCCAGCACATGCCCTCGCACCTGGAGGTGCTGTGCGGGGACTACCGCGCGGTGGTCGCGGACAACGCGCGGGCGGTCGCCGCCGACGAGAAGTACCTCGCCCGGAGCGGCGCGATGAACTTCTACACCCTCTACCGGGCGCACAACCACCACTTCAGGATCTACGGCGCGATGTTCCTCGGCCGGTCCCAGGTCGCCCTGGACGCCGCCGCCCGACTGGAGGCGGCCCTTCCGGAGGAGCTGCTGCGGGTGGAGAGCCCGCCCATGGCGGACTGGCTGGAGGCCTTCCTCGCCATGCGGGTGCATGTGCTGATCCGCTTCGGCCGCTGGGACGACGTCCTCGACCTGCCGGAGCCCTCCGACCCGCGGCTGTACAGCATGACCACCGCCATGCGGCACTACGCGCGCGGAGTGGCGTTCTCCGCCACCGGCCGCATCGACGAGGCCGAGGCCGAACGCACGCTGTTCCGGGAGGCCGTCCCGCGGGTCCCGGAGACCCGCATGCTCTTCAACAACACCTGCGCCGACATCCTCGCCATCGCCGCCGCGATGCTCGACGGCGAGCTGGAGTACCGCAAGGGCCGCCACGACGCCGCGTTCGCCGCCCTGGAGCGGTCGATCGCCCTGGACGACGGCCTCCCCTACGACGAGCCGTGGGGCTGGATGCAGCCCACCCGGCACGCGTACGGCGCGCTGCTCCTGGAGCAGGGCCGGATCGCGGAGGCCGAGGCCGTCTACCGTGCCGACCTCGGCCTCGACGACTCCCTGCCGCGCCCCTCCCAGCACCCCGGCAACGTCTGGTCGCTGCACGGACTCCACGAGTGCCTGGTCCGGCTCGGCAAGCGGGAGGAGGCGCGGATCGTGGCCCAGCAGCTCAAGTTCGCGTCCGCCGTGGCCGACGTGCCCGTCGAGGCGTCCTGCTTCTGCCGTCTCGACACCGTCGGCGGGCCCGCCGCTGCACCCGGCTGCTGCGACATGGACAATTGATCGACAGCGCTGTCCGGGCCGGACGGCCGCGACAGAGGAATCAGGCCGAACAGCCGGAACGGGGGCCTCGGAGCATGGCGGGCGCAGGGTGTCGGAGCATGGCGGGCGCAGGGTGAACGAGACGCGTACGACGGGGAGAACGGCCGATGCCAGGCCGTCCACCGGGATCGGCCGCGCCCGCGGCTGGGCCCGGCTCGCGCTGCTGCTGGTCGCCGGCTGCGCCGCCGTCGTGGCGGCGGGCGCGGGATCCGGCGGCTGGCTGGTCCTCCTCATCGGGTTCGCCGGCCTGGCGGTCGCCGGGGCCGGCGTGTGGTGGGTGCTCGCGCGGCGCGGCGGGGCCCGGCTGCTGGGCGGCCTGCTGGCCGTGGCGGCGCCGGTGGCCGTGCTGGTGCTGTACGCCGCGTCGGGGCTGTGGGTGGTCGCGGTGGGCGCGCTCGCGCTGTGGGCGGCGGCCCTGGCCTCCGCGCGGACCTCGCTGCGCATCCTGCGCCGCCCGCGCGGCATGCACACCCGAAGGTCGCCGCGGCCCCGCCGCCCGGTGCTGATCATGAACGTGCGGTCGGGCGGCGGCAAGGTCGAGCGGTTCGGCCTCGTCGCACGGGCCGAGCAGCTCGGCGCCCGGGTGGTCCTGCTCGGCCAGGACACCTACGTCGACCCCGCCACGGTGGCCCGGCAGGCCGTGGCCGACGGCGCGGACCTGCTCGGCGTGGCGGGCGGCGACGGCACCCAGGCGCTCGTCGCCGCGGTGGCCGCCGAGCACGGCATCCCGTTCCTGGTCATCGCCGCCGGCACCCGCAACCACTTCGCCATGGACCTCGGGCTGGACCGCACCGACCCCGTGCGCAGCCTCGACGCCCTCACCGACGGGGTGGAACTCCGCGTCGACCTGGGCGAGGTGAGCGGGCGGGCGTTCGTCAACACCGTGTCCTTCGGGGCGTACGCGGAGATCGTGCAGAGCCCCGAGTACCGCGACTCCAAGGCCGCCACCGCCCTGGAGCACCTGCCCGAGCTGCTCGCGGGCGACGGCGGCGCCACCCTCGACGTCCGCGCCGACGACGCCCGTGTGCACGCCCCGCAGGCCCTCCTGGTCAGCAACAACGCCTACGCCCGCGCCGATCCGCTCGGCGGCGGCCGCCGTCCCCGGCTGGACGCCGGACTGCTCGGGGTGATCGGGGTGCGGGTGGACAGCGCGGCCCAGGCCGCCGAACTGGCCCTGCTCGGCGAGCGGGCCAGCGGCATCACCTCGCTCACCTCCCTGCGCGTGGTCGTCGAGGCCGACCGGGACACCATCCCGGTCGCCATCGACGGCGAGGCCGTCGAGCTGCCCACGCCGGTCGTGTGCAGCGTGCGGGCGGGCGTGCTCCGGGTGCGGGTGCCCCGGCACCGGCCCGGCGCCGCCTACGCGCCGCCGACGGTCGACTGGCGGCGTATCGTCCGCCTCGCGCTCGGCCATCCCGACCCCCGCACTCTCAAGGACTCCTACGATGTCTGACCGCCCGCAGAACTTCTCCGCCGTGCGTCTGGTCCGTGACCTGGCCACCCTGGACCAGGCCCTGTACGAGACGGTCACGGTGACCCGGACGCCCACGCTGGACACCGCGTTGCGCCGGCTGTCCGGGGCCGCAGACCACTCCAAGCTCTCCTTCGCCGTCGCCGCCGGCCTGGCTCTCGGCGGGGGCCGTCCGCGCCGTGCCGCCGCGCTGGGCGTCGCGGCGATCGGCGTGGCGTCGGCGACGGCCAACCTGCTCGGCAAGCGCCTCGTGCGCCGTCCGCGCCCGCACCGGGCCGTGGACTCGCCGTTCCCGGGGCGGCACGTGCCGATGCCGGACTCCGCGTCCTTCCCGTCCGGACATACGGCGTCGGCGGTCGCCTTCGCCGCCGCAGTCGGCCCGGCCTTCCCGGCCGCCGCGGTCCCCCTGGGCCTCCTCGCCTGCGCGGTCGGCTACTCCCGCGTCCACACCGGCGTCCACTACCCGGGCGACGTGGTGGCCGGCGCCCTCCTGGGCACCGGCTCAGCGGCCCTGGTCCTGGCAGCGGCATCCCACTTCACGGACTGAACTTCACGGACTGAACGGGGCCAGGGGGTGCGCGGTGCCTCGCCTCAAGGGTGCGCTGCCGCCCCCCTAGGGCCGCGCTGCCGCCCCCTAGCGGCGTTCGCAGTGCAGGAAGACGTGGGGCTCCGGGGACGACTCGGGGTGGGTCGGGGTGAACAGGGTGTTCTCCTCGGACAGCAGCGTCAGGCCTGCCTGCGTTGCCGTCTCGACGAAGGCCGGGGCGGGGAAGCTCGTCACCCGGACGGGGCGGCCCATGAAGACGGCGTCCACGCCCTCCACGTCCAGCGGCACCGTGGCCAGCACGAGGCTGCCGCCGGGCCGCAGGGCCCGCGCGAGGCGGCCGATCAGGGCGGCCTGCTCCGCGCGGGTCATCTGGAGCAGCGAGAAGTACACGCAGACCGCGTCGAACGAGCCATCCTCCAGAGGGAGTTCCCGTACGTCCGCGCAGCGGAAGGTCGCGGCGGGGACCTGCCGGGCGGCGAGGTCCACCATGACGGGGGAGACGTCGACGCCCAGGACGTCGTGCCCCGCACCCGCCAGGGTCTCCGCCGTCGGCCGACCCGTGCCGCTGCCGACGTCCAGCACCCGGCTGCCCGGCGCGAGCCGCCCCATCAGCCACTCCAGCGACCGCCGATGCGCCTCCGAGTGCGCGAACGCCTTCTCGTACGCCGATCCCAGCGCGTCGAACACCGCCGCCGCGCCTCGCGCGTCGTTCCCACCGGTCAACTCGGACCTCCCCGTCGCATGAGCGGATGCCGCGCATCCTCGCACTCCCACCGCGCTTCGGCCAGGCCGCAGGCTATACGGAGAGTGACACTGCTCACGGCGTCGTGGGGCCGCTACCGCCCTTGACCCATCAATTCAGGCCTTTGTCGGGGACGGCTTGCGGAAGCGGCCGGAATCAGAGTTTCCGCTACCGTCAGTAACATGATCCACTCTCACTTCCAGGTGGAGCTACTGGCAAGTAGCTCCGGTTTCTGATGTCCCGTCGCTGATCCGTCGTTTCTGTTCGGAGGACTCCCATGCCCTCTCCCGAGGAAGCCTTGCAGCAGGCTCGTGCCACCTACGAGGAGCACGCCCGCACCTGCCGCCAGTGCCACTTCGACACCGTGCCCTGCGCGGTCTCCAAGCACCTTCTGCGTGCCTACAACAACGCCCGCCGGGAGCAGATGCGGGCCAACTCGGGGGCGCACTGAGGCTGCGCGGGCGACCAGCCCCCGCCTGCCCCCGAGAAACAGCCGCCGTCAGGTCAGGGACGGCGGCTGCTTCCGTGTCAGGGGCAGGTTGAAGACCGTTCAGGCGGGACGCACGGCCCCGCGCAGCGCGCCCTCGCCGAGGCTGTGCACCGAGTCCTCGCGGATACGGGCGCCCGGGCCGGGTGCGTGGATCATCATGCCGTCGCCGGTGCACACACCGGTGTGGCTCAGGTCGTCGTGGAAGAAGACGAGGTCCCCGGCCCGCAGATCGTCCAGGCCGACCGGCGTGAACGCCCGCGCCTGGTCCACGGCGGACCGCGGCAGGGTCACCCCGGCGGCCTTCCAGGCCGCCTGGGTGAGGCTGGAGCAGTCGTACGATTCCGGCCCCGTCGCGCCGATCACGCACGGCCGCCCGAGCTGCGCACGGGCGAAGGAGAGCGCCTTGTCGGCCTTGCCGAGGTAGGCGGTGCCGGTGGCGTGGGCGGTGACGTCGGCGGGAGCCGTGGGCAGCGGGGACGGGGCGGCGAACGCCGGTGCCGGGGGCGCGGCTTGGGGCGCGGGGGGTGCGTAAGTGGGCTGCGCGGCCTGGGGCATCGCCGGGGCGTACGCGGGCGTCGGCAGCGTCACTTCGGGGACCGCCGGGGCGTACGAGGGCGCGGGGAGCGGGACTTGGGGTGTCGGCAGGACGAACCCCGGTGCGGCGGGCGCGGCTTGAGGCTGCTGCGCGGGGAGGCCGGCGGGGGCGGGCGCGAGCAGGTCGCCGTAACTGGCCGCCAGGAGACCCGTCTCGGGGGCGGGGAAGCCGCCCACGGGGGCGCCCAGGCTGGGGTCGAGAGCACCGGGTCCGGCCGCGGGGGCGGGAGTCGCGGTCCTCGCGGCGGGGAACTGACCGGTGCCGTCGGCTCCCACGGTGGGGAACTGGCCGGTGCTGTTGGCGCTGACGGCGGGGAACTGCCCGGTTCCCGTGGGGTCCACGGCCGGGAACTGCCCGGTGTCGGCGGCGCCCACCACCGGATACTGGCCCGTGCCGGTGGGGTCCACGGCCGGGAACTGCCCGGTGTTGTTGCCCCCCATGGTCGGGAACTGGCCGGTGCTGTTGGCACCGACGGCCGGGAACTGGCCCGTGCCGGTGGGGTCCATGGTGGGGAACTGGCCGGTGTTGGCGGAACCCACGGTCGGGAACTGCCCGGTGTTGTTGCCACCCACGGTCGGGAACTGGCCCGTGCCGGTGGCGTCCACGGTCGGGAACTGGCCGGTGTTACTGGCTCCCACGGTGGGGAACTGGCCGGTGTTGTTGCCACTCACGAACTGGCCTGTGTTGCCCGGCTGTTGGCCTGCTGCCCAGGTGTTCGTCGTGGCCGTCCGGTAGGACGGGAGTTCCCCGGTGTCCCAGGTCTGCTCGGCGGGGCGCGCCTCCAGCGCAGGGAGGGCCGCCGCCGGCTGTGCGATGCCGCGGGCCAGTATCTCGCGGGCCGTGTCGAGCTTCCGCCGTATCTGCTCCTTGGAGGTCCGCAGCGAGGACTGCGGCGCGGCGGGAGCGGACGCGGGAAGGGCGGCCGGGGCCGAGGCGGGGGCGGCCGGGAGGGCCCTGGGCTCCTCCTGCCGGGGCGAGGGCACCGCAGGCAGCGCGGCGACGGCGCGACCCGTCAGCTCCGGAGTCCGCCGCTCGCCGGACTCCGGCTCGCGTCTGCCGCCGGACGGCAACTCCCGCCGCGCGGCGGCCTCCAACTCCCTTACGGTGTCGGAGCCGGCCGGCTGCTCGGCACGCGGCGGCCGGGAAGGACGCTCGGGCATGCGGTCGGCGGGAAGGGTGGCCGGGGTGACCGGTCCGAGCCGGTTGCGGGCCATGTCGAACCACTGCCGGGCCACGGCTTCCAGCGAGGGGTCGGCCGCCGCGCGGCGGGGGCTGTTGGCGACGGAGGAGACGGTCCTGCGCGCGCCGTTCTTCTGGGCGCGGGTGGCGTTGAAGGTGCCCGAGTCGTTCTCCGCCCGGTCGTAGAGGGAGGAGACCCGCTGCTGGATCTCCGCGCGGCTCGGCGTGCCGGCGTCCTCGAAGCGTGCGGAACCCTTGCCCGTGGGGAGGGTGCGATCCGTCGCCATGGAAGACGTACTCCTTCCGTGCTCCGCCGGCCGAGTGGGCGGATGAACGGTCCCCGGCTCCGGCCGTACCAGTGGTGCCACGGACTCGGCGGCGGCTGCGCGGCCGGCGGGGTTCGCCGGAGTCGATCGTGCGGCCTCGTGCCAACCTAGCCAACTTGTGTGTCTAGTGTGAAGATTGAAAGCGGTGAATGTCCGATACGTAATCGTGACTTTCGTCTCTTCCGGCCGGAACGACGTTTGGCTCGCCCCGACTTGACCGAATCGCGACTCCGCAGGTCGGGGGAGGGGCAGGGCTGGTCCCAGGGCAGTCGGCGCGGGCCGGTGGGGTCAGTCGCCGCGTGTCTCCGGTTCGGCGCGGCGGGCGCGGGAGACCTCGTCCTGGATCAGCAGGGAGAGCAGGGACGCCACCGTCAGCCCCGCCTCGGCCGGATGCCGCAGCACCTTGCCCGGCTCGATCCGGTACGCGTTGCCCCGGCCCTCGCGCCGGTGCGACAGGTAGCCGTCCTGCTCGAGGTCGGAAATGATTTTCTGGACGGCGCGTTCGGTGAGCCGGCAGTGCGCCGCGATGTCACGGATCCGTGCGGTGCGATTGTCGGCGATGACCGCCAGCACACGGGCGTGGTTCGTCAGGAACGTCCATCCGGTATGCGGCTCAGGCACTCCCTCCATGGGGCGATCCTACGGCCGGGCATTCATGTATACAAACGCCGGAACTCGATTTCATGTATCGGTTGACGTGTGACAGGTGTCCGGGCGAATCTGGAGTCACTGGAAGGGTGACCGGGGGAGGCGGTCATGGCAGAGCCTGCGTACGACGCGAAACGCCCCGCGCGGATCTCGTCCGGACCGGAGTTCACCCTCCAGGCGGACGGCGACCGTGTGGTCGTGGCGGTGCGCGGCGAACTCGACCTCGACTCCGTCGACCGGCTGGGACAGGCCCTGCGCGCGGCGCTGACCGCGGCGGCTGACGGCGTCGATCTGGACCTCGGCGACGTGGTCTTCTGCGACTGTTCCGCCCTCAATGTGCTGCTCGGGTTGCGCGAGCGGGGCCTGAAGCAGGGGAAGACGGTCGGCATCCGCTCGGCCGGCCCCGTCGTCGCCCGCCTGCTCACCCTGACCGGCACCGACATCCTGTTCGCCACCCCGGCAGCCCCGACCGCCCCCTCGGCCCAGGACGCCCCTCCCGGCGGCGGCGACCCGTTCGACCCGGAAGACGCCGAAGGCACGGAAGACACCGACGGCGGCACCCCTGACCGCGACCCGGACGGCGTGGAGCAAGAGCTGCGCATCGAGGTCGTCCAGCTGCGGCGGGCCATGCAGACCCGCCCGGTCATCGACCTCGCCCGCGGCATCCTCATGGCGTCCTTCGCGCTGAGCGCCGAGGACGCCTGGCGGGTTCTGGTCGAGGCCTCCCAGCGCACCAACACCAAGCTCCACCACCTCGCCGGGGAACTCGTCTCCGCGGTGCGGGGCGGGCCGCCCGCGGAGGACGTGCAGGAACAGCTCGCGGCCGCCGTCGCCAAGGTGCGGTCGGAGCCCCTGCCGACCGACCGCACCGAGCACCACTACGAGTGAATCGATCGCGCCGACGAGTGAATCGCACGCGCCGACGAGTGAATCAGTCGCGTCGACGAACGATTCGAGCGCCGAACCTTGTGCACCCCGCGCTTTCGCTCGTAGATTTCGGGCATTCGTCCGCCCGTCCGAACCGGGGTGTGTCATGGACCGTGCCCGACTGCGTCAGCTGCTGGCCCAGGAGACCGCGGACGCCGAGCGCCGCAACCCCCGCTCCCGCGCCGCCCACGCCGACGCCGACCACCTGTTCGGCCGAGTGCCGATGACCTGGATGAACAAGACCGCCGGCGCGTTCCCCCGCTACCTGGACTCGGCGCGCGGCGCGCGCGTCCGGGACCTCGACGGACACGAGTACGTCGACTTCTGCCTCGGCGACACCGGGGCCATGGCCGGCCACTCGCCCGCCGCCGTCGCCGACGCCGTCCAGCACCGCTTCGCCGCGCTCGGCGGCGCGACCGCGATGCTGCCCACCGAGGACGCCGAACGGGTCGGCGCGGAGCTCACCCGCCGCTTCGGACTGCCCCGCTGGAGCTTCTCCCTGACCGCCACCGACGCCAACCGCTGGGCGATCCGCCTCGCCCGCGCGATCACCGCCCGCCCGAAGATCCTGGTCAACAGCTACTGCTACCACGGCAGCGTCGACGAGTCCCTGATCGTCACCGGCCCCGACGGCCACGGCGTCACCCGGCCCGGCAACGTCGGCGCGCCCTGCGACGTCACCCTCACCAGCCGGGTCGCCGAGTTCAACGACCTGGACCACCTGGAACGCGAACTCGCCCACGGCGACGTCGCCGCCGTCCTCATGGAACCCGCCCTCACCAACATCGGCATCGTCCTGCCCGAACCCGGCTACCTCGCCGGCGTCCGCGAGCTGACCCGCCGTCACGGCGTACTCCTGATCAACGACGAGACGCACACGTTCTCCGCCGGCCCCGGCGGCTGCACCGCCGCCTGGCACCTGGAGCCCGACGTGCTGACCATCGGCAAGGCCATCGGCGGAGGCATCCCGGCCGGCGCCTACGGCCTCTCCGCCGACCTCGCCGACCGGCTGCTCGGCCGCGCCGACCTCGACCTCGTCGACATGGGCGGCGTCGGCGGCACCCTCGCCGGCAACGCCCTCTCCGTCGCCGCGATGCGGGCCACCCTCGAACTCGTCCTGACCGACCAGGCGTTCGCCCACATGCACACCCTCGCCGAGCGCTTCGAGACCGGCGTGCGCGCGGGCATCGACGCCCACCGCCTGCCCTGGTCCGTCAGCCGCCTCGGCGCCCGCACCGAGTACCGCTTCACCGCCCCCGCGCCCCGCACGGGCACAGAGGCCGCGGCCGCCGGCGACACCGAGCTGGAGGACTACCTCCACCTCTACCTCGCCAACCGGGGCATCCTGCTCACCCCGTTCCACAACATGGCCCTCATGTGCCCCGACACCACCGAGCGGGACGTGGACGCGCACACCGAGCTGTTCGCCGCGGCACTGACCGAACTCGCCGGCTGACACCAGGAAACGGAGACGGGCGTGGACGAGATCGACCGGGCCATCCTGCGCGAACTCCAGACCGACGGACGCATCGCGTACGCCGACCTCGGCCCCCGGGTCGGCCTGTCCGCCTCCGCCGCCCGCCAGCGGCTGCAACGGCTGCTGGACTCACGCGCCGTCCAGGTCGTCGGCGTCACCGACCCGATGGCCATGGGCGGCCAGGCCATGGCACTCCTCGGCATCACCGCCGACGGCGACCCGCGCCCCGTCGCCGACGCGCTGGCCGCCCACCCCGAAGTGGTCTACTCGGTGCTCACCTCCGGCGGCTTCGACCTGTTCGCCGAGGTCGTCAGCCCCACCGCCAAGGACCTGCTGGACTTCGTCAACGACACCGTCCGGCAGACCGACGGCGTCGGCGCCGTCCAGGCCTTCCCCTATTTCGCCATCCACACCCACCGCTTCCTGTGGGACGTCGGCTGAGTCGGGGCGGACCTCCCGGCAACGGCGTCCGCTGAGGTCAGGGCCGCTTCCGGCGTCCGCCCCGGCGTCCGGTAGAACTGGATGACATGCGCATCGACCACGACCCCGAGGCCCTTGGCTCGCGAGCCTTCTACCGGCTGCTCACCGCCGTCGTCGTGCCCCGGCCCATCGCCTGGGTGTCGACCCTGTCCGCCGACGGCGTCACCGCCAACCTCGCCCCGCACTCCTTCTTCACCGTCGCCTGCACCGACCCGCCGATCGTCCAGTTCACCTCCGTCGGCCGCAAGGACTCGCTGCGCAACATCGAGGCCACCGGCGAGTTCGTCGTCAACCTCGCCCCCGAGCCGCTGTTCGAACAGATCAACGCCAGCGCGGTCGACTTCCCCGCCGAGGAGGACGAGTTCGACGCCGTCGGCATCGAACGCGAGCCCTCCCTGCGGGTCGGGCCGCCCCGCGTGGCCGCCTCCCCGGTCGCCCTGGAATGCCGGCTCCACTCCACCCTGGGCATCGGCAACTCCACGCTCGTCCTCGGACAGGTCGTCCACGCCGTCGTCGACGAGGACGTCCTCGTCGACGGCCACCCCGACATCCGCAGGCTGCGACCGCTGGCCCGGCTCGGCCGCGACGAGTGGAGCACCGTCGGCGAGATCCACGAACTGGCCCGCATCCCGTACCGCGACTGGCCGAAGAAGGCCTAGCGCACGTTCGGGTTCGGCCCCTGACGGCGGGCTCTCTGCGAGGATCGGCGCATGACGATCCGTACTCCTGCCGACGACTCCGGGCGCGCGTGCCGGTCGACGGCCTCGGCGCTCCCGCTCACGTCGGCGCTCTCGCTCGGCTCGGTCGGCTCCTTCCTGTCCGTGGGCTCGGTGGGCAGCGTGCTCTCCGTCGGGTCCGTGGGGAGCGCGCTGTCGGTCGGCTCGGTGGGCAGCGCGTTGTCCGTCGGGTCCGTCGGCAGCTCCCTGTCCGTCGGCTCGGTCGGCAGTTGGCTGTCCGTGGGGTCGGTGGGCTCCGCCGCGTCCGTCCTGTCGGTGGGGGCCTGGCGGGGGGAGCAGCTGCCGCTTCCCGGTTCGGTTGCCCGTTCGGCGCTGTCACGGTGGTCCGCCCGCAAGGGTGCTCTCGCGGCGGGCGGTGCGGTGGTCGCCGGACTGACGATCGCCGGGCTGGCGGTTCTCGGGGGCTGGGCCTTGCGGTCGGGTGCGGGGGCGGGTGCGGGAGTGGGGTCGAGGTCGGGGCAGCGGGCCGTCGACGGTGGCTGAGCGGGGGGTGGCGAGGCGTCAACCGGTCGGTGTCGCAGCGCCCTTCGCGGCTCGCGCACCGCGTCCGTCCTGGCCAGCCCTCCCGGCCCTGCCGCCCTTCCCGTCCTTCCCGTCCGTCCCGCGCCACTCGCGGGGCGACACGCCGTAGGCGCCGCGGAAGACGCGGCTGAAGTGGGCGGGGTTGGCGAAGCCCCACCGCTGGGCCACCGCCGAAACCGTCGGAGCCGACGCGTCACGGCGGCCCAGCTCACGGGCGCACTCCGACAGCCGGCGCTGCTGGATCAGCCGGGCGACCGTGACGCCCTCCCCCTCGCCCTCGAACAGCCGGTGCAGATAGCGCACGGAGATGTGGTGAGCGGCGGCGACCGTGTGCGGGGACAGCGCCGGGTCCCGCAGATTGCGGTCGATGTGGGCGCGGACCCGCTGGACGAGGTGCTCGTGCGTGCCGGCGTCCCGCTCCGCGCCCTGGCGCGTCCGTACGTCCACGAGCGTGCCGAACAGGTCCACGACGCTCGCGGCCAGCCGCGCCGCGACGGCCGGGGAACAGGCGGGCACGGAGGCGGTCAGCGCGGTCAGGAACGACACCAGCAGCGCGCCCAACCCCTCCGTGGCGGCGATCGCGCTGCCGGTGACCTGCCGCAGCTCCTCCTCCGTGAGCCCGACGGTCCGTCGGGGCATGTGGACGACCCGCGCGGAGAAGGGCTCCGGGCAGTCGAGGGAGTACGGGCGCGTCGTGTCGTAGACGACGAGGTCGCCGGCGCCTACGTCGGCCTGCCGGCCGTCCTGGACCAGCGTCGCCCTCCCCGCCGTCAGGACGCCGACCGCCACGTAGTCCGCCTCGGCCCGGGAGATGTGCCGGTGCGTGCGGGTGGCGCGCTGCGGGTCGGCGTCCAGGGAGGAGACCCTCAGGTGGCCCAGGCGGGCCGTGGAGATCCGGCCGGAGAACGGGCCGTCGTCGCGCGCGGTCACCGTCATCGGCACCAGCGCCCGGCTGAGCGCGTCGCGCCAGTAGGCGAGCTTGTCCTCGTCGGGGACCGAAGCCGTCGTCAGCACCAGGTTCACCCGGTTCTCCTCTCCACCCTGTGCGGTACCGGCGGAGACCTCCGATCCATGGCGCTGCGGGTGGCGCCGGGCCGTGCGCGGGCCGGGTGGGCCCGCCGCAGCCGATCGCCGGGGGTGGGCGGCGACGCTGCCGCCCGGTCTCCCCGCCGCCTTCAGCCAAGCAGCGGCGCACACCTGCCTCCAGGCAGGAACCAGGCAGAATCCGCGCGACGGCGGACCCGCGCGGGCGCGGTGCGCTGTGGGAACAGCTCGGTGCGCTCCAGGACAAGACGCGGGGGAGCGGACGGGCCGAGGATGACACCACGACGAGGGAATCCCACCTGCTCGGCGACCCCCTCACTCCTCCCGCCTCCTTCCCCGCGCTGCGGCGGCATGGGGACGAGGGCGGGAGGTCGGGGGCGTCGGCGAACGCGTGGGGTGTCAGGGGGCGTCGGGTTGGGGAGGGGCGGCGGCCGGCCGGTGGGGGTGCGGGTCGGCCGCTGGTTGTGGGTCGGCTGTTGGAGGTGAACTGGGCGCTGGATGTGGTCCGGCCGTCGAACATGGACGGGGCGCTGACGTGTGTCGGCTGCCGACGTGCACTGTCGGCCGGCGTGCATGGGCGGTCGGCCGGGATCGGGTGCTGGTCACCGTCCCGTCGGTCGAGTCGGGTTGGGTCGGGTGACGGGTGGTCGGCGGTTCCCGGCGGGGCGGTCGGCGTCGGCGAGCGGTGACCGGATCTGATCGGGGTCGCCAGGGCCGGCGCTGCCTGCGTCGCCCGGAGGCGGTCGGCCGGGCCGCGTGCTGCCGTGCTGCCGTGAGCCGGGAGGAGCGTCGGCCCGGAGCGCAGGGCGGCGACCAGAGGGCTGCCGCGGCACCGGGCGGATCACCCCGCGGTGTCCCGCACGGCCGGTGTCGAGCAGTCAGCCTGTGCCGAGCAGCCGAGCAGCCGAGCAGCGTCGGCCGGTGTCGAGCGGCGTCGGTCCTTCAGGCCGGGTCCGCCCCTGCCGCCTCCGCCGTCCCCTCGGCGGCGGGCGACGCGAGGCGGGCCAACCGGGTGCGGGACTCCGCGACGGGCTTCGGGTCGGCGTCAGGGCCCAGGGAGATGCAACGGGCGAAGGCCTCACGGGCCTCGTCCGGACGCCCCGCGGACAGCAACGCCTTGCCCAGATTCGCGAGTTGACGGCTCTCCAGGGCCACGTTGCCGTTCTCCCGGCAGATCGCCACGGCGGTGCTCAGATACTCGACGGCCTGGGTCCACTGGCCCAGCGCGGCATGGCTGCCGCCCATCCCCGCGAGCAGCGAGATCCGGGCGACGTCGGCGATGTGCGGTTCCAGCCGCTCGCCGGCCCGCTCAAGGAAGCCCAGCACCCGTTCATAGGCGGCGATGGCCTCCTCGTTCAGATCCTGGTCCCGCAGGATCATCGCGTGCCCCAACTGGGCCTGGATACTGCCGTGCTGGTCGCCGTCGGCCTCGAACAGCAGCGCCGCGCGGTGGAGATGGTCCGCGGCCGGGGTGAGATCCTCCAACTGCCGGAACGCCCAGCCCCGGTAGAGATGGGCCCATGCCTCCTGCCGGGTGTGCGCGGCGCTCCGAGCGACGGCGAGCGCCTCGGCGGAGGCCGTCAGACTGTCCCGTTGGCGGCCCTCGCACACGAGCAGCGCCCACGCGTGATAGTTGACCTGCGTCGCCACCAGGACCGGATCGGCCAGCGCACGCGCGCTGCGGGCGGCGTCGCCGAACACCTCGGGCCAGTGCCCCCAGAAGATCCACTGGTCGGAGAACCAGTGCAGCGCCTCGGCCACCTCCACCACGGTGGCGTGCTCCCCGGCGGTCGCGCACGCGCGCAACGCCGCCAGCCAGTTCGCGCCCTCCGCCTGGAGCCACCGGCGGGCCAGGTCGGCGCTCGACAGGTCGACGGCGCTCCGCCAGCCGGCCGGGGGAGCACCGTGGTCCGGCTCGAACCAGCGGCCCGCGACCACCGCCGTCTCCAGCAGCCACCGGTACAGGGCGGCACGCGCCTCTCCGGCGTCGACGGCGCTCTCCTCGGCCTCCAGCCGGGCGCGCGCGTACAGGCGCAGCAGGTCGTGGAGCCGGTAGCGGTCGCCGTCCGTGCCCAGCAGCCCCGTCTCGACCAGTTCCTCCAGGGTGTCCTCGGCGTCGAACACCTGCTGCCCGGTCAGCGCCGCCGCGCCGACGGCGCCGACGTCCGGGCCCGGCACCAGCGCCAGCCGCCGGAACAGCCGGGCGGCCGACGGAGTGAGCTGGCGGTACGACAGGTCGAAGGCGGCGTCCACCCGGACGTCGCCGGCGGCCAGCGCGTCCAGCCGCCGGTCGTCCGCGGCGAGACGGTCCGCCAGCCGCCGGACCGTCCAACCGGTGCGCGTGGCCAGCCAGTTGCCCGCCACCCGCAGGGCCAGCGGAAGATGCCCGCAGCGTTCGGCGACCTCGGCGAGGGCGGCCGGATCCGCCTCGGCGCGCTCCGCGCCGACGAGGACGGTCAGGAACGCGGCGGCCTCCCGCGGGCTCAGCTCGCCCAACGGCAGCCGGTGCACGCTCTCCAGACCGGTCAGCATCCGCCGGCTCGTCACCACCACCATGCCCGCACCGGCCGCCGGCAGCAGCGGCCGCACCTGCCCCTCGTCCCGGGCGTCGTCCAGCACGAGCAGACAGCGCCGCTCCGCCAACAACTGCCGATACAGGGCCACATGACCCTGCGGTCCGGCCTTCACGAGGTCTCGGTCGGCGACTTGGAGGGCCTTGAGCACGCCGAGGACCAGCTCGGCCGGGCCGGGCGGATCGTCGTCCGTGCCCCGCAGGTCCAGGATCAACTGGCCGTCGGGGAAACGGTCGGCGAGGTCCCGCGCGGCGTGCAGCGCGAGCGTCGTCTTGCCCGTGCCCGGCGGTCCGGAGACGGCCACCACCGGCGGCCGGTCGTTCCCCTCGCCGCCGGCGAGGACGGACAGTCGTCCCAACTCCCTTTCCCGGCCCACGAAATCGTCGATGCCGCGCGGGAAGGCCCGCACGCCGACCGGGCTGTACCCGGCGGTGCGGCCGGCCCGCGCGGCCGAAAGGAGCCGCTCCCGGAGCGCCTCGTCCAGGCCCAGTCCGTCGGCCAGCGCGGCGACCGTCCGTCGCTGCGGAGCCGCCCGCCGCCCCCGCTCGAGATCCCCGATCCCGCGCACGCTCACGCCCGACGCCTCCGCAAGACCCTCGATGGTCTGCGACGCGGCCAGCCGCAACTCCCGCAACAACGCCCCGAACGCCGCGCGCTCCCCGCTCGCGCCCGCGCGCTCCCCCTTCGATCCCGCGCGCTCCCCGCTAAACCCCGCCCGCTCCCCGCTCAACCCCGCCCCTTCTGATCGTCACGCTCCCTCCACGCCCCCGAGCATGATCATCTGAATTCTAGGGCCCTCCCGGCGACCGCCGCGGGAGAAGGAGCGGCGTCCGGCAGCCCCCGGCGGACGCTCCGACGGCCGTCCCGAGGGCGTTGTCAGTGGTCGCCGGTAGTTTCGTTCTTGTCGCGCCGAGTCGGGCGTGACAGTCCCCCTGTGCTGCGCCGACACGGCGTGACACCGCTGTGCGCTGCAAAGGAGATGGTGCGTTGTCGGACTGGGAGAAGTCGAGCACGGCCCGGGTGGTGCCGCCGGCACACCCGCGCAAACTCGCCAAGGTCCCCTTCGTCGAACTGGCGGACGGACGCCTCCAGGGCGTGGTCTCCAGCGGCTCGGACATCGAGCGCGTGTACGTCTCGTCGGTCGCCGCCGGCAGTTACGCGTTCGCGTGCAGCACCAACAACAACCGCCCCTGCGGGGGCGCGCGCGGCTCGTTCTGCAACCACATCCGCGCCCTGATCACCGAGGCGGTCCTCCAGTACGGCGTCCAGCGCGTCGCCCGCTACCTGCGCGTCGAGCCGGTCGACGAGGAGACCGACGCGGCGGCCCTCACCTCCTCCATGACCGGCGCCGGCCCCGCACAGGCCGACGGGAAGACGATGGCGGCCCCCGTCTTCAGCCGGTTCCTGCGCCACCTCGCCTACCTCGAACTCGCGCCCACCACGGCCCCGTTGCCGGAGATGCAGTGGTTCCCGCCGACCAGGGCGACGACGACGGCCACGCCCCCGCGTGACGTCGACGCGAGCGCGGCGGAGGACGCGGGAGAGGAAACGGAGTACCTCGCCGAGCCCGTCTACGGCCTGGACGAGGCACTCGCGGCGGTCGACGCCCTCGACCGCGCCCTCGTCGGGGGCCTGCTGCGCCCCCGCCCGGAACGCGCAGCCGACCTGGTGGAACTGGCCCGCGCCGTGGCGGGCACGCCCCTGGCCGGCCGGGTCGCCGAAGCGGCGGAGAAGGCCGCCGCCGGCGCCGCGAGCGAGGACCACTTCCTGGCCCTGGCCGCCGCCCGCACCGCCCTGCTCGGCGCCGCCCACGACGCGCTCACGGCCCGCCTCGACGAGGTGACCGGCCGCCCCCGCGGCGAAGCCGCCGCCGTCGAACCCGGCGAACGGGACACGGTCAACCTGCTGCTGGCCGCCCGCACCTGGCTCGCCGACCTCGCGCGCACCGGCTGGCAGGGCATCGACCACGAACTCGCCGGCGCAGCCGCCCCGATCGTCTCCGCGATGCTCCCCGACCCGGCCCTGCGCCGCCTCGCCACCCTGCTCGACGGCTTCGCCGCCGAACTCGCCGCCTCCTGCCCCGGCACTGCCTTGGAGCGGTTCCCGGCGCGCCGCTGGGGCGACCTGTGGGCGCGCGCCCTGCTGCTCACCCGGCCCGGCGCGGCCGAGCCCACGGCCGTCGTCGCCGCCACCGGCCGACTGCTGCCGCTCGGCGTCGACCTGCACGAACACGCCACCGCCGCACAGGCCCAGGTGTACGCGGTGTTCGAGCCGGCGGACGGCGGCCCGCCCCGCTTGGTCCGTGCGAGCGTGTCCGCGCCGAAGCCGGACACGATCGTCGCGGCCGGCGTCTGGCAGCTCCTGCGCCCGCACCTGTCCCTGCTGACGGCCCTCGGCGAAGGCCGGGCCATGGACCTCACCGACATGCCCCTCACCGACGGCGGCGACCTGATCTGGGACGAGGAGCGGGCCCGCCCGGGTGAACCCGCCGAAGCGTTCGCCACCGCCCGCGTCGCCCTGCCGGCCGCGACCGCCCCGCCGACCCCGCCCCTGGACCGGCACCCCGCGCGCCTGGCCGAACCCGTCTTCCTGGAGGGCTACGGCGTCCGGCAGGACGGCGACGCGCTCACCTTCACCGTCGCCGGGCGGCCCCTGACCGTCGACACCGACCGCATCCCGGCCGCAGGACCGCTCACCCCCGAGGCCGTCGCGGCCTCCGGCGCCTGCTTCGGCCTGCTCCGCTGGGACGACGGGACGTTCCGCGTGCAGCCGCTCGCCGTCGAGACGACCGTGCGCAAGAAGACGGTCGCCGTCCAGGCCGGCGCCTGGGCCGGCGGCACCGCCGACAAGGCCGGCGTCAGGGCGGAGAAGGCCGCGACGGACGCCGTGACCGTGCTGCGGGAACGGGCGGGAAGGCTGCTGCGGAAATGACCGAGCCCATGAACGAAGAGGCGACCGAGGCGGTCAGGGGACAGGCGACCGAGCCCGCCAAGGAACTGGCGATCGAGCCCGCCAAGGAACTGGCGACCGAGCCCACCGAAGAGCACGGGGACCCCCGCGCGGCGGCCCCGCACGACAACCGGCGTCAGGTCCTCTACTGGCGGCTGCTCGCCCGGCTCTTCGACCCCGAGGAGCAGGCGGCGCTGGAGTCCGCGAGCCTCGCCGTCGTCGAGGACCTCGGCCTGCCGGCCGCGCTGCTGGACCCGCAGGCCTCCGTCGACTCGATCGTGCAGCGCCACCCCGAACTGGCCGCCGACTTCGACGGGTTGATGGTCCCCGAACACGGCGACAGCACGGACGGCGGCGAGGACGAGGCCCCGGACGGGGGACGCGACCGGCCCGCCGAGGTGCGGCGCGCGGCCCTGGTCTCCAAGGTGCTGCTCAACGTTTTCGCCACCGGCAGCGGACCCGTCAGCGCCGGACAGCTGTCGCGCTGGCAGTCCGACGCCGGCTGGCTGGAGCGCGCCCTCGGCTGCACGCCCGGCGACCTGCGCGGCGGACGCACCTCCGGCAACCGCGCCCCTGGGGACCACGCCTCCGGCCGCCACACCACCACGCCCGACCTCAGCACGCTGATCCCGCAGATCGGACCCGAACTCGGCGCCCTGGAAGCCGATCTCGTCAAGCGCATGCGGCTGCGCGAGGTGCTGGCCGACCCCGCGCTCGCCGCCCGGCTCACCCCGAGCATGTCGCTGATCGAGCAACTCCTGCGCGACAAGAACAACTTGTCCGGCGTCGCCCTCGCCAACGCCAAGGCGCTCATCCGCCGCTTCGTCGACGAGGTCGCCCAAGTGCTGCGCACCCAGGTCGAGAAGGCCACCGTAGGCTCCATCGACCGCTCGATCCCGCCCAAGCGGGTCTTCCGCAACCTGGACCTCGACCGCACGATCTGGAAGAACCTCACCAACTACAGCCCGGAGGAGGAACGGCTCTACGTCGACCGCCTCTACTACCGGCACACCGCCCGCAAGACGACACCGCAGCGGCTGATCGTGGTCGTCGACCAGTCCGGCTCGATGGTCGACTCCATGGTCAACTGCACCATCCTCGCCTCGATCTTCGCCGGGCTGCCGAAGGTGGACGTCCACCTCATCGCGTACGACACCCGGGCCCTCGACCTCACCCCGTGGGTGCACGACCCGTTCGAGACGCTGCTGCGCACCCAGCTCGGCGGGGGAACCGACGGCACGGTCGCCATGAACCTGGCCCAGCCGAAGATCGCCGAACCGCGCAACACCGTCGTGGTGTGGATCTCCGACTTCTACGAATGGCAGAGCGAGCCGCTGTTCGAGAGCATGTCCGCCCTGCACCGCTCCGGGGTCAAGTTCATCCCCGTCGGATCGGTCACCAGCTCAGGGCGCGGCAGCGTCAACCCGTGGTTCCGCGAACGCTTCAAGGACCAGGGCACACCGGTGATCTCCGGTCACATACGCAAGCTCGTGCATGAGCTCAAGAACTTCCTCACCTGAGACCACCTCACCTGAGACGCCCCTCAGCGGAAACCCCTCTACCTGAAAGGCCTGTTGATGTCCGACCTGTTGCGCGCCCCCGCCGAGCTCAAGTACGCCGAGGAACTGGACTGGCTGGAGTCGATCGATGACGGCCCCAAGCCGTTCTCCTGGCGTCTGTCCCCCAAGATGGTCCGGCTGTTCATCCTCGGATCGGAGCGCGCCGACGGTCTGGACCGGGAGATCGCGCAGAAGTGGTTCGGCGACCGCAGCTTCGTCGAGCGGTCCATCGTCACCCTCGCCTCCGACCGCGGCCTGCTGCTCATCGGCGACCCCGGCACCGGCAAGAGCTGGCTCGCCGAGCTGCTGTCCGCCGCGATCTGCCGCAACTCCACCCTGGTCGTGCAGGGCACGGCCGGCACCACCGAGGACCACATCAAGTACTCGTGGAACGTGTCCATGGTGATCGCCAAGGGGCAGTCCCGCGAGTCGATGATCCCCTCGCCGATCATGACCGCCATGGAGGCGGGCTCGATCGGCCGCTTCGAGGAGCTCACCCGGTCCACCAGCGACGTCCAGGACGCGCTCATCTCGATCCTCTCCGAGAAGTACATCTCCGTCCCCGAACTGGGCAGCGACGGCGACAGCGACAACATCGTGTTCGCCAAGCCCGGCTTCTCCGTGATCGCCACCGCCAACAGCCGAGACCGGGGCGTCAACGACCTTTCCTCCGCGCTCAAGCGCCGCTTCAACTTCGTCCGCATCCCCGTGGTGACGAACAAGAAGAGCGAGGCGGAGATCGTCCGCTTCCGCACCGAGGAACTCCTGCGCCGCCACCAGATCGAGCTGGACGTGCCGCCCACCCTGCTGGACGTGCTGCTCCAGAGCTTCGCCGACCTGCGCGCCTCCGCCGCCGCGGCCGGCAGCGACGACGAGAAACTGGAGTCCGCGCTGTCCACGGCCGAACAGATCGGCGTCCTGGAGGACGCGATCCTGCACAGCAACTTCTTCGGCGAGCGCGCCCTCACCGCGCACACCCTCGCCTCCTCCCTCGTCGGGTCGCTGGCCCGGCGTGAGCCCGAGGACCTCGCCATCCTCAACAAGTACCTGCACGGTGTCGTCGAACCCCGCAGCAAGGAAGAGGGGGGCTCCTGGCCGGAGTTCCTGGAGGGCGGCCGCGACGCGATCGCGACCCTGTCGTGAACGGCGGCACGAGCGGCGGCGCCTTCGAGGCGCTGCGCGGCCAACTCCACGACGCCGCCACCGCGTTCGCCGACGGGCCCGGCGCGCTGGAGGGCATCCTGCGGGGCATCGTCGACGACGTCGAGCGCGCCGTGCGCGAACCGCTGGAGATCTTCCCCGTCTGCCACCACTCGCCCGCGTCGGCGCTCGCCATGGCGCGCCGGCTGCGCGAGAAGCAGCCGAAGGTGGTCTACCTGGAGCTGTGCGAGGACATGGCGCCGCTCCTCACCGAACTGCGCAACTGCCGCCTCCCGGTGGCCGTCCAGTCCTTCGCCACCGAGATCGAGGGGTTCCCCGCCGACTGGTCGCCGCTGTCGGTGGTCGCCCCGGTCACCGAGGCCTCCGCCGAATACCAGGCGATCGCCTACGCCCTCGACACCCCCGGCGTGGAACTCGTCCTCGTCGACCGCTCCTCCGACCACGTCTTCCAGTGGGAGAACCCGACCGCCGAGGAAGCCCACCCCGACACGCCGGCCGCCGACCAGGACACCGCCCTCCACGGCGACGCGGTCGGCGTCGAGATCGGCGACCTGCGCCCCCGCTTCGCCGAACTGGAGGAGCACCTCCTGCGCCACGGCCGGGTGAGGCACTGGTCGGAGTGGTGGCACCAGTTCGTCGAGGTGCCCCTCGGCGACGGCGACCACGACACCTACCGGCAGGTCATGCTGCTCATCGGCAGCCTCTTCCGGCGGCTCGCCCCGGGCGACGCGCGGCGGGTGCGGGTCGACGAGGACCGCGAGCGGTACATGTGGACCCGGATGCGCGAACACCTCGCCGCGACCGGCGCCGACCCCGCCGACTGCCTCTACGTGTGCGGCGCGTTCCACGCGGCCAGCCGCGTCGCCGAGTTCGGCGTCCACGGCGACGACGCCTTCACCATCACCCCGCGCACCGACACCAAGTGGCGGCACGGGCTCATCCCGTCCAGCAACGCGGCGATCGAGGCGCAGTTCGGCCTGGCCGCCGGCTCGGTCTCCATCGCCGCGACGGAATGGGCGAAGAACCTCAAGCGCACCGGCGTCCGCCCGTACCGGCTGCAAGGCCAGACGGGCGCGAAGAAGACCACCGCACCGCGCAAGGCGCTGACCGCCCCCGTCCCCGCTCCGGCCTCAGCCGTCCCCGCGGACCGGCTCACCGGCTTCCTCCAGCGGCCGCCCGCCCTCGACCCGCTCGACGAGGCCGAACTGCTCGGCTGGTCCGTGGACATCGTGCGGGCCGCCCGGCGCAACGGCTACCTCGCCTCCACCGCCGACGCCATCGCCGTCTTCGAGACGTCGATCCTGCTGGCCGGCATGCGCGACCGCGTCAAGCCGACCCCGTACGACTTCCAGGACGCGGCGGTCACCTGCATCGAGAAGGACGCCGTGCCCGGGCGGCGGGACGTGCGCCGGCTCGTCGAGATCATGATGGGCGGCGACCGGACCGGCCAGGTCGGCTACGACGCGCTGCCGCCCCTCGCCCGCGACGTCCACGACCGCCTCGCTCCGCTCGGCCTCCGGCTCCAGCAGCGGGGCGTCCAGCGGGCCCTGCTCGACATCGCCGCACGGCCCGAGCTGGAGCGCTGCTCCGACGTGCTGTGGATGTTGCGCCGGCTGCTGCCCCAGGGCGCGGCCCGGCCGATCATGGGCGACCGCGGCTTCGGCGAACGCCCCATCCAGGAGTCCTGGGACCTGGCGCTCGGCACCCACCAGCGGGCCCTGATCGAACTCGGCTACGAGGGCGTCAGCATCGAACAGGTCCTGGAGCAGCGGCTGCGGCGCGTCGCGTACGCTCCGCAGGCCACGGCGGCCCAGGTGCTGGAGGCCGTCGAGGACGCCATCCTCTACCTGCGCAGCCGCCGCCTCGCCGACGAACTGGGCACCCGTGCGCTGGAGGTCCTGGCGGGGGAACGCAGCGTCGACGGCGCGCCGGAGGTGCTGCGCCGGATCCGCCGGCTGCTGGCCCACTACCGCACCAGCGAGCCCGTCCTGCCGCCCTGGATCGAGTCGTTCGTCAAGACCGGCTACGCCCACTACTGCACCCTGCTGCCGACGGCGTTCACCGACGAGGACGCCACCGTGCGCCAGGTCGCGGCCATGCTGGGCTTCCTGTTCGGCATGGAGGGGCTGGCCCTCTCCCTGGGCTGCGACCGCGCCCAGCTCGAACTGGCCCTGGCCCAGTGCCACCCCGAGGAGCCCGCCCGGACGGCGCTGCTGTGGGCGGCCCAGACCCACCTGGGCACCCTGTCCCGCGCGGCCCTGCGCTCCCGCTGCGACGACCTGCTGGCCAACCCCCTGGCGCTGTCCGCCTACCCGCGCTACCTCAGCGGCTTCGTACAGGCCCTGGAACCGGTGCCCGCGCTGGCCGACTTCGTCGTGGAAGCCGTCTCGAACGCCTTCGCCCGCCTCCCCGACCCGGTCCTGCTGCCCTGGCTGCCCACCCTCATCACCACCCTGCGCACAGGCGGCGCCGAACTGGCCCCCCTCCTGATCCGCGAGGCCGGCCGCCTCTTCCCACCCCGCCTCCCCGACCTGGACGCCTGGACCCCACCCTGGCTCCTGCCCCAACACCAGCCGACCCCCCACCCCGAGTCGGCGCAGGCCCCCACCCACACCCTGAAACTCCTCACCGAACACCCCGAAACCTGCGACGCGGTGACGCACCTCCTGGGCTACGAAGCCACCTGGCCCACCCCGGAACCCACCGCCCCCGGAGCCGCCCTCCTCACCCGGCACCTCGCCACCACGAACGCATTGGAGACCCTGCTGACGATCACCTGACACCCAGGGCGCCCACCAACCGGCGGATCGCGCCCACCCCCAACGCCGGGTTGGCGGCGGCGTGATGAGCGAGCTCCTCGTCGTCGAGAAGCTCCGCGAGCCTCGCCGCCGGCAGCTTCGGATGCCGTGCGCCGGCCGCCCGCACGACAGGGTCCGGATCCCTGGTGAGCCGATCAGCGGCATCGGGGGCGAGCCGAGGATCGCGGGCCGCGAGGACGCGGACCTCGGGATCCTCGTCGACGGCGTGGACGGCCAGACCGTCGGTCGGGAAGTCCGGCCGGGCGACGAGGTCGGCGCGGCCGGGGCCGGTGTACTCGAGGAAGCAGCGCAGCATCAGCTCCGCCGGAGCGTCGGGATGGTGCTGGGCCAGCAGGACGCGCACCCCCAGGTCGTCGTCGGCGGCGAGGCGCCGCATCAGATCCGCCGGCAGGGTGTGCACGCTCGCCGCACGCCTGCGCAACAGCGGATGACCGGAGAGCGCGTTCCGGCGAGCGGCTTCGGGGTCCGCGGGGGTCAGGGGCGCGGGCCAGTAGTAGAAGGGCCCGTCCACCCGGACCTCGTAGTCGATGCCGGCCCGTTCCTCCTCGGTCCAGGCCGGATGGACGGAGACGGCCAGCCGCACTTTCGGGTCGGGGTCCTCGGCGAGGGCGCGGAGCTCGGCGGGCGCGAGGTCCGCGCGGCCCGCGATCTCCTCCCGCACCTCCGCGTCCGGATCGGCGGCCAGCAGGACCACCACATCGGCGGGGAGGCTCGTGTTGCCCGCGATCATCGACTTCTCGTCGGGTCCGGCGGGACGGGCGAGGACCCCGTCCACGACGGCCCGGCTGAGGGGGAGGTTCATGAGAGTGTGGTTGCGGGCGTGGCACGAGTGGGCGGGGAGCGCGGACTCCACCCACGCAGGATCCTCGTTGCGCGCGTGCCTGCG
Organism: Streptomyces sp. NPDC002328; assembly: GCF_042890065.1. Lineage (NCBI taxonomy): Bacteria > Bacillati > Actinomycetota > Actinomycetes > Kitasatosporales > Streptomycetaceae > Streptomyces > Streptomyces sp. NPDC002328. The sequence continues at coordinate 133,151 of NZ_JBIARQ010000005.1, read as the reverse complement.
CGCTCTCTCCCGTACCTCGTCGTCGGGATCCTCCAGCAGCGCCGCCCGGATCCCGGCGGGCAGCGACGCCCACCCGTCGAAGCCCCAGGCCCGCGCCTTCGCGACCGGGTGCGTGGGCAGGGCACGGCGCAGATCCCTCGAGAACTGCTGGTAGAAGGGCCCGCCCAGCTCTTCGTTGCCGTAGGTCTCCATCATGTGGACGACGGTGTCGTCGGGCAGGGGCGGAGCGGACCCGGTGGGCCGGGGTCCGTCGGCGAGGTGGGCGCGGACGAACCACTCGGGGTCGTCCACCAGCCGCGCCCGCTGCACCGGTTCGACATGGGGGTTGCGGGCGAGGAAGCTGCGGGTGTGGCGGTCGGGGTGTGCGACCACCGCCGTGACGACCGCCTCGGGCAGGTCCCGGTCCCGGCACAGGACCATGCGCACGGCGAGCGGAGCGTCCGCCAGCAGCCGCAGCAGCACGTCCTGGGGAGTGGACGGATTGAGCGCGAGGCCGGCCAGACGGCGCGTGGCCAGATCGGCTTCGTCCCAGATGTCTTCCGGTGTGGGAATGCTCCGGCCCCCCTGTGCGGATCCCCGTCACGGCGAACGGGCCCCCTGCCGCGGTGGCAGGGGGCCCATGAGCGTAACTTCTCGACTTCCGCCGTGGGGAGGAGGAGTCGAGGTGAAGGCCTACCGGTGCGGCAGGCCGATGGTCAGGATGCCCTGGGGTTTGGTGCCGGGGGTGTTGTTGTAGACCGTTTCGCCTGTGGACTTCTTCCAGATGTGGAGGGCGAAGGTGGACGGGGTGTCCGTGGCGGTGACGCGGAAGGCGTAGCCCTTTGCGCCGTTGAGCGTGCCGGAGCCCTGGAGGACGGCTCGGGGGCCGGTGACGACGAGCCAGTCCAGGTCTGTCGAGTGGAACGACAGGCGGGCCGGGGCGAGGTCGAAGGTGAGGCCTCCGGCCGGGGCGGTGGCGGTCGGGAGGTAGCCGGCGGCGAGGGAGAAGAACGCCTTGCCCGTCAGCGCCGGCTTCGCCGGGTACGCGCCGGCCGGGGAGTCGAGCAGGCCCGCGCCGACCACGGGGCCCGCGGCGCGGTCGTACACGATCAGCTCGGGGAGCGTCGTGCCGGCCGCTGCTCCCTCGTCGTCCGTCACGGTGACGACGGGGCGGTGGATGCCCGGCCGGGTGTAGGTGTGCTCGGCGCGGCAGCCGGTCGCGGTGACCTTGCCGGCGGCCGGCTTCGTGCCGTCCTTCCAGTCGACCGTGCAGGTGTGGGTGTCGGAGGCGCCGGCATCGGTGAACGCGGCGGTGACGACGGCCTGTTGGCGGACCGGCAGCGCGGTCCTGGCGGCCGAGGCGGCGGTGATCGCCGGGGCCGCGTTGCTCACGGTGACGGTCGCCGTGTCGCTGCTGCGGCCCGCGGTCAGGGTGACCCGGTAGGCGCCGTCGTCGGTGCAGGTGAGCGTGGTCCGGGCGGCGGCGGGGTCGGCGACGGCGCAGGGCGCGCCGGCCTGGACGGTCCACTTCGCGGGACCGGCCCCGGAGACCGTGCCGGTGAGCGCGATCGCCGCGCCCTCCGTCCCGGTCGCGTCCGGTCCGGCGTGGGCGATGCTCACCGGGTCGACGCCCGTCAGCGTGGGCACGACCTTCTTGATCAGCCCGTTCGCGTCGAACTCCAGCCTGTCCACGGTGGTTTCGCGGTGGGTGCCGTCACCGCCGGGGATGGCGAAGCGGTGGTAGGCGATGTACCAGTCGTCGGTGCCGGGCACCTGCGTCACCGAGTGGTGGCCGGGGCCCTTGACGCCCAGGGAGAGGTCCTTCTCCAGGATCACGCCCCGCTTGGTCCACGGGCCGGTGGGGGAGGGGCCGGTCGCGTAGGCGACGCGGTAGTTCTCGTCCCGGGTGTCGTTCTCCGACCACATGAAGTAGTAGACGCCCTCGCGCTTCACGACGAAGGAGCCCTCGTTGTAGCCGCTCGGGGTGATGTCCTTGATCTTCGAGGCGTCGAAGGAGGTCATGTCCGCGTTGAGCGGGACGACGTATCCGCGCCCGTTGCCGAAGTACAGGTACGACTGGCCGTCGTCGTCGGTGAAGACCGCCGGGTCGATCATCTGGCCGCTCAACTGGCCCGCCTTCAGGAGCGGTTTACCGAGCGCGTCCTTGAAGGGTCCGGTGGGCGAGTCCGACACGGCGACGCCGATGTTCGCGTCGGCGGAGAAGTAGAAGTAGTACTTGCCGTCCTTCTCCGCCATCGTCGGCGCCCAGGCCCTGCTGTCCGCCCAGGACACGTCGGGGCCCAGGTCGAGGATGACGCCGTGGTCCTTCCAGTGGACCAGGTCGGTGGAGGAGTACGCCTTGAACTGCGTGCCGCTCCAGCCCTCGAAGCCGTCGGTGGTCGGGTAGAGGTAGAAGGTGTCGCCGAAGCGGACGATGTTGGGGTCGGCGGTCAGCCCCGGCAGCACCGGGCTCTTCATGACGAGCGCCGACACCGTCCAGGTGCGCTTGACGCCGTCGGAGCCGGTCACCTCGTACGTCACCGGCTTGCTGAAGTCCTGGACGCTGCCCGAGGCCGGGCTGACGGCCGCGCCGCGGGCGAGTGTGAACTGCGGTGCCAGCGCGGTGAGATCGGTCCCCTCCTTCATCGGCAGGGTGATCCGGCTGTGCGCGTCGTCGACGATCGCGTCGACCTTCAGCGAGGGGTGCGTCGCCTTCGCGATGCCCGCGGTGTTGCCGCTGAGCTCCATGACCTCCGCGGCCGACAGCGCCCGGCCGTAGACGCGGAAGTCGTCGACCTCGCCGCCGAAGTACGGGTCGGCCGCGTACAGGGACCTGCCGATGTAGCCGCTGTAGTCCTTGGCCGAGTCGTACAGTTCGGACGGCTTGACGCCGGTCGTCGCGCGGGCCGCCTCGACGCCGTCGACGTAGAGGACCATCGTCCCGGTCGCGCCGTCGAGGGTGACCGTCACGTGCCGCCACTGGCCGGGCGTGAGCGGGGAGCCTGCCGTCAGCTTGGACTCCGCCGACCAACTCGCCTTGGTGATGGCCGAGTAGAGGCTGGATCCGCCGTTGGAGGGGGTGGCGAAGAGGTACTTGTCGCTGTCAGGGCCGAGGCCGAACAGCCACTGGAAGCTGCTGCCGCCCTTCCACTTGGCGTACGTCGACACGGTGACGCTGTCGACGCCCTTCAGCACACCGTTCGGGATCTTCACGTACGGGGAGGTGGCGGAGTCGCCGGACATGCTGAACGAGCCGCCGTGCACGCCGGCGCCGAAGGCGGGCGTGCGGACATAGGTGCCGTGCAGGCCGTGGCCGCTGGAGTCACGGGCGATGCTGCCGGAGGTCTCGTCGAAGCCGTAGTGCAGGAGCAGGTCGGCGGGCACGTCCGGGCCCTCCGTCGAGACGGTGACCTGGGCGCGGACGGCCGTGGCGGACCCGTCCGAGAGAGCGCCGGCCACGGTGAAGGAACCGGCCTGGGCGTACGCGGAGGCGGGCACCTCGTCCCAGGTGACCGCGACGGGACGGCGCACGCCGTCGGCGTACTCGGCGATCACGGTCGCGGGCAGTACCGGGGCCTGGCCGACGCGCGTCTCGACGGTGACGTCCTCGACGTCCGTCACGAGCTGGTCGGGCTGGTAGGCGCGCAGCAGCCGGTCGTACTCGGCCTGCGTGACCGGCAGGACGGTGCCGTGCCGGGGCCTGGCGGGCAGGTCGTAGCCGGTGGACGGGGTCCAGACGCCGGAGTCGAGGTCGGTCGTCTCGAAGGGGATGTACCCGCGCCCGCCGAACTCGTCGAGGAAGGCGTACCACTTCTCCTCGGTGTTGGACTTGAACGCGAGCGGCCCCTCGGCGGCGCTCATCGCGCCCTTGCCGATGCCCTCGGCGACCGGGTCCCAGGACAGGTCGAGGAGGGAGTCGCTCTTCTCCTCGAAGATGAACTTGCTGTTCGGCGTGGAGGAGCTGTTGTTCCGCTCGTCCTTGGAGAGCCGGTAGTAGGTGTCGTCGTGCCGGATCACCGTGGAGTCGATGACCGAGTAGCCGCGGTCGATCCACACCCTGGGCTCGCTGAACGTGTAGAAGTCACGCGTCGTCGCGTACATCATCCGGTTGTACGTGTCGCCGCTGTGCGCCTCGTTGTCGTACAGCTTCGACGCCCAGAAGACCACGTACTCGCCGCGCGCGGCGTCGTAGAACGCCTCCGGCGCCCAGGTGTTGCCGGCGCTGTCGGGGGAGACCTTCACCAGGCGCTGGTTCGTCCAGTGGACGAGGTCGGTGGACTCCCACACCATGATGGACTTGCTGCCGGTGCGCTGGGCGGCGTCCCAGTCGCCGTTGCCGTAGATCCTGAGGTCGGTGGCGATCTGGTAGAACTTGTCGCCCTCGGGGGAGCGGATGATGAACGGGTCGCGCAGGCCCTGCTCGCCGAGGGACGAGGTCAGCACGGGCTGCCCGTCGTTCAACTCCCGCCACTTCAGCGGGTCGTCGCCCTTGCTGAGGGCGAAGTAGAGCTGTTCGCCGTCCGAGGTGCCCTCGCCGGTGAAGTAGCTGAAGAGATAGCCCTTGAGGGCGGCGGACGCCGGGAGTTCGGGGACCTTCGCGGTGAACACGCGGGTCGCCTTCGCCGCGCCCTTGGTGACGGTCGCGGTCAGTTCGACGGAGGTCGCGCCGGCGCCGTGCGCGGGCCGGTGGACGATCCCGTCGGCGGCGACGACGTCCGGCCGCGCGGAGGACCAGGCGACGGCGGTGCCGTAGGAACCGGCCGTGGGGAGAGTGAGGTTGCCGCGCGCGTCGTCCAGGTTGCGCACGGTCAGCGCCTCGGCGGCCTGCCGGGCGGAGGTGGCGTCGTCGAACGCGGCGAGGACCGTGACGTCGAAGGACCTGATGGCGGTGACCGTGCCCTTCTTCAGGGTCGCGGTGAGCGTGGCGCGGCCGTCCGGCTCGCCGGCGGCGGGGCGGGTCACCTTGCCGGCGGCCGACACCACGTCCGGCGCGTCGCTGGCCCAGCTGATCGCCGAGCCGCCCGCCGGGCCGGTCCTCGGCAGGGCGAGGTCGGCGATGACGGCGCTGGTGTCGCCGAGGTCCAGGGCCGCCTTGTCGTCGGCGACGCCCTGCGTGGCGACGGGCAGGGACAGCTGCTCCACCTCGGCGGCGGCCAGGGCGCGGTCGTAGACGCGGAAGTCGCGCATCCGCCCCTTGAACAGCTTGTCGCTCGAATAGACCGACTTGCCTATGTAGTTGGCGGTGGTCGTGCCGGAGCCGATGGCGCCCGGGGTGGCGGTGACCGAGGTGTTGCGGGCGACCTCGACGCCGTCCTCGTACAGGATGCCGGTGGTGCCGGTCTGGGTGTAGGCGATGTGCTTCCACACCGAGCGGGTGAGGTTGCGGGAGTCGGCGGGCTTGGTGGTCTGCTCGGTCGACCAGTTGCCGGTGGCGATCGAGGTGCGGAAGGAGTTGCCGGTGGTGAACAGGTAGCCGTTGCCGGTGCCGCCGCTGGTGTTGCCGAAGCCGTAGAGGAAGTACGGGGTGCTCTGCGTGGCGTCGATCAGCACGTCCGTGGAGACGGTGATCGCGCTCATGCCCTTCATGACGTCGTTCGGGGCCTTGACGTAGGTGTCGGTGCCGTTGAAGGCGAGGCCCTGGCCGGGGGTGGACCAGTCGGCGGTTCCCTGGACCGTGCCGTCGCGGCCGTGCCCGGAGGAGTCGACCGTGCCCGACGGGCCGTCCAGCTTGTACCGCAGGGCCAGCCCGTCGGTGATGTCCGCGACTTCGGCCGCCTGTACGGGAGTTGCCGTTCCTGCGAGACCGAGGAGCAGTGATCCGGCGGTGAGTCCGGCGAGGCTCGTCCAGCGTCTCGTTCGGCGTCTGGCTCGGCTGCGGAGTGGGGGGATGTGCGTCATGTCGGCCCGCCGTTTCAGCTGTGTGACGTGGTGTTGCGAGAGTGTCAAACGGGCTGTGGCGCGGCGTCAAGAGATCTCGAACGATGTCCGACCGGTCGAACGGACGGGTTGCCGCTCAGGTACCGCTCAAGAGGCCCTGTTCAGGCGCGCGTCGACGACTCCAGCCAGGAGGTGAGCGCCCACCACCAGTGCACGGTGCTCAGCGCGCCCTCGGCGGGCAGGTCGGTCAGGGAGGCGTCCGTGATCTGCCGGAGCCGGCCGAGCCGGTAGCGGACCGTGTTCGGGTGGGTGAACAAAGCCGCGGCGGTCTGGTCGAGACGGCGTCCGTTGTCGAGGAACGCCAGTGCGGTGAGGGCGAGTTGACGGTGGAAGTCGTTCGCCGGGTCCAGGGAGCCCAACATTCGCTCGCTCAACAGACCGCCCAGCAAGGGCTGTTCGGCGAGGGCCAGCCGGGCGGCGAAGTCCGTCACCTCGTGCAGTCCGCGCAGCCCCTGACCCCGGCCCAGTTCCACGGCCCGCACGCACAGTCGGTACAGCGCGGGCAGTCCGTCCGGGGCGGCGGCCGGCGCGACCATGACGAGCGCGTCCGGGCCGAGATCCCCGGGCTCCGGGGCGCGCGACGACAGGCCCGCGAGCTGTCCCTCGATCAGCGCCGTCACCCCGCGCGCCGGACGCAGCGTCCGCGGCCCGGCGGGAAGGGCGGCGAAGCAGCGGTAGCGGCCGTCGGCGTCCGCGTGCACCCCCGCCCGCTCCAACTCCTGGGCGTGCGGGGGAGCTTCACCAAGGAGTGCCTGGCGCAGCAGCCGGGTGCGGACCGCGTCCATGGCGCGCGGCGAGTCGTGCTCCGCCGCCCGGTAGCCGTGCACCACATGCCGCTGTAGCGCGTCGCTGTACTCCTGGAGCCGCAGCACCACCGTCAGCAGCATGCCGTCCGGCACCCCGGCCGCCCGGCAGCGGTCGACGGTGATCTCCACCGCGCGCGTCAGGGCCGCCTGCACCCCGCGCAGGACGGCCGTCATCGCCACCCCCTGCACGGCGCGGTCCGCGCCCAGCAACAGGGCCGCGGTGAAGTCCTGTTCGTCGACCGACCCGGCCCGGTCCAGGGCGGTGAACCAGGCGCCGGCCGCGTCGATCATCGCGGCCACGTGCGAACGGGTGGCCTCTTCGGTGATCCGGGACAGCTCGGGGGAGCGGGTGCGGGCCGCGCGGACCAGCTCACCGCACACGTCCGAGTCGGCGGCCATGCTCCGCAGGACCGCCGTGACCGGCTCCGGTCCATGGACGACGGTCATGGTCCCCTTCCCGCCCGGCCGCTGTCGCCGGGCCACAAACAAGCGAGGTCCTCGTTGACTCCCGCGCACTACCGCACCGCTGTGACAGCCTGGTTTCCTGTTGGGCTACCGACGGTAACAGCGCAGTCGGCGCATGAAAACCCTCCGGTAACACCCGCCGGTAACACGCGTCGGCAACACTCACACCCGCCGGTGATCCCCCCGTCTCACCGCGCATCCTCCCCTGGAAGGCCGCCCATGGAACACACGGAGACCTCCGCCTCCTCCACCACCGGCATCTCCCGTCGGCACGCCCTCACCATGGCCGGCGGCGTCATCGCGGCGACGGCCCTCACCCAGACCACCGGCTTCGCCGCCGCCGCGGAGTCCCAGAACGCGGACGCGATCGTCGTCGGACACGGCCTCGCCGGACTGGTCGCCACGGCCGAACTCGCCGCCGCCGGGCGCAAGGTGCTCCTCCTCGACCAGGAACCCGAGGCGAGCCTCGGCGGCCAGGCCTTCTGGTCCTTCGGCGGGCTGTTCTTCGTCGACTCCGACGAGCAGCGCACCATGGGCGTCAAGGACTCCCACGACCTGGCCTGGCAGGACTGGCAGGGCACGGCCGGCTTCGACCGGGGCGTCAACGACCCCGCGGGTCAGGACTACTGGGGCTACAAGTGGGCCCAGGCCTACGTGGACTTCGCATCGGGGGAGAAGCGGTCCTGGCTCGCCTCCATGGGCATGCAGTGGTTCCCGATAGTCGGCTGGGCCGAGCGCGGCGGCGGCCTCGCCGACGGACACGGCAACTCGGTGCCCCGCTTCCACGTCACCTGGGGCACCGGCCCGGCCGTCGTCGAACCGTTCGAGAAGAAGGTGCGCGCCGCCGTCGCCTCCGGCAAGGTGACCTTCAAGTTCCGCCACCGCGTCGACGAGCTCGTCACCACCGGCGGCGTCGTCACCGGCGTGCGCGGCGCCGTCCTGGAGCCCAGCAGCGTCGGCCGCGGCAAGCCCAGCTCCCGCACCGTCGTCGGCGACTTCGAACTGCGCGCCCCGATCGTCGTCGTCACCTCCGGCGGCATCGGCGCCAACCACGACCTCGTCCGCCAGAACTGGCCCGCCCGGATGGGCACCCCGCCCAAGTTCATGGTCACCGGCGTCCCCGCGCACGTCGACGGCCGCATGCTGGCGATCACCCAGAGGGCCGGCGGACGCATCGTCAACCCCGACCGCATGTGGCACTACACCGAGGGCCTGCGCAACTACGACCCGATCTGGCCGGGTCACGGCATCCGCATCCTCCCCGGCCCCTCCTCGATGTGGTTCGACGCCACCGGCAAGCGGTTCTCCAGCCCCGACATCCCGGGCTACGACACCCTGCACACCCTCAAGACGATCACCGACACCGGGTACGACTACTCCTGGTTCGTCACCACCCAGAAGATCATCGCCAAGGAGTTCGCGCTCTCCGGCTCCGAGCAGAACCCGGACCTGACCGAGAAGAACATCTGGATGCTGCTCTCCCGGATCTGGCAGACCCCGGAGCCCATCGAGCGGTTCAAGGCCAAGGGAGCGGACTTCGTCGTCGCCTCGACCCTCCCCGAACTCGTCACCGGCATGAACAAGCTGACCGGCGCCGGACTGATCGACCTCGCCGGCCTCAAGCGGCAGATCGAGGCCCGCGACCGCGAGATCGACAACCCGTACACCAAGGACGCCCAGGTCATGGGCATCCGCAACGCCCTCGACTACCCCGGGGACACGCTCAGCCGCACGGCGGCGATCCACAAGATCCTCGACCCGAACGCCGGACCGCTGATCGCCGTGCGTCTCAACATCCTCACCCGCAAGACGCTCGGCGGACTCCAGACCGACCTCTCCGGCCGCGTCCTCGGCACGGCCGGAACCCCCGTTCCCGGCCTGTACGCGGCCGGAGAGGTCGCCGGCTTCGGCGGCGGCGGCGTCCACGGCTACCGCTCCCTGGAGGGCACCTTCCTCGGCGGCTGCATCTTCTCCGGCCGCCAGGCAGGACGGGCGGCGGCAGCCGCGCTCTGACGACATGACCCGCGTAGTGCTCCGAGCACACGGCCCCTCGGCCCCGTATGGATCACCGCTCGGCTCGGCTCACCCGCTGAGCCGAGTGGCCCGATTCACATGGCACTCCCGTGACGGCACCGACACGATGGTCCCGTCACCGGCAGGCTGAAGGGATCCAGGATGTTCCGCAAGGTGCTGGTCGCCAACCGTGGCGAGATCGCGATCAGGGCGTTCCGCGCCGGCTATGAGCTGGGCGCGCGCACCGTCGCCGTCTTCCCCCACGAGGACCGCAACTCGCTGCACCGGCTGAAGGCCGACGAGGCCTACGAGATCGGGGAGCCGGGACATCCGGTGCGCGCGTATCTGTCCGTGGAGGAGATCGTCGGCGCCGCGCGCCAGGCGGGCGCGGACGCCGTGTACCCGGGGTACGGGTTCCTCTCCGAGAACCCGGAACTGGCCCGCGCCTGCGAAGAGGCGGGCATCACCTTCGTCGGGCCCGACGCCCGCACCCTGGAGCTGACCGGGAACAAGGCGCGCGCCGTCGCCGCCGCCCGCGCGGCCGGCGTACCGGTGCTGGGCTCCTCGGAACCCTCCAACGACGTCGAGGAACTGGTCCGCGCCGCGGACGAGATCGGCTTCCCCGTCTTCGTGAAGGCCGTCGCGGGCGGCGGCGGACGCGGCATGCGGCGCGTCGAGGACCCGGCGCAGCTGCGGGAGTCCGTCGAGGCCGCGTCCCGCGAGGCGGCCTCCGCGTTCGGCGACCCCACCGTCTTCCTGGAGAAGGCCGTCGTCGAACCCCGCCACATCGAGGTGCAGATCCTCGCCGACGGCGAGGGCAACGTCATCCACCTGTTCGAACGGGACTGCTCGCTCCAGCGCCGCCATCAGAAGGTCATCGAGATGGCGCCCGCCCCGAACCTCGACCCGGAACTGCGCGACCGGATCTGCGCCGACGCCGTCCGCTTCGCCCGCGAGATCGGCTACCGCAACGCCGGCACCGTCGAGTTCCTCCTCGACCGCGACGGCAACCACGTCTTCATCGAGATGAACCCGCGCATCCAGGTCGAGCACACGGTCACCGAGGAGGTCACCGACGTCGACCTCGTCCAGGCCCAACTGCGCATCGCCTCCGGCGAGACGCTCGCCGACCTCGGCCTGTCGCAGGACACGGTCAAGCTGCGCGGCGCGGCCCTCCAGTGCCGTATCACCACCGAGGACCCGGCCAACGGCTTCCGCCCCGACACCGGCCGCATCAGCGCCTACCGCTCGCCCGGCGGCTCCGGCATCCGCCTCGACGGCGGAACCACCCACGCGGGTACGGAGATCAGCGCGCACTTCGACTCGATGCTGGTCAAACTCACCTGCCGGGGCCGGGACTTCCCGACCGCGATCGGACGGGCCCGGCGCGCCGTCGCCGAGTTCCGCATCCGCGGCGTCGCCACCAACATCCCCTTCCTCCAGGCCGTCCTGGACGACGCCGACTTCCAGGCCGGGCGCGTCACCACATCGTTCATCGAGCAGCGCCCGCACCTGCTCACCGCCCGCCACTCCGCCGACCGCGGCACCAAGCTGCTCACCTACCTCGCCGACGTCACCGTCAACAAGCCGCACGGCGAACGCCCCGAGCTGATCGACCCCACCACCAAGCTGCCGCCCCTGCCCGACGGCGAGCCGCCCGCCGGCTCCCGGCAGCGCCTGGTCCACCTCGGCCCCGAGGGCTTCGCCCGCTGGCTGCGCGAGTCCCCGACCATCGGCGTCACCGACACCACCTTCCGCGACGCCCACCAGTCGCTGCTGGCCACCCGCGTCCGCACCAAGGACCTCCTCGCCACCGCCCCGGTCGTCGCCCGCACCCTGCCCGGACTGCTCTCCCTGGAGTGCTGGGGCGGCGCCACCTACGACGTCGCCCTGCGCTTCCTCGCCGAGGACCCCTGGGAGCGGCTGGCCGCACTGCGCGAGGCCGTCCCCAACATCTGCCTCCAGATGCTGCTGCGCGGCCGCAACACCGTCGGCTACACCCCCTACCCGACCGAGGTCACCGACGCGTTCGTGCAGGAGGCCGCCGCCACCGGCATCGACGTCTTCCGCATCTTCGACGCCCTCAACGACGTCGGCCAGATGCGCCCCGCCATCGACGCCGTGCGCGAGACGGGCACCGCGGTCGCCGAGGTCGCCCTCTGCTACACCTCCGACCTGTCCGACCCGAACGAGCGCCTCTACACCCTCGACTACTACCTGCGCCTGGCCGAGCAGATCGTCGAGGCCGGCGCCCACGTCCTCGCCATCAAGGACATGGCGGGCCTGTTGCGCGCCCCCGCCGCCGCCACCCTCGTCTCCGCGCTGCGCCGCGAGTTCGACCTGCCGGTGCACCTGCACACCCACGACACCGCGGGCGGCCAGCTCGCCACCTACCTCGCCGCGATCCAGGCCGGCGCGGACGCCGTCGACGGGGCCGTCGCCTCCATGGCCGGGACCACGTCCCAGCCGTCGCTGTCGGCGCTCGTCGCCGCCACCGACCACTCCGAGCGCCCCACCGGCCTCGACCTCCAGGCCGTCGGCGACCTCGAGCCGTACTGGGAGGGCGTCCGCAGGATCTACGCCCCCTTCGAGGCGGGCCTCGCCTCCCCGACCGGCCGCGTCTACCACCACGAGATCCCCGGCGGACAGCTCTCCAACCTGCGCACCCAGGCCGTCGCGCTCGGCCTCGGCGACCGCTTCGAGGACATCGAGGCCATGTACGCCGCCGCCGACCGCATCCTCGGCCGCCTGGTCAAGGTCACCCCGTCCTCCAAGGTGGTCGGCGACCTCGCCCTGCACCTGGTCGGGGCCGGCGTCAGCCCCGAGGACTTCGAGTCGGCGCCGAACACGTACGACATCCCCGACTCCGTCATCGGCTTCCTGCGCGGCGAACTCGGCACCCCGCCCGGCGGCTGGCCCGAGCCGTTCCGCACCAAGGCCCTCCAGGGCCGCGCCGAGCCCAAGCCGGTGACCGAACTGACCGTCGAGGACCGCGAGGGCCTGGAGAAGACCCGCCGCACCACCCTCAACCGGCTGCTGTTCCCCGGCCCGACCCGCGACTTCGACACCCACCGCCAGGCCTTCGGCGACACCAGCGTCCTGGACAGCAAGGACTTCTTCTACGGTCTGCGCCCGGGCAAGGAGTACGCCGTCGACCTCGAACCCGGGGTGCGGCTGCTGATCGAGCTCCAGGCGATCGGCGAGGCCGACGAGCGCGGCATGCGCACCGTGATGTCCTCCCTCAACGGCCAGCTCCGCCCCATCCAGGTCCGCGACCAGGCCGCCGCCTCCGACATCCCGGTCACCGAGAAGGCCGACCGGTCCAACTCCGGCCATGTCGCCGCCCCCTTCGCGGGAGTCGTGACGCTGGCGGTCGCCGAGGGCGACGAAGTGGAGGCCGGCGCGACGGTGGCCACCATCGAGGCGATGAAGATGGAGGCCACCATCACCGCCCCGAAGGCCGGCCGGGTGAGCCGGCTGGCCATCAACCGCATCCAGCAGGTGGAAGGCGGCGACCTGCTCGTCGAGGTCGGGTGAGCCGACCGGCGCGCGGGGGCCGGCCCGGCCGGCCGGCCCACCGCGCTCACTCCCCGGCGGCCACGTAGCTCACTCCCCGGCGGCCACGTACCGCCCGAACTCGTCGTCCTCCTCCGCCTCTTCCCGCTCGTCGAGGTTCACCCGCACCCCGAAGGGCTCCAGCGCCTCGCGCAGCCGGGCCGTCATCGGCTCGGACAGATAGTGGTGGTGGAGGTCCAACTCCTCGAGGTGCGTGAGCGGCTGGCCGGTGAGCAGCGCCTCGGCGCCGGCGTCGCCCAGGGTGCCCAGACTCAGGTCCAGGGCGCTGAGCCGGGCCACGACGGGCGCGCTCGCCACCGCCGCCGCCACCTCGTCCTGGAGGTCGCAGTTGCGCAGGCCCAGGCGGCGCAGCGACGGCAGCCGCCCGCCGTCCAGGACCGGGGCGAGGTCGGCGACGGTGGCGGTGCGGCCGTAGTCCTCCGTGCCGAGCCACAGGTCCAGACGCTCCAGCGCGGGCAGGTCCGAGGCGGCGACGCCCCGGGCCACCTCGGCGGGCAGCCCGCCGTTCTCCAGGCGCAGGACCCGCAGGCCCTCGTGGCGCAGGGCGTGGAGCCGAAGGCCCGGCGCGTCGCCGAAGCCGCCGCCCGAGCCGCGCACCCCGAGTTCCCTCAGCCGCGGATAGGCGGCGAGGACGGGCGTCACGTCACCCTGCACGATCCAGGAGAGCTCGGACTCCTCGAAGGTGAGATCGGCGAGGTAGACGGCCTCGAGGCCGGTGAGCCGGTCGGCGGCCCCGGCCAGCAGCTTCACCGTCTCCGCGGGGTCTGCGGCGTCGTTGTCGGTGCCGTAGGCGCCGGGGCCCAGCACCAGGGCCCGCACCCGGGCGGGGTCGACGGTGTCCAGGAAGCGCCGCCAGCCCTCCTCGAAGCTCTCCCCGAACACCCCCTCGTCGAGGATCGACAGCCGCCAGGCGACCGTCTCCGCCGCCGGTAACGGCGACGGCGGCGCGTCGGACGCCGGAAAGGTGTGGACGGGCAGTCCGTGCAGCTCCGTGATGTGGTCCAACTCCGGGGCCCTTCATGGTCGGACGGCGGCCGGCGCCTCACGCGCCGACCCGATGGCCGCCCTTTCTACCAAGGCCCGCCGACAGCCCTACGCGTCGGCCGCCGCCCCCGGCCGGATCAGTCCGCTCTCGTACGCCAGGATCGTCACCTGGACCCTGTCCCGCAGCCCCAGCTTGGACAGCAGCGCGTTCACGTGCGTCTTCACCGTCCCGACGGTCACCCCCAGCGCCGCCCCGATCTCGGCGTTGGTCAGCCCCGACGCGATGCGCAGCAGCACCTCCCGCTCCCGGGGCGTCAGCGAGGCGAGCACCCCGGTCACCGCCGGCGGCTGCGGCGCGCCCTGCGCGAACGCGTCGATGAGCCGGCGCGTCACCGTCGGCGCGAGGATGCCCTCCCCGGAGGCGACGACCCGGATCGCGGACAGCAGGTCCTCCGGCAGGGCGTCCTTGAGCAGGAACCCGGACGCCCCGGCCCGCAGCGCCTCGTACACGTACGCGTCCAGGTCGAAGGTGGTCAGGACCAGCACCCGCGGCCGGCTCTCCAGCGCGGTGACCAGGCGGGTCGCGGTCAGACCGTCCATCCCGGGCATCCGGACGTCCATCAGCACCACGTCGGGCGACTCCGCGGCCGCGAGCGACACGGCCGACGCCCCGTCCCCCGCCTCGCCGACGACCGTCAGATCGGGCTCGGCGTCCACGATGGCGGCGAATCCGGCGCGGACCACCGCCTGGTCGTCGACGACCATCACGCGTACGGCGACGGGGACACCTCCTGGACGGGCGCCGGACCAGGCCCGGCGGACAGCAACACCCGTACGATACCGGCCTGTTCGAACACGATGCTCCCCGGTCCCGAGCCGGCCTGCACCCGCAGCCGTTCGGCGACCGGCCCGGTGACGGCCAGCCGCACGCCGGTCACCGTCACCCGCAGGGTGTCCCGTCGCCGCTTCAGCACGACCCGGGCGGGCTCCCGGTCGCCCGCGCCCAGAGCCGCCTCGACGATCCGGTACGCCGACAGCGCCACCGAGGGCGGCAGACTCCGCGCGGCCTCCGGAAGCCCCCGCAGCGTCACCTCCCGCCCGCCCGCGCGCAGCCGCCGGCACAGCTCGTCGAGATCGGCGACCGTCGGCGCCGGGGCGAGCGGCCGCCCGGCGTCCTGCGGGCCGCCCAGCCCGCGCAGCAGCTCCCGCATCGCGCCGAGCGCCGCACGGGCCTCCACGGCCACCTCGTCCAGCCGCCCCCGGCGCGCCCGGTCCACCACGACCGCCGTACGGTCCAGCACCGCCTCCCGCAACCGGGCCGCCAGCCGGTGCCGTTCGGCCTCCGCGGCCCGTTCCGCGTGCCACAGCGAACTCGCCAGCGCGAAGTCCTCCTGGAACAGCACCCGCAGCCGTCGCCCCCGCACCGCGAGACCCGCGCCCCACACCGCCGCGAACACGGCCGCCAGCGGCAGCGACAGCAGCACGAACATCACCCCGCCCGCGAACCACGCGGCGGCGCCCGTCACCTCCTCGTCCGCGGCCGCAGTCGCGAGCAGCACCCCGCTCAGCGAGGCCGCCGCCGCGCCCACCGCCGGCCAGGTCCGTCCCGCGCCCCGGCCGTACACCGCCAGCGCGTACACCGCCAGCAGCTCCGCGAGCGCCCCGGCCGCGAAGAACTGCGACACCCGCGGCGGCAGGGACGTCAGGGCCACGGCCGGGGGCCACAGCCACGCCGTGCCCAGCACACCGAGCAGCGCACCCCAGGGCGCACGCCGACGCCACAGCAGCGGCAAGGCGTGCAGCGCCAGCAGCACGCTCAGGACGAGCAGACCCGGCACCGCCCCGCGCAGACTCGCCGCCGTCCAGTCCTCCGCGACGGCCAGCGCGAACGCCGGCGGCAGGGCCGACGCGGCGAACACCAGGGCGGGATCGGCGAGCCGCTGCTCCCGCAGGACGTCACGCCGGTCGCCCTTCTCGCCCTCCTTGCCCTGACGCCACGGCCCCGTCCCGTCGGGCAGCGTCGCCCGCACCCGCCAGCCCCCGCCGGGCTCGGGCCCCGCCGTCAGCTCACCGCCGACCGCCGCCGCCCGTTCCCGCATCCCCGCGACCCCGCGCCCCGACCCCAGACCGCCCACCGCCTGCGGCGCGGGGCCGCGCGGGGGAGCGTTGTCCACGGTCAGCTCCAGCACGCCGTCCCCGCGCCGCACGCTGACCCGCGCGGCGCAACCCGGCGCGTACCGCAAGGAGTTGGTGAGCGCCTCACGGACGATCCCGTGCACCGCCTCCGCCGCCGGACCGGCCAGGTCCGCCGGCAGCTCGGCCGCGATCGGACGCCCCAACCGGCCGAATCCGGCGATCAGTTCCTCGATCCGGGCGGACATGGGCCGCGGGTCGGGGCGTTCGGCGTCCCGCAGCAGCCCGACCAGCCGCCGCAGGGACGTCAGGGTCTCCGCACCGGTGCGCTCGGCGAACTCCAGCGCCTCGGTCGTCAACTCCGGTCTGCTGCCGCCCAGTCGGAGCGCGGCGTCGGCCGTGATGACGACCGACGTCAGATGGTGGGCGCTCACGTCGTGCAACTCGCGGGCCAGCCGCCGCCGTTCGGTGTCGCCCGCCAGCCGCCGGTTCTCCTCCGCCCCGGCCAGCCGACGGGCCGCCCGCGACCGCGCCTCGAGCCACTGGCGCCGGCCCTCGCCGAGCCCCGCACACACGACGTACACGAGCGCGGCCAACGCCCACTCCGAGACGAGCGCCGGCCGCCACCCCACGTCCACGAGGGACAGCAGCCACTCGACGCCCACGCCCGCGGCGACCGCCCGCAGCGCCACCGGCAGCGGACGGCGCACCGCCACCGAGTACAGCGCGATCATCGGCCCCAACCCGAAGTGGCCGTCCCGCCATATCAGTTGGCCCACCAGGAACGCGCCCAGCGTCCACGCCAGTGCCCGGACCGGCGTCCGCCGCCGCAGGCCCAGCGCGGCCGTCTCCACCGCCGTCACGCACACCATGCCGACCAGGCCCGCCGTGCCGGGCGTCGCCTCGCCGGCCAGGGCGGCCCCGGGCCACAGCCACGCCGCCTGTCCGACCGCGAGCAGGGCGGGCAGCAGCCAGTTCCGTATCGTCTCCATGTCGCCACGAGCGTAGGACGGGGCACGGACGCGCCGCGCCCCTCCCCGGCACGAGACCGGTCTCTACCCTCCGGTGGAGACGCCGTTCGTGCCCGGGACCGATGCCGGGCCCCGACCCGCCGGAGAGGCTTGCCGACATGACGAACCCGCCCGCCGCCCCGATGGGCCCGCCTGTTCCGGCGACGCCGCACCCGGCCCCCGCACCGGACCCTCAGCTCCCCGAAGCGCTCGCCTACCACCGGCTGGCCCGCATATCGGCCCGGCACCGATGGTGGCGTCCCGTCGTCGGCACCCTGTTCGCGGCCGTCGGGGTGCTCCTCGCCACGATGGTGCTGTACGGCGTCGCCGAGGTCTGGGGCGCCGTGCGGGACTATCCGCAGGACCGGGACGGCATGGTGGAGTTCGGCGACATCCCGGGGACCGCCCTCGACCTCGTGGGCATCGCCGTGGCGATCCCGGTGGTCCTGCTCACGGTGCGCTGGATCGGCAGCCGCCCGGCCGGCACGGTGTCGTCCGTGACCGGCGGCCTGCGGTGGGGGCTCATGGGCCGGTACACCCTGGCGGCCGTCGCCGTCGTCGCCGTGACCGGCGGCGTGACGTTCCTGCTGCCCGGGGACGGCGAACCCGTGCGGTGGGCGGGCTGGGGGTTCTTCCTGCCCGCGCTGGCCATGCTGCTCGTCCTGGTGCCGTTCCAGGCCGCCGCCGAGGAGTACGTCTTCCGCGGCTGGCTCACCCAGGCCGTGGGCGCCTACGTCCGCTCGCCCTGGTTCGCGGTCGTGCCGCAGGCGGTCCTGTTCGCCGCGGCCCACGGCTGGGGCACGCCGTGGGGCTTCGCCGACCTGGTCGTGTTCGGCGTGATCGCGGGCCTGCTGACCGTGCGCACGGGCGGACTCGAGGCGGCGGTCGTGCTGCACGCGGTGAACAACCTGTTCGCCTTCGGCGTCTCGGCCGCCGTCGTCGACGGCCTCAAGAGCGAGGACACCGCCGCGGACGCCCCCTGGGAGTACGTGCTCGTCGACGTCGCCGGCATCGCCGTCTTCGCGGCGATCGTCCTCTGGCTGGCCCGCCGCAACCCGCCGACCAGCACCGCCCAGCCCCCGCCCCCGGCACCCGAGTTCCCGCCGTACCCGGCCCCGTACGGCCACCCGCCGTACGCCCACACCCCGGCCCCGGGCGCGTACGGCCCGTACGGGCCCCCTCACGCCCCGGCCCCCGGCTACCCGACTCCCGGCTACCCGGCCTCCGGCCACCCGACTCCCGGCTACCCGGCCTCCGGCTACCCGGTCCCAGGCCTCCCGGCCCCGTACCCCGGCCACTACCCTGCTCCCCACCCGGGCCACCACCCTGCTCCCCACGCCGGACACCAGCCGCCCCCGCCCGCCGGTCACCATCCCGCACAGCATGGGTGGCACCAGCCGTCGCCGCAGCCCGCGCCGCGCCCCGGGGATCAGCCGGCCTCGGAGGGCCGCGTGGGCGGGGGGAATCTGCCCCCGGAGACAGGGGGTTCTGCCTCTCCGGACGATGACGGCGGATCCGCTCCGCGTTAACGTCCGGCCGTGAGCAACCGCAACTCCCCCCGACGGCCGGTGGCGTGAGCGACGACAGCACCGTCGAGGCCCGGCCGCAGGCACCGCACGACGACAGCCCCGAGGCACCGCAAGGCCCGCCCCCCGCGCGGGAATCGACCCCGCCGCCCCGCAAGTCCCGCCGTGGCGCGGGCCCCTTCACCCTGTTGGTGCTGCCGGGCCTGCTGACCCTCTCCGCGGTGGCCGGCGTCCTCGCCCTGACGGGCGGGCTGCCCGTCGACGTATCGCCGGGCGCGGACTCGGGCACGAGCGCGGCGGGCGGCGTCAACGACACGTACGGGCCCTGGCTGCGCAAGGCCGCCGCGGGCTGCACGGTCGTCACCCCGGCCCTGCTCGCCGCGCAGATCGACCAGCTCTCCGGCTGGCGCGACGACACCGGCGCGTCGGGCGAGCAGGGCATCGCCGGCTTCACCGACGCCGAGTGGCGCAGCTGGGGCCGGGACGACGACGGCAACGGGAACTCCTCGCCGCGCGATCCCGCCGACGCCGTCATGGCGCTGGGCCGGAAGGACTGCTCCCTCGCCCAGAAGGTCACCGACCTGCGCACCGAGGGCACGGTCACCGGCGACCTCGTCGACCTGACCCTCGCGGCGTACGCGGTGGGCACGGACACGGTGCTGCGGGCCGGACGCGTCCCGGACGGGGCGCTCACCTACCTCGCCGAGGTCAAACGGCTCCTGCCCCGCTACGAGGTCTTCGACAAGGAACCCCCGAGCGAGGCAGGACCGGCGAGCGCCATCCTCGCCGCGCCCGTGACCGCCCTCACCGTCACCAGCCCGTACGGCTCGCGCCAGCACCCCCTCACCGGCGTGACCAAGCTGCACACCGGCGTGGACTTCGCCGCACCCCAGGGCGCTCCGGTGACGGCCGCGCGGGACGGCCGGGTCGTGTTCGCCGCGATGACGAAGGCGTACGGCAACCGTGTCGTCGTCGACCACGGCACCATCGAGGGCAAGCGGCTGGAGACGACGTACAGCCATCTCTCCGCCCTGGACGTGACCGTCGGGCAGAGCGTGCGGACCGGGACCCTCGTGGGCCGGGCCGGCTCGACCGGTCTGTCCACCGGCCCGCATCTGCACTTCGAGGTCGTCTACGACGGCTACTACGCCGATCCGCAGCCCTGGCTGGGGACCGGCGGCTGAGCGGGCCGGCCGTTCACCGCAGGACGGCCTCCCAGGTGTCCACGGCGTAGTGGACGGTCATCCCGTTGCGGGCGTACAGCTGCGGCGCGCCGGTCTCGTTGGAGGTGTCGACGCCCAGGCCCACCGTGTCCCGTCCCCGGGCGGCGAACGCGGCGAAGGCGTGCCCCAGCAGGAGCCCGGCGAGGCCGTGCCCGCGGGCCTCGCGCAGCACGCCGAGGCTGCGGATCCAGCCCATGGCCTCGCGGTCGTCGCGCGCCATCAGGAACCCGGCGTCCGCCAGCTCGTCCGTGTCGACGATCCACACCAGCGACCGGTCGAGGCCGGTCCCGTCGATGTCGTGCAGCCACCGGTCGTAATCGCGCGGCTGGAAGTCGAAGTGCTCGGCGAACGTCGCCTGGTACAGCTCGTGCACGCGCCGCAGGTCCGCCTCCGAGGCGCAGGTCCTGATCCGTACGCCCTCGGGCAGCTTCGGCGCCTGGTCCGCGACGGCGTCCACGGCCCGGCGCAGCACGTGGTAGCGCCGCACGACGGACCAGCCGCGCGCCCGGATCAGCTCGGTGTCGAGCGTGGGCGCCACGTTCAGGTGCAGATGCACCACGGCCCGCTCGGCCCCGTTCTCCCGGGCCTTGCCCAGCGCACGGGCCTCCATCGCGTCCAGGAGGAGCCGGCCGGCCTCCTGGTGCTCGGGCAGGACGTAGTGGTCGATGTCGACGCGCTCGCCGTCCGACTCGTCCCACAGCAGCCCGTAGGCGACCAGACGGTCCCCGTCGAAGGCGAGCCAGGAGTCCCGCGTCAGATCGGTCTCGGGGTGTTTCAGATCCGCCTCGACGGTGTGCAGGTCCGTCTCCGGCCGGCCTATCTCGATCGTGTCGATGGCGTTGAGCAGGTCGGTGACGGCGGGCGCGTCGGTGAGCGTGGCGGGGCGCAGGACGTAGGACATGGGGTCAGGGTCGGGGGAAGGGCGAGCGGCCGCAACGGATTTTCGGCGCGGGCCTGTTGGGGAGCCGGCTGAACGGGTCGGCTTCGTGGGTCGGGTTCGTCGGTCAGGCGAGGGCCAGCACCAGGACGCCCAGCGTGAGCAGGACGAGGAGCGCGCACAGCAGGAACACGGGTGCGGCGCCGGCCGGGACCGGCGTGGGGTCCGGTGTGGGGGTCGGCGGCGGCGCGGCCCCGGGCGGCGGCGGGGCGGGCGGGTGCGGCGGCAGCGGCACCGGGGTCGACTCGAACAGGTCCGGGTGGCGTTGCGCGATCCGCTCGCACCAGGGGCAGGCGGCGAGGTGGGAGGCGTACGTGTGTTGGGTGCGGACGCCGCACGACGACACCGTGGTCCGGGTGGTCTCCAGCGCCTCGAACCACTCGACCGCGGTGGGCCGGGCCGCCGGGTCGGACGGCACGGTGGTGAACGTCCGCCGCGCCAGCGCGAACAGGGCCGGCGGAAGGACGCCCGGCGGCACGGTGCCCCGCGGCACGACGACCCGCTCGGGCTGGTTGACGTACGAGACGCCGCCGGAGATACGGCTGCGCATCGACACGCTCACCGAGCCGGCGTCCTTGGGGTGGCCCGCGAAGGGATGGGTGCCGCCGGTGAGGAGCTGGAACACGCAGACCGCCAGCGCGAAGCTGTCGCCGGCCCGCGTCGCCGTGCCCCGGGTGAAGCGTTCGGGGGCGCTGTAGGCGGGGGTGTGCATCTCCGACGGGTAGTGGGTGCCGTCCTCGGGGTCGACGAAGGCCATGGAGTCGCAGTCCAGGAACGTCACGAAGCCGTCGCGGTCCACGACGATGTTCCGGGCCGAGAAGTCGCCGACGACGATGCCCTCGCTGTGCAGACGGACCGTCAGGTAGGCCAGGTTCCAGGCGACGCCCAGCAGGAAACGCCAGTCGAGCTCGGGACGGAACCACGCGGCCCTGCTCCGCCGGTCGAACAGCGCCGCGAGCGGCACGTGCGCCGGCTGGTCGAAGCGCTGCATGGCGTAGCCCACGACCGCCCCCTCGGCGTCCCGGGCGAGCGCCGCGGGCCAGGCGAGTTCGGCGGCCTGCCGGCCGTCGGTGGCGCGGCCGGTCAGCGGCGACATCCGGATCATGCCGGCCAGTCTGCGCCGCTGCTCCGGGCCGGGAGCCTCGTGGTAGATCTTCACCACCCGGCGCGGCGTGCCGACGACGGCGTGGACGGCGGCCTGTCCCCCCGAGGCCAGCGGCTCCTCCTCCAGCTCGGTGGGCTCACCGTCGACGTAGACCTGGAGCATCAGCTTCTGACCGCCCTGATGAGCGTCTTGTCGTCGGCGTTGTCCGCGGCCAGCCGCCGCGAGCGGAGCAGCCGGGCCAGTTCGGCCGCCTCCTGCTCGGCGGGCACCTCGGGCCGCTCCATCGCGCCGAGCACCTTGGACACGAAGGCGTGCCTGGCGCGCCGGTTGTCGTTGCCGGGGAACTCCACGGCCGCCTGGGTGAGTCCGTCGGTCGACAGCAGGATCCCGGTGATGCCGTCGTCGACCACGCAGGCGGTCTCCAGCCGGTCGGCGGCGTCCTCGGAGGTCACGAAGAAGGCCTCGTTGCTGTACTCGCTGACCGGGGCCGGCTGGGGCAGCAGATGGAACTGCGGCTCACCGCCCGAGAACCCGGCGCGCAGCATCGCGAACCCGTCGCCGACGCTGAGGTAGCCGAGCCAGTGCGGGGTGTGCACGACGACGGTCAGGGTGGTGGCGTAGTCGTCGGGCCGGGGCCGCGCGTACCGCAGGAACTCGGCACGCAGAGCGGTGAACCGGCCGCGCAGGAACGCCCGCACCGCCCGGGGCTCCCGGGGCAGCGAGGCGGAGGACAGGAACGACACGGGGGCGAGGTCCACGGCCAGTTGGGCCCCCTCGCGCGACATCCGGCGGCTGCCGGCCCCGTCCGCCACGGCGAGCAGGAAGGTCTCGGGTCCGGCCCGGTGGCAGACGAAGGCGTCCTGGCAGGGCATGTTGTCGCTGCGGTGCCGGTGGCCGGGCACGCTCAGCCCGTGCAGCCGCCACGGCTCCGCCGACGGCGTCGTGGCGCTCACCGGTTGTGCCACGCGGACCGCTGGGTGGTGAAGCGGGCGAAGATCTTCTCGTAGATCTCCTCGCCATCGCCCTTGTCCTGCGCCCCGGCGCTCGCCGACATCATCTGGAGCACCTGGCGGAACGGGAAGCCCTGGAGCCGGGCGTAGTACTTGGGGGCGATCGCCCGCAGCACCTCCTCGCCGCGCGGGGTGATCCCGCCGACGCCGATCGCGAACAGCCGGAACTTCTTCTTCGCCTGCTGGTCGGCGAGGAGCGGCACGACCTCGCGCCAGTCGTCGGTGAGACGGCCCTCGCTGGTGGTGGGCTGGCCGTCGGTGATCAGGCAGATCTGCGGGCGGTAGTAGAGATGGCCGGCCTCGCGCAGCGCCGACTTGCGGGCCGCCACCAGCCGGACGGCGGTGCGCAGGGCCTCCGTCATCAGGGTGACGCCGCCGGCCCGAAGGTGCGGCGCGCTGAACGAGTGCGCCGCGACGAAGGCGTTGGGGTCGGCCGGGTCGGACAGCACGGTCGTGCCCCGCCAGGCGCACACCTCGCGTCCTCCGAAGGTGATGAGGGCGACCTCGACGCTGTGGGCGAGGTTGACGTCGGTGCTCAGATCACGCACCCACTCCTGCAACGCGTTGTTCAGCATGGTGATGGGCGCGTCGGCCATGGACATCGAGGTGTCCAGGCACAGCACCAGCGGCTGCCGCTGGGCGTTGCCGTCGGTCACGATGTCGTCGTAGTAGAGCGGAACACTCTGCGAACGGTCGTCGGGCATGGAAGTACCTCTGTGGGTCGCTGGCGCGGTGGTGGCCGGTGGCCGGTGGCCGGTGTCCGGTGGCCTGGGGCCGGGTCAGGCGTGCGGGTCGTCCTCGGCCGTGCGGTGGTCGTGCACGGCCAGTTCACCGGTGCTGTGCCGCACGACGTACACGGGGCTCCCCGGCGGCGGGGGTTCGCCGGGTCCGCCCCAACCGGCCCGGAACAGAAGGCCGTCGACGTCCACGTAGCCCTGCGGGCGGAGGGCGGTGCGGACGGTGGCGGAGTGGTGGGGGGTGGTCGGGGCGGGGGGTTTCTGCGGGGCTGCTGTGGGCTGTGGGGCGGTGGGAAGCGGCGCGGGGGGCTGGGGTGCCGTGGGACGTGGGGCGGCGGGCGTCTCCGGGACGGTCACCGGTCGGCGGTGTTCGTTCGGGGCGGGGCTCGGTGTGGACGCCGACGCGGACGCCGTGGTCGCCGCCGTGGTCGCCTTGGTGCTCGTGCCCGTCGGCGCGGCCCGGGGCGGTGACTCGGCCGGGGCTCCGGTCCTTCGGACCATGAGGCCCAGCGTGGCCACCAGGCAGACCAGGACCGCGCCGACGACGAACAGCACGGCGAGCGCGTCGCCGGACGGGTCGTCGGCGAGGTCCGCCGGGGGCGCTCCGCCGCTGTCCGCGTTGCCGCCGGCGCCGTCGTCGCCGTTGTCCCCGTTGTCGCCGGGATCTTGTGGGGCGGTGGCCCGGTCCGGTCCGGCGGTGAACAGGGAGGTCCGGGCGTCCTGGGCGAGCCGGCGTTCCACGAGGTCCGCGCCGCTGCGGGCCCGGTTCCGGACGGCTTCACAGAAACCGTCGGGCGGGCAGCCCGCGAGGTCGTTGAGCCGCTCGTGCTCCGACGCCGTCAGCGGGCTGATCGTGCTGTGGGCGCCGACGATGCGGTGCGAGGCCAGGGCCAGCAGCAGGGTGCCGCCGGACCCGGTGCGCACGCCGTCCGGGACGATCACGACGAGTCTGTCGCGCAGCTCGGGCACGGCGTCCGCGACCGCGTCCAGACCGCCGTTCTCACGCAGGAACTGGGGCGCGGACACGGTGACGACGATGGACCGTTTGCCGCGCGCGGCGGCGTCCCCCCAGCACAGCACCGTCTCGGTGAAGTCGCTCGACGCGCACCCGGCCGCCGCGAACGCGGTCACCGCGGCGGACGGCTGCGGAGGCTCCGGCTGCATCGCGCCGGAGGGCGGCGCCGAGCCGAGGAGCAGCGACGGGACGAGCAGCGCGGCGCTCAGCAGCAGCCGGCGTACGACGGACCGGGGCGACCGGGGCGACCGGGGCGACCGGCGGGGCGGCGGGGGTGCGGGACGCGTCACAGGCGGAAGACCTCGCGGCATCGGGCGAACATGGTCACGGCCTGGTCGACCCAGCCGGACGCGATCGCGTCGAAGTCCTGCTGGCTCATCCGGCACGACAGGGGCAAGGTGCACACGCCTCCCAGATGCGGCCGGGCGCCGCGGACGTTCCAGACGGACAGGGTCGGGGTCAGCTGCTCGGTGTTCCAGGCGTTGGCCGCCGCCGCGCCGCGCGCGAGTTCGCCGGGCGCCAGACTGCGGCCGTTGGTCATGAATGCCACCAGGAAGCGGCGTGAGGTGGTGAGGCGGACCTCCAGGTCGTCGGGCCCGGCCGGGCGGCGGGTCACGCCGAGCGTCATGTGCGTGGACTCGTCGCGGACGGCCATCCCGCTGCCCGAGGCCCAGCGGTTCGCCAGCCGGTTCCACTCGCTGTCGAGGAGGAAGTGGGCGGTGCGGGCGTCGTGTTCAGCGGTCATGGCCGGCCGCCTCCAGGAGGAGGGCGTCCGTCAGCCCGTCCGCCAGCAGGGCGTGCGCGTTGCGGGCGAGGGCGACGGTGGAGTGCTGGGGCTGGGGCAGCCACAGCGTCGGGGCGTGCCGGTCCGTACCCGCCCTGCCCGTATCGGGCCTGGCCGGATCCGGCCTGTCCGTGTCCGCCCTGTCCGTGCCCGTCGGGCGGCGGCCGAGCGCGTCGAGCAGTTCGGCCGGGGTGGGCCGTTGCCCCGGGCGCTTGGCCAGACAGGCGGTGACCAGGACGCGGAGCCCGTCCGGCAGCGACCGCACATCGGGCGGGGTGTGCACGATGCGATAAAGGAGCTGGGCATTGCTTCCGTCACCGAAAGGGCTGCGCTCGCCGGCGGCGAAGGAAAGGACCAGCCCGAAGGAGAACACATCGCTCGCGGTGGTCGGCGCGCTCCCGGTGATCTGCTCCGGGGACATGAAATGCGGAGTGCCCAGCAGGGCCCCCGGATCGGTCAACGGCGGAAGGTCCGTCACATGGGCGATTCCGAAGTCGATGACGCGTGGACCCGCCGCGTCCATGAGCACGTTGTGCGGTTTGAGATCGCGGTGGACGATTCCGGCGGCATGGATGTCGAGCAATGCCTCGGCCAGTCCGGCCCCCAGCCGCCGTGTCTGTGCGTGGCTGAGGGGGCCGTTCGCGCGGACGGTCTGCCACAGGGAGGGACCGGGGACGAAGACGGTGGCCAGCCACGGCAGTTCGCAGTCGGTGTCGGCGTTCACCACCGGGGCGGTGTACGCGCCGTTGACCGCGCGGGCGGCGCTCACCTCACGGGCGAAGCGGCGGCGGAAGCGCGGCTCCTTGGCGAGCTCGGGACGGATGACTTTCACGGCCACGGGCCGGCCGCCGGGGCTGTGCGCCAGATAGACGGAGCCCATACCGCCCTGACCGAGGAATTGCGCCACCTGATACGGGCCGATACGCGTCGGAATTGTTCTCTGGTCCACGAGTGTCCGGTCCCCCCGAGTGCGTTCACACCTGAATTCCGCGTCACAGCAAGCGACTTGGCGGGTGGGGTGATGAATACCCGCCCAGCCTAGCCGCGTTGGCCGGATTCCTACCCAGCGATACGAAAAGAAGGAAAAGGGGACGGGGGCGTGCGGAGGTGCGGGGGAGCGCATTCTCCGGGGCGCGGCAGCCCCGAGCGCGTATACGAAAATGAGCACGGCCCGTGATCTCGCCCGTGCGGAGCCGTGAACGGGGTTGCCTCGTCACGGACTTGAGGCTCGGGCCGCAGGTCTGCGGGCCGTGTGGCGGGGGCGCATGAATCGGACGGTGAGCCCTGTATGCGCCCCCGCTCGGCTGGGGAGAATCCTTTCGTCAGTGATCATGCGGCGGACCGTGCACCCGGGTGCTGACCGCCGACGTACAGGGAAGGCAGGTCGGTCGTCGTGTGGTTGCGTCTTCCCACCTCCGTGTCCGAAACGCAGGAGTTCCTGGCGGCCGGGGCCGTGCCGATAGGCGGGGCCTCACTCGTGTGGGCGACGTGGCAGCGTGACGGCTTCCCCGAGCAGGCCGTGTCGCTGCGCGAACTGCCGGAGGCCAACGTGAACGGCCCGGGAAAGCTGGGCGCGGCCGTCGTGCTGAGCCGGATCGGGGAGGACGCGCCGGAGGTGCTGCGGAAGGCCGCGGCCACGGTGGGCACCGGGGCCGTGCGGCGGACGGCCACGGTCGGCGGCAACATCGTCGGAAGCACCCTGCGCTGTCTGCTGCCCGCGGCGCTCGTCCTGGACGCCCGGGCCACGGTGCTGGAACCCGACCGCGTCTACGAGACCGATCTCGCCGAACTCGTCGCGAAGCGACCCCTCCTGCTGCACCTGACGTGGAACGACCCGGAGGTGAGCGGCTATCGCAAGCTCGCCGGCGAGGCGGGCGGCCCGCCGCCTTTCGTCGTGGCGGCAGCCGTGCACGCCGACGCCGACGCCGAGAGCGGGCGACGCCTGCGGATCGCCGTCCGCGACGGCTACGAGGTGCTGAGCGAGAGCGCCCCCTGCGAGGGAGCGGCCGAGGACACCGTCGCCGCCCTGCGCCGCACGGACCTGGGCGCACTGGACCCGACCGCCTGGGAGGCTGTACGCGACCAGGTCACCGAAGTCCTCACCCGCCCGTCCGCGGCCTGAACCCGGCCGGGGCCTGAACCCGTCCGCGGCCTGAACCCGTCCGCGGCCTGAACCCGGCCCGGCCGCGGCCGGGAATCCGGCTCCCTCACGTCTCCTGGAGCGGCGCGTACGCCTCCCGTTGCAGGCCGAACGTCCAGGCGACGCCCTCGCGGGCCGTCGTCGTGGACGGCGGGACGCGCAGCCAGTACGTGCGCCGGCTTCCGTCCGGCTCCGGGGTGGAGTTGAGCACCTCCACCATCACGACGGGCTCGTCGCCGAGGAGGTCGATCCGCCAGAGCGTGCCCGTCTCGTCGCGGTGGAGGGGGCGGGCCCCGGAGTCGGCGAGGTAGCGCTCGTAGCCGTAGTGCTCCAGCATCACGCGGCGCAGCTCGGCGTTGTCCTCGTCGCGGATCCGCTGCGGGGTCAGCGTGCGCAGCTCCGCGAGGAAGGCGCCGGGGACCGGCATGCCGCGCCAGGCGTGCAGGGCGAAGCCGTCGGGGTAGGCGAGCGCCGGGCCGTCGCCGCGGTCCAGGCGTCCGGCCTCGTCGCGGTGGAGCGCGACGGGGCGTTCGCACACCACCGCCACCTCGGCGAACGGCCACCACCACCCGGCGTTCCGGGACACCTCGGCCAGTCCGGCGAGCGGCCCGTCGTCCGTGGGGAACGCGGCGAGCCAGGGCGCGTCGTGCTGCCCCAGCACCGCTTCCAGCAGGAGCAGCCGGGTCTGCACCTCCTGTGCCCGGTCCTCGGCCAGCTCCTCCAGCACGCCTTGGCGGATCCGCGCGACCAGGGCCTGCGTGGTCTCCCACAGCCGGCCGCCCGTCGCCGCCCAGTGCGCCGACCAGCCGGCGGCGCCCAACTCCTCGTGCAGCCGCCGCCGTTCGAGCGCCCAGGGCGCGGTGCGGACCGACTCGCGGACGCTCGGGCCCCTGTCCTCCAGACCCCGTATCAGGGTCACCGCCGCACGCGGCGACTCGGCCCACACCACCCGTCGCGGCTCCGCGAGACCGGCCTGCCGGTAGGCACGGCGGACGCCGGCCTCCGCGCGCGCCCGGTCGGCGGGCACGGCCGCCGCCGCGCACGCCCGCCAGAACCCGACGCCGCCCCCGGCCACGCCCTCACCCCCCGACCCCGCCGCCTCGTCCACCACACCCGCCCGCTCCGCCACCGCTCGCCCCTCCACCCCTCGCCCTTCCGACACGCCGCCCAGCCCCTCCGACACCCGCTCCTCCGACACCCGCTCCTCCGACACCCGCTCCTCCGACACCCGCTCCTCCGACACCGGCCCCTCCGACACCCGCTCCTCCGACACCGGCTCCTCCGACACCCGCTCCACCATCACCCGTTCCTCCACCCCTCAGTCCGCCACGATCCGCACCGACCCCGGCACGTACTCCCGCTGCCGGATCACCCGGTACCACCCCTTCGGGAGGGTGATGGCCGCGTGCTCCTCGTGGACCACCCGGCCCCCCTGCGGCAGATGCAGCAGGAACGGCCCGAACGGCCCCGGCTCCCGCACCAGTTCACCCGGTCCGACGACCGCGTGCGCATGCCCGGTGACCTCGCCCAGCGCCAGCACGAGCCGCCCCCGCGCGTCCCGCCGCTCCTTCGGCGCGGCGGCGACATGCGAAGGCACCGCCTCCGCCGCCACGGGCACGATCAGCACGTCTCCCTGCCGGTACACGGCAGCCCTCCCCTCCGGCCGGCGCACGGCGCACCGGCCTCATGACGTCGACCGTAGGACCCCCCACTGACAACGGCCCGGAACCAGGCTCCGCAACCCCGCCCCGCCCCCGGCGCTGTCAGTGCCTGTTGGTAGAACTGCGGTCACCACGGAACGCACCCTCTTCCTCCACAGGAGCAGCCGCATGACCATCGGTGAACACCTCTCGGCGCTGTACCGGCTGCCCGCCCGCACCTTCCCCGGCCCCGACGCGCGGACGGACGACCTGCCCGAGGCGGACGCCGTCGCCTGGCGGATCACCAGCGACGTGTACGACGCCGACGAGAACTGGACGGACGCGTTCGCCCGTTTCTGCTCCGTCGTCGACACCACCCGGGTCCGCGCGCTGATCGTCGGCGCCTGGCAGGAGGCGTACGAAACGGAGCCGTCCGACGTCGTCGAGGCGCTGCTCGCCGCCCGGGACCGGTTCCCCGCCCTGCGGGCGCTGTTCGTCGGCGACATGGTCGGGGAGGAGTGCGAGATCTCCTGGATCAACCAGACCGACGTCACCCCGCTCCTCGACGGCTTCCCCGAGCTGGTGGAGTTCGGCGTCCGGGGCGGTTCGGAGCTGCGTTTCCCGGCCGTGAAGCACACCGGCCTGCGTAAGCTGGTCATGCAGACCGGCGGACTGCCCGCCGAGGTCGTGCGCGGCGTCGGCGCGAGCGAACTGCCCGCGCTGGAGCACCTCGACCTGTGGCTCGGCACGCCCGAGTACGGCGGTGACAGCGAGGCGGCCGACCTGGAGCCGATCCTGTCCGGCGACCGTCTGCCGCGGCTGCGCCATCTGGCCCTGCGCAACAGCGAGATGCAGGACGCGGTCGCCGCGGCCGTCGCCGCCGCGCCCGTGGTGGCCCGGCTGGAGGTCCTGGACCTGTCCATGGGCGTCCTCACCGACGAGGGCGGCGCGGCCCTGCTGTCCGGCCAGCCGCTCACCCACCTCAAGAAGCTCGACCTGCACCACCACTACCTCAGCGAGCCCGTCCAGGAGCGGATCCGCCAGACCCTGACGACCGAGGGCGTCGAGGTCGACCTCGACCGCGACGACGCCGACGAGGACGAGGAAGACGACGGCACGGTGTGGCGCTTCGTCGCCGTGGGGGAGTGAACCCGACGACCGTGCGCCCACCCACCGGCGGCCCCCCCGCCGCGCCCCGCTTCGCCGTCGTGGGCAACCCCGAGAACCGTCGTGTCGCCCTCTTCGCCGACGCGGTGCGCGCGGCGGGACTGCCCGCACCACGGGTCGTCCCCTGGACGGACGTGCTCCGCGACGGCGGGGCGGAGTTCGACGCCGAGGAGGTCGTCCGCGTCGACTCGCCGGGCGAGAACGCCGACGTCGACCGGCTGCTGCGCGGCGCCCCCGACCCCACCCGGGTCGAGGGCTCCGCCCGCTGGTACGCCGGGTTCACCGCGGCGCTGCGCGGCCTGCGCGGCGGCGTGCGCCTCGACGACCCGGACGACCTCGCCGTGCTGTTCGACAAACGCCGCTGCCACGCCGTGCTGGACGCGGCGGGCGTACCGGTGCCCGCCTCCCCGACCTCCGGCCCGCTCGGCGCGCCGGTGCGGGGCTGGGACGACGTACGGGCGCTGATGCGGGAGCACCGCATGCCCAGGCTCTTCGTCAAGCCCGCGCACGGATCGTCCGCGTCCGGAGTGCTCGCCGTGGAGTCGGGCGGCGCGGGCCGGATCCGGGCGACCACCTCCGTCGAACTGACGGCGGACGGCCGCCTCTTCAACTCCCTGAAAGTGCGCCGCTACGAACGGGAGGCGGACATCGCGGCCGTCGTCGACGCGCTCGCCCCGGACGGGCTGCACCTGGAACGCTGGCTGCCGAAGGCCTCCCAGGAGGGCCGCGCCGCCGACCTCAGGGTCGTCGTCGTGGCCGGCCGGGCGACCCACGCCGTGGTCCGCACCAGCCGCTCGCCCATGACCAACCTCCACCTCGGCGGCAGCCGGGGCGACCTCGAGGCGGCCCGGCGGGCCGTCGAGGCGGCGGGCGCCCGCTGGTCCGACCTGCTCGGCGTGTGCGAGCGGGCCGCGGCCTGCTTCCCGCGCACCCTGTGCGTCGGCGTCGACCTGCTCCCGGCGGTCGGCTGGCGCAGGTCCGCCGTCGGCGAGGTCAACGCCTTCGGCGACCTCCTGCCCCGCCTCACCGGCCTCCCCGGCAGCGGCGCCGAGGGACTCGACACCTACGCCGCCCAGGTGGCCGCCGTACTCCGCGAGCGGCACGGAACAGACCGGCACAGCGCTGACCGGCAGAACGCGGACCGGCAGAGCGCAGACCGGCACAGAACAGGAACTCCCCATGCCTGAGCCCGACATGAACGAGATCGTCGGCAGCCACGACCTCCTCCTCGTCACCCTCGACACCCTCCGTCACGACGTCGCCGTCGAACTCGCCGAGGCCGGCCGCATCCCCAACTTGGCCCGCCATCTCCCCGGCGGCCACTGGGAGAAGAGGCACGCCCCGGGCAGCTTCACCTACGCCTCCCACCAGGCGATCTTCGCGGGCTTCCTGCCCACCCCGGCCGAACCCGGCCCGCACCCGCGCCTGTTCGCGGCGAGCTTCGCCGGCAGCGAGACCACCGCCGACGGCACCTTCGTCTTCGACACCCCGGACCTGGTCTCCGGCCTGGCGAAGGCCGGGTACCACACGGTGTGCGTCGGCGGAGTGGGCTTCTTCAACAAGCAGGGCCCGCTCGGCTCGGTGCTGCCCGGCCTCTTCCACGAGTCCCACTGGACACCGGAGTTCGGCGTCACCTCGCCCCACTCCTTCGAGAACCAGATCGCCTGCGCCGAGCAGGTCGTCCGCGAACTCCCCGCCGAACAGCGGCTGTTCCTCTTCGTGAACGTCTCCGCCCTGCACCAGCCGAACTGGTTCCACCGGCCCGGCGCGACCCGCGAGGCCGGCGACAGCCGCGCGACCCACGCCGCCGCGCTGGAGTACGTCGACCGGCACATCGGACGGCTGTTCGCCGCCGCGAGCAGCCGGCGCCGCTGCTTCGCGATCGTCTGCTCCGACCACGGCACCGCCTACGGCGACGACGGCTACACCGGCCACCGCCTCGGCCACGAGTCGGTGTGGACCGTGCCGTACGCCCACTTCTTCCTCGACCCCGCCGAGGCCGCCCGATGACCACCGCCCAACTCACCAACCCCTACCAGCACTACGTCTACGCCTACCCCCACAAGACCGCCTACCGCGGGCTCCCCGACCGCCCGACCCTGCGCTCCCTGTGGGCCGAGGAGCCCAAGAACGCCCTCTCCCTCTACCTGCACATCCCGTTCTGCGAGGTCCGCTGCGGCTTCTGCAACCTCTTCACCCGCATCGGCGCCCCCGACGGCCTCACCGGCGCCTACCTGGACGCGCTCGAACGGCAGGCCACCGCCGTACGGGAGGCGCTCGGGGACAGCGACGACGTCCGGTTCGCCACGGCCGCCTTCGGCGGCGGCACCCCCACCTTCCTCACCGCCGCCGAACTCACCCGCCTCGCCGACATCGCCGAGCACCGCATGGGCGCCGATCTGCGCGCCGTGCCCCTCTCGGTGGAGGCCTCACCGGCCACGGCCACCGCCGACCGGCTCGCCGTGCTGGCCGAGCGCGGGACCACCCGGCTCAGCCTGGGCGTGCAGAGCTTCGTCGACTCCGAGGCGCGGGCCGCCGTACGCCCGCAGCGGCGCGCCGACGTCGAGGCGGCCCTCGCCCGCGTCCGCGACGCCCGCATACCGGTCCTCAACATCGACCTCATCTACGGCATCGACGGCCAGACGCAGGACACCTGGCGGCACTCGCTCGACGCGGCCCTCGCCTGGCGACCCGAGGAGCTCTACCTCTACCCCCTCTACGTCCGCCCCCTGACCGGCCTCGACCGCCGCCGCACCGGCCCCGACCCCGCCTGGGACGAGCAGCGGCTGCGCCTGTACCGCGCCGGACGCGACCACCTCCTCGCGCACGGCTACACCCAGCAGTCGATGCGCATGTTCCGCCGCGCCGACGCCCCGCCCCAGGGCGCGGACGACTACGCCTGCCAGACCGACGGCATGATCGGCCTCGGCTGCGGCGCCCGCTCCTACACCGCCGGCCTGCACTACTCCTTCGACTACGCCGTCGACATGCACGAGATCCGCGGGATCATCGACGACTATGTGTCGCGGCCCGCCGCCGACTTCGCCCGCGCCGAGTACGGCCGGCGCATGGACGCGGACGAGTCCCGCCGACGCCACCTCCTCCAGTCCCTCCTCCAGGCCGACGGCCTGCCCCTCGACGACTACCGCGCCCGCTTCGGCGGCGACCCCGCCGACGACTTCGCCCCCGAACTCGCCCGCCTCGCCGACCGCGGCTGGCTCACGGACGACACCCCGGGCGTCCTCCGGCTCACCCCCGCGGGCCTCGCCCACTCCGACGCCATCGGCCCCGGCCTGTTCTCCCCGGCCGTCCGCGCCGCGATGGCCGCCTACGAGAGGAAGTGACCGTCCCGCCATGGACCTCACCCTGCTCTACCGCGGCCCCCTCGCCTCCTGCGACTACGACTGTCCCTACTGCCCCTTCGCCAAGCGGCGCGACACCGGCCACCAGCTCCGCGCCGACCGCGCCGCCCTCGAACGGTTCGCGCGCTGGGCGGCCGGCCAGACCGGCGACCGGCTGTCGATCCTGTTCACTCCCTGGGGGGAGGGCCTTGTTCGCTCCTGGTACCGGCGCACCCTGGCCGAGCTGTCCCACCTGCCGCACATCCGCCGGGCAGCGATCCAGACCAACCTGAGCTGCCGCACCGACTGGCTCGCCGACGCCGACTCCGACACGCTGGCCCTGTGGTGCACCTACCACCCCGGCCAGACGCCCTACGACCGCTTCCTCGCCAAGTGCCGCGACCTCGGCGAGCGCGGAATCCGCTTCAGCGTCGGCGTCGTCGGCTTCCCCGAACACCTTGAAGCGGCCCGCCGGCTGCGGGACGACCTGCCCGAACACGTCTACCTGTGGATCAACGCGGCCGAGGGGCACACCTACACCGACGCCGAGGCCGAGACCTGGACCGCCCTCGACCCGCTCTTCCCCTACAGCCGCCACCCGCACGCCAGCGCCGGCCTGCCCTGCCGCACCGGCGACTCCGTGATCTCGGTCGACGGCGACGGAGCCGTCCGCCGCTGCCACTTCGTCCGCACCCCGCTCGGAAACCTCTACGACGGCTCCTACCGCGCGGCCCTGCGCCCCCGCCTCTGCCCGCTCACCGTCTGCGACTGCCACATCGGCTACGTCCACCTGGAGACGCTTCCCCTGTACGACGTCTTCGCGGGCGGCGTCCTGGAGCGCGTACCGGCTGCCGTACCGACGGCAGTACCGGCCGGCGGGCCCGTTGACCTGCCGTATCCCGTGCGCGGCGGCGTCACGGAGGTTTGATTCGGCGCATTGTGTCAACCGGGGAGATATGACGCAGTCGACGCGGGAGACGGAACGGAAGTACGAGGTGCCGGACTCGGGCGGCTTCCCGACCCTGTCCGCCCTGTCCGGCACGGACCCGGGCAGGAGCGGAGGCAAGGGCAAGGGCAGCGGCAAGAGCGCAGGCAAGGGCAAGAACGCCCCGCGCAAGAACGGCGCGCGCAAGAACGGCGCGGGCAAGAACGGGGGCAAGGGAAGGGCGGCCCAGGCCCCCTCGCTCGTCGACGGGGGAGCGCACGACCTGGACGCGGTGTACTGGGACACCGCCGACCTGCGGCTGACCCGCTCCGCCGCGACCCTGCGCCGCCGCACGGGCGGCTCCGACGCCGGCTGGCACCTGAAGCTGCCGCTGATCGGCGACACCCGCGAGGAGATCCGCGCCCCCCTCCAGGACGACGTGCCCGACCAACTGCGCGAACTCGCGCTGTCCCGGACCCGCGGGGCCCGCCTCCGGCCCGTCGTCCGCATCCGCTCGAAGCGCTCCGTGCGCGACCTCGTCGACGCCGACGGGGCGGTCCTCGCCGAGGTCGTCCTCGACCGGGTGGAGGCCGACTCACTGCGCCCCGAGGGCGGCCACGCGTCCTGGGCGGAGCTGGAGGTCGAGACGGTCGCCGAGGACGGCGACCCCGCCCTGCTGGACCGCGTCGACAAGGCCCTCGGCGAGGAGGGCTTCTCCCGCTCCGAGGCCCCGTCCAAGCTGGCCCGCGCGCTCACCGAGACCGCCCCCGAGGCGGACCGCGCCCCCCGCGGCCCGGCCGACCTGCCGTCGGGCACGGCCGGCGCGGAGCTCCACGCCTATCTGGCCGCGCAGGTCCGCGCCCTCGTCGAGCTCGACCCGTCCGTACGGCGCGGACTGCCGGACTCCGTGCACAAGATGCGGGTCGCCTGCCGCCGGCTGCGCAGCAGTCTGCGCTCGTACCGCTCCCTGGTCGACCGGAAGGTCACCGACCCGCTCCGGGCCGACCTGAAGTGGCTCGGCGGCGAGCTGGGCGCCGAACGCGACCAGGAAGTCCTGCTGGGACGGCTGCGCGAGGGCCTCGACGGCCTGCCCGGCGAACTGGTCCTCGGGCCCGTCTCGGCCCGCCTCCAGGCCTGGGACGTCACCAGGTCGGCCGAGGCCCGCGAACGCACCCTCGCCGCGCTGTCCTCACCCCGCTACGTGGCCCTCCTGGAGGCGCTGGACCACCTCACCGCCGACCCGCCGCTGCGGGCCAAGGCCTCCGGGAAGGCGAAGAAGGCCCTGCCCAAGGCGCTCGGCAAGGAGTTCGACCGCTTCGCCGGACGGGTCGACCGTGCCCTGGGCACACCGCCGGGCCCCGAACGCGACGCCGCGCTCCACGAGGCCCGCAAGGGCGCCAAGCGCCTGCGCTACGCCGCCGAGGCGGCCCGCCCCGCCCTCGGCAAGCCCGCGAAGCGCCTGAGCAAGAGTGTGAAGGCCGTGCAGCAGACGCTCGGCGACCACCACGACAGCGTCGTCGCGCGCGACGCCCTACGCCGTCACGCGGTGGCGGCCCATATCGCCGGCGAGCCCGGCTTCACCTGGGGCCTGCTGTACGGCAGGGAACAGGCCACGGCGGCCGTCCACGAGGAGACGCTGCCGAAGCTGTGGCGTGAGGCGGCACGAGGCCGCCCGCGCGGGGCCTGAACCACACGACAGGGCCGCGCCCGCACCGGGGGACACACGGTGCGGGCGCGGCCGTCTCAGGTGGTCGGCCGGCGTTGTGGACGCCGGCTCAGGGGCCGTCAGCAGGCGGTCAGGAGGCGTTCGTCCCCTTCGCTGCGTTGGTCACGTCCGTCACGTCCGTCACCCTCCACCGCTGGTTGGCGCCGGAGTTGGGCTGCCAGGTCGTGACGGCGGCACCCTCGTTCGTGGCCTGGCCGCCGACTTCGAGGACCCGGCCGGACGCCGGGTTCACCAGGGTCCAGGTGCCGTCGCCGGTGGTCGACAGGACCCACTCGGTGGCCGCGTCGCGTACGCCGGTGTCGGGCTCCACCACCGGGACGTTGTTGCGGACGGCGAGCCGCTTGCCCTGCGCCGGGTTGGCGAACACGTACCGCTGGCGGGCGCCGTCGGTGTCGCCGTAACGGGCGTCCAGCCGCCACTGCTGCGCGACGGAGCCGTTCGCGGTCCCGATGACCAGGCCGGTGCCGTTGGCGGCGACGGTGACCGCCTTGCCGCTCTGGACGCCGGTCAGCGTGTAGGTGCGGTCCTCGCGGATCAGCGGGGCGTCCTTCGCGGCGTCGGAGACGCCGGTCACGGCGAAGGTGGTCACCGACTGGGCGGGCACGGTGAAGGAGGCCTTGCCGTCGCTCACCTCGACCGGGGCCTTCCGCTGAAGCTTGCCGTCGGCGGAGGTGACGACCGGGGTGACGGTCGCGCCGTCCCTGACCTTGCGGAACTTCGACAGGTCGAGGGTGACCGTGCGGGCCTCGGTGGTGCTGTTGACGTGGACGAGCGAGAGGCCCTTGCCGTCAGCGGTCACGGCGGCGGCGCTGGAGGCGTCGTCGACCTTGATCAGCCGGTCGCCGGGCTTGATGAAGTGCGTGAAGTTGCGCGCGGTGTCGAACTTCGTGTTCGTGTAGATCGGGCAGGTCTCCAGCGTGTCCGTGGAGGTGCAGCTGAACGGCATCTGGATGGAGCCCCAGTTGCCGCCCTTGGCGGACTCGCCGCCCGGCTTCATGTTGTCGTAGTCCTCGACCGGCTGCCAGAACACCCAGGCGGTGGGCTCCAGTTCGCGCAGGTCGTCGACGATCCGCTGGGCGAGCCCGAGACCCGGCCGCATGTCGGTGAAGCTCTGGCCGTCGCCCCAGTCGCCCTCGACCTCGCTCATCCACAGCGTCTTGTCGGCGGCCTTGGCCTGGTCGCGCACGGTGGTGCGCTGCCCGGTGCCGTAGGTGTGGACGTTCATCTGGTCGACCAGATCGCGCGACGCCTGGGAGTAGGCGTTCCAGTTCTGCGCGAAGATGCTCGGGTTCGTCTCGTCCATGGCCGAGATCTTCGCGTTGGTCTTCACCTTCCTCAGCGCCGGCTCCAGCGCCGCGAGGACCTTCTCCTGGAGCGCGGGCCCCATGTGGGCGCCCTCCTGACGGCCGCCGACCGGCTCGCCGTCCGCGCCCAGACGGGTGCTCCAGTAGTTGGTGTTCGGCTCGTTGAACGGGTCGACGGTCTTGACCTTGATGCCGTGCGCCCGCTCAAGCCGCTTCGTCGCGCCGGCCATGTAGGCGGCGAAGTCGTCGACCGACTCGGTCTTCAGCTGGTCCGTCGTGGCGTTGAAGCCGCCCGAGACGTAGCCGCTCACGGTCATGAACCACGGCGGGGAGTTGCTGAACGTCTCCCAGTGGGTGATGTCGTTCTTGATGCGGTCCACCCACCAGCGCTGGGTGGCGTCGGCGTCCTTGTTCCAGTCGGCCGGGTCGTCGGCGCTCCACCAGTCGGTGTCCTCGCGGGTGGTGCCCTCGGGCGCGTTCCACCAGCCCTCGACCGCGCCGCCGGCGCGCAGGTAGTCCTTGACGTCGGGGGCGTTGCCGCCGCCGACGTTGTAGCGGGCGATGTTCAGCGCGAGGCCGTCGTCGTCGAAGAGGAGCTTCGCCAGCTTCTCGCGGATCGCCGGCGGGTAGTCGCCGGTGGCGTTGGCGAACCAGACCAGGCTGGTGCCCCAGCCCTCGAACTTCTCCTGCTGGTACGACGGGTCCGGCTGCACGGTGACCGAGGAGGCGGCCTCGGCCTGCGCCGGGACGCTGAGCAGTGCGGCCCCGGTGGCCAGGGCGGTCAGCGCTGCGGCCCCGAGGGACCGTCTGCTGCGGGTACGGCGTGCCATCTGTGCTCCCAACTGCGGTGCGGTCGCTGCGTGGGCCCCTCCCGCAGTCGGAGCGGGAGGGGATGGCCCCCGGCGCGGACACGGGTGGGCGCCGTCGCCGGGGAGTCATGGGTCGTGCGGGTCTGTGCGGGTGGTTCGGCCGAGCGAGTGGTTCAGCCGAGCGGGCGGCGCAGTACGGCGACCTGGCGCGGGCCCAGGACGAGGGCTCCGCCCTCGTCGGAGGAGCCGAGCAGGATCTCGCCGTCCAGGCCGGTCACCGGCACCGTGTCGTCGGTGCGGTTGACCAGGAACAGGAAGCGCTCCGACGCACCGCGCCGGACGGTCAGCTCGACCCGTCCGCGCACGTCGGCCGGCAGTTCGCTGCGCACCCCGGCCGGCTCCAGCAGCCGCGGCAGCAGCGGGACCAGTCCGTCGACGCCGAGACGCGTGGAGACGTAGGAGGCGGAGCCCCGTTCGGTGACCCGCCGGGTGACGGCGGGCCGGCCGGCGTGCACGCCGCTGCGGTAGCGGACCAGGACCTCGGTGTCGGCGTCGGCGTCGATCTGGTCGGTCCACAGGGTGCCCGTGCCGCCGTCGTCCAGCTCCACGCTCTGCCCGGCGAGCAGCGGCCCGAACTCCTCGACGCGGATGCCGAGCAGCTCGCGCAGCGCGCCGGGGTAACCGCCCAGCCAGACATGGTCGTTCTGGTCGACGACGCCGGAGAAGTACGTGGTGACGAGGTGGCCGCCCTGCTCGGCGTAGCGGGTCAGCTCCTTGGCGAGCTCGGCGGGCACCACGTGCAGCACCGGGGCGATCAGCACCTGGTGCCGGGACAGGTCGGCGCGGGTGGTGACGAGGTCGGCGCGGACGCCCAGGGCGAGCAGCGCCGAGTACCAGTCGAGCGCCTCGCGCCGGTAGTCCAGCAGGGCGGTGGGGTGGGAGTCCTGCTCGCTCGCCCACCACGACTCCCAGTCGTAGAGGATGCCCACGGCGGCGGACTCTCGCTCCGAACCGGCCACCGGGGCAAGGGACTTGAGCGTCGCGCCGAGTTCGGCCACCGCGCGGAACACGTCGCTGTCCGCGCCGGCGTGCGGAACCATGGCCGAGTGGTACTTCTCGGCGCCCGCCGCCGACTGCCGCCACTGGAAGAAGCACACCGCGTCCGCGCCGTGCGCCACGTTCAGCAGCGAGTCGCGGGCCAGATCGCCCGGACGCTTCGCCACGTTGACGTGCTGCCAGTTGACGGCGCTGGTGGAGTGCTCCATCAGGAACCAGGGCCGGCCGCCCGCGATGCCGCTGACCAGGTTCGCGGAGAAGGACAGCTCGTCGCGGTCCTGCGGGCCGGGGTGGACGTAGTGGTCGTTGGAGACGAAGTCGATCTCCTCGGCCCAGTCCGGGTAGTTCATGCCCTTGGTGCCGCCCATCACCATGAAGTTGGTGGTGACCGGCACGTCCGGGGTGAACTCCCGCAGGATGTCCCGCTCCGCCCGCAGATGCTCCTTCAGCGCGTCCGAGGAGAACCGCTTGAAGTCGAGCTGCTGGGTCGGGTTGGGGTGCGAGGCGGCGAGCCGCGGCGGCAGGATCTGCTCCCAGTCGCTGTAGCGCTGCGACCAGAACGCCGTCCCCCAGGCGTGGTTGAGGGCGTCGAGCGTGCCGTAGCGGGCGCGCAGCCAGACCCGGAAGGCGCGGGCCGCGTCGTCCGAGAAGTCGTAGATGTTGTGGCAGCCCAGCTCGTTGGAGACATGCCAGGCCACGAGCGCCGGATGGTCCTTGTAGCGGTTCGCCATCTCCCGGACCAGGCGCAGGGCGTGCTCGCGGAAGACGGGCGAGGTGGGCCGCCAGTGCTGGCGCGCTCCCGGCCACAGCGTCTCGCCGTTCGCCGTCACCGGCAGGATCTCCGGGTGGGCGGTGGTCAGCCAGGGCGGCGGGGAGGCGGTGGCCGTGGCCAGGTCGACGCCGATGCCCCCCGCGTGCAGCAGGTCCATGACCTCGTCGAGCCAGCCGAAGTCCCACTCCTCGGGGCCCGGCTGGAGGCGCGCCCAGGAGAAGATCGCGACGGACACGACGGTGACGCCGGCCTCGCGCATCAGCCGGACGTCCTCCTCCCACACGTCCCGGGGCCACTGCTCGGGGTTGTAGTCGGCGCCGAAGGCCAGACGCGGGGCGGGGTCACCGTCCGCCCCGCGCAGCATGCGGGACTGGAGGGTGGAGATCATGGCGGTCCTTCCGAAGGTGGTGCGCGGGGGCGGCGCGGCCTGTCTGCCGCGCCGCCCGGCGGGTCCTGCTTGGCGGCTGCTACTCGACGGTGAAGCCCTGTTCCTTGCCGTACTTGACGGAGGCGTCCTGCCAGGCCTTCAGACCGTCCGTCAGCTTGGCGCCGCCGACGTAGGCCTTGCCGACGGTGTCGTTGAAGATCGAGTTGGCGTACTGCTGGAAGGGCAGGTACGACCAGTCGCTCGCCACGTTCGCGGCGGAGTCGGCGAAGATCTTGTTCGCCTCCTGCCCGCCGAAGTAGTCGAACTTGGTGGACTGGAACTCGGTGGACTGGAGCTCCGCGGTGGTCGCCGGGAACGCGCCCTGCTTCACCCGGGTCTTCACGCCGTCACCGGCGTTGGCGTACTCGACGAAGGCGTAGGCGAGTTCCTTGTTCTTGCCGAGGGCGGGCAGGGTCAGCGAGCTGCCGCCGTTCTCCGCGCTCGCCTTGTCGCCCTTGGTCCAGGCCGGCATGGGGGCCGCGCGCCAGTCGCCCTTGGCGCCCGGGACGCCGGTCACGAAGTTGGCGGGCATCCAGGCGCCGGTGGCCAGGGTGGCGATGGTGCCGTCGCCGAGGCCCTTGTACCAGTCGTCGGTCCAGCCGTTGATGGGCGAGAGAAGCTTCTCGTCGATCAGCTTCTGCCAGGTGTCGGTGTACTTCTTGGCGCCCGCGTCGGCGAAGTCGACCTTCACCGTGGTGCCGTCGACCTTGTAGGGACGCGAACCGGCCTGCCACAGCATGCTGGTGGTGAAGCCGGCGTCGCCGGCGTCGTTGGCGATGTAGACCTTGGGGTCGGCCTTGTGCAGCTTGCGGGCCGCCTCGACGTACTCGTCCCAGGTGGTGGGGACGGCGACCTTGTACTTGTCGAAGACCGTCTTGTTGTAGAACAGCGCCATCGGGCCGGAGTCCATCGGCAGGCCGTAGACGGCGTCGCCCTCGCTCACCGCGTTCCACGGACCCGGCGTGTACTTGGAGGCGAGCTTGTCGGCTCCGAAGGACTTGATGTCGGTGAGGCCCTTGGTGAGGGAGTACTGGCTCACCGCGAAGTACTCGACCTGGGCGACGTCCGGCACGCCCTTCTCGGCCGAGATCGCGTTGGACAGCGCGGTGTAGTGCTTGTCGCCGGAGCGCTCGCTGACCAGGTTGATCTTGACCTTGGGGTACTTCTTCTGGAAGTCGGCGGCGACCGTCTTCAGCGTGGGCTCCCAGGCCCACACCGTCACGGTGCCGCCCTTCTCCAGGGCGGCCTGGATGTCGCCCGCGGAGACGGCCTTCTGGTCCGAGCCGTCGTCGGAGCCGCCGCAGGCGGTGGCGCCCAGGGCGAGGGTGGAGAGGAGGGCTATGCCGCGCAGCAGGCGGCTTGTCCTTCTGTGCATGGAGGTGCTTCCACTTCTTCGTGGTGGGACAGGTGAGGGTGAGTGAGGGGGGTGGTGCGCGTTGTGGGGCTGAGGGGGCGGCCGTGGGGCCGCGGGGTCATTCCGGCCGCGGGGTCACTCCTTGACGCTTCCGGCGGCGAGACCTGACTGCCAGTACTTCTGGAGCAGCAGGAAGGCGGCGATCAGCGGCAGGATCGTGAGCAGCGAACCGGTGATCACCAGGTTGAAGATCACGTCGCCGCCGATCGTCTCGGCCTGGGAGTTCCAGACGCTCAGGCCCAGGGTCAGCGGGTACCAGTCCGAGTCCTTGAGCATGATCAGCGGCAGGAAGTAGTTGTTCCAGGTGGCGACCGTGGTGAACAGCAGCACGGTGACGATGCCGGGGGAGAGCAGCGGCAGCGCGACCGTGAAGAAGGTGCGGGCCTCGCCGGCCCCGTCGATGCGGGCGGCTTCCAGGAGTTCGGTGGGGATGGCCTCGGCGGCGAAGACCCACATCAGATAGAGGCCGAACGGCGAGACCAGCGAGGGGATGATCACCGCCCACGGGGTGTCGGTGAGGCCCATCTTGCTGAACATCAGGAACGTGGGCACCGCGAGCGCCGTGCCCGGCACGGCGACGGCCCCGATGACGACCGCGAAGATGCCGCGCTTGCCGACGAAGTCGAACTTCGCCAGCGCGTAACCGCCCAGCACCGCGAGGAGGGTCGCGCCGCCGGCGCCGAGCACCACGTACATCAGGGTGTTCAGCAGCCAGCGCGTGAACACGCCGTCGTCGTACGTGAACGTGTCGCGGATGTTGTCCCAGAGGGCGAAGTCGTCGCTGAACCACAGCCCGTTGGAGTCGGCCAGACCGGCCTGCGTCTTGGTGGCGTTGACGGCCAGCCAGATCAGCGGCACCACGGTGTAGAGGACGACCAGCGAGGTCAGCACCGTCAGCAGCACGCTGCGCCGGGGCTTCCCGGCGGTGTGCCGGCGCGGGCCGCGCAGCCGGGGCGTGTTGCCCGAAGTGCCGGAGGACTTCACGGGAGTCGCGGGGGAGGCGGTGGTGAGAGGGGTGCTCATCGGGTCACGCTCCCTTGCGCATGCCGCGCAGCTGCACGACGTAGGCGATCACCATGGTGATGAGGCCCATGATGATGGCCACCGTCGCGGAGTAGTTGTGCTGCTGGCCGTTGAAGGACAGCGAGTACGTGTAGAAGTTCGGCGTGAAGTCCGTCGTGATGGCGTTGCGCGCCAGCGGACGCAGGATGTTCGGCTCGTTGAAGAGCTGGAAGCTGCCGATGATGGAGAAGATCGTCGCGATGACGAGGGCGCCCCGGATCGCCGGCAGCTTGATCGCGGTGATGACGCGGAGCTGACCGGCGCCGTCGATCTCCGCGGCCTCGTACAGCGAGTGCGGGATGACGCGCAGCGCCGAGTAGAAGATCAGCATGTTGTAGCCGACGAACTCCCAGGTCACGATGTTGCCGATGGAGGCAAGGACCAGGTCGGGGGAGAGCGGGTCGGGCAGGGTGACGCCGAACGCGCCGTTGATGTCGCCCACCAGGCCGTACTTCGTGCCGTACATGAAGCCCCACATCAGGGTGGCGACCACGGCGGGCACCGCGTACGGCAGGAAGATCGTGATGCGGAAGAAGCTCTTGCCGTAGAGCCGGCCGCTGTCCAGGGCCAGGGCCACCAGCAGGGCGATGCCGAGCATGATCGGCACCTGGACGGCGAGGAAGAGCGACACCCGGCCGAGGGCGGCCCAGAACTGGTCGTCCTTCAGGGCCTGCGTGTAGTTGTCCAGTCCGACGAAGGTGGTGCCGCCGATGAGCTGGTCGCGGAAGAGGCTGAGGTAGATCGAGTACACGATCGGGGCGAGGAAGACCAGGGCGAACACGGCCACGAACGGGCCTATGAAACCCCACCCCGCCCACGAGCGTCGGTCCCGTCTCGCCGGGGGAGGCGCCGGCCGCGGTTCCGCGGCTGCCGGCGGTTGCAGCGTCGTCATGTCGTTCCTCGTTCGTCCCGTGCTGGAGCCCGCGATGCCGCGCCCACCTGCTGTGCGGCACCGCCACGATGTTTACGCAAACATCAGCCGCCGCAATGCGGCTATGGCCTGTTATGTTTACGTAAACATCTGATGGCGGCATGTCTACACTGCCCCGATAACCATGGTCAAGGGTCCTCAGGGGACACCATGGAACCCACGGTGAAGAAAGGTCGGCTGCGCGTGGAGATGGCTGCAAGACCTCCGGCGAACGGAGCGGGGGGGCCGGCGGGCGGCGCTG
Source organism: Streptomyces sp. NPDC002328 (assembly GCF_042890065.1). Classification (NCBI taxonomy): domain Bacteria; kingdom Bacillati; phylum Actinomycetota; class Actinomycetes; order Kitasatosporales; family Streptomycetaceae; genus Streptomyces; species Streptomyces sp. NPDC002328. Next base: position 88,956 of record NZ_JBIARQ010000005.1, on the reverse strand, counting down.
CGGGGTCGGCTGGCGGTGCTGCGGCGTTGGCCGGTGGTGCTGCGGGGCCCGTCGGGGGTGAGTCGCGGGGAGTCGGGCGGCGGGGGCGTGGGCGGGGGCGGGCGACTGCCTCCATGGCGGACGTGGCCCGTCTCGCCGGGGTGTCCTCGCAGACCGTCTCGCGGGTCTCCAACGGCTACGCCGGGGTGAACGAGGAGACCCGGCAGCAGGTGCTGGCCGCGATGAAGGAGCTGGGCTACCGCCCCAACAGCGCGGCCCGCGCCCTCAAACGCGGCGAGTTCCGCACCATCGGCGTCATCACCTTCACCCTCTCCACCACCGGAAACGTCCGCACCCTGGAGGCCATCGCCACCTCCGCCGCCGCCGAGGGGTACGCCGTGACCCTGCTCCCGGTCGCCGTCCCCACCCAGGACGAGGTGCGCGGCGCGTTCTCCCGGCTGGAGGAGCTCGCCGTCGACGCCGTGATCGTGATCATGGAGGTGCACCTCCTCGACGCGGCCACCGTCACCCTCCCCCCGCACGTCCAGGTCGTGGTCGTGGACTCCGACGCCGGCAGTCACTACACCGTCGTCGACACCGACCAGGCCGGCGGCACCCGCACCGCCGTGCAGCACCTCCTCGACCTCGGTCACACCACGGTCTGGCACCTGGCCGGCCCCGAGGGCTCCTTCGCCGCCCAGCGCCGCGCGGACGCCTGGCGCGGCGCCCTCACCGAGGCGGGCCGCCCCGCGCCGCCCGTCGTCCGCGGCGACTGGTCGGCGGAGTCCGGCTACCGCGCCGGCCTCGAACTCGCGGCCCACGAGGACTGCACCGCCGTCTTCGCCGCCAACGACCAGATGGCCCTGGGCCTGCTGCGCGCCCTGCACGAACGCGGACGCCGCGTCCCCGAGGACGTCAGCGTCATCGGCTTCGACGACATCCCCGAGGCGGGCTCCTTCCTCCCCCCGCTCACCACCCTCCACCAGGACTTCGCCGAGGTGGGCCGCCTCTGCGTCCGGGCCGTCCTGCGCAAGATGCGCCGCGACGCCCCCGAACACGGCACCACCCTCGTGCCGACCCGCCTGGTCCTGCGCAGCAGCACGGCCCCACCGCCGGCGGGCTGACCCGGGCGTCTCGGACGAGCTGCGTCTCGGACGACCTGCATCTCAGGCGAGCCGCGTCTCGCACGAGCTGCGGTTCCGCCTCCCGCTCGCCGACCGCCCGGGCCGCCGTCCGCCACGCCACCGTGACGGCCTGCCGGGCCGCCGCCGTGCCGGTGTGCGCCTCCGTGGGCAGACGCAGGGGCGCGCCGATGTGGACGTGGCAGCGGGGGCGGCGTACCGGCGCGGTCAGGACGCCCGCCAGCTGCTTCGCCGTCGAGCCCGAGGAGATCCGGCGGGCGCCGACGTGCCCCACGGGCACCACCAGCGCGCCGGAGACCTGCGCGAGCCGCGCGAGCCCGGTGCGGAACGCCTCCGGCGGGCCGGGGGTGGCGTCCAGGCGCTCCGGCAGCCCGCCCTCACCGTAGAGCAGCACGTGCCGCCCGCCCGCGAGCGCCTCCGCGGCGGCGTCGAGCGCGTGCGCGGCGCGCGCCGACCTGCGGTGCACCGGGATGTGCCCCTCGCGGGCCAGCGCCCGGCCGAGCACCGGCACCCGCCAGAGCCCCGCGGCCGCCATGACCACCGGCTCCACGCCCAGTCCGCGCAGCGCGCTCAGGACGACCGCGGGGTCGGCCAGCGAGTCGTGGTTGGCGGCGAAGATGGTCCCCGCCGACAGGCGCATCCTCAGTTCGCTGGTCACGGTGAGGCGCCCGAAGAGGGGCACCAGGACGGAGGCGGCACGAGTGAGCACGACGGGGCCTTTCCGCTCGGGGCGAGGAGCCCCACGGTCTCGTCGGGGCGATGTGTGCCTCAGTCTCGCGGCCACGGCCCGCCCGCGCCTGAGTACGGCTACTCAGGATCCCGGCCAACACAGCGCGTACTCAACCGTGTTCACGGCCCGGTCGGGGGCATGCGGGGAACAAGGAACCGACAGTGCACCCCCACCCCCTTCGAAGGGACGGACATCTTGCTGGCCATCATCGCGGCGGTGGCGTTCTTCATCGCCTTCCTGATCAACGCGGCGGAGATCTCGACCAACGACGCCTTCACCTCGACCAACATCATGCTCATCGGCCTGACCCTGCTCGCCCTCCACGTCGCCGGCATCGGCAGCGGCTGGGCGGTGCGCGGCCGCAGACGGTGAGAGCGGCGGGGGGGGGGGGGGGGGGGGGGGGGGGGGGGGGGGGGGGGGGGGGGGGGGGGGGGGGGGGGGGGGGGGGGGGGGGGGGGGCGGGGCGCCCCCCCCCCCCCCCCCCCCCCCCCCCCCCCCCCCCGCCACCGGCGGCGACGGGCGTTCCGCGCCGCCCGTACGGCACTTGGGGCGCGAATCTGGGTACGCGGGAGAAGATCCGAGGAAAGGACCACCATGACGACCTACGTGATCACCGTGCCCGGCACCTTCACCACCGGCATCGAGGAGGACACCCGAGCGCACCTCAGCCGCAGTCTGCGCCCGGCCGACCCGCACCGCACCCGGATGGGCAACTCCGAGGACCTGGACGCCCTCACCGTGAACGAGGACGGCACCTTCACCATCCGGCTCACCGTCGAGGCCGACAGCGTCCCCCACGCCGAACGGGAGGCGCACGACCTCGCGGGCTCCGCCCTGCGCGACGCCGGTCTCGACGACGCCAGCGCGCCGCTGGGGCCCGCCGTCGTCACCGGGATCGACTCCGAGGTCTGAACCGGGAGGCCGAACGGCGTCCCCTCCGGTCCGGCCGGCCGACCCCCCTCGCGTGCATCCGCCGTGACGAGGAAAGATGAGACGGCGAGCGACGGATCAACCATGCGGAGGAACGGACCATGCAGCACGAACGAGCGGGTCGGCCGGCCGGCCCCGAGGACCTCGTCGACGTCGCCCGGCTGGTCACCGCGTACTACGCGCTGCACCCCGACCCGGCCGACCCGGCGCAGCGGGTGGCCTTCGGCACGTCGGGGCACCGGGGCTCCTCCCTGAACACCGCGTTCAACGAGGACCACATCGCCGCGACCAGCCAGGCGATCTGCGAGTACCGCGCCGCCCAGGGCACCGACGGCCCCCTCTTCCTCGGCGCCGACACCCACGCCCTGTCCGAGCCCGCCCGGGTCACCGCCCTGGAGGTGTTCGCCGCCAACGACGTGACGGTGCTCATCGACAGCACCGACGGCTACACGCCCACCCCGGCCGTCTCGCACGCCATCCTCACCCACAACCGCGGCCGCACCACGGGCCTCGCGGACGGCGTGGTCGTCACCCCCTCGCACAACCCGCCCGCCGACGGCGGCTTCAAGTACAACCCGCCCAGCGGCGGCCCCGCCGGCTCCGACGCCACCTCCTGGATCCAGGACCGCGCCAACGACATCATCACGGCCGGCCTGAAGGACGTACGCCGCATCCCCTACACGCGGGCGCTCGCCGCCCCGGCGACCGGCCGCTACGACTTCCTCGGCACGTACGTCGCCGACCTCCCCGCCGTCCTGGACCTCGACGCGATCCGCGCCGCCGGCGTCCGCATCGGCGCGGACCCGCTCGGCGGGGCCTCCGTCGCCTACTGGGGCCGGATCGCCGAGGAGCACCGGCTCGACCTCACCGTGGTCAACCCGCTCACCGACCCCACCTGGCGGTTCATGACGCTGGACTGGGACGGCAAGATCCGCATGGACTGCTCCTCGCCGTACGCGATGGCCTCCTTGATCGACCAGCGCGACCGGTTCCGGATCGCCACGGGCAACGACGCCGACGCCGACCGGCACGGCATCGTCACCCCCGACGCCGGCCTGATGAACCCCAACCACTACCTGGCCGCCGCCATCTCCTACCTCTACGCCCACCGCGAGCGGTGGCCCGCGGACGCCGGGATCGGCAAGACCCTGGTCTCCTCCTCGATGATCGACCGGGTCGCCGGGGACCTCGGCCGCCGTCTCGTGGAGGTGCCCGTCGGCTTCAAGTGGTTCGTGGACGGCCTGGTCGACGGCTCGCTCGGGTTCGGCGGCGAGGAGTCGGCCGGCGCGTCGTTCCTGCGCCGCGACGGCTCGGTGTGGACCACCGACAAGGACGGCATCATCCTGGCGCTGCTCGCCTCCGAGATCACCGCAGTCACCGGCAAGACCCCCTCGGAGCACTACGCCGCGCTGACCTCCCGCTTCGGCGAGCCCGCCTACGCCCGCATCGACGCCCCGGCGACCCGCGAGGAGAAGGCGCTGCTCGCCAAGCTGTCGCCCGCGCAGGTCACCGCCGACACCCTGGCCGGGGACCCCGTCACGGGCGTGCTCACCGAGGCCCCGGGCAACGGCGCCGCCCTCGGCGGCATCAAGGTGACCACCGACCACGCCTGGTTCGCCGCCCGCCCCTCGGGCACCGAGGACGTCTACAAGATCTACGCCGAGTCCTTCCACGGCCCGGACCATCTGCGCCGGGTGCAGGAGGAGGCCAAGGACGTGGTGATGACCGCGCTCGGCGGCTGACCCCGGCGCGACGGGCGGGGGAGGGCGGAGCAGGACGCCCTCCCCCGTTTCGTCCGTTGAACGTAAAATGTGACGATCGCCCGCAAGGGCCGCCGTCCTCCGGAGTGACCCATGCCCCGCAAGCGCACCACGGACGAAGGCGACGAGCTGCTGGCCCGGCTCGGATCGCTCACCGCCCAGGCGCGCGAACGCGCGGAACTGCAACGCTCCCGCGTCGAACTGGCCATCGCCCTCCAGCGCGGCATGCTCCCCAGGGACCTCCCCACGCCCCGCGGCGTCCGCCTGGCCGTCCGGTACGCCCCCGCCTGCCACGGCCTCAACGTCGGCGGCGACTGGTACGACGCCTTCACCCTGCCCGACGGACGCATCGGCCTGTCCGTCGGCGACGTCCAGGGCCACAACATCGAGGCCACCGCGTTCATGGGCCAGGTCCGCGTCGGCCTGCGCGCCCTCGCCTCCGTCACCGGCGAGCCCGGCGAACTCCTCGCCCGGACCAACGACCTGCTGCTCTCCCTCGGCAGCGAACTCTTCGCCACCTGCACCTTCATGCGCCTCGACCCCGTCACCGGCCTCCTGGAGAGCGCCCGGGCCGGTCACATCCCCTGCGTCTGGGCCACCGCCGACGGCAAGTCCGGCGTCGCCGAGGACGAGGGAGGCCCTCCGCTCGGCGTCCTGGAGGGCGTGGCGTACCCCGTCACCCGCTACCGGCTCACCAAGGGCGGCGTCTTCATCCTCCTCACGGACGGCGTGGTCGAAGGGCCCTCCATGAGCATCGAGGAGGGCCTCGACCAGGTCGTACGCCTCGCGGGCGTCGCCGCCGTCGCGGGCATGGAGGCCGGCGCCCTCGCCGCCGCCGTCATCAAGGGAGCCGAGCGCGTGGGACACGAGGACGACGCGGCCGTCCTCGTCGTCGGACACGACGGCGTCCTCGGCGAGTACGCGCCCCGCGTTCAGCCATAGGGCCGGTCGGCGGGGCGCTCACCTCGCCGTCGGGGCCGGGCCGGTGTCTGATGGCTGCTGTGGTGGGTACCAGCGAGCTGCGACGCGCGGGCGTCCTCGCCGTGGAGACGGCGGCGGTGGCCCTCGCCTACTACGCGGCCGGGCGGCTGGGCCTCGTACGGCAGCTCGTCGTCGAGGGTGCGGTCTTCACCCCCATCTGGCCGCCCTCCGGCGTCGCCGTCGCCTGTCTGCTGGTCCTCGGGCTGCGCTCCTCCCTCGGCATCGCCCTGGGAGCGCTCCTCGTCATCATGTCGCTCGCCCCGCTGCGCCCGGTCGTGGTCTTCAACCTCGCCGGCAACACGGCCGCCCCCGTCTGCGCCTACCTGATGCTCCGCAAGGCCGGCTTCCGCAACGACCTCGCCCGGTTACGGGACGGCGTCGCGCTGGTCTTCCTGGGCGCCCTGACCGCGATGCTGATCAGCGCCACCGTCGGCGTGGGCGTCCTCGTCCTCTTCGACCGGCTGGCCACGGACGCCTTCTGGCCGGTCTGGCTGGCCTGGTGGGTCGGCGACGCGATGGGCGTCCTGCTCGTCACGCCGGTCCTGCTCGTCCTGTACACCGCCCACCGCCGCCCGCTGCTGTCCCGCTGGTGGGAGGCCACCGGGCTCGGCCTCATCACCCTCGCGGTCGTCCCCCTGGCCGCGTACAGCCGCGTCAGCCTGCTCTTCCTCGTCTACCCGCTGCTGATCTGGGCCGCCCTGCGCTTCCAGCTCGTCGGCAGCACGCTGTGCGCCCTGGCCGCGTCCGTCGTGGCCACCGTCGCGGCCACGGACGAGTCCGGCCCCTTCGAACGGCTCACCCGGGTCGAAGTCATGATCAAACTCCAGGCCTTCAACGGCACGATGGCCCTGACCGCCCTCCTCCTCTCGGCGGTGATCACCGAGCAGCGCAACACCAGACGCTCGGTCGAACGGGCCTGCCAGGAACTCGTCGAGGTCCTGGAACACCTCACCGCGGGAGAGCCGCCCAACCGGCCCCCCACCCGGCCCCCCACCCGGCAGTCCGACCGGCCCTCCAAGCGCGAGGGCGGCTCGCCGTCCCACGACGCCTGAGGGCGCGCTCCGCAGCCGACCTCCGCAGCCGTCCTCTGCCCAACTTCTTGACGCGTACTTGGCAATAGTGGTTGATGGGAGCGCTCCCATCGTTCGTTTCCCCCCTCCGATGCCGAGTTTCTGGCGCTCACTCCCTGGAGTCGCAGTGAGAAGAGCAAGAAGCACCACCCGTACGAGGTTCCTCGCCTGGCTGGCCACCCTGTTCGGGTTCGCCGTGGTCGTCGGGCTGCTCGCCCCGGCCGCCGCCCAAGCAGCCGCGCAGGCCGCCGCCCAGGCCGCCCGGCCCGCTCCCGCTCCGGCTGGGGAGCCGCCGTCCCGCGCCCTCGCCACCGGTCTGCACATCGACGACGGCCGGCTGCTGGAGGCCAACGGCAACGACTTCGTCATGCGGGGCGTCAACCACGCCCACACCTGGTATCCGGGCGAGACCCAGTCCCTCGCCGACGTCAAGGCGCTCGGCGCCAACACCGTCCGGGTCGTCCTCTCCAACGGCCACCGCTGGACCAGGAACACCCCCGCCGACGTGGCCGCCGTCGTCGCGCAGTGCAAGGCGAACCGTCTGATCTGCGTGCTGGAGGTGCACGACACCACCGGCTACGGCGAGGAGGCCGCCGCGGCCACCCTCGACCAGGCGGCCGACTACTGGATCGGCCTGAAGAGCGTCCTGGCCGGCGAGGAGAACTACGTCATCGTCAACATCGGCAACGAGCCCTGGGGCAACACGAACCCGGAGGGCTGGACCGCGCCGACCGTCGCCGCCGTGAAGAAGCTGCGCGCCGCGGGATTCGAGCACACGATCATGGTGGACGCCCCCAACTGGGGCCAGGACTGGCAGGGCGTGATGCGCGCCAACGCCCGCACGGTCTACGACGCCGACCCCACCGGCAACCTGATCTTCTCCATCCACATGTACAGCGTCTTCGACACCGCGGCGGAGATCACCGACTACCTCAACGCCTTCGTCACCGCGAAACTGCCCCTGCTCATCGGTGAGTTCGGCGGACCCGCCGACCAGTGGGGCGACCCGGACGAGAACGCCATGCTGGCCGCCGCCGAGCAGTTCGACCTCGGCTATCTGGCCTGGTCCTGGAGCGGCAACACCGACCCGATCCTCGATCTGTCGATCGGCTTCGACCCCGCGAACCTGAGCGCGTGGGGGCAACGCGTCTTCAACGGCGTCAACGGCATCGCCCGGACCGCCGAGGAGGCCACGGTCTTCGGCGGCGGCACCCCGGGCGACACCCAGGCCCCGACCGCCCCCGGCGCGCCGGTCGCCTCCGCCGTGACCGCCGCCTCCGCGACCCTCACCTGGCCCGCCGCCAGCGACAACGTCGGCGTGACCGGTTACGACGTCGTCCGCGTCAGCGGCGGCGCCGAGACGACGGTCGCCTCGTCCACCACCGCCTCCACGACCCTGACCGGCCTCACCGCGAGCACCGCGTACACCTTCGCCGTCTACGCCCGCGACGCCGCAGGCAACCGCTCGCCCCGCTCGGCGACGGTGACCGTCACCACCGGCACGGGCGGCGGCACACCGGGCGCGGCCTGCTCGGTGCGGTACCGCGTGGTGGGGGAGTGGCCGGGCGGCTTCCAGGGCGAGATCGCCCTCCGCAACACCGGCACCGCGCCGCTCGACGGCTGGACGCTCGGCTTCGCCTTCGCCGGCGGGCAGACGATCGGCAACATGTGGGGCGGGACGCCCACCCAGACCGGCGCCGCGGTGAGCGTCACCCCCGCCTCCTACACCGCGTCCGTCCCGGCCGGCGGCACGGTCACCCTCGGCTTCATCGGCGCGAAGGGCACGGCCAACCCGGCCCCGACCGCCTTCACCCTGAACGGAGCCGCCTGCACGACCACCTGAACGAAGGAACGTCTGTTCGGCTATTTGCTCGGCTGTTCCGTGAGAACGACGAGGTGACGCCCGTCTCGCCCGCGCCGCGGAACTTCCGGGAAAGTGACCGGTGTGAGTCCGCGATCGCCGGGCACAAGCTCGGACGGGTGATGTGATGCGGGGGCGGTGCTGCCTGGGGAGGTCTGCACCGCCCCCGTCGCGTTCCGCACCGCGTCACCCCGTCCGAGCACACATCTCCCCGTTGTGAGAAAGGCGCCGAGGTACCGCTGTGTCCGATGTCATGTCCGAAGGGCGACCCGACCCGAAGCCGACGGAGACGGCCGACGACACCGTCGGGGATCTTCCCGTACAGGTCCGCAAGGATTTGCTCAGCAGGCTCCGGCGCACCAAGCGGGCCTTCCGTGAGGACGACGTCCAGGTCGTCGAGCGGCCACTGCTCAAACGCGCGGTCGGCGCCTCGGCGCTCGGCAACTGCATGGAGTGGTTCGACTTCGGCGTCTACAGCTACCTCGCCGCCACCATCGGCAAGGTGTTCTTCCCGGGCGCGTCCCCCGCCGCCCAGCTCATCTCCTCCTTCGCGACCTTCGCCGCGGCCTTCGTGGTGCGCCCCCTCGGCGGCCTCGTCTTCGGCCCGCTGGGCGACCGGCTCGGCCGGCAGAAGGTGCTCGCCACCACCATGATCATGATGGCGATCGGCACCTTCGCCATCGGCCTGATCCCCAGCTACGCCACGATCGGCATCGCCGCCCCGATCCTGCTGCTGCTCGCCCGCATGGTGCAGGGCTTCTCCACCGGCGGCGAGTACGGCGGGGCCACCACCTTCGTCGCCGAGTACTCGCCCGACCGCCGCCGCGGCTTCCTCTCCAGCTGGCTCGACTTCGGCACCTTCGTCGGCTACGCGCTGGGCTCCGCCCTGGTCACCGTGCTGAACCTGGCCCTGACCGACGACCAGATGCTCTCCTGGGGCTGGCGTCTGCCGTTCCTGATCGCCGGTCCGCTGGGCGTGATCGGCCTGTACATGCGGCTCAAGCTGGAGGAGTCGCCGGCCTTCCAGCAGCAGCTGGACGACCACGAGAAGAGCCTCGCCCAGGAGTCGGCGGGCGGCGAGTTCAAGACCATCGTCAAGGACCACTGGCGTCCGCTGCTCATCTGCATGGGCCTGGTGCTGCTCTACAACGTCACGAACTACATGGTCACCGGCTTCCTGCCCACCTATCAGACGGAGACCCTGAACCGGTCCAGCAGCTCCGCCGACGTCCTGGTGCTGGTCGGCATGGTGTGGATCGTCCTGCTGATCACCTTCATCGGACGGTTCAGCGACCGGATCGGCCGACGCCCGATCTACGCCGTCGCCGCCGCCGCGATGATCGTGCTGGCCGTCCCCTCCTTCCTGCTGATCAAGATGGACGGCACCTGGCCGCCCGTCTTCGGCGTGCTGATCCTCTCCACGCTGCTGGCCTGCTTCGCCGCGCCCAGCGCCGCCACGCTGCCCGCGCTGTTCCCGACGGCCGTCCGCTACGCCGCGATGGGCATCGGCTTCAACTTCGCCGTGGCCGCGTTCGGCGGCACCACGCCACTGGTCACGGAGGCGCTGGTCAGCGTCACCGGCGACGACATGATGCCCGCCTACTACCTGATGGTGGCCGGTGTCATCGGCCTGATCACGGTCAAGTTCCTGCCGGAGAGCGCTCAGGTCTCCCTCAACGGCTCCCAGCCGATGGTGGGCTCCAAGGAGGAGCGCAAGGAACTGATCACGACGTCCCAGGAGCTGTACCGGATCCAGCAGCGCTCCCGCGGCGGAAAGCGCCCCCGGGCCCGCGACCGCGAAGTTTCGTAGCGGCGGCTCCGGGGACCCGCTTCCGCAACCCGGCGGCACCGTTCGGTGCCGCCGGTTCACCCTGTCGGGGCACCCCCCGTGCCGCGCCGAGATCGCCGTGGCAGATTGGCATGCCGAGTCGTTCTGTGGTCATTCGTACCTCTTGTCGACTCCCTGCTTCCGTACTTCTTGTCGACCCCCGGCGGGCAATCCAGAGAAGCGAAGGAACGTGCTGATGAGCGAGACCAACCCGATCAAGCGGGCCGCGGAGAAGATCGCCGACACGCTCCACGGCGAGGACCCGGGACCGGAGGAGGGCGTTCCCGGCAAGCCGGCCCCGCAGTCCCCCTCGGTCGCGGAGCCGACCAGGCCCCGGGAGCCGCTCCCGCCGAAGCACGACCAGAGCGGGCCCGACACCGTCTCCCCGACCGGCCAGCCCACCGGCGCGGACCAGGCGCGCACCGCGCAGTCCGGCAGCTATCTGACCACCGCGCAGGGCACCCGCCTGTACGACACCGACCACTCGCTCAAGGCCGGTCCCCGCGGCCCCGTGCTGCTCCAGGACCACCACCTGCGCGAGAAGATCATGCACTTCGACCACGAGCGCATCCCGGAGCGCGTGGTCCACGCCCGGGGCGCGGCGGCCCACGGCGTCTTCCAGAGCTACGGCACGGCCGCCTCCGTCACCAAGGCCGCCTTCCTCGCCGAGGACGAGGAGACGCCCGTCTTCGTGCGGTTCTCCACGGTGCTCGGCTCCCGCGGCTCCGCCGACACCGTCCGCGACACCCGGGGATTCGCGACCAAGTTCTACACCAGCGAAGGCGTCTACGACCTGGTCGGCAACAACATCCCGGTCTTCTTCATCCAGGACGCCATCAAGTTCCCCGACGTCATCCACGCGGGCAAGCCCCACCCGGACCGGGAGATCCCGCAGGCGCAGAGCGCCCACGACACCTTCTGGGACTTCGTCACCCTGCACACCGAGGCCACCCACCACACCCTGTGGAACATGTCCGACCGGGGCATCCCCCGCTCCTACCGGACGATGGAGGGCTTCGGCGTCCACACCTTCCGCCTGGTCAACGCCGAGGGCGCGACGACGCTCGTCAAGTTCCACTGGAAGCCGAAGCTCGGCGTGCACTCCCTGGTCTGGGAGGAGGCGCAGATCGCCAACGGCGTCGACCCCGACTTCCACCGCCGCGACCTCGCCGACGCCATCGAGGCGGGCGCGCACCCGCAGTGGGAGCTGGGCATCCAGACCTTCCCCGACACCCCCGAGCAGACCTTCGAGGGCATCGACCTCCTCGACCCGACCAACCTCGTCCCCGAGGAACTCGCCCCCGTGCAGCCGGTCGGACTGCTGACCCTGAACCGCAACCCGTCGAACTACTTCGCCGAGACCGAGCAGGTCGCCTTCCACGTCGGCCACCTCGTCCCCGGCATCGATGTCACCGACGACCCGCTGCTCGCCGGACGCCTGTTCTCCTACCTGGACACCCAGATCACCCGCCTGGGCGGCCCCAACTTCGCCCAGCTCCCCATCAACCGCCCGCAGGCCCCCGTCAACGACATGCTGCGCGACGGCATGCACCAGACGGCCGTGCACCGGGGCGTCGCCCCCTACCGGCCCAACTCCCTCGACGGCGGCTGCCCGTTCACCGCCGGCGCGGACACCGGGGCGTTCATCGAGACGCCCGTGCGGGTGCCCGAGGCCGCCAAGGTCCGCGAGGCCCCCGAGTCCTTCGCCGACCACTTCAGCCAGCCCCGCCGGTTCTGGCTCAGCATGACCCCCGTGGAGCGCGAGCACATCATCGGCGCCTACACCTTCGAACTGGGCAAGTGCTACGAGCAGGCGATCAAGGAGCGCGGCCTCCAGGTCCTCGCCAACATCGACGCCGAGCTGTGCTCCGCCGTCGCCGAGGGCCTCGGACTGCCCGCGCCCGAGCCCACCGTGCCACTCGCCGACGTCGAGCCCAGCCCGGCCCTCTCCCAGCTCGGCCGCACCTGGCCCACGGACGGCCGGGTCATCGGCATCGTCGCCGGACCCGACAGCGACCTCGACGACGTACGGGCCGTCCGCGAGGCGATCCTCGAAGCGGGCATGGTCCCGCTGGTCGTCGCCCCGACCGGCGGCGTCCTCGGCTCCGGGGAGGCGGCGGTCACCGTCCAGCGGACCTACGCCGCCGCCCGCTCCGTCGAGTTCGACGCGCTGCTCCTCGCCGGCGCCCCCGCGATCGGCGGCGACGCGTACGGCGCCCGCGACGCGAAGGCGTTCCCCGCCGCCCCGCAGCGGGCGGCCGGCGACCCCCGCGTCACCCTGCTGGTGTCCGAGGCGTTCCGGCACGGCAAGGCCCTCGGGGCCTGGGCCGGCGGCGAGAGCGCCCTCGAAGCGGCCGGGATCGCGGTCGACGCGCCGGGCGTGGTCCTCGCGCCCGATGGAACCGACGCCCTGGGACAGCTCGCCCAGCTTCTGGCCGAGCACCGGGCCTGGGAGCGCTTCATCCTCGTCTGACCGCGTCGATCTGATCGCGTCCGTCCGACTGCGTCCGTCCGGCCCCGTCCGACGGAATGGTGTCGGACGGAACCGCGCACGGCGGACCGGGAGGAGACCATGCAGACCTTCCTGCCCTACTCCGACTTCGCCCGGTCCGCCGCCGTCCTCGACCCGCGCCGCCTCGGCAAGCAACGCGTCGAGGCCCTCCAGGTGCTGCGCGGCCTGACGGTCGCCGGCTACGGCTGGCGGCACCATCCGGCGGTGCGCATGTGGGCGGGGTACGAGGAGGCGCTCGTGCGCTACGGCCTGGAGATCTGCGGGGCGTGGACGGCCGGCGGCCGCGCGGACACCTGTGCCGCGTCCCTGGTGACCGACTTCGCCGGGCCGGGCGGGGCCGCCGGCGTACGCACCCAGCGGCGGCTCGCCGCGGAGGGCGACCTGCCGCCGTGGCTGGGCGACCCCGCCTTCCACCGCAGCCACCGGTCGGCGCTGGTGCGCAAGCAGCCCGACTTCTACACGCCGCTCTTCCCGGGCGTCCCCGACGACCTGCCGTACGTCTGGCCGGCCTCGGACCGCGCGTCCGCCGTCTGACGGGCGCGCCCGCGCCGCTCGTCGCAGATGGCCCGCTCGTCGCAGGTGGCCCGCTCAGAGCAGATGGCCGAAGACCACCAGGTTCGCCGTGTAGTCCTTGGCCTCGCGGTCGTAGTCCCCGGCGCAGGTGATCAGCCGGACCTGGGCCTGCGGGGTGTCGCCGTAGACGCGTTTGCTGGGGAAGTCGTCCTTGTCGAACGTCTCCACGTCGTCGACCACGAAGGAGGCCTTGCGCCGGTCGGCTCGCGCGACCTGGAAGACGTCCCCCTTGCGCAGCTCGCTCAGTTCCGCGAAGACCGCCGGGGAGGTCTTGGTGTCGACGTGCCCCGCGATGATCGCGGTGCCCGCCTCCCCGGGGGAGGCGCCGTCGGCGTGCCAGCCGACCAGGTTCGTGTCGTCGGCCGGCGGGGCTTCGAGCTGCCCCGAGGCGGTGATCTCCAGGTCCGTGAAGGGCGCGTCGACGTCGATCTTCGGGATCAGCAACCGCACCGGCTTCGAGCGCGCCAGGCGCTTGCTCGTCGGACTGCCCGCGGCAGCGGTGGGCGCGGGGGCCTTGGCGGCGCTGGCCGGCGGGGCGTGCGGGGGGCGGGAGGCGTCGTCGGGCGGCGTGGACCCGCCGCCGAACAGGTTCAGCCCCAGGGCCAGGACGGCCACGGCGCACAGCGCGGTCATGCCGGCACGGGATCCCTCGCCGGGCGGCGTCGGCTCGGCGTCGGCGTCGGTGGGGGACGAAGGACTGGCTGTCATCGGTAAACCACCTCATCGGGCACGGCGGGCACGGCGGCGGAGCAGGCGGACGGGCGCGGGCGGTGGGGCCTCGTCAGAAAGGGGGCCGCGTCGGAAGGCGCCCCTGGTCAGAAGGGGAGGCCCCGGTCGGAAAGGCGGCCGTGGCCGCCACACGGTGCACGGTGGCGGCCACGGCTGCTATCGCTCCCGGCATGGCTCAGGCCACGCTTCCCGCCGTCCTGCGGCGGCGCATCGCGTAGACGCCGGTGCCGGCGACGGCGAGGACGGCCAGACCGCCCGCGGTCACGCCGGGCGCGGCGAGCGCGCCGCCACCGGTGTGGACGCCACCGCTGGGCTTGTCGTGACCGCCGCCCCACGACTCCTTGTCGTTCTCACTGTCCTTGGACCAGGACTTCTCCTCGTCCTTCGACCAGGACTTCTCCTCGTCCTTGGACGAGCTCTTGTAGGTCTCCGGGTCGTGCTTGGGGTCCTTGGCCGTGGCCCACTCGTCGTCGTTCGTCAGCGCCAGGGCGCCGCCACCCGTGTGCATGCCACCGCGCGGCGAGTCGTACTTGTCGTCCTTGCCGTGCTCCTTGCCGTACTCCTTGTCCTCCTTGTCGTAGTCCTTGTCCTTCTCCTTGTCCTTCTCCTCCTCCTTGTCCTCCTCCTTGCCGTACTCCTTGTCCTTCTCCTTGTCTTCCTTGCTGTAGGAGGAGTCGTCGTGGTCGTACGCGCCGACGGCGAAGGCGGCACCGGGCGTGGTGATGGCGAGGACGGCCGAGGCCGCCGCGGTGGCGAAGAGCATGCGGGCAGAGCGCATCTGGAAATCCTTCCGTCACAGCCGGGCAGCTGGCAGGTAGTCAGCTGACTCGACCCGGCCTGACGTGATCCACCGTCAGTCAGGTGCCACCGGGCCACCACTCAAGGCGCTCACCCGGGTGACGGCCCTCGGCCGCCCGGGGCGGCCGGAGACCCGGCGGCCACGCACAACTGCCGTTTCGTGACGTGCTGTTGATGCCGCCGCAGCCGAGGCGCGCGGGTTCTCCGAACGGCGGACACGGGTGAACCGGCCGGAGGCCCCCGCGCCCTCCGTCAGCCCGGCGGCGCCGGCACCGCGCGCCGCGCCGGCGCCATGGCCCACCGCAGGGTCGCCGTCATGGCGTGGCCGAGCGGCCGTACGCACAGGTCGTCGACGACCGGCAGCCGGGGCAGCCGCAGCTCCCGGGCGGCCCAGCCCGGCAGCAGCGACACCGCGTTCGCGGCGAGCACCCCGTAGGGGAGGCGCACGACGAGCGGGACGGGCGGGCTGAGCAGCAGGAAGCGCGCGGTGTCCCGGGCCTGCGCCGTGGCGCGCAGCTCCGGACGGTACGCGGTCACCCGTTCGGCGAGTTCGCCCCCGCTGCGCGGCGGATCGGGGACGCCCAGCGCGACGGCGACCCGCGCCATGTCCGCGACGTACCCGTCGCACTCCTCCTCCGTCAGCGGACGCGCGCCGTAGCGCTGGTGGGCGCGCAGGAAGCTGTCGACCTCCGCCACATGGACCCAGCCGAGCAGACGCGGGTCCGACGCGCGGTACTCCTCGCCGAGGTCCGTCACCCCCCGCACCCGCTCATGGACGGCGCGGACCCGGTCGCAGGCCTGCTGGGCGTGCGCCGCGGTGCCGTACGTCGTCGTGGCCAGGAAGGTGCTCGTGCGTTGCAGCCGTCCCCACGGGTCGCCGCGGAAGCCGGAGTGGGCGGCCACGGCGGCCATCGCCAGCGGGTGGAGCGACTGGAGGAGCAGGGCCGACAGCCCTCCGATGAACATCGACGCGTCGCCGTGCACCCGGCGCACGGGCCGCTCCGGTCCGAACCAGCGCGGGCCCGGGGTGCCGTGGATCCGGGCGCGGTTGCGGGGGCCGTCCGGCCCTGCGACGCGCGTGAAGAGTCCGTTGCCGAGCCGTTCCCTCGCGCCGGTCCCACCGGTCGCGCCGGCTGCACTCGTCGCGTCCGATCCGGTCCGTCTCATGAGCGCCCAGGCCTCCTCCCGGCCGAGCCGTGGAGCGTCCCCGACTCCCTTTGTACCTCCGTCGGGTCGCCCGGTGCGAAGAGCGGCGGGGGCGAGCCGGGTCAGGGGCAGGCGTAGGTGAAGGTGACGGCGGCCGAGCGCTCGACGGGGGACAGCAGCCGCAGCTCCGCCTCGGCCGTGCGGCGGCCCTGTCCCTGGAAGGTCCACGAGAGCCGGAACCGGGCCTCCCCGCGTCCGCGTTCCAGGGTGGCGTGCCGTACGTCGGAGGCGGTGCCGTCGTTGCGGACCCAGCGGTAGGAGAGCGTGCCGGGCCGCCCGTCGGTGCGGACGACGCCGACGATCTCGGCCGTCATCCCGCAGCCCAGGGACGGCCGTGCGGCCGTCACGCTGACCTCGCGCACGGAGACGGGAGCCGTGTCGTGCTCCCACCAGTACGTGTACGCGACGACGGCGGTGACCACGAGCGCGGGCAGGGCGTGACGGCGCAGCAGCCGCCGTCGGCGGGGCGGCGCGGGAGGCGGCGTGACCGTGGGCAGGGTCGGGGGCGGGCGGTGCGCGAGGGCGGCGGTCACGCCGGGGCCGAAGCGCAGGACGGTTCCGTCGGCGGGGGCGGTGACCGCCGTGTCGTCCGGAAGCCCGGCCGCCGTGGGGTCCACTGCCGTGGGGTCCAGCGGTGTGAGGTCCACCGCCGTGGTGTCGGGGTCGGGGCGCTGGATCCAGTGGCTGGCCAGCGCGGTGGCGCTGTAGTCGTCGTCGTCCGCGGGGCGGCGGTCTTCGGGAGGAGCGGTCATCGGATGTCGCACCGCCTCGTCAGGAGCTGCTGCGACGCGCCGCCGTCGGCGGACGCGGGGCTGGTGGCGGCCTGGACCGTCCAGTAGCAGCCGGTGCCGCGGAAGGCGTGGTCGACCGTGACCGTGTACTGCGTCGCGCCGCTGCGCCGCAGGGTGGTGGCGGCCCCGTCCGCGCCGCCCGGCTGCCCGGCGCTGTTCCCCGAGAACCAGCCGACGGTGAGCGAGAGCGGCCCGGTGCCGTCCGTCGTGACGGTGATCGTCGCCGTCGCGGTGTCCGGGCCCGTCTGGCGGAAGCCGGCCACCGAGACGTCCTTGACGGCGGGCGGGGCCGGCGCGGTGGGCGGGTCCGTGGTGGCGGCGGGGGAGGCCGGCGTGGCGGGAGCACTGGTCGTCGCGCCGCCGCTCGGACTCCAGGAGGGGGAGGGGCCGGGCGGCGAGGCCGGGTCGGTGGTGGTCGCGGACGCCCCGGGCCCGGTGCCGTCGGTCACCGCGCCGGACGGCGAGGCGACGGGGGAGGCGCTCGCGGTGGTCGTGGGCGTCGGAGTGGACGACGGTGAGTCCGAAGCGGACGGGGACGGCAGGCCGTCGTCCGGCCCGGAGGCGGGGGCCGCCGTGGCGCTCGTGGTGGCGAGGGCCCGCGCCGCCCGCCCGGCGTTCGCCCCGGCGCCCTGGACCGCGCCCTGCGTCAGCAGGACCGCCACGAGGACGGCGACCGCCGACACGGCGACGCCCGGCCAGGTCGGCCGCCACTGCCGCAGCCCGCCCCAGCCCGTGCCCGCAGGCGCGGGCGGGGGCAGCACCGTCAGTGCCGTGTCGGCGGGAGCGGGCGGGGCCTCGCGCGCCCCGGACGGCAGCAGGAGCAGCAGGGCCACGGCGGACGCCAGCCGCCCGCGTCCGCGCTCCTCCCAGTCGTCCCCGTAAGCGGCGACGGCGGTCTCCTCCAGCTCCGTCACGAACGCCGCCGCGTCCGTCGGGCGCTCCTGCGGCGATTTGGCCAGCCCGCGCAGCACCAGCGACCGCACCGCCTCGGGCACCTCGTCGACGGGAACGGCGTCCTCGAGATGCCGCAGGGCCAGCTCCGCCAGATGGTCGCCGGTGTAGGGCTTGCGGCCGGTCAGACACTCGAAGAACGTCGCGGTGGCCGCGTACACGTCCCCCGCGGGCGAGGCGGGCGCGCCCGTCCACTGCTCCGGGGCCATGTAGGCGGGGGTGCCGGCGACGCCGGCCCGCAGGCCCGCCTCCACCGCGATGCCGAAGTCGACGAGCTTGGACGCCCCCTCCGGCGAGACCAGCACGTTCTCCGGCTTGTAGTCCCGGTGGACCACCCCGACCCCGTGCGCGTCGGCCAGCCCGAGCAGCGAGCCCTTGAGCACCAGCAGCGCCGCCTCGGGCGACAGCGGGCCCTCCCGTCTCAGCAGGCTGCGCAGGGAGACGCCGTCGACCAGCTCCATGACGATGGCCGCGCCCCGCGCGGCCTCCACGTACTCGTACAGGCCGACGACGTGCGGGCTCCGCAGCCCGCCGAGGAGTTGGGCCTCGGCGCGGAAGCCGCGCACGAAGCCCGGCCGGGTCCGCAGCGACTCGCTGAGGTACTTCACGGCGACCGGCACCCCGGTCCGCTCGTGCACGGCGAGCACCACGCGCCCGCTGGCGCCCGATCCGAGTTCGAGGGACTCGGAGTAGCCCGGTACCGCCCAGGTGTTCATCGTCGCCCCCTGCCGTGGCCTCTCCCGGGCCCCTCCGGCCGAGGAGCGACGCGCCACGCGGACAGAGACACGTTTTCGGCCAGTACGGTTGCGTCCGGCCGGAACCGGTCCGGCCGGACGCTCGATCGGGCTCAGCGGGCGGCGGCGCCCCAGGTGTGGGCGACGTCGACCACGATCTGGCCGTCCAGCCTCAGCACCCGGAACGGCAGCCGGGCCCGCACACCCAGCCCGAGCTGGGTGACGCCCTCGAAACTGCCCGCGTACCGGGTGTCGCGGAACGTGCTGTAGCCGGCGATGTTCACGCCCGGCAGGGGCTGGGCGACCCGGCCGGGATAGGTGGGCGCGCCGGTCTCCACGTCGTAGGCGGGCGCGTTCACCCGCACCTCCAGGACGGCCCCGCCGCCGACGGGGATCGGGCGGCCCGAACCGTCCTGGTAGAGGCGGGTGACGTACTGGACGGTGTAGCCGAGTTCGTTGCTCGCGCCGCCCGGGACGTCCACGACGAACCTGTCGTAGCAGTCGTGACGCCCGGTCCTGACGTTGCGCACCGAGTCCGTCGTGCCGGCGGAGTACGACTTGGCGACGCTGCCCCAGCCGGTGGGGCAGGCGACGGCGCGGGGGGCGGCGGCCGGGGCGGCCTCGGCCGGCACCACGGCCACGGCCAGCGTGGCGGTCATGAGGGCGGCGGCCGCCCATACGGTTCTGCTTCGCACCATGGTGTCCCCCGAAGAGTCCGTGTGACTGATATCAGGTAGGACATTCCGGTTGCCCCGATGGTTGCACGCTTCTCACGTCACCTTTACGGCGGTAACCGCCCGGCGATCACGACTGGTAGGGCTGCTGGTGCTGCGGCTGCCCGTACGCCTGGCCGCCCGCGCCCTGCGCCTGCAACTGCTCCGCCTGCTCCTTGGTCACCTTCTGCTCCGCGCCGCAGAAGGTGCACTGGGTCAGGTACTTCGTCGAGATCGGGAAAAGCGGCACGAAGAACAGCGAGAACTTCGTGACCCGCTTCCTGAGCGTGTGCGCGGCGGGGTTGCGGCACTGGCCGCACACCAGCGTCAGTATGGCGAGCTGGTACAGGTATCCCTTGGTGCCGAAGATGATCACGCTGTCGTTTCCTCCCGTGTCACTGCCCGCGCGGCACGACGCCGGCGGACACGAACTGCGCTTGCGCCTTCCAGTCTGGTGCATCCGGCGGCCGGGGCGTCCAGGAGGCGGCGGTCACGGCCGGAGTCGCGCGGCCAGCCCCTCGAAGTAGCTGCGGTGCACGGCGGTCAGGTCCACCCGCTCGGGATCCAGCAGCCACAGCAGATGGGCCCCCTCGACGAACGCCGCCGTCTCCGCGGCCAGGACCTCCGGGTCCAGCTCGGCGCGGGCCGAACCGTCGGCCGCGGCGCGGGTGAACAGGGCGGTCAGATGAGCCCGCAGCGCCCGGCCGCGGTCGCGGAACCAGTCGTGCAGCGCGGCGCCCGGGGCGAGGTTCTCCGCGGTCAGCGTGGTGTGCAGGGCGGTCAACTCCCGTTCCGTGGCGGCGGTGTGCTCGGCGTCGCGGACGAACCAGTCGAAGGCCTGGTCGAGGGTGGGTTCGGCGTCCGGCGTCGCGGACAGCCGCGCCAGGGCACGCCGGTCGGCCTCCTCCAGCACGGCCCGGACGAGTCCGTCCTTGCTGCCGAAGTGGTGGATGAGGGCGGAGGGCGTCGCGCCGGCGCGCTCGGCGATCGCGGCCACCCCCGTGCCGCGCACCCCCTGCCGCGCGAACAGCTCGATCGCGGCGTCGACCATGGCGCGACGACGCTCCACGCCCCGCTTCTGCACCTGCCCCTTGACTCCGGCCATGGGGATCAGGGTGCCGGGCGGGGGCACGGCGGCCAAATCGGCCCGGGGGGAGATCGGCCCCGGCGCGAGGGGAGCCCCGCGTGCGAGCGCCCCCGGCGGGCGGAAAACCGCGTGCGCCGGCGATCCCGAGCCATTATCTTGAACGACCATGCAGGAAAATAAACTGAGCGGTGAACGGTGGACCGGCCGCGAGCGATTCGTCAGCGTGGGCGAAGTCCGGCTGTGGGCGGAGGAGTTCGGCGATCCGGGGCATCCGGCCGTGCTCCTGGTGATGGGGGCGCAGGCCCAAGGCGTGCAGTGGAACGACGGCATCGTCCGGCGCCTGGTCGACGGGGGCCGCCGGGTCATCCGCTACGACCACCGCGACACCGGGCGCTCCTCGACGGTCGACTTCGCCGTCCGGCCTTATACCGTCGCCGACATGGCGTCGGACGCGCTCGCCGTCCTGGACGCCTTCGGGGTGGAGCGGGCCCATCTGGTGGGCGCGTCCCTCGGCGGCGTGATCGCCCAGCTGCTGGCCGTCGCCCACCCGCGCCGGGTGCTGACCCTGACGGTCCTCTCGTCCCAGCCGCTCGGCACGGACACGTCGGCGGCGGTGCGGCGAGCGCTGGCGGGGGACCCGCCGAAGCCCGGCGAACTCCCGCCGCCCAAACTGGAGTTGCTGGCCGCGCTCACCTCGGCGTTCCCCGGCCCTGAGGCGGACGTCGAGGCGTACCTCGCCGCCCGGCTGCCGCTGTGGCGGGTGCTGCACGGCTCGGTGCTGCCGTTCGAGGAGGACGAGTACCGGGCCATGGAGCGGCGGGTGCACGAGCGGACGCGCGATCCGCGGGCCGCGCTCAACCACGCCCTCGCCGGGGCCGCCGGGGTCGACCCCGCCCTCGATCCGGCCTCCGTCACCGCCCCGACGCTGGTGCTGCACGGCACCGAGGACCCGATGTTCCCGCCCGAGCACGCCGAGGCGACGGCCGCCGCCGTGCCCGGCGCCCGTCTGGTCCTGATCGAGGGCATGGGCCACACCCTGCCCGTGGCGCTGGACGACCGCCTGGCCGGCGAGATCCTCGGCCACACGGCGCGCGGCGAGCGCGAAGTCGGCGGCACGGACGAGGACGATCGCGAAGTCGGCGGCACGGAATAGGACTTGGGCCCCCGTGACGACGTATGGGGCCCGGTCGTCCGACGTCCTCAGCAGGTGTTGTAGTTGTAGCCCGCGATGCGCCCGCTGCCGCCGCCGTCGGGGAAGTGGTAGCGGCCGTCGCTGTCGCGGCTGAGCGTGAACGAGCGGCTCAGGCCGATGTAGGTGTCGACGGCGCCGTTCCCGTCGATGTCCCGCAGCCACTTCCCGGCCTCGGTCCAGGTCTGGCGGCCCGCGGAGCCGTCGACGGACAGGTTCCAGGAGTCCTGCCAGGCGGCGGTCGCGTTGTAGGTGTTGGTGCCGAAGTCGCCGTCGATCCCGGCGGCGGCGAGCTTGCCGTCCGCCCACAGGATCTTCTGCCACAGGCAGGTGGCGTTGGACGTCCGGTTGGTGCCGGTCGAGACGATGCCCTCGTCGTTCCAGTCGTCGGCGAACGCGCCGCCGCCGTAGACGTAGGCCCGGCCGCTGTAGGTTCCGCTGGCGGCGGCCGGGGAGGCGCTGAGCCCGAGGACGGCGGCGGTGAGGGCGCCGACCGTGCCGACGAGGAGTCTCGCTCGCTTGGTGTCCGTTCGCATGGAAGTGTGTCCTCTCCCTGGAGCCGGCCCCGTCGGGGCCGGCTGCGGCTTGACGCGAGACGGATCTTGCCAGTCCAGGATTGACGTGCCCATGATGTTCCGGCCTGCCTTAAAGGCCGAGGTCCTCGGGGGGAATCCGATGCTCCGCATTCATTTCACCGACGCCGACCTTGCCCGCACCCGGGTGGCCCGCGGGCCGGATCCGCTGTGGGAAGTCGCGTTCAGCCTGCACCGCTTCCAGACCCGGCAGGGCCGCTGGGCCTACGCCGACTGGTACCGCGCCACCACCCGCGGACTGCGCGAACGCGGGCTCGCCCGCGCCGTGTCCACCGCGCTGCTGCCGCTGTTCTTCCGCGGCGCCTACTACCCCGACTTCCTCACACCGGCCGAGTCCCGCGACGGCCTCACGGCCGGCCTCGCGGCCGTCGAGGACACCCCGGCCGAACGGGTGAGCGAGGAGATCCGCCTGCTCACCCGCGTGTCCACCGTGCCGTCCTGGATGCTGAGACTGGGGGAGCGGGACGTCTTACGGGACGTCACCCGGACCATCCACGCCTACCACGACCTGGCGATCGCCCCGTACGGGGAGCGCATCCAGTCGCTGGTCGACGCGGACCGCTCGGCCCGCGCGCGCTGTCTGCTCGACGGCGGCACGGAACGGCTGCTGAGTGGCCTCGGGCCGACGATGCGCTGGCTGCCCCCGGTGCTGCACGTCGAGTACCCCGTCCAGGACCGCGACCTGTATCTGCGGGGCCGTGGCCTGCGGCTCGTGCCCTCCTACTTCCTCTGGCACGGACCCGTCGCCCTCGCCGACCCCGCCCTGGACCCCGTCCTCGTCTACCCCCTGCACCACCCGCCCGCCGCCCCGCGAGCCGAACTGCCCGGCTCCGCGCCGCTCGACGCGCTGCTCGGCCGCACCCGCACCGCCGTGCTCCGCGCGGCGGCCTCTGGCGCGACCACCGGCGAACTGGCCCGCCTGGCCGGCGTATCCGCCTCGGGGGCCAGCCAGCACGCCGCCGTCCTGCGCAAGGCGGGCCTGATCACCAGCCACCGCCGGGCCTCGACGGTCCTGCACACCGTGACCCCTCTTGGCGCGGCCCTGTTGCGCGCGGATCACACTGAGTGAGTGCGGCTCGTGGCGATCAGTACCGCTGGGCCTTGGCGACCTCGCCGATCAGCTGGGGCTCGGGCGGCTTGCGGCTGATGGCGAGCGGCTGGGCGGTCTTGCCGGGGGCCAGGTCCTCGGCGCCGACGTAACGGGTTTCCACGACCTCGCCCTCGGCGGTGCGGAAGTCGACCTGGACCGCGTACGAGGCCGTCGTGTCCGTGCGGTTGGTGATGTTGACGACCAGGGCGAGCAGACCGCCGGTCTGGGCGCGGGGCTTGCCGGTGAGGGAGACGTCGGCCACGGCGTTGCCCTTGCCCTCGACGTTCTTCAGCTCCTTCTCGGCGGCGGCGTTGGCGCGTCCCACCTCGGCGGAGACCGAGGCCTCGAACTCCGAGGCGCGGGCCGACGCGGACGCCGCCCGGGAAGAGGCCGCGGCGGAGGCCGACGCCTTGAGGGAGTCGGCGAGCGACGCCATGGCGGACGGGGCCGCGCCCGTGAACGAGGCGGTGCCGGGCGCCGAGGGGCGCGGGCTGGCCGACGCCTCGCCGCCGCCTCCGCCGTCCCCGCCGCACGCGGTGAGCGACAGCACGCTCAGGACCGTGAAGAGGAGCGCCGTGACGATGGTCGCGGTCGTCGTTGCGGTTGCTTTCACGTCCCCGATCATCGGGCGGGCGCGTCCGCCGAGCCACTCGGCGACGGCCGAACGCGCCACGACCGCCGGGACTGCCGGGACCGTCGGGACCGCCGCGACCGTCGGGACCGCCACGACCGCCGGGACCGCCGGGACCGCCGGGACTGCCGGGACGGCCGCGACCGCCACGACCGCCACGACCGCCGGGACTGCCGGGACTGCCGCGACCGTCGGGACCGCCACGACTGCCGGGACGGCCGCGACCGCTGCGGCGGCGGAGGCGCGCACCGCCCGCCCCGCTCCGTCAGCCCTCCTCCTCCGCCCCGGGCTCGGCGGGCGTGCGGGCCGGCGCGTCCAGCAGCAGGAGCGCCTTGCGCACCTCGTCGACGCGGGGCGAGTCGAGCGCCGTGTAGAGCGCCAGCGCCGCCCGGAGATGGTGCGCGGCCTGTTCCGGATCCCGCAGCGCCTGCCGGACCAAGGCCGTGCCGAGGTGGGCGCGCGCCTGCTCCTCCCGCTCCTCGATCCCCGACGCCACGTCGAGCGCGGAGGCGTGCGCGTCGAGGGCCTCGGTGTGCCGTCCGGCCCCGTGCAGGGCCTCGCCCAGGCCGTTGAGGGCGCCGGCCTCGCCGTAACGCTCCCCGGTCCGGCGGAAGAGGTCCAGGGCCTGACGCTGGTGTCCGGCCGCTTCGTCGTACCGGCCGAGACCGTGCAGCGCGTTGCCCAGGTTGGACAGCGCGTGCCCCTCGCCGCCGGTGTTGCCGAGCCGCCGGAACAGGGCGAGCGCGCGCTCGAAGTACCCGGCCGCGGCCGGGTGGTCGCCCAGGCGGGCCACGACGATGCCCAGGTTGCCGAGCGCGCTGGCCTCGCCCAGCGGGTGCCCCGTCGCCCGGTAGAGCTCCAGCGCCCTGCGGTACTTCTCGATCGACGCCTGGTAGTCCTCCAGCAACTCGTGCACGATGCCGAGGTTGTTGAGCACGTCGGCCTCGCCGTGCGCGTCGCCCGCCGCGCGGAACAGCCCGACCGCCCGCTCGTGGTGCTCGGCGGCCTCCCGGTACTGCCCGCGCAGTTCGTGCAGCACGCCGACGTTGGTCAGATGGCGGGCCTCGCCGGTGCGGTAGCCGATGCGCCGGCACAGCGCGAGCGCGGTCTCGTGGTGCCGGTGGGCGCTGTCGTAGTCCCCGAGCCGCCGGTGCACCGCACCCAGGCAGACCAGTACGTCGGCCTCGCCGCGGGTGTCGCCGGCGGAGCGGGCCGCGCGCAGGGCGTGGGTGTGGACGGCGAGGGCGTCGGCGTAGTGCCCGGACCGCTCGTAGTGCCGGTGCAGGGTGGTGGCGAGCCGGACGGTGTGCCCGGACGGGCCGGGCTCCTCGGTCCGTGAGCACAGCGCCACCAGGGTGGGCTGGGCGGCGGCCAGCCAGGCGCGGCACTCCTCGGCCGTCCGCAGCGGCGGCAGCCCGGCCGGCGGCAGGTCGACGGCGGGGCGCAGATGGCGTTCGGCCGGGTAGAGCAGGTCCATGGCCGCCGCGGACGCGCCCAGGCAGTGGTCCAGCAGCCGGGCCACGGCGGCGTCCCGCTCCCGCGCCGGATCGTGCCGGGCGGCCAGCTCGCCGGCGTAGGCCCGCAGCAGGTCGTGCATGCCGTGCCGGCCGGGACCGGTCCGCCCTGCCAGGTGCGCCCGGGCGAGCACGTCGAGCGCCCGCCGGGTGCGGTCGGCGGTCTCGCCGGCCAGGGCGGCGGCGGAGTGCACGTCGAAGTCGGGCCCGGGGTGCAGGCCCAGCAGCCGGAACAGCCGGGCGGGCAGCTCGGGGAGCCGGTCGTAGGACCAGGAGAAGACGGCGCGGACCGCGGCCCGGGGGTCGTCGCCGCCGTCCAGCAGGTCCAGCCGCCGCCGTCGGTCCCGCAGTTCGCCGACCAGGTCGGACAGGGACTCGGCGGGACGCGACAGCACGAGCTCGGCCGCCACCCGCAGGGCCAGCGGCAGCCGCCCGCACTGCTCGGCCAGGGCCGCGGCCCCGTCCGGCTCGGCGTCCACGCGCGGCCCGATCAGCGCGCGCAGCAGCGCCGTCGCGTCGGCGGGGGACAGCGCGTCGAGGATCACCCGGTGCGCTCCGTGCACCGACACCAGCGACGCCAGCGCGTCCCGGCTCGTGATCAGCACCCGGCAGTCGGAGCCGCCCGGCAGCAGCGGTCTGACCTGGGCGGCGGAGGCCGCGTTGTCGAGGACGACCAGCAGCCGCCGTCCGTCGACGGCCGTCCGGTAGCGCGCCGCCCGGTCGTCGAGCCGCAGCGGGATCTCCGGCCCGGGGACGCCGAGCGCGGTGAGGAACCCGGCGAGCGCCTGGGCCGCCGACACCGGCTCCTCCGGGTCGTAGCCCCGCAGGTCGACGTAGAGCTGCCCGTCGGGGAAGGCGTCCCGCACCCGGTGCGCCCAGTGGACGGCCAGTGCGGTCTTGCCGACTCCCGCGGTGCCGGAGACGGCGGAGACGACCACCGCCGCCGTCCGGCAGACGTCCTCCTCGGCGAGCAGATTCCTGGTCAGGTCCGCGAGTTGCTCGTCACGTCCGGTGAAGGGGCGGATGTCCATGGGGAGTTGGGCCGGGACGGGCGCAGTGGCGGCGGCGACGGCCGGGGCGGGCGTGGGGCGCGGTGCTGCGGGCGGCTGCCCGGCGTCGCTCTCGCTCGCCAACTCCTCGTACGCCGAACGCAGTTCGCGCCCCGGGGCGACGCCCAGTTCGTCGGCGAGCTGCTTCCGGATCCCGGTGTAGGCGTGCACCGCCTCCGCCGTCCGCCCGGCCTCGCCCAGCGCGCGGACGAGCATCGCCGCCAAGGGCTCGGACAGGGGGTGCTCGGCCGCCAGGGGCCGCAACAGGCCGGGCACTTCCTGCGGTCTTCGCTCGCGCAGGAGGGCCCCGGCCCAGGCGAGCGCCGCCTCGATCCGCTCGCCGGTCCACACGGTCCGCATGCGCTCGGCCCACGCCCCCGACGGCTCCGGCAGCGGCGTGCCGCGCCACAGCCGCAGCGCCTCCTCCAGGAGGCGGGCCCGCTCGGCCCCGTCGGCGCACGCGCCGCCCCGGGCGACGAGCGCGCGGAAACGCAGCAGGTCGACGGCGTCCTCGTCGGCCTCCAGGACATAGCCGCCGGAGGTCCTGACGACACGGAGCGCCCCGCCCTCCCCGTCGCGCGGGCCCGCCTCGGACTCGGCCGACGCGGCGTCCTCCAGGAGCCGTCGCAGCCGGCTGATGTGCGCGTACAGGACCGACCTGGCCCCGTCTGGCGGGTCGGTGTCCCACACGCGGTCGATCAGGGCGTCCACGGGGACGGGCCGGCCCGCGTCCGCGGCCAGCGCGGCGAGCACCGCTCGCCGGCGCGGCTGCCCCACCTCGCGCGCGCGCCCCGCGACGCGCAGCTCCAGGGGGCCGAGCAAATGCAGTCTCACCGCTGACGCCGGGCTTCCACTAGTCCTCCGATTCGATCCGTCACCCCCGTGACCGGCCGGCTCCGCGCCGGACGTCACAAGGTTTTCGCAAGGTCCACCGTAGATCCTCACGGCGCAGGTCGTCAGGCGTTCCGCCGTACGAACCAGCCCCACGGGACAACAACCTGACGACGTGTCATATCGGCCGCGCGGGTCCCTGTCGTACGGGGTTCGGCAGGGACCCGGGTCGACCTGGACGCAGAACACCCCAAGAGGAGACAGAACATGAACCTTCGGCGCTGGGCCGCGGCCGCGTCCGTCCTGCTGATGGCCGGGGCGGGCACCGCCGTCGCCGCCCCCGCGCACGCGGCTCCCACCGCGAGCTGCTACGGCGCGTCCTGCGAGGGCAAGGACCCCGAGACCTACTGCGGGGACGACGCGACGTCCCCCGTGGCCGGCGTCCAGCTCGGCCAGGCCTACCTGGAGCTGCGCTACAGCCCGAGCTGTCGGGCGGCGTGGGCGCGCATCTCCCGCGCGAGCTACGGCAACGGCCAGTTCACCCCGTTCGCCACCGTCCACCGCAACTCCGACGGGCGGGAGTACACCTGCTCCGTGCCGCGCGGCGCCACGAGCTGCTACACCCGGATGGTCAACGACATCAACGTGACCTCCTTCGCCAAGGGCGAGTGGGACAGCGGCGCGCGGACCTACAACGGTCGCACGTCGAGCTACTGACACGCACCTGCCCCGGTGTGAGGCTGGGCCCGCCGCGACGTACGCGGCGGGCCCTGCCCTGTTGTACTGACGGATCGTCACGCGGAGACGGTCAGCAAGTCCCGCTGCTCCTCCGGGAGTTCCACGGCGTCGGCGTAGAGCAGCGCGTCCGCGGGCTCGAAGACGAGCGCCACCTCGTCCGCCAGGCCGCCCCGATGGCTGAGCACCTGCACGGCCCGGTCGCCGAGCCGGACGTCGTACTCGTAGCGAGAGCCGACGTAGGAGCTGGTGACGACCTGCGTGTCGAGCCGGTTCGCGGCGGACGGCGCGGCGTTCGGCGGGACCACCTCCAGGCGCTCCGGGCGGATCGCCACGGTGACGGAGCCGCCGGCCGGGACGCGCCGCTCGCTGTCCACCCGCACCACGTCGCCGGTGCAGTCCAGGCGGACCTCGTGCCGGTCGCCGTTCTGCGCGGTCACCTTGCCGGTGAGGAAGTTGCAGCGGCCCACGAAGGCGGCCACGGCGGGGGCGGCGGGCCGCTCGTAGATCTCGTGCGGAGTGCCGATCTGGATCATGTTGCCGCCCTCCATGACGGCGATCCGGTCGCTCAGGGCGAGCGCCTCCTCCTGGTCGTGGGTGACGTAGACGGTGGTGATGCCCAGGTCCTCCTGGAGGCGCTTGAGCCAGGCGCGGGCCTGTTCGCGGAGCTTGGCGTCGAGGTTGGACAGCGGTTCGTCGAGCAGCAGGACGGACGGCGAGTACACCAACGCCCGTGCCAGCGCGACGCGTTGCTGCTGCCCGCCGGAGAGCTGGTGCGGGTAGCGTCCGCTGAGGTCGGCGAGGCCGACCTTGTCCAGCGCGTCGTGGATCAGCGTCTTCTGCCGTTCCTTGGGCACCTTGCGGATGTTCAGGGGGAGGGCGAGGTTCTTGGCGATGGTCATGTGCGGCCACAGCGCGTAGGACTGGAAGACCATGCCGAGGTTGCGCTCCTCGGGCGGCAGGAACACCCCGGCCGCGCTGTCGACGAAGGTCCGCCCGCCGACGGTGATGGAGCCCTCGGTGGGCTGCTCCAGACCGGCGATGCAGTTCAGCGTCGTGGACTTGCCGCAGCCGCTGGCCCCGAGCAGGGTGAAGAACTCGCCGTCGGCGATGGTGAAGGTCACGTCCCGCAGGACGGAGTTCTCCCCGAACGTCTTCGCCAGGTTCTTGACGGTCACCTCAGGCATGGTGCTTTCCCTTCATGAGCAGTCCTGCGAGTGAGACGAAGACCGCGGTGATGGCGATCTGGAGGGTGGCCAGCGCGGCGACGGACCCGGCCCGGCCCTGCGTCCAGAGGCTGAGCATGGTGGTGCCGAGGATGTTGTTGTCCGCGGAGCTCAGGAACACGGCAGGCGAGTACTCCTTGAGCATGATCACGAAGGTGAGCACCAGGGCTCCGGCGAACGCCGGGGTGATCAGGGCCCGCAGCACCCGGAAGAACGTCATCAGCCAGTCGGCCCCCGACACCCTCGCCGCGTTGTCCAGTTCGCCGCCGATCTGCATGATCGCCGGGGCGACCGAGCCGAACGCGCTGGGCAGGGCCCGCATCCCGAAGGCGATGACGACGGCGTACACCGTGCCCTGGAGCACCGACCCGATGTCGAACGGGGCGAGGGCGAAGGCCCAGAAGAAGCCGATGCCGATGATGATGCCGGGCAGCGACTGGGGGATCAGCGCCAGGTACTCCACCGCCTTGCCGAACCGGAAGGAGGAGCGGCGCGCCACCATCACGGCGAACACGGCGAGCACGCTGACCAGGACCGAGCCGACGCCGGCGACGATCAGGCTGTTCCACAGCGACTGCACGTAGTTGTCCGAGTCGAAGACGATCTCGTAGTTCTTCGTGGTCGCCGTCTTCAGCGGCGACTGGAGCGGGGTGAACACCAGCGTGAACGACCGCAGCACCAGGCCGGTGATCGGGACCAGGGCGCCCACGACGACGTAGAGCCAGATGAACGCGATGCTCACCCACTTCAGCCAGCCCAGGTCGAGCTTGCGCGGGCGGGTCACCTTGCCGCGCACCGACACGAACCGGGCGGCGTCCTTGAGCAGCTTCGCCTGCACGGCCACCAGGCTCAGCGTGAGCAGCAGGATCAGCGTGGAGGCGGCGCCCAGCATCGTGTAGTCGGGGTCCACCGACTGGAGGCCGTTGTGGTAGAGGAACGTCGAGAACACGTCGACGCCCACGGGCTGGCCGTACAGCAGGGGCACGCTCAGCGTCTCGATCGACACCGAGAAGACGAGGATGGCGCTGTAGACGATGGGCGGCCGCAGCAGCGGGACGACCACCTGGCCGAGGATCCTGAGCGGTCCGGCGCCGCAGACCTGGGCGGCCGACTCCAGGGAGGCGTCCGACTGGCGCAGCGCGTTGGCGCAGAACACATAGGCGATCGGGGCGAGCGCCACGGCCTCGGTGAGCGCCATCCCGGGGATGGAGTACAGGTTCCACGGCACCGAGCCGAGCAACTGCTGCACCTTGACGCTGACGAACCCGGCCGGGCCGTACATGATGATCCAGCCGAAGCCCAGGATCAGCGAGGAGATGAAGAACGGCCACTGCATCGCCAGGGCGATCAGCCGGCCGCCCGGCAGCTGGGTGCGGACCACGACGATCGCCATGGGGATGGCGATGGCCAGGCTCAGCAGCGTGGTCAGCGAGGCGAACAGCAGGGTGTTCAGGGCCACTTCGCCGAAGCCGGCCTCGGTGAAGAGGCTCTTGTAGCCGCTGAGGGTGAAGGCCCCGCCGGCCTCGTACAGCGGGCGGTTGCGCACGCTCTGGTAGAGGGTCGGGACGATCGGCGCGAGGACCAGGACGGCGAGGAACGCGAGGACCGCGTACTGGACGACCTGGTCCCTTCCGATGCCGAAGGGGCGGCGGTAGCGCGGCGGTTCGAACGTGTCCGTCCGGTCGTCCGACGGTGTGCGGGGCGGTGTGGTGAGGGTGGTCATGGGCGCTGGCTCCGATCGTCCCGACAGGCCTACTTGCGGAGTCCGTTGAAGCGGTCGAGCCAGGCGGCGGCGTCGTTCTTCGCGACCGGGGAGTACTCGACGTGGATGATCTTGTCCTCGCCGACCGCGTCCACGACCTCCTGGTAGGTGTGCAGGCCCTCGCCCTTGACGCCCTCCCGGTAGGAGGCCAGGCCGCCTTCGGCGACCGCGCGCTGACCCTCCTCCGCCAGGGCGAAGTCGAGGAACAGCTTGGACGTCGCCGGGTGCGGCGCCTCGGCGGCGATGCCGAGTCCGCGGGGGAGGACCACGGTGCCGTCCTGCGGGAAGACGATCTTCACCAGTCCGGCGCTGTCCTCGACGACCGGGTAGGCCGGGGAGGCGCTGATCAGGAAGCCGGCCGAGTACTCACCGGAGACGATCTTCTCCAGCTGGGTGCCGGAGGAGGTCTCCGGGCGGGTCAGCGGCAGGATCTTCGCCAGCGCGTCCCACGCCCCGGCGTTGCCCTCGGTGAGGGCGCGGGTCACCGTGAAGCCGAACGAGCCCTTCGGGTCACGGACCGTCACCTTGTTCTTGAACTTGCCCTCGTCGGCGGTGACGATCTTCGCGAGGTCGGCGAGGCCGGTCGGCGGCTTCTCCACCAGCGAGGTGTTGTAGGCGATCGTCATCGGGTCCTGCGACATCGAGTACACGCCGGGCAGCAGCTGCGCCTTCTCGCCGAGCTTCGGCAGCTCCGGCGTCTCGTACTGGAGGACGGTGTCCTTGCGTCCGGCGAAGTCGGCCCACGCGCTCGCCGCGCTGGAGATCAGCACGTCCGCCGGCGAAGACCCGGCCGCGTTCTCCGACAGGACCTTCTGGAACAGCTCGTCGCTGTCGAGCTCGTTGACCGAGACGGTCTTGATGAAGTCGTACTTCTTCTTGAAGTCCCGCACGATCGGGGCCATGTTCTCGTCGCCGAGGTTGGAGTAGACGGTGAGCTTGCCGCCCTCCTTCTTGGCCGCCTCGATCAGCGTGGCGTAGTCCTCGGGGTAGTAGGAGGGCACCTGGCCCGCGGAGATCTTGTTCTCGGCCACCTTGGTCTCGTCGCCGCCGCAGGCGGTCAGCGTCCCGAGGGCGAGGGTCAGGGCGACGGCGGTGGTGGCGGGACGGAATGCGGGCATGGGGTTCCTCCTCGTGCGTGCCGACTGGCACCTGTTGCCGGGAGGTTAGGGAGCCGGATCGGCGCGGTAAATGCGTCCGGCGGCTGCGGTCGTAGTGGTCCTTTTGGTCGTTGTGGTCGTGACCTGAGTCACCGTCCACGCACCCCTGAGCCACCCCTGGCTCACCCCGCGAACGGGGGTTCAGGTGAGCCCGAGATCCGCCAGCACCGCCTTGACCTGGACGGCCTGCTGCCCCACGTAGGCGGCGAACGCGTCGCCGGTCAGGAACGCGTCGTCCCAGCCGTTGCGCTCCAGCGTCGCCCGCCACTGCGGCGAGTCGTGCAGACCGGCGAACGCCTTCACGAGCGCCCGGCGGTCCGTCTCGCTGATCCCCGGCGGGGCCACCACGCCACGCCAGTTGGTGAACTCCACGTCCACGCCCGCCTCCCGCAGCGTCGGCGCGTCCACCCCCTCGATCCGCTCCCGCCCGGTCACCGCCAGCACCCGCAGCGTGCCCGCCTCCACCTGGTCGATGTGCTCGCCGATGCCGGACACCCCGAACGCGACCTCACCGCCCAGCACCGAGGCCACCAACTCGCCCCCGCCGTCGAAGGGGACGTAACGCACCTTCCTCGGTTCGATCCCGACCGCCTTCGCCATCAGCATCGGCGCCAGATGGTCCGGCCCGCCCACCGCGGACCCGCCGCCCACCGTCACCTCGCCCGGACGCGCCTTCCAGTCGGCGATCAGCTGCCGGATGTCGGTGTACCGCGAGTCCGCCGGCACCACGACGATCTCCGACTCCTCCAGCAGCCGGGCGATCGGCGTCGTGTCCGCCAGCGTGAACCGCGACGCGTGCGCGTACACGCCGCCGATCACCCCCAGCGACATCTGCATGACGAGCCTGCCGTTGCCGTCCTCGC
Organism: Streptomyces sp. NPDC002328; assembly: GCF_042890065.1. Lineage (NCBI taxonomy): Bacteria > Bacillati > Actinomycetota > Actinomycetes > Kitasatosporales > Streptomycetaceae > Streptomyces > Streptomyces sp. NPDC002328. Next base: position 55,941 of record NZ_JBIARQ010000005.1, on the reverse strand, counting down.
CGACCAGCCGCCCCAGACCCACCGTGCCGCTCGCCCCCGGCAGGTTGAACACCTCGACGTTGCCGGCGACGCCCACCTCCTCCATCACCTTCGCCGAGATGCGCGCCGTGACGTCGTGCCCGCCGCCCGGATTGTTCGGCGCCATGATCCGCAGCCCGGTCAGAGCGCCGTCCTGCGCGCCCCTGCCCACGGCGGTCCAGGTCCCCAGGCTCACCGCGACGGCCAGCGCCACCGCCACGCCGAGCAGCCTCGGCCGCACCCCCGGCCCTCTGCGCGCCCTCGCCGACTCGGTCACCGTGACTCCTGTTCGTCCGCCCCGGGGGAAATCCTGCGGCAGCCGCCCCCGCCCTGTCTGCCCCGGAGCGCGCCCACGCCCCGCGCCGGGGGGTTGTGGTCGTTGTGTTCACGCCGGGATGTATACGCTCCGGGCCGCGAAAGGTCACACTGTCGGCCAGGCGAAATCCGGCCGGAAGGGGGTGTGACGTGGGCGGAAAGGGTTCGCTGGCCCGTCGGCTCCTGGTGCTCCAGCTGCTCATCGTGCTCGTGCTGCTCGTCGCCGTCGCCGCGATCGCCGTCGAGCAGGCCGACCGCACCGTACGGGCCACGGAGTCCCGCCGGATGCTGGGCGTCGCCGAGGACCTGGCCGCCGACCCCAGCCTGCGCGAACTGCTCACCGACCCGGCGCAGCACCCCAACCTCGCGCCCTTCGCCACCCGGGCCCAGGTGCTCTCCGGGGCGAGTACGGTCGCGGTCGCCCGGCCCGACGGGACGATCCTCACCTCGCAGGACCCCCAGCAGATCGGCAAGCCGATGCGGTTCGGCGGCTCGACGGTGACCGAGGGCCGCGCCTGGGTCGGCGCACTCGACGGCTCGGTCGTCGCCCACGTCCCCGTGATCTCGGCCGAGACCCAGGGCATCAGCGGCTACGTCGCCGTCGAACGGGTCCCGCCGAACACCTGGCAGCTCCTCACCAGCGCCTTCCCCGAGCTGCTGGTGCTGCTCGGCATCGCCAGCGGACTCGGCGTCGCCGGCTCGCTCTCCCTCGCCTGGTGGCTGAAACGCCAGACCCTCGGACTGGAGCCCGCCGAGATCACCGGCCTCGTCGAACACCGCGAGGCCATGCTGCACGGCATCCGAGAGGGCGTCGTCGGCCTCGACCAGCAGCACCGGATCACCCTCGTCAACGACCCGGCCAAGGCCCTCCTGACCCTGCCCCCGGACGTGATCGGCCGCTCCGTGCACGACCTCGGCCTCAACGAGCGCCTCGTCGACGTCCTCACCGGCGCGGCCACCGGCAGCGACCAGATCGGACTGCGCCGCGGCAAGGTCCTCGTCCTGAACCGGATGTCCATCAGACGCGGCGACCGTACCCTGGGCGCCGTCGTCACCCTGCGCGACCGCACCGAGCTGATGCGGCTGCGCGACCAGCTCGACGCCACCCGCCACACCACCGACACCCTGCGCGCCCAGGCCCACGAGTTCAGCAACCGGCTGCACACCATCGCCGGGCTGATCGAACTCGGCGAGTATGACGAGGTCGGCCGCTATGTCAGCAGAGTCTCCGCCCGCCGCGACCAGTGGCACACCGAGGTGACCGCGAAGATCGCCGACAGCTCGGTCTCCGCCCTGCTCATCGCCAAGGCCAGCCTGGCCGCGGAACAGGGCGTCGGCCTGCGCCTGTCGGAGAGCTGCGCCCTCGGCCCCGTCGGCGAGGCGCTCTCCGCCGACCTGGTGACCGTGCTCGGCAACCTCGTCGACAACGCCCTGGACGCCCTGCGCGGACACACCGCGGACGGAGCGGGCTGGATCGAGGTCGCCGTCACCGAGGACGACGGGACCGGTGCCGGTGCCGGTGCCGGTGCCGGTGTTGGGGCCGGGGCCGGGGCCGTGCGGGTCGTCGTACGCGACTCCGGGCCGGGCATCGCCCCCGGCATCGCCGAGGAGGTCTTCCGCCACGGCTTCACCACCAAGGCCGCCGAACAGGGCGGTCAGCGCGGCCTCGGCCTCGCCATCACCCGGCAGACCTGCGTGCGCCGCGGCGGAACCGTCGGGGTCCACAACGCCGACGGCGCGGTGTTCACCGCGACCCTGCCGATCACCCCGGAGGTACGGGCATGATCCGAGTGCTCGTCGTCGACGACGACTTCATGGTCGCCAAGGTGCACAGCGGGTTCGTCGCCAAGACACCCGGATTCGTCGTCGTGGGCGTCGCCCACACCGGCAACGACGCCCTGCGCATGGTCGCCGAACTCGAACCCGACCTGGTCCTGCTCGACATCTACCTGCCCGACATCGACGGCCTCACCGTGCTGCGCCGGATCCGCACCGCGAGCGCCGTCCAGACCGACGTCATCGTCATCAGCGCCGCCAACGACATCGACACCATCCGCGGCACCATGCGCGGCGGCGTCCTGCACTACCTGATCAAACCGTTCACCTTCGGCGCGCTGTACGACCAGCTCCAGCACTTCGCCGCCCTGCACACCCGGCTCGGCGCGCTCACCGAGGCCGGGCAGGGCGACGTCGACCAGGTCTTCGGCAGCCGGCCCCGCGGCGCCGCCCCGCTGCCCAAGGGGCTCACCCCGCAGACCGCCGAACTGGTCGCCCGCGTGCTGCGCTCCGCGGACCCCGACATGTCCGCCGCCGACTGCGCGGTGGCCGCCGCGCTGTCCCGGGTCAGCGCCCGGCGCTACCTCGAACACTTCACCGAGACCGGTCGCGCCGAGGTACGCCTGCGGTACGGCGGCACGGGGCGTCCTGAGCGCCGGTACCGGTGGGTGGAGGACTGAGGCGGGCGGGTTGTGCGGGGGTGCTGCGGTTCAGTCGACCGGCCAGGTGTGGACCGGGGCGTTGAGATGCATGAAGTCGATGTACAGCTGCGTCATCCGCCGCAGCGCCTCGTGCCGGCCCGAGTGGTCGGAGTCCTCGATCCGATGGAACATCTCCTTCTGCCACACCGCGCCGTTGCGGCCGGTCACGCACCGCTGCTCGATCACGCCGAGCAGCGGCTCCCGCCAGGCCGAGTCCATCCCGGACAGCTCCAGCCCGCGGTGCGCCAGCGGCAGCAGCCGCCGCAGGACCAGTTCGGGCGCCGGCACCTCACCCATCCCCGGCCAGTACAGCGGCGCTTCGATGCCGTGCCGGGCCGCCGTGTGGAGGTTGTCCTCGGCGGCGGCGAACGACATCCGCGACCACACCGGCCGTTCCTCCTCCACCAGGGCGCGGGTCAGCCCGTAGTAGAACGCGCCGTTGGCGAGCGTGTCGGCGACGGTCGGCCCGGCGGGCAGCACCCGGTTCTCCACCCGCAGGTGCGGCATGTCGTGCGCGACGGCGTACACCGGCCGGTTCCAGCGGTAGATCGTGCCGTTGTGCAGGGTCAGCTCGGCGAGTTCGGGGATGTCGCCCTCGTCCAGGGTCTGCGTCGGCTCCTGTTCGTCGCACAGGGGGAGCAGGGCGGGGAAGTAGCGCAGGTTCTCCTCGAACAGGTCGAAGACGCTGTTGATCCACCGCTCCCCGAACCAGACCCGGGGGCGCACCCCCTGCACCTTGATCTCCTCCGGGCGGGTGTCGGTGGCCTGCTCGAACAGGGGGATCCGCGTCTCGTGCCACAGCTCCTTTCCGAACAGGAACGGCGCGTTCGCCGCCAGCGCGACCTGTACGCCGGCCGTGGCCTGCGCCGCGTTCCAGTAGGCGGCGAAGTCCTCCGGCGAGACCTGGAGATGGAACTGGGTGCTGGTGCACGCCGCTTCCGGGGTGATCGTGTCCGCGTAGGTGCGCAGCCGGTCGACGCCGTCCACCTCGATCCGCAGATCCTCGCCGCGCGCCGCGAACACCTGGTCGTTCAGGAGGCGGTAGCGCGGGTTCTCCGAGAGCGATGTCTCTCCGACGTCCTCCTGGCGCAGCGTGGGCAGGATGCCGATCATGATCAGATGGGCGTCGACGGTCCTGGCGCGCTCCTCCGCGTGATTGAGCGCGGCGCGGATCTCGGACTCCCAGGACTCCGGGCCGCCCTCCGTCAGCCGGCGCGGCGGAACGTTGATCTCCAGGTTGAACCGGCCCAGCTCGGTGGACCAGGCCGGATCCGCGATCGCCTCCAGCACGTCGTTGTTGCGCATCGCCGGTTCGGCCTCGCCGTCGACGAGGTTCAGCTCGATCTCCAGGCCCACCCGGGGCCACTCGGACTCGAACCGCGACTCACGCAGCATCTGCGCGAGCGCGTCGAGGCACTCCTGCATCTTGATCCGGTACCGGCGACGATCCTCCCGGGTGAAGACCATCGCCGGAACATCCCGTCCCATCGGCCCTCCCCATCTGGACGACACTCCCCTCCAGCGTCGCACCAGCGAGCGGGGTGGACCAGACGGGGGAGGAGGGGTGGGGGGCGGGAGGGGTGAGGCTGAGGGCTGGCCTGAGCTGGCCAGGGCCGTCCGGGGTGGTTCTGGATGGTGGCCGGGTGGGTGTGGGCGTCGGGCGGGTGTCGGTGAGGTCCGGGGCGGGCCTGGGGGGGTGTTGCCCTGCGGACCCGGGCTCCGGTGCCGGACCGGGTGCCGATGGGGCCCGGGTGCCGAAGGGCCCCGGTGCCGGCGCGGGCGGGCCGCCGACGGGCACGCGTCGCGGCGTCGGCCGGGTGTCGGTTGCCGTCGGGCTGCTCCGGCCGAAGCGGCGGCGCGCGTCAGCGTTGGCCGAAGCGGCAGCGCACCTCAGCGTCGGCCGCGGTCGCAGCGGGTGTCAGTGCCAGCCGAAGCGGCGGTCCACTACTGCTGCGAATTCCTCCAGGGTCAGGACCGCGTCCCCGTTCTGGTCGGCGGCGTCGAACAGGGCCGAGGAGGCGTCGGCGTCGCCCAGGCCCCAGAACGGCAGATCGCCCGAGGCCGCCAGGACCGGGCCCTTTCTGCGCAGGGCGACGATCACCTCCTCGCGGGTCAGCTCGCCGTTCTCGTCGAGGTCGAGCGCCTCGAACAGTTTCCGTGCCTTGTCACTCACCACGGCGTCCTCGCCCTCTCACCGGCGGGGCGGGCCGACCCGCCTCCCTCATCCACGGAACGCCTCCCGCCGCGCCCTGGTTCCCGGCACGGCGGACCGCGCGCGCACCCACCCGAACAGCACCATCGAGCACACCGCCGCGACCGCGCACCACGTCGACACGAACTCCATCCGCCACAGCGCCCAGCACACCGCCGCACCCACCGCGACCAGGCCCCCCAGCGCCACCAGCCACCGGTCGCCCGACAGCAGCAGCGAGCCCACGGTGGCCAGCAGATACCCCGCGACGAGCACGGACGGGTAGGAGAGATCGACCGCGTAGCCGACGGTGTGCCCGCGTATCTCCGCCGTCACCGGCCCGGTGGCCAGGGCGTACGCGAGCGTCGCCGAGGTCGCGACGCCGATCGCGAGCGGGAGGAACAGCCGGTGCCGGGCATGCGGCGCGGCGGCGCACACGGTGCCCACCGGCACCCACACCGCCGGCAGGGGCAGCGCGATGACGGCCCAGACGACAGTGGCGGGCCCCCTGCCCCCGTCCGAGGCCCACACCGCCGCCTCGACGAGTTGATGGGCCCCGAGCAGCAGCGACCGCCAGGGGGTCGGGGGAGCGCGTGTCGCAGTTCACAGATCCGCTTCCCTCGGGCACTTGATCCAATCCCGCCGCTGTCAGGAGAGTGGGGCATGTGCGCTCGACGATGACCGAGTGCACGGGGGGATCGAGATCGACGACGTGTACTCCCCTCGCCGTGTTCGACCGGCCCCGCGCCGGCCGACGGAACGAGGATTCCTGACCTCATGCGTGTGATGTCGCAACCGTTGGTGAGTGTGTCCGCAGCGGTCCTGGCCGCCACCCTGTCAGGAGCCGCCGTCCCCTCGGCGGGCCCGGCGTCGACGGCCCGTGCGGCGGAACCCGCCCCGGAACCCACCCCCATATACGGGGAGTTGGCGAAGAACGGCACCTTCGCCTCGGGCGTCGCCGACTGGTGGAACTCCGCGAACACCTCCCTGGCCCCGGCCGACGGAGCCCTGCGGGCCACCGTGGCCGCCGGGACGGCCGACCCGTGGGACGCGGTGATCGGACAGGACGGCGTCGAACTGCGCGATGGGGTCGCGTACACCCTGTCCTTCGACGCGCGGTCCTCGGCGGCGGCCCGCGTCAGGGCCACCGTGCAGATGGGGGCCGCCCCCTTCACCGCGCCGCTGGACCGGACCGTGAGCCTCGGGACCCAACCCCAGCGGTTCAGCTGGACGTTCACCTCCGGCATCCGCACCACGGGCCAGATCACCTTCCAGCTCGGCGGCCAACAGGCAGCGACGGACGTCGTGTTGGACAACGTCTCGCTGACCACCTCCACCGCCCGCGAAGGGTTTTACAACGACCCGAAGAACAACGCCGCCGCCTGGGCCGACGCGAACCCGCTGGACGGCCGGGCCGCGAAGGTCAGGGCGGCGATCGGCGACCACAACACCGTGAAGTGGTACGGCGATTGGGACGCCGACGGCAACCCCGCGACCGACATCGAGGCGGAGGTGAACGACTACGTCGGCGCCGCCGCCGCGAAGGGCCGGCTGCCGGTGCTGGTGGCGTACGACATCCCCGGCCGGGACTGCGGCGGGGCCTCCTCGGGCGGCGCGGGATCCGCGGAGCAGTACAAGGCGTGGATCTCGAAGTTCGCCCGGGGCATCGCGGGGCGTCCGGCGATCGTCGTCCTCGAGCCCGACGCGGTGGCCCAGGCGGCCGACGAGGCCTGTATGAGGGGCGGCGCGGAGGCACGCTTCGACATGCTCTGGTACGCCAACCAACGCCTCGCGGAACAGGGCGAGTTCGTCCGCACCTACCTGGACGCCGGCAACGCGGCCTGGACCCTCGGGGACGCCGGGACCGGAGCCGGCGGGATCGGTCTGCCGAAGATGGCCGAACTCCTCAACCGCTCCGGAGCCGCGATCGCCGGCGGAGTCTCGGTCAACGTCTCCAACTTCGACTCCACCGACGTCTCCAACGACTACGCCCGCCGCCTGGCCGACCGGCTCCGGGCCGACTTCGGTGTCACCGTCCGCTGGGTGATCGACACCTCCCGCAACGGCAACGGCGGTTACGTCACCCCCGGGGTCCCCGCCAGCGGCCACGTCGGCTTCTGCAACCCCGCCGCCCGCAAACTCGGAGCGACCTCCCGCACCGGCGAGGGCGGCGCGGAGTACCTCCTGTGGATCAAGAACCCGGGCGACTCGGACGGCAACGACCCCACCCACTGCCCGCAGGACTCCCCGAGGGCGGGCACGTTCTCCCCGACCCTGGCCGAAGCCCTGATCGACGGCCGCTGACGGAGACACGACCATGGCCGAAGACTGGCGGAACGACCGCATCACCAGCGCCCTCCGCGGAGCCAACCCCACAGTGCTGCGCAGGCTGGAGTCCGGCTTCGCCGTGATCGGGGACGTGCAGTTCCTGCCGGGCTACTGCGTGCTCCTCACGGACGATCCCGGGGTGCGGCGGCTGTCGGAGCTGCCCAGAAGCAGACGGCTCGCCTTCCTGTCCGACATGGACAGGCTCGGCGAGGCCGTCGAACGCGCCTGCGCACGCCTGGATCCGGCGTTCCGACGCGTCAACCTGGAGATCCTCGGCAACACCGACCCGTTCCTCCACGCACACGTATGGCCCCGCTACGCCTGGGAACCACCGGAACTGCTGGGCCGACCGGTATGGCTCTACCCCCGTGAACGATGGACCGACACCCACGACACCCTCGGCCCACGCCACGACCCCCTACGCCGCACGATCACAGAAGAACTCAACCGACTGACCCCACCCGAACTCACCCCACCCACGTCGGCCCGGACCGACAAGGACCTGAGCATGCGGCTGACAGCGATCACGCTGGACTGCCCCGACCCGCCGGCGCTGGCCGCCTTCTACCAGCAGGCCACCGGGCTCCGGCTCCACGACGCGTCCGGCGCCGACTTCGCCGGGCTCGTCGGGGAGGAGGGCGGCCTGCTCATCGGGTTCCAACGGGTCGACGCCTACGTGCCTCCGCGCCGGCCCGACCAGAGCGTGCCGCAGCAGATGCATCTCGACTTCGCGGTCGAAGATCTCGACGACGCCGAGGCGCGGCTGACGGAGCTGGGCGCGGGCCGGCCGGAGCGGCAGCCGGGAGGCGACCGCTGGCGGGTTCTCACCGACCCGGCCGGCCACCCCTTCTGCCTGACCAGGGAGCGAGCGGATGGGTGAGGAGCCGTTGGACAGTCGGGTGTGGGGGCTCTGGGAGGGGTTGGCTGGGGTGTCGGTGGCTGCGGATGTGCGGGGTGGGGGTGTTGTGGTTGGTGTTTCGGCGGGGTCGCGGGTGGGGCCCGTGGGGTGGGTGGGCATTGTCAGGGTGGGGGGTGGGGTGATCGTCACGGTGCCTGATGAGGCGCGGGCCCGGCTCGTTCGGCGGGGGGTGGCCGGGATGGCCGTCGAGGATCTGGTGCGGGCCGACGCCGTCGTGGCGCGGTTGCCTGTCGTCGAGGTGCTCGGGCCCGCTGTTCTCGCCTATCTCCCGGCGGACGGCTTCCGGCCGGTCAAGGCCCGGGTCGCGGCGGTTCCGGCGGGGCACGGCGGCATCCGTGCGCTCATGGAGGCCGCGGGCCCCGACGACGTTGCGGAGAGCGGGGTCGGTGACATCGACTCGCCGGTGTTCGTCGTACGGGACGGGGCCGACGTCGTGGCCGCCGCCGGGTACGAGAGGTGGCCGGCGTCCACCGCACACATGTGCGTACTGACCGATCCGCGCCACCGCGGACGCGGTCTGGCGCGGCAGGCGGCCTCCGCCGCCGTGAGCCACGCCCTCGCGGCCGGTCTGCTGCCCCAGTGGCGGGCCCGCCCGCAGGCGTCCCGTCGCGTGGCTCGGGCGCTCGGCTTTCGCGAGTGGGGCGCCCAGCTCAGCGTCCGCCTCGACGCCGTCGAGTGAGCCGCCACGTCACGACGCGGCGGACGACGACGGCCGGAAGCACGCGGTCACCGTCTTGCCGTGCGGACAGGGCCGCGTCTCCCAGCTGTCCGCGAGCGCGTCCACCAGCATCATGCCGCGTCCGCCGACGCGTTCCGTGCTGGGCGGCCGAGGACTCGGCAGGTCCGGCGAGGAGTCGTGGACGGCGATGTGCAGACACCGGCTGTCCCACGTCATGACGAGCTGAGCGCTGCTGCGCGCATGCCGGTGCGCGTTGGTGACCAGCTCGGAGACGGCGAGCAGGACGGAGTCCACGGTCTCCGGATCACTGCCGGTCCAGCCCAGCGTGTCGAGATGCCTGCGGGCCCAGTCACGGGCCTCCTTGACGGAACTGTCGATGGGCAGAGCGCGGGCCCAGCCCACTGCCCGCACCGCTGATCGGTCCACGGTGTCGCCTCCCTAGGTCGGTGCCGCTGGATCAGCGTCTACCCTGCGGGAGCGCGGTGAAGCGGGGCAGCCGGTCGCACGGCCGAACACGCCCCCGCCGCCTGGGTATCGTGATCCCGCGCCGAAGACCTCCTGGCCTGCGGCGGTCCCCGACAGGAGCCATGTGACCGAGATCGACACCCGCACCGCGCCCCACGCCCTGCTCCTGCCCGACGGGCGGCCCGCCGCGCTCGCCTGGACCCTCGACCCCGGCATGCTGCACCTCAACCACGGCTCCTTCGGCGCGGTCCCCCGAGCGGCACAGGAACGGCAGAACGCGCTGCGCGCCGAGATGGAACGCGCGCCCGTCAAGTGGTTCCCGGAACTCCCCGCCCGCGTCGTCGCCGCCCGCGCCGCCGTCGCCCGCCACCTGGGCGTCGACGCCGGCGACCTGGCCCTCGTCCCGAACGCCAGCGCCGGCGCGAGCGTCGTGTACGCGGCGCTCACCGCGCGCCCCGGCGGCGACGTCGTCGTCACCGATCACGGCTACGGAGCCGTCACCATGGGCGCGGAGCGGCTCGCCCGCCGCCGGGGCGGCCGGGTGCGCACCGCGAGGGTGCCGCTCGCCGCCGACGTCGGGCAGGCGTACGAGGCGGTCATGGCCGAGGTCGACGACGACGTGGCGCTGATCGTCCTCGACCAGATCACCTCCGCGACGGCCCGCCGGATGCCCGTGGAACGCGTCGGAGCCGAAGCGGCCCGCCGCGGCATACCCCTGCTCGTGGACGGAGCGCACGCCCCCGGCCTCCTCGCCGCGCCCTTGGAGGGACTGCGGTGCGACGCCTGGGTCGGCAACCTGCACAAGTGGGGCTGCGCCCCGCGCGGCACGGCGGCCCTCGTCGCCCGGGGAGCGCTGCGCGCGGAACTCCACCCGCCGATCGACTCCTGGAACGCCCGCGAGCCCTTCCCCGAGCGCTTCGACCAGCAGGGCACCCTCGACGTCACGAGCTGGTTGGCCGCGCCCACCGCGCTGGACCTCGTCGACCGCGCCTGGGGCTGGGACACGGCCCGCCGCTACATGGACGACCTGGCCGACTACGGCGCACACGTCGTCGGAGCCGCCCTCGGCGCACCCGGGAGCCACGGCTCCGCGACGGCCGACGTCGGCATGCCCGTACCGGGAATGCGCCTGGTCCCGCTGCCGGAAGGACTGGGGGCCACCCGGATCGAGGCCGACGCCCTGCGCGACCGGGCGGTCGCCGAACTGGACGCCGAGACCGCCTTCACCAGCTTCGCGGGCGCCGGATACCTGCGCCTGTCCGCCCACGTGTACAACACCCCCGCCGACTACGAGGAGTTCGCCGAGCGCTGTGCGCCGGTCGTCCTCGGGTGGGCGGCCGAGGCCCGCGCCGGGCGGGCGTCCTGACCAGCCCCGACAGCCGGGGCAAGAGGCTTATAAGGTGAAGACGTGACTGAGGGGAGCACCGGTGAGAGCGGCGCGTAGCCTGGCCACGCTGGACGAGGTGGAGAGCGGCGACCACGTCTGCCAGCTCCTGGAGCCGGCCGAGACCGCGGGGGAGCGCAGCCGTGCCTTCGTCGCCGACGGCGCGCTCTTCGGCGACAAGGTCGTGATCGTCGGACCCGACGGCGGCACCGCCCGGGACCTCGCCGACGCGCCGGCCCCCGTCGTGCTCGACCCGGCCCGGCTGGAGGGCTCCCTGCTGGCCGCGGTGCGCCGCGAGGCGGCCAGCGCCGGACGCGAGGGCTTCCGCGCCCTGCGCATCCTGCGCCATGTCACCGCCGACCGCGCCGGGGCCCGCCCCGGCAGCATGCTCCAGAGCGAACTGGACCTGGAGGAGTTCGCCGCGGACAGCGGAGCCATGGTGCTGTGCACCTACCGCCCCGCCGACTGGGACCCGCCCACCCTTGATCAAGTCAGGTGTGTGCATCCGCACCACGTGGGCAGCCGACCCGCAGCACCCGAGTTCCGGGTGTACAGGACCGGAGAGGGACACTGGACGGTGACAGGGGTCATCGACTCAGCGGGTGCCGCGGCGTTCGGCGCGGTGCTGCGCCATCTCGTCGCCCACGTCCCGGTCGTGCGCCTGATGTGCCACGAGCTGGAGTTCTTCGACGCGGCGGGCATGAGCGCACTGGCCGACGCCGCCCGGTACCTGCCGGACCGCCAGGTGATCATCGAGGGGGCCAACGAGACCGTGCGGCTGTGCTGGGAGCTTTCGGGGTTCGCCGCACCGGAGGTGCCGGTGGTGATCGCGCCATGACCAGCTCTTCCACCGAGGCCGCCCCGGGCGCGCGCACCGGGTACCGGCATGAGCTGTACCCGTACCGGGGCCGCGAGGCGTTCCTGGACGGCACGCTCGGCTTCATCCGCGAGGCGCTCGACGGCGACGAGGCCGTGGTCGTGGCCGTCCCGCACGACAAGGTGTCGCTGCTGCGCGCCGAACTCCCCGAGCTGTCGACGGTCCGCTTCGTCGACACCGACTCCGTCGCCCACCACCCCGGGCGGCTCATCCCCGCCTGGCAGCGATGGATCCACGAGCACGCCTCCGACGGCCGCCCGGTGCGGGGCATCGGCGAGTCCAGCTGGGACGAGGCGCGCAGCCTGGCCGAGGTCCGGGAACTGCGCTACCACGAGTGGCTCCTCAACAAGGCCTTCGCCGCCAGCCCCGCCTGGTGGCTGCTGTGCCCCTACGACACCGACGGCCGGCACGCCGACCTGAAGGCGATGTCCCGCTGCCACCCCGAGCTGCGCCGGGACGGCCGTACCCACCCCAGCGACGGCTACGACGCGGAGGCCGCGTTCCCGTTCGAGGCACTGGGCGACCCCTGCGACCCGTTCGACGAACTGCGCTACGAGCAGGGCGACCTCGCCGCGGTGCGCGCCAAGATCGCCGAGTGCGCCGAGCGGAACGAGCTGGGCGGGGTGCGGCTGCGCGAACTGAGCATCGCCGCCACGGAGATCGCCGCCAACAGCATCAAGCACGGCGGCGGCCGGGGAGTGCTGCGTACCTGGGTCGACGAGGACCGCATGATCTGCGAGTTCCAGGACCGCGGCCATATCGCCGAACCCCTCACCGGCCGGTTGCAGCCCGACGCCTCCCAGGTCGGCGGGCGCGGCCTGTGGCTCGCCCACCAGCTCTGCGACCTGGTGGAGATCCGCTCCACCCGAGAGGACGGCACGACCGTGCGTCTGCACACCGCGCTGCGCGACTGAGGAGCCGCCGGCCGCGCGCATGAGGTGCCGCCGGCCGGTCCCGGGCGCGGGAAACACCGGGGCGGCCTCCCGTGACAGTGAGGGCGCGGTCCGCGTTAAACCGCGTATGAACGAGCCCCTGAACGGCGAGACGTCACCGATCCCCAGCACACCCGCCGGTCCACGGCCTGCCCACCGCAGCGCGACGCGGCCGGGGCTGCCGGCGGTGGCCGGGCGGGTCCGGGAGCACTGGTCGGAGTTCGAGGGGTTCAAGTTCGTCTGCCGGATCGCTGAGTCGTCCGCGACGGCCACCGAACCCGTCGTCGTCATCGGCGGCATGATGCAGGACCGCAACTCCTGGGCCAACTACGAGAGACTCCTGCGCGAGCACACCTCGCTGGTGACCGTCGAACTCCCCGGCTTCGGATCGGCCGACGCCCTGCCCGACGCCTACGGCTACGACTTCCTCGCCGCGGCCCTGCGCCATCTGCTGGAGGACCTGGACATCGGAGCCGCCAACCTGCTGGGCACCTGTTACGGCGGGGCGATCGCGCTGCGCTGCGCCCAGCGGTACCCGCACCGTGTGGCGCGGCTCCTGCTCGGGGCGATGACCGCCCGACTCCCGCAGGACTACCTGCGGATGATCCCGGTGTGGCGGGCGATGGCGGCGGAGGGCCGGCGCGAGGAGCTCGCCGACAGCCTGTTGTCGACGTTCGTGACGCCGCCCGACCGCCGTATCCGCCGGCACACGGTGATCTGGCGGATGCTGAGCCACCAGTTCCGCACCCAGAGCGAGGACTCCCTGCTCAAGGCCTGCGACCACAACCTGCGCATGACCCGGCACGAGTGGTACGTGCCGGAGCCGCTCCGCGTCCCGGCGTTGGTCTACACCGGCGAGCACGACCACCTCACCACGCCGGACCTCGGCCGCCGACTGGCCGGTGAACTGGCCGCCCCCTTCGCCACGTTCCGGGACGCCGACCACATGTTCACCCTGGAACAGGACGTGGCCCACGCCGACCTCATCGTCCGGTTCTGCACCGGCCGGCCGCTGACGGACCTGCCCTACCTCCAGCACCTGGAGCACCCGGCCGACGCCATGCCTGTCTAGCTGCTGGTGTCGGAGGTGCGGCCCGGGGCGGCGGCCCGCAGGGTGGAGGGAAGGGCGTCACACCAGGGTGAGGAGCGCCGTCATGGCGAAGGGCCGCAAGAAGCAGCCGTCCAAGGGCGACAAGGTCGCCTGGAGCACGCACGGCACCGAGACCACGGGGACCGTGGAGAAGAAGATCACCGACCGGACCGAGGCCGCCGGCCGGACCGTCGACGCCTCACCGGACGATCCCCAGTACGAGGTGCGCAGCGACAAGTCGGGCCGCTCGGCCGTGCACAAGCCGTCCGCGCTCAAGAAGAAGAAGTGAGCGCCGTGCCGTCCGACGACGACCGGCGCGAGACCTGGGACTCCTTCCGCGAGCTCGTCAACATGACGCCCGCCGAACTGGAGAAGTGGCTGGCCTCCGAGGAGTCGAGGTCGGCCGGTCAGCGCGAAGGCGGCGGCGAGTCCACCGGCCACGCCTCGGGCCGCAGGATCGTCGGCATCCTGCGCACGAAGAAGGGCGACCTGTCCGACGCGGACTACGCCCATATGCGCAAGGTGATCGGCTACATCCGCCGCCACTCCGCGCAGCGGCCCTCGGCCGGCGTCGAGGACTCGCGCTGGCGGCACTCGCTGATGAACTGGGGCCACGACCCGCTGGCCGAGGCGTCCCGGCGGTCCGGCTGACACGGGGGAGGGCCGGTGCGACCGGCCCTCCCGCGTCCGGCGGCGGCGCTCGTCAGGCGCATCGCCGGCCCGCTCCCTCGCGGACGGCCGTCACCTGCGGTAACCGATGTTGGTCATCATCCCGGACTCCGAGTGGTACTGGTTGTGGCAGTGCAGCATCCACAGCCCCGGATTGTCGGCGTTGAAGTCGAAGACGAGCTTGCGGTGCGGCAGCACCAGCGCGGTGTCCTTGCGCGCCCCGGCCGAGTCGATGCCGGTGAGGGCGAAGGTGTGGCCGTGCAGATGCACGGGGTGCCACATGTCGGTGGCGTTGACGACGGTCACCCGGACCCGTTCCCCCTCGCGGACCGGGTGGCGCTGTTCGACGGAGTACCGCTGGTGGTCGATGCTCCAGTCCCACTTCGCCATGCTTCCGGTCAGCCGGAAGCGCAGCTCGCGGTCGGGTTCGCGCTCGCAGAAGGCCACCGACTCGTGCGGCACGAGCCGTCTGGCCGGCACGACCTTGCCGTCCAGTTCGTCGGGGTGCACGGAGGGCCCGGGGGCCCGCCCGCCGCCGGTGCGCAGCACGGCCAGCGCGCGGGCGTTCTTGCCCTCGGCCAGCGCGACCAGCGGGAACACCCCGTCCTTGGCGGTGACCAGGACGTCGTAGCGTTCGGCCATGCCCAACAGCAGCGCGTCCGTCTTCTTGTGCTCCACGGGGTAGCCGTCGGTGTGGGTCACCGTCATCGTGTGGCCGCCGAGCGCCACCCGGAACGCCGTGTCGCCGCCGGCGTTGATGATCCGCAGCCGGATGCGGTCGCCGGGGCGGGCCCGGAACACCGAAGGGGCCTGCGGCAGACGGCCGTTGACGAGGTAGTACGGGTAGTCGACGTGGCCGCCCTCGCTGCGCAGCGTGCGGCTGCGGGAGTGCCGCAGGATGCGGGACGGCCCGGACGGTCCGTCCTGCCGTGCGGCCGCGCCGTGGTGGGTGCCGTTGTGCGTGCCGTTGTGCGTGCTGTGGTGAGGGAGGTCCTCGCCCATGTCCATCGGCGCGATCTTGCCGCCGCCGAGCCGCGAGAGCACGTCGTCGGGGGTGGAGCCGCCCACGCCGTCCAGCCAGTCGTCCAGGACGACGACCCACTCCTTGTCGTAGGACAACGGCTCCTTGGGGTCCTCGACGATCAGCGGGGCGTACAGCCCGCGGTCGAGCTGCATGCCCGAGTGGGAGTGCAGCCAGTACGTCCCCGGGTGCGACACGGCGAAGCGGTAGTGGAAGTCCGCGCCGGGCCTGATCGAGTACTGGGTCAGCCCCGGCACGCCGTCCATGTCGCAGCGCAGCCGCAGACCGTGCGAGTGCAGTGTCGTCGCCTCGGGGAGGTGGTTGGCGAGCGTGATGGCGAGCATGTCGCCGGAGGCGATCCGGATCTCCCGGCCGGGCAGTGTGTCGCCGTACGCCCATGACTTGACCGTTCGCCCGCCCAGGTCGAGGGAGGTCTCGATGGCGGTCAGCGCGACCTTGCGGACGGGGCCGGAGCCGCGGGCCGCCTCGGCGGCGAGCACCTCGGGATCGGACGGGTTCACATAGCCCCGGGGCCCCTTGGGGACGAAGCCGCCGCCGTGACCGCCGGTGGCGGCTCCTTCCCCCGCGCGGGAGCCGGCCTTGGAGGGCGAGCCGGACGCCGAGGGGTGGTCGGCCCCGGGGCGGGGGCCGGACGCCGACCGGGAGCCGGGCGGGGAGTCGGGGCCGGTCCCGGAGCAGCCGGCCAGGGCTCCCGAGCCGGCGGCCGCGATCGATGCACCGAGCACGGTGCGCCGCGTATGTGTGTGCATGACCAAATAACACATGTCTTATAGTCATATTTGGGTGAACCGGGGCGGCGTGTCCGGCCGTCAGTGCACGGCGAAGCGCCTAGAAGCGCGGCCGCACGGAAGGACCGGACGGGCGTCGGACTGACGCCGGACGGACGCGGGACGGACGTCGGACGGACGCGGGACTGGCGAAACCGCCGCTCACCGGGAGCGGCGGTTTCGGCATCGGCCTCCTGACCCGGTTCCGGCGCTACTCGACCTTGGCCCAGTCGAGGGTGCGCTCCACCGCCTTCTTCCAGTCCGCGTAGCCCTCCGCCCGCCGTTCGTCGGACCACTGCGGCTCCCACCGCTCGGACTCCTGCCAGTGGGTCCGCAGTTCGTCGGTGTCCCGCCAGAAACCGGTGGCGAGCCCCGCCGCGTAGGCGGCCCCGAGCGCGGTGGTCTCGGCGACGACGGGACGGCTCACCGGTACGCCGAGCACATCGGCCTGGATCTGCATGCACAGGTCGTTGGCCGTCACGCCGCCGTCGACCTTGAGCACGTCGAGATGGACCCCGGAGTCCTGCTCCATGGCCTCGACGACGTCGCGGCTCTGGTAGCAGATGGACTCCAGCGTCGCCCGCGCGAGATGACCGTTGTCGTTGTACCGCGCGAGGCCCACGATCGCGCCGCGCGCGTCGGAACGCCAGTACGGGGCGAACAGGCCCGAGAACGCCGGCACGAAGTACACGCCGCCGTTGTCCTCGACCGTGCGCGCCAGGCTCTCGCTCTCCGCCGCGTTGCTGATGATCTTCAGCTGGTCGCGCAGCCACTGCACCGCCGACCCGGTCACGGCGATGGAGCCCTCCAGCGCGTAGACGGCCGGGCTGTCGCCGAACTGGTACGCCACCGTGGTCAGCAGCCCGTGCTGCGAACGCACCAGCTCCGTACCGGTGTTGAGGACGAGGAAGTTGCCGGTGCCGTAGGTGTTCTTCGCCTCGCCCGGCGCGTAGCAGACCTGTCCGACCGTGGCCGCCTGCTGGTCGCCGAGCACGCCGGTGATGGGGATGGCGGCCCGCAACGGCCGGGAGCTGCGGGTGACGCCGTATGCCTCGGCGTGGGAGGAGGGCTTGATGGTGGGCAGCATCTCCCGGGGGATCCCGAAGAAGCCCAGCAGCTCGTCGTCCCAGTCGAGGGTCTCCAGGTCCATCAGCATGGTGCGGCTGGCGTTGGTCACGTCGGTGGCGTGGATGCCGCCGTCGGGACCGCCGGTCAGGTTCCACAGGACCCAGGCGTCCGTGTTGCCGAACAGGGCGTGTCCCTGCTGCGCGGCCTCGCGGACGCCGTCGACGTTCTCCAGGATCCACTGGATCTTGCCCCCGGAGAAGTACGTCGCCGGCGGCAGGCCCGCCTTGCGGCGGATGACGTCGCCCTTGCCCGAGCGTTCCAGGGCGGCGGCGATGGAGTCGGTGCGGGTGTCCTGCCAGACGATCGCGTTGTAGTAGGGGCGCCCGTTGCGCGGGTCCCACACCACGGTGGTCTCCCGCTGGTTGGTGATGCCGATCGCCGCGAGGTCCTCCGGTGACAGGTTCCCGTGCCGCAGGGCGTTCTGGATCACCGAGTTGGTGCGTTCCCAGATCTCCACCGGATCGTGCTCGACCCAGCCGGACTGCGGGAGGATCTGGGCGTGCTCCAGTTGGTGCTTCGCCACCTCGTTGCCGGAGTGGTCGAAGATCATGAATCGGGTGCTGGTGGTCCCTTGGTCCACCGCGCCCACGAAGTCAGCCATGGATTACCGCCTCTGTTGCGGGGATCAGCACCTCACGGGTGCGGGGGATCGGTCCTCGGACGCCGGGACCTTCACTCCTCGGGCGTGGGGACACGGCCGGGGGGCTCCGGCTCCGCCGTCGGCAGGAACCGGCCGACCAGGAACTTGTACAGACCCGCGCCGAGCACGCCGCCGATCAGCGGGGCGATGATCGGCACCCAGAAGTACAGATTCCCGTACTGATCTCGCCATGCGGTGCCGTAGCCCGTGATGAAGCTGGCCAGTCTGGGTCCGAAGTCACGCGCCGGGTTGATCGCGTAGCCCGCGTTGGTGCCCCAGGCCATGCCGATCGCGACGACGACCAGACCGATGATGAACGGCGCCAGGTTCGCGCCGGGGGGCGTGTTCAGCAGGTCCGTGATGGCCAGGATCAGCAGCAGCAGGATCGCGGTGCCGATGATCTGGTCGCGGAACGCGCCCCACTCGTGGACCGGCAGGTTCGGGTTGCCGTTCGCGGGGAGCGTGGAGAAGACGCCCTGGGTCTTGATGGTGTGCCCGGGGTCGGCCTTCGCCAGCGCCTCGGTGTAGTTCCAGCGCACGATCAGCGCCGCGACGAAGGCTCCGGCCGTCTGGGCCAGCGCGTAGGGCGCCACCTTGTTCCACGGGAACCCTTTGAACGTGGCCAGCGCGACCGTCACCGCAGGATTGAGGTGGGCGCCGCTCAGCCGCGCCGCGACGTACACGCCCAGGGTGACGCCGATGCCCCAGGCCCAGGCGATGCTGTCGTGGTCCCCGAGCCCGCCCGGCGGCGTCGTCAGGGCACCGCCGGCGACGACCTGCGCGACCACGCCGCAACCGAAGAGAATAAGAATCATGGTGCCGGCGAATTCGGCCGACAATTCGCCGATCAACCCCGATTTTTTGAATCGCTCAGCCATGGAAGCCCGCTTCCCGCCGGTTCCTCACCGGCTTTCGAGTGCCCGAGCTCTCACCAGATCAGCATAAGGCGATCATGAAGTGAGCGCAGATCACACGAGAAGGTTCGCTTTTCCAGCACAGGGCATAGAATGCGCACGCATTCGAATTCCGCGCGCGCTGCCTTCACCGCCGGCGATCACTGTCGAAAGACCCCCTCAGAATCATCACCGGCCCCGGCCGCGTACTCCTCGAAGCCCAGATTGCCGATGCTCAGATTCGCGTAGACGCCATGGACCCCGGCGGGGACGGTGCGGAAGTCACGACCGAACTCGATCAGTTGCGCGTAGTCCTCGTCGTCCTCGCAGTCCTCCCGCGTCAGCGTGGTGACCGCGAGCAGCGGATGGATCGCCGACCGCATGGTCGTACGGTCGGCGATGAAGACGACGGACACGTCGTCGTCGGCACGGACGGCGGCCAGCACCTCGTCGACCGTCGCCCCGGACCAGACCGGATCATCAACGAAATGAACATCCGCGTCATACGGCTTGTCCCCCCACGGCTGCATCAACGCCGTCACCACCGCCCGCCAGGCCTGATCGTCCTCGAAGTCGGTCCTGACGACCAGAGCGTCGAACTCGTTACGGCCGGTGACGGCGGGCAGCGCTCTCACGTGCGGGGTCCTCTGCTGGGCGGCGGCGGTACGTTCCTCAGCATGGCTGATGAATGTTTCGGGGATCCACGGTTGGCTGCGATCTACGATCCGCTCGATCCCGATCGCGGTGATCTCGACGCGTACGTGGCGATGGTGGAGGAGTTCGGGGCCACGAGTGTGCTGGACATCGGGTGCGGGAGGAGGTGTTGACGTCCGAGTCGACCCTCCGGTTTCGGGAACGGGCCGAGGTCGAGCGGCACTTGGTCGCGGAGGGGTATGTGGTGGACGGCGTTCGGGGTGCTCCGGATCGGCCGGGGAAGGAGTTCGTGTTCGTGGCTCGGCGTCCCTGAGGGTGGTGATTTGTCACTCGTGTCGGTGATCGTTCGGGGTGTGTGGGTGGAGTTGGGGGTGTTGGCGGCAGGGTGGGGGGATGCGTTGGTCGGTTCGGTTTGTCGTTGTGTTGGTTTTGGGTTTTCTGGTCGGGGGGTGTGTCGCCGTGCCTCGTGGTGAGCCGGGGCCCGATCCGCGGGTCGCTGAGGTTGAGGCTCGTACGGCCTCGGCCGTGCCGGTGCCGGTGCCGGTGGGGAGGCAGCCTGACGGGCGGGCCTCGCTCGTCGACACCGGGAGTGCGGCGCCCGGCCCCGTTCGCGCGCCCCGGCCGCGGAGAAGCGTGCGTGCCGTCGCTCCGCGGCCGCCGGCCGCGCCGCCCCGGGTGCGGCAGCAGCGGACCGCCGCACCGGGGGCGGCCCGGCCCCGGGCCGGTTCGGCGCGTACCGCGGCGCCGCCGTACGCCGGGTACGACCTGCGCACCGTGTGCGGATGGTCGCACCAGGCGCCCGTGTCGCCGTCCGTGCGGCAGCTCTGCGACACCTACGTCCGCTGAGTGAGCGCTACTCGCCCGACGGGGCCGTCAGCGGCACGCCCAGCGCCACCGGCGTGCCGAAGTTCGGTGTGCCGTCGGCGTTCCAGGTGAACTTCTGCGCCCTGGTCGAGCGGTTCATGTCGCAGCCTCCGCCCGCGGAGCTGTTGGCGTGGTAGACCATCCAGTCCTCCGTCCCGTCCGGCGACTTGAAGAAGCCGTTGTGGCCGGGGCCGTACACACCGCTCGCGTTGGACCGTTGGAACACCGGGTTCGGGGACTTCACCCAGGACGAGGAGTTGAGCGGGTCACCGCCGTTGTAGGTGAGCATGCCCAGCTTGTAGTCGGGCGTCGAGCAGTGGCTCGCCGAGTAGACGATGAACGTCCTGCCGCCCCGCTGGAGCACCTCCGCGCCCTCGTTGACCGCGCCGCCCACCGTCTCCCAGCCGTAAGTCGGGGTGGACAGCACCCGCCTGGTGCCGCTCGCGGTCCACGGGTTGGACAGCGGCCGGATGAACATCGGCTGCGAGCCGTTGTAGAAGGTGCCCAACAGGTATAGCTGCCCGTTGAGTTGAAGGATGCCCGGGTCCAGCTCCCAGGTGTTGTCCTGGGTCGGGTCGAGCAGATCGGCCTTGAAGGTGTAGGGGCCCATCGGGTCGAGCCCGGCGCTCTCCAGCACATGGATCCGCTGGGTGCCCAGGTCGAACGGCTCGCGTCCGGCGGTGTAGTAGAAGTACCAGCGCTTGCCGTTCGGACCGTCGAGCAGATGGAACTCGGGGGCCCACATGGTGCCGGCCCCGTTGGGCCGGGTCAGGTTGAAGAGCACCTGCTCGGTCGCCGTGGAAAGCCCCCCGAGCGTACGGGACTTGCGCATGGTGATCGTCGAGTTCCACGTCGTGGTGGCGAGGTAGTAGTACCCGTCGTGGTACGTCAGCCAGGGATCGGGGCCGCGCTGGGCGAGCGGGTTGGTGAACGTGCCGGGAGTCGTGCCGCCGCCGGTGAAGGAGGGCAGCCGCCACACCCTCCCGTTCGCCGCGGAGCACGGCAGCTGCACCAGGTTCGTGTTCGAGGACGACGAACCCCCGCTCGGCGAAACGCACTTGCCGGAAGCCACGGAGACCAGGTTGAAGGTCTTGTCCGTACCCGTCACCGACACCGGCTGGAGCCGCCACTGCTGGTTCGTCGCACCGTGGCAGGGCCACTGGATGATCGCCGCGTTGTCGGCGGCAGAAGCGCCGCTGACGTCGACGCACTGGCCGGACGAGGTGGTGATCGTGTACGTGTCGCCGGACCCCGAGAGCGGGGTGAAGGCGAGGTTCTGCTGTGCGCCGCCGCCGCAGTTCAGGGCGCGCAGCTGCGTTCCGTTGGCCGTCGAACTCCCGGGCAGGTCGAGGCAGTTGCCGCCGTTCTGGTTCACCGCCGTGGAGGTGAAGTTCAAGGCAGCCACAGCGGCGGCGGGCCGCGGTGCCGTCAGGGCGGTGACCGCGAGGGCCACCGAGGCGATGAGCGCGGAGAGGTTTCGGGTGTGCGTCACGGGCCGTACACCTTCGCTTCCAGGAGGCCGACGGAGTTCGTGCCGTTGCTCGTGAGCAGCACCCGCAGCCGCGTGGTGTTCGTCGCGGTGAAGGTGACGCTGTTGTACTGGTTCTTGGCCAGGGGATAGCCGCTCGCGCCGGGCACGTCGACGTAGGCGCTGCCGTTCCAGTACTGGAGCTTCCAGGAGGCGGGCATGTCGATGCCCTGGTCGTCGTCGAAGAAGTACACCTCCGCCCGGTCGAGGGTCCGCGCCGAAGGCCAGGTCAGCTCGGCCCACTGCCGGCCGCTCTCCGGCCAGGTCCCCCAACGGGAGTTGACGGTGTCGTTGGACGACGGCGGGTCGACCCCGTCGTTGACCGCGGTGACGTTCTCCCAGGGTGAGGTGTACGAGGCGGACGCCGTCGCGGAGGCCGCCTGGTTGGCGGGCGGCTGCACACCGCCCCGGTTGAAGATCTTCACCTCGGTGAGACCCGTCTTCGCCGCCGACGCGTTGGTGGCCAGGACCCGCACCCGTTGGGCGTTGACCGCCGGGAACCGCACCAGGTTGTAGTTGGCCCGCGGCGCCGACGGACTCTTGGCCTGGCCGGGCACGTTCACCCAGGAACTGCCGTTGTAGTACTGGATGGTGTACGCCGACGGGGCCCGGTAGACGGCGCTCGCCGGGCGGCTGTCCTTGAAGTGCAGACGCACCTCGTTGAACGTGCGGGCGGCGCCGAGGTTCAGCTCGTACCAGTCCTGGCTGTTGGGAGACCCGCCGGCGCCCCAGAACGGCTCGTTGGTGGGGTAGCCGTCGACCGCGCCGGCGGCCGTGCTGCCGGATCCGGTGTGGGAGGCGGAAACCGTCGCCCCGGAGGCCAGGTTGGTCAGGTCGGCGGTCAGGTCGACGCCGGCCTTGGCGAGCAGGTCGACCATGCGGGGGCTGTTCTGCACGACCTGGTGCGGGGCCTTGAGGCCGGGGGCGGCGGCGCGGTGGGTGACCGTGCCGCTGGTGGTGACGTCACCGGTGGCCGGGTCCCAGGTGAGCGGCACCAGCGAGCCGACGGTGGCGACGCGGTTGCCGTTGACGTAGACCGAGTAGCCCTCCGGGACGCCGGGGTAGCGCACCACGCCGTCGGCCGGGTCGTCCCACACGATGGACAGATCCGCGCCCCGGTAGCGGAGGTTGTTGACGGTGAAGTGACTCCAGCCGATGTCGATCGGGGACAGCTCGACCTTGGCGTCGCTGCGGGGCCGCAGACCGGCGACGTCCTCGATCACGGTCCAGTTGCTGCTGCCGAGGATGTTGTGATGGATCCAGGAGCGGTAGTCGATGCCGCTGCCGTTCCAGTCGGCCCAGAACTCGTTGGCGTCGGGCCACTGGGTGTTGCCGCCGACGTACTGCGCCCAGACGTTCCAGTACAGGAGCTTCTTGTAGTCGGTCGCGGTCATCCAGGAGTTGGGGTAGTTGCGCAGCACCGAGGAGTAAAGCCGGAACTGCACGGTGGAGTTGATGGTGGAGAAGTTGTTGGAGCCCGGCTCCCCGGCGTCGGCCGCCGCCTTCTTGTCGACCTGGTTGGCCGTGTAGAAGGGGAAGACGGGGTACTGCGCCGGGTCGTCGTACAGCCGCAACGCCTGTTTGTACGTCGCGGTGTTGGGCACCGCGCCGACGGAGAACGGGTAGTAGTTGTTGATCTCCTTCCACGGCACCCATTCGTTGGTCGACTTCAGCCGGTGCTCGAAGAGCTGGCGGTTCGGGTTCCACAAAACGTCGACGATGGCGTTCTTGATCTGGGTGGCGAGGGTGCGCATCTCGGTGGCCTTGGCGGTGTTGCCGGTCGCCTCGTAGGCCTGCGCGGCGGCGAGCGCCCCGCTGTACTGGTAGGCGGACTCGGCGCGGTCCATGCCGCCCGGCTTCCAGTGGAAGGAGACGGCATCGGCGTCGTTGCCGGTCAGCGCGCCCCAGTCGTACTCGATCAGCTTGTTGTCGTCCCGGTCGTAGTAGGAGAGTTGGCCCTTCACGTCGCCTTCGGCGTAGTGGGCCAGGCTGCCCGCGATCGACGGCTGTCCGCCATGGATCTGGTAGCTCTTCCAGGCCGCCTCGGCGATGTACTGCGTGTAGCTGTTGGACCAGTTCTCCGGATCGCCCGGGTTGTCGAGGAAGCGGCCGCCCTTGGAGGTCTGGCCGACGCCGATCCAGTCGCCGTACGCGTAGGCCGGGTTGCGCAGGTACTTGAGGTCGTCGATGTGCATGGGCTGGGTGAGCGCGATCGCGTTGTTGTAGCCGAGGACGCCCTCGGTCGACGTCGGGAACTGGTAGGTCTGCCCGGGGATGTCGGCGTCGAGGCTGTTGAAGCGCATCAGCCACCAGCGGTAGTAGACGTTCTTCTTGATCGCGGGCTCGGGCACGTCGATGTAGGGCACGTTCTCCGCCCACCACCGGTTGTAGGCCCGCACATGCGTGGCGAAGGCCGTCGCCGCCGAGTAGCCCGCGTAGGCGTTGTACTCGGTGAGCGACTCGGGGATCTCGTCGGTGACGAAGCCCATCACCACCTTGGCGGTCACCGTGGCGCCGGCCGCGACCGTCACGGACCGGTTCAGCCCGCCGCTCGACGCCGTGAACCCGTCACCCGTCAGCCGCGGCCGGATGGTGGTGAGGTTGTTGTACGCGTTCACCTGCCCCGTCAGCTCGCTGCCGGACCCGGCCGTGGCGTACGGCGACGTCGCCCGCAGTTGCAGCGTGGTGGAGGCGCTGCCGTTGTTCTTGACCGACAGGTTGGTCACGGCGACGTTGTTGTCGGTGATGAACTTGGTCTGGGTGACCGTGACCGAGCCGCTGGTGTGCACGCTCTGCCAGTTGCTGGGCGTCTGGCGGCGCTGGGCGACCTGCTCGGTGAAGGAGCCCGGGGTGATCGCGACCGTGTACGCGTTGTTGTTGCTGATGCTCTCCCAGTAGGCGGCCTGGCCGCCGAAGCCGAGCACCGAGGGGTTGTGGGTCTTCATGAACAGGGCCCGGCCCCGGCTCATCAGCCAGGGGCCCGCCGGGTCGTCGCCGGTACGGGCCAGCAGCCGGTCCATCCAGAAGTCGGTGCCCGCGCTCTCCGCGTCGTAGATGCCGCGCATCATGTCGCCCGGTGTGTAGGCGACGGGCGGTGCCGGCAGGGCCGGGCCGCTGAACGTGGGGAACCCGATGGTCTGCGCGGCATGCGCGGGCGGTGCGGTGAGGAGCGAGCAGAAGGTGAGCAGCAGAGCGATGAGCAGGGCGTGCGGTCTTCTCATCGGAGGCTCCCTGAGGCGGGGTGACGAGAGGAACGGAAACGGACCTGAAAGGTTTTCGCAACGTAGGAGCGCGCTGATGAAGTGTCAAGAGAACGCGAGGAGAGCCCTGTTGGAGGAGGAGGCGAGAGCCCTGTCGGGGCAGGGGACGAGCGCCCTGTCGGGGGAGGGGACGGCGGGACGGTTCAGGACAGCGGCGCCGTCGATCCCCGGATGGCCACCCGGCACCGCACGGTCTCCACACCCGAGCGGCGGGCCCCGCCGATCGCCGCGAACAGCGCCTGCGCCGCCGCCCGGCCGACCTGCTCCAGGTTCATGTCGACGCTGGTCAGCGGGGGCCGGGAGGAGGTGGTCAGCACCTGCCAGTTGTCGAAGCCCATCACCGCCACGTCCTCCGGCATCCGCAGCCCGCGCTCGCGCAGGACGTCCATCACCCCGCGGGCGATCTGGTCGCTGCCGCACAGCACCGCGTCCACCTCGGGGTGCCGGTCGAGCAGCAGCGCCGTGGCCGCCCGCCCCCACCCCTCCGACCAGGCTCCGAACCGCGGTTCGCCGACCGTCGCCAGTCCGGCGTCGGCGAGCGCGGCCCGCGCGCCCTCGGCCCGGTCGTGCGCCGCCGCGTATCCCGGGTCGCCGGTGATGTGCGCGATCCTGGTCCGCCCGCAGGCCAGCAGATGCTCCACCGCGATCCGGCCGGCGTCCACGCTGTCCGGCACGATCGACAGGTCCTGCGGATCCTCGGACGGCGCGTACGCGTAGACCACGGGCACCGGCAGCTCACGGCCCAGGGACGGGCGGGGATCGGTGCGGCTGCCCACCACGATGAGCCCGTCGACCCGGCGCCCGAGCAGGGCGCGGACGTGGTGCTGCTCGCGGATCGCGTCGCCGCGCGCGTCGCAGAGGAAGACCGCGACCTCGCCCGCTCCGAAGGCGTCCTCGGCGCCCATGAGGATCGGGATGCTGAACCGGCCCTCCAGGTCGCTGGTGAGCAGCCCCACCGTGCCCGAGCGGCCCACGAGCAGCCCGCGCGCCAGCTGGTTGGGCCGGAACGACAGCCGCTCGGCAGCGTCGATCACCCGCTGCCGGGTCTCGGCGCGCACCTGGCTGCGGCCGTTGAGCGCCTTGGAGGCGGTGGCGACGGACACGCCGGCCAGCCGGGCGACGTCGCTGAGCGTGGCGGGATGCGAACGAGCGGGGCCGGCGGCCTGTGCCATGGGGATCTCCTGTCACGCGTCGCGTGCGTAAGTCGCGTGCGTAAACGGTACGCGAGAAGTTTCGGTGCGGGTGGCCGGATGGGATTTCACGGCTTTCGGCGATGCTCGAGAAGACCGTGTGTGCAAGGGGATTGACGGGCAGTGAGCTGAGACCTAGCTTTCAGAAAGCCTTTTCGGTTCATTTCTGTCGAGGGGGATCGTCATGCGGAGCACGACCGGATCACGAGGACAGACACACCGACTCGTCACGGGCGCGATCGCGTTGCTCACCGCCGCCGGCCTCGTCACGGCCTGCGGTTCGGGCGACGGCGGCTCGGACGACGGACGAAAGGGAGGCGGGGGCGCGGCGGCGACGGCCACGGGCGTCGACGACGGGACCAAGCTGACGATGTGGACGCGTGCGGCCACCAGACCGCAGAGCGAGGCCCTCGTCAAGGCGTACAACGCGGGCCACAAGAACAAGATCGAGCTCACCGTCATCCCCACCGACGACTACCAGGCCAAGGTCGGCGCGGCCGCCGGCTCGCGCGACCTGCCCGACCTCTTCGCCTCCGACGTCGTGTTCGTCCCCAACTACACCTCCAGCGGGCTCTTCGCCGACCTCACCGACCGCGTCGACGCGCTGCCCTTCGCCGACAAGCTGGCCCAGTCGCACATCAAGGCCGGAACCCACGACGGCAAGAAGTACGTCGTCCCGCACACCCTGGACCTGTCGGTGCTCTTCTACAACAAGGAGCTCTACCGCAAGGCGAAGCTGGACCCCGGGAAGCCGCCGACCACCCTCGCCGAGTGGGACCGACAGGCACGCGCCGTGGACGCGCTCGGCGGTGACGTCAGCGGCACGTTCTTCGGCGGCAACTGCGGCGGCTGCGGCGTGTTCACCTGGTGGCCGTCCATCTGGGCCGGGGGAGCGGAGGTCCTCAACGAGGAGGGCACCGAGGCGAAGCTCGCCTCCCCCACCGCCAAGAAGGTCTACGACGTCTACCGCGGCTGGGTGAAGGACGACATCGTCGCCGCCGGCGCCCGCGACGAGACCGGCACCACCTGGACCGGGGTCTTCCCCAAGGGCAAGGTCGGCGTGATGCCCATGCCGTCGACCACCCTGGGCCTCATGCCCAAGGACCTCGACCTCGGGGTGGCGGCCATCCCCGGACCCGACGGCGGCAAGTCCACCTTCGTCGGCGGCGACGCCATCGGCGTCTCCGCCACCAGCAAGTCCACCGACCAGGCATGGAACTTCCTCGCCTGGTCCCTGGGCGACGAGGCACAGGTCGACGTGGTCGCCGCGCACAAGGACGTCGTCGCGCGCACCGACCTCGCCGCCAACAAGCACTCCGCCGCCGACCCGCGCCTGGTCACCGTCAACCAGCTGGTGGAGCACGGCCGCACCCCGTACGCGCTGAAGTTCGGACAGACCTTCAACGACCCCAACGGGCCCTGGCTGACCCTGATGCGCAACGCCGTCTTCGGCGACGGGGCCTCCGTGGAGAAGGACGACAAGGCGGTCACCGCGTCGCTCACCGACTGACCGGACAGGTGACCGGAGGTCCAACCGGAGAGCCACCGGACATCCGACCGGAGAGCCACCGGACATCCGACCGGAGAGGAGAGCCATGCAGGTGAAGGCGCCCCACCGCACGGCCGCCGAGCACCGGCCCCCGCCGCACCCGCCGGCCGACCGCGCCCGGCCGCCCACCGCCCGCCGCTGGCGGTCCCGGACCGTCCAGGGCCTCGGCTACGCCGCGCCCACCGCCCTGTTCGTCGCCGTCTTCTTCGTGCTGCCCCTGCTCCTCGTCGGACAGATGTCGCTCAGCGACTGGCCGCTGCTCGCCGGGGACCGGGGCGGCAACGCCCCCGAGAACTACACCGACATCACCGACAGCACCCTGTTCTGGCCGGCCGTCCGCTTCACGCTCCTCTACACCGTGATCGTCACGGTCGTCCTCCTCGGCCTCGCCCTGCTGCTCGCCCTGCTGGTGCAGGAGTCCCGCCCCGGCGCCGGCTTCTTCCGCACGGTGTACTTCCTGCCCGGCGCCCTGGGCCTGGCCTCCGCCTCCCTGCTCTTCTGGGGCCTCTACAGCCCCACCACCGGCCCCCTCAGCCGCACCCTGGAGAAGCTCGGGCTCGTCGACGACCCGGTGTCCTTCCTCGGCACGCCGACCTCCGCCCTGCTGTCGACGGTGTTCCTCGTGGTGTGGAAGTTCGCCGGCTTCTACATGCTGATCCTCCTCGTGGGCCTCCAGCGCATCCCGCACGAGCTGTACGAGGCGGCCCGCATGGACGGCGCGAGCCGCGCCCAGATCTTCCGCTCCGTCACGCTGCCACTGCTCAGGCCCTCACTCGCCCTCTCCCTGCTGCTGTGCGTGACCGGATCGCTCCTCGCCTTCGACCAGTTCTTCGTCCTCACCAAGGGCGGACCCGACAACAGCACCGTCACCGTCGTGCAGTTGATCTACCGCGAGGCCTTCCAGCGGCTGGACCTCGGCACCGCCGCCGCCCTGTCGATCATCGTGCTGGCCGCGCTGCTCCTGCTCAACGTCCTCCAGTTCCGCGGTCTGCGCCGCGCCGACGAGTCTTGACACCCGCCGCCTCCTGAGAAGGGACACCACGGTGCTCACCCGCGCGCTGGGCCGCACGCCCCACTACGTCGTCGCCGGCGGTCTGGCCGTCATCTTCCTCTTCCCGCTGGTGTGGAACGCCTGGGCGTCGGTCAGCGCACAGCCCGGCACCGCCCAGGAGTCCGGCTACGGCCTCGGCAACTACCGC
This sequence comes from Streptomyces sp. NPDC002328, assembly GCF_042890065.1. Classification (NCBI taxonomy): domain Bacteria; kingdom Bacillati; phylum Actinomycetota; class Actinomycetes; order Kitasatosporales; family Streptomycetaceae; genus Streptomyces; species Streptomyces sp. NPDC002328. The sequence continues at coordinate 26,883 of NZ_JBIARQ010000005.1, read as the reverse complement.
ACCCTGATCGCCTACGACGCCGGCCTGTGGCGGTACCTCCTCAACAGCACGATCGTCTCGGCGCTGACCGTCGCCCTGACCCTCACGGTGTCCCTGCTGGGCGGCTACGCCTTCGCCCGCTTCGACTTCCCCGGCAAGAACCTGCTGTTCCTGCTGACCCTGGCCATCCTCATGGTCCCGTACGCCACGCTCCTCATCCCGCTCTACGTCCTGCTCGGCAGGCTCCACCTCCAGAACTCGCTGATCGGGCTGAGCCTGGTGCTGGCCGTGTTCCAACTGCCGTTCGCCACCTTCATGATGCGGATCTCCTTCGAGGCGGTCCCGCGCGAACTGGAGGAGTCGGCGCTCGTCGACGGCTGCGGCACCGCCGGAGCGCTGCGCCGCATCCTCCTCCCGGCGGTACGGCCGGGACTGATCACCGTCGGGCTGTTCGCCTTCCTCGCGGCGTGGAACGACTTCATCGCGCCGCTGATCCTCATCTCCGACAGCGAGAAGGCGCCCCTGCCGCTCGCCGTCGCCAACCTGCGGCAGCAGAGCATGGGCGCCGTCGACTACGGCGCCACCGAGGCGGGCGTGGTGGTCCTCGCCGTGCCCTGCCTCCTCCTCTTCCTGCTCCTGCAACGGCACTACGTACGGGGCTTCATGTCGGGCGCGCTCAAGGGCTGACCGCGCCCACTTACACAGACACGGACGATCGAAGGGACGAACCGAAGGCATGAACCGGTGAGGGAGAACACGACGCGCTCGCAGATGCTGCCGACGGCGCCCACCCGAGGGCGGCTGCGACCGCTGGGCCTGGACGAGGTCCGGATCACCGGCGGCTTCTGGGCCCGGCGCCGACGCACCAACGCCACCGCCACACTCGCCCACTGCCGCGACTGGATGGAACGCGTCGGCTGGATCGGCAACTTCCGCGCCGCCGTCGAAGGCCGCGTCCACCGGGACCGGCAGGGACGGGAGTTCGCCGACTCCGACGTCTACAAACTCCTCGAAGCCATGGCCTGGGAGGCCGGACCCAGCGGCGACGCCGCGCTCGACGCCGAGATCGCCGCGCTCACCGACACCATCTCCGCCGCCCAGGAACCCGACGGCTACCTCAACACCGCGTACGGCCGCCCCGGACAGCAGCCCCGCTACAGCGACCTCGAATGGGGCCACGAACTCTACTGCTACGGCCACCTGATCCAGGCGGGCGTGGCCCAACTTCGTGCCCTGGGCGAGGGAGAGCTGACGAAGACCGCCCGACGCGCCGCCGACCACGTCTGCGCCGCCTTCGGACCAGGCGGCATCGAACGCGTCTGCGGACACCCAGTGATCGAGACGGCCCTCGTCGAACTGGCCCGGGCCACGGGGGAGCAGCGCTACCTCGACCAGGCGGCCCTCTTCGTCGGCCGTCGAGGCCACGGCACCCTCGCCGACGGCGAGTTCGGCCGCGCCTACTACCAGGACGACACTCCCGTCCTCGACGCCACCGTGCTGCGCGGCCACGCCGTACGCGCCCTCTACCTCGCGGCCGGCGCCGTCGACGTGGCCGTGGAGACCGGCGACGAGGCCCTGCTCGCCGCCGTCGTACGGCAGTGGGAGGCCACGGTCGCCCGACGGACCTACCTCACCGGAGGGATGGGCTCACACCACCGGGACGAGTCCTTCGGCGACGACTTCGTCCTGCCGCCCGACCGCGCCTACTCGGAGACCTGCGCCGGCGTCGCCTCCGTGCTGCTCGGCTGGCGGCTGCTGCTCGCCACCGGCGAGCCCCGCTACGCCGACCTCGCCGAGCGCACCCTGTTCAACGTGGTCGCCGCCTCCCCGGCCGAGGACGGACGCGCCTTCTTCTACGCCAACACCCTGCACCGCCGTCACCGGGGCACCGTGCCCCCGGCGGACGCCGTCAGCCCGCGCGCCGAATCCAGCCTGCGCGCGCCCTGGTTCGCGGTGTCCTGCTGCCCGACCAACGTGGCCCGCACCCTCGCCCAACTGCCCGCCCATCTCGCCACGGTCGACGACCACGGCCTCCAACTCCACCAGTACGCCGACGCGGACATCGCTACCGGCGGCGTCCGGCTGCGGATCCGCACCGACTACCCCTCGGACGGGCGGATCACCGTGCGCGTCGACCGCTCCCCGGACCACCCGTGGACCCTGTCACTGCGGATCCCCGCCTGGACGGAGCACGCCACCGTCCGGCTGACCGAGCCGGACGGGACCGCGCGGACGGTGCCGCCGGGCACGGCCACCGTCACCCGGGTCTTCCGCCCCGGCGACGAGATACGCCTCGAACTGCCCGTCGCACCACGCTGGATCGCCCCCGACCCGCGCGTCGACGCCGTACGCGGCACGGTCGCCGTGCAACGCGGGCCGCTGGTCTACTGCGCCGAGTCGGTCGACCTGACGGACGGTCATGAGGTCGACGCGGTACGGGTGGACCCGTCCGCGCCGCCCGAGGACGGGGAGGGGGACGCCGTCGTGGTCGCCGGGGAGACCCGGACGCACCAGGACGGAGCCTGGCCGTACCGGCCGTTCGAGGAGGAGGCCGCCGCCGACGCCGCCCCCGAAGCCGAGCGCGCCTCGGGGATCGTCCTCGTGCCCTACCACTCGTGGGCCAACCGCGGTCCCTCGACGATGCGGGTGTGGCTGCCGACGACGGGGCCGGACCGCAGCGGGACGGGGAGGTAGCCGTGCGCCGTTCGCGTGGACGTCTCCGCGGGAGGCCCTGGCCGGGGTGCTGGCCCTGGGCCTGCTGGTCCCGCTCGCCGCCGCCTCGCCCGCCACGGCCGACAACTCGGCCGTCGGCTACCCCGTCTACTCCGGATCCGCCGACCCTGTACCGGAGTTGCCGGCCGGGTTCGGCGTCCACCGCACCCTGCGCGCCCAGTTCGAGGCGGACCGGCGGACGGGCGACGGCACCGACTTCTGGATGGACCGCATGCTGGCACGCAAAGGCGAGGACCCGTCGGGGGACTGGCTGTTCACACGGGGCCGCGCCGTCTTCATGAAGGAACACGACCCCGCCCGACTCGGCTTCGCCGGCGAGGTCGCCTACTGGGAGAGCATCGACAACCGGTCCGCGTACACCGTGGTCCTGTCCGTGGACGGCGCGCCCCTCACCCTCCGCGAGGATGTCAACGCCCGGACGCAGACGCCCAGTTACTGGCGCAGTGAATTCACCCACGAGGCCACCGGGCTGACGGTGACGCAGACCAAGTTCATCACCGACGCGAACGTGGCGGTGACCGACCTGGCCGTCCGCAACGCCGGTACGGCGACGTGCCGGCCGTGCCGGGCAACTACCTGACCCTGAGCAGGAGTTGGCGGCGCGGCGATCAGGTCAGGGTGTCCGCGCCCTACCGGCTGCGCGTCGAAACGGGCCCTCGACGATCCCACCGTGCAGTCGGTGTTCCACGGTCCGGTGCTGCTGGTCGCGCGGAGCGCGGAGCCGGGGTTCCGCGCGTTCTCCTTCTACAAGGACTTCACGCTGCGCGGCGACCTCGCCGACGCGATCCGCCCTGAGGGCCGCCCGCAGCACTTCACCACCCACGGGCTGACCCTCGCCCCGTTCCACATCGCGGACGACGCCCGCTACCACGCCTACTTCAGGCGTACGGAACCCTCCGTGGTGTTCGGCGCGAGCGACTCGGGGGTGCCCAACCGCGCCCGCGGCGACGGCCTGACCTTCCTGGACGTGCTGTGGGCGCAGGCGCCCTTCACCGGCTCGGGCCCCTTCGTGACGGCGGTGCGCACGCTCGCCGACGCCTGGCTGTCCGAGGGTCGGTTCACCCGTGCCGAGCGCGACCGCGTGGTGGCGGCCGCGGTCGCCGCGAATCTGAGGCGCTGAGGCCTGGCACCGGCGCCGACTCGGGCTCGGGCGCGGGCGTGGGCATGGGCGTGGGCGTGGTCGTGGCCGTGGGGTGGTGGCCCGTGGTGGCTTCGAGGTCGGTGGCCATGGCCCTGAACCAGACCTCCATGTCGGTCAGCAGCGGCAGCAGGCTCCACGGGGTGCGTTCCGCGACGTCCGGCGGCAGGGGCGTCAGCCGGAGCCGGACGCCGTCCGTCGGGAAGTCGGCCGCGCGGACGGCCGCCGCCTCCACGTCGTCCGCGGCCCCGCGCAGCCAGCGCAGGGCCGCGGGCGGCAGGTCCCGCATGCTGTCGGTGCGCGGCAGCCAGTGCGCGCCGACCAGCACACGGGCCCCGAAATTGAGGGCGGCGAGCCAGTCGGGACCGTCGCCGGAGGGGCGGGCCGAGTGCTCCGTGCGGTACTGCGCATACACGGCCTCCGTGATCCGCAGCCGGTGCTGAGCCAGACGCAACGCCTCCCCGGCGTCTCCGGAGCCCCTGGAGTCCCCGGAGTCCCCGGGCCGGGGGACGCGAACGGCCTCTCCGGTGGCGGCGTCGGTGGTCGCCCGCACCAGCGGCGCGGCGGCCCGGAACAGCGCCGCCACACTGCGCCGGATCTCCGCACGCGCCCCGGAGGGCCAGGCGAGCACCCCGCACAGCAATCCCACCGCGCTCCCGGCCAGCACGTCGACGATCCGGGCCTCCGCGAGCCGCCACGTCACGGGGGCGAGCTGGGCGAACGCCGTCGAGACGACCAGGGTGAACAGCCCCTGCGCCCAGGCCGGTCCGCCCAAGGGGCCCACCGTGAACGCCACCAGCATCATCGGCACGAGCAGATACGCGTACACCTCGGTGGCGTCGCCCGCCCCGATGAGGAGCCCGCCGGCGGCGAGCGCGCCGACCAGGGTGCCGGCGACGGCCGAGCGGACGGCGGACCAGGTGGCGCCCGCCGTGGTGCGCTCCAGGGTCAGCACCGTCAGCAGCACCCAGAAGCCGTGCGTCAGATCGAGCGAGCCCGCCACCACACGGGCCAGGCCGAGGCCGAGCGCGGTGCGGACGGCGTTCTGGAAGACGACGGAGCGTGTCGTCACATTGCCGGTGACCCGCAGCGCCCAGAGGCGCACCGTCGGCATCGCGGCGTACCAGAACTGCGCCTGGGGCAGCCCGTACACGGGACGGGGCCCGCCGAGCGCGAGGGTGACGGCGGTGCGCACGGTCACGGCGGAGACCGCCGACGTCAGCACCGTCGACTGCCGCAGCAACAACCCGCGCGGCGGCGCGGCGCGGGCGTCGGGCGCGGTGCCGCGGGCGGCCAGGAACTGGAAGGTCATCTCCTCGATCAGTTCGGGTCCGGCGGCGTACCGCCTGCCGCGCAGGGCGGACGCCGTCCCGGAGCACGTCGACGCGATGCCGCGCAGGAGTTCCTGCCCCGCCACGTCCCGCGGTGCGGGGGAAGCCCCGGCGAGGTGGGCCAGTTGGTCGAGGAGACGCCGGGTGGCGGAGCCGGCCTGGGCGAGGGCGCGGTCCGTACGCCCCGCCCCGGTCGGGCGTTCCCCGGGCGGCTGCTGAGAGAAGCGCAGGCCCCGGCCTGTCGTTCTGAGCCGCGCGGCGAGGCCCGGGTCCGTGCGACCGGCGCGGACGAAGGAGCCGGCGGCGTGGGCCGCGAGGTCCAGCGCGTCGGCGAGCCGGCCCCGGTAGGACGGCTTTGGCGGCTCCGGGAACAGCAGCAGTTCGCCGAGGACGAGCAACACCGTCCCGAGGGCGAGGCCGGCCAGCCGCCAGGGCAGGGTGTCGGGGGCGTAGGGAGGGAAACAGGCGAGGATGTAGAACAGTTGGAGGCCGGGGGCGGTGCCGGCCAGGCGGGGGCCGCAGGCCGCGCCGAAGGTCAGCGCGAACCCGACGAGCAGCATCCCGGCGACGGCCGGCCAGGTCGCCACGGCGAGCGCGGTGCCGAGCGCGGTGAGGACGGCGGCGGCGGGCAGGGCGCAGAGCAGGGTGAGGGCGCGTCCGCGGCCCGAACCCGGCACGGGCGACAGGACGCCGAACGCGATGGGTGCGAACAGGGCGTAGATCGCCATGACGGGCTGGTCCAGCAGGTGCAGCGCCGGGTAGAACCCGGCCGCCGCGGCGGCCGTGACCCGCACCGCGCGCCGGCCGGCCCTGCGGGATTCGGGGAGCGAGGGCCGCTTCACCATGAGCGCTCCTCTCCACGCGCCCACCGGAGTGCGTCGATCCACGCGCCCACCGGAGCGCGTCGATCCACGCGCCCACCGGAGCGCGTCGATCCACGCGCCCACCGGGTTCGCTGAGTCATCCCAGTGTCGCGCGCGGCCGGTGCTCCCGCAGGTCGCAGGCAGGGCGTCCAGGTTAGGCGACCCTAAGATCAGATAAAGTGCAGCGGGCAACCAAGTGCCCCCCTACTCCAGGAGCCGGCTTGTCCCAGACGATCGACACGAGCGCGCAGCCGTCCGCCGCGACCGACGCGGTCGACAGGCAGGGCTTCGTCGAACTCGGCTCGCCGGAGGAGCTGCGCGCCCTGCTGGGCGAGCCGATGCCGCTCGTCATCGACAAGGTGCACGACCGGCTCACCGAGGGCGACCTGGACCTGCTCGCCCGCTCGCCGTTCTGCCTGCTGGCCACCTCCGACGCGCACGGCGACTGCGACGTCTCGCCGCGCGGCGACGGACCGGGCTTCACCCATGTCCTCGGGCCCTCGACCATCGCGCTGCCCGAACGGCCGGGCAACCGACGCGCCGACAGCTTCCACAACATCCTGTCCAACCCGCACGCGGGACTGCTCTATCTCGTCCCCGGCAGCAAGGACGTGCTGCGGGTCAACGGACGCGCCCGCATCCTCACCGACGCGCCGTTCTTCGACGACATGACCCGGGACAACAGGCGTCCGACGCTGTCCCTGCTGCTCGACATCGACGAGATCTACCTGCACTGCGCGCAGTCGCTGCACCGCTCGGGCCTGTGGAATCCCGCGGCCTGGCCCGGCGTCTGACCTGCGTGACTCTGCGCAAGACCTGCGCACGGTCCGCTCGACACCCGCGCCCGGCCCCGAGATCCGGCTGCCGCAATGCGTTATACGTCCGAGACGACCCGTAGGTTTTGAGCCAATAAGGCTAGGCTAACCTTATCCCCGTGAGTTCAGGTGAAGATTCTGCCGAGGAGCCCCGCATACGCGGTCAGCGACTGACCGCCCGGGGCGTGACCGTGTCGTACGACGGGACGGACGTCGTTCACGACGCCGCGCTCACCCTCCGCCCCGGAGAGGTGACCGCCCTCGTCGGCCCCAACGGCAGCGGCAAGTCCACACTGTTGCGCACCCTGGCCCGGCTCCAGCGGGCCCGCACCGCCACGCTCACCCTGGCCGCCGACGCGAGCGCCGCCGACGCGGACGCCGCCCACGACGACGCCGCGGACGCCCACGACGCTCCCGACGCCGCCGACGCCCTCGCGCTCACCTCCCGTCAGTTCGCCCGCCAAGTGGCGCTGCTGACGCAGGGTCGCCCCACCCCCAGCGGGCTCACCGTGCGCGACCTCGTCGAGTTCGGCCGCTACCCCTACCGGGGACGCTGGGGCAAGGCCGACCCGGACGGACCGGCCGCGGTCGGACGCGCCCTGGCCATGACCGACGTCGAGTCCCTCGCCGAACGGGGAGCGGAGAACCTCTCCGGCGGCCAACTGCAACGCGTCTGGCTCGCCAGCTGCCTCGCCCAGGAGACCGGCGTCCTCCTCCTCGACGAACCCACCACCTACCTCGACCTCCGCTACCAGGTCGAACTCCTCGACCTCATCCGGGACTTGGCGGACGACCACGGCATCGCCGTCGGCGTCGTCCTGCACGACCTGGACCAGGCCGCCGCCGTCGCCGACCGGATCGCCCTGCTGCACGCGGGACGCATCGTCGCCGACGGCCGCCCCGAGGACGTCCTGACCGCCGGCCGGCTCACCGAGACGTACGGCATCCGCATCGACGTCGACACCGACCCCTCCACCGGCCGTCTGCGCACCCGCGCCATAGGCCGTCACCATGCCCGCACCGAAAGGCTCAGCACCACTCCATGAGAAGACGACTCGTCACCCTCGCCGCCGTCTCCGCCGCCGCCGTCGTCCTCGCCGGCTGCGGGACGACCGAGCCCGCCGCCGACGCCACCGCCTCCCCGAGCGCCGCGAAGGACATCTCCCTCACCGACGCGACCGGCACGAAGGTCACGCTCAAGGGCCCCGCCAAGAAGGTCGTCGGCACCGAGTGGGACGTCGTGGAGCACCTCGTCTCGCTCGGCGTGCAGCCGGTCGGCGTCGCCGACATCAAGGGCTACACGGCGTGGGACGCCTCGGCCAAGCTGACCGGATCCCCCAAGGACATCGGCACCCGCGGCGAGCCCAGCATGGACACCGTCGCCTCGCTCTCCCCGGACCTGATCGTCGCCAACACCGACCTGCCCGCGGCGGCCGTCAAGCAGCTGCGCGCGATCGCCCCGGTCCTGGTCGTCGACTCCGCCGACGCCGCAGGCCAGATCGCCCGGATGAAGGGCAACCTGGACCTCATCGCCGAGGCCACCGGCACCACCGCCAAGGCCGGCGAGCTGAAGACGGCCTTCGACGCCAAGGTCGCCGAGGGCAAGAAGGAACTCGCCGACGCCAAGCTCGCCGGACGCGCGATAGCCTTCGCCGACGGCTACGTCGCCTCCAACCAGGTCTCGATCCGCCCCTACACCAGCGGTTCGCTGATCGGCAACGTCAACGAGGCCATCGGCCTGAAGAACGCCTGGAAGGTCCAGGGCGACAAGGACTACGGCCTCGGCACCACCGACGTCGAGGGCCTCAGCGGCCTGGGCGACGTCGAGTTCGCCTACATCGGCAACGACAGCGAGCCCACCGACCCCTTCGCCAAGGACCTCGCGAAGAACTCCGTCTGGAAGAACCTGCCGTTCGTCAAGCAGGGCAACGTGCACAAGCTGCCCGACGGCATCTGGATGTTCGGCGGCCCCCTGTCGATGGAGGCGTACATCGACGCCCTCGTCGCCGCACTGACGAAGTGACCGCATGACCGTCACCGCAACTGCACCCGCCACCGGCTCCACGGCGACGGCCTCCCGGACGGGCGCGGCCGCGGTGACGGCCGTGCTCGTCCTCCTGGTCGCCGCGCTCGCCGTCGTCGACATCACCCAGGGAACGGCGGCCGTCGGCCCCGGCGAGGTGTTCAAAGCCCTCACCGGCCGGGCCGACCCCGCCGACGCGTCCGTCGTCATCGCCTCACGCCTGCCCCGCATGACCGCCGGACTGCTGGTCGGCGCCGCGCTCGGCACGGCCGGCGCGGCCCTCCAGGCCGTCAGCCGCAACGTGCTCGCCGCGCCCGACACCCTTGCCGTGAACGCCGGTTCGTACTTCGCGCTCGGGCTGCTCACCGTCACCGGCCTGTCGCTGCCGCTGCTGGCCTCCTCCGGCGTGGCGTTCGTCGGCGGGCTCATCGCGGCGGCCGTCGTCCTCGCCCTGTCCGGCCTCGGCTCCGGCACCGTCCGGCTCGTCCTGGCCGGCAGCGCCCTCACCCTCGGCCTGTACTCCCTCACCGAGGGACTGCTCCTGCTGTTCCCCCAGCAGACCGACGGCCTCTACCAGTGGAGCCAGGGCAGCATCAGCCAGAACGGCTTCGACGGAGTGGTGCAGATGGCGCCCCTCGCCGTCGTCGGTCTGGCCGGGCTGCTGCTGATCGGCCGTCGCATCGACGCCCTCGCCCTCGGCGACGAGGCCGCCCGGGGCCTCGGCGTCCCGGTGCGCGCCACCCGGATCACCACCGTGGTGCTGGCCGCGCTGCTCTCGGCGGCGTCGGTCACCCTCGCCGGACCCATCGGCTTCGTCGGCCTGTGCGCACCCGCCCTCGTACGCCCGCTCGCCCGTCGCTTCCGGCCCTTCGTCCGCGTCCGAGGGCATCTGCCCGCCGCGGCCCTCGTCGGCGCGGGACTCGTCCTCGGCTCGGACGTCCTGCTGCGCGCCCTGGTGTCCGCCGATGCCGCCGTCGCCGTCCCCACCGGCGTCGTCACCAGCCTCGTCGGCGCGGTGTTCCTCGTCGGCATGGCGCTGCGGGTCCGCGACACCGCCGCCGCGAGCGCAGCGGAACGGCTGCGCATCCCGAGCCGCGCCGTGTTCCTCGCGACGGTCGCCGCGTGCGTCCTCGCGGTGGTCGCGGTCACCGTCGCCGGAGTGCTCCTCGGCGACACGAAACTGCTGCTGGGCGACGTCGTCAACTGGGCGCAGGGCAGGGCCGCGCAGTCCATCACCTTCGTCCTCGACACCCGGGTGCCGCGGGTCGTGGCGGCGCTCCTCGCGGGCGCGGCCCTCGCCCTGTCCGGGACCCTGGTGCAGGCCGTCACCCGCAACCCGCTCGCGGAACCCGGCATCCTCGGCGTCTCCGGCGGAGCGGCCCTCGGCGCGGTCCTGTGCGTCACGACCGTCCCCGTCGTCGGCTCCTGGGGTATCGCGGGCGCGGCGTTCGCGGGCGCGACGGTCGCCTCCCTCATCGTCTTCGGACTCGCGGCGCGCGGCGGGTTCGGCCAGAATCGGCTGGTCCTCGTCGGCGTCGGTGTGGCAGCCGCCACGACCGCCCTCATCAGCCTGTTCATCGTCCTGACCGACCCGTTCAACGCGACGAAGGCCCTGACCTGGCTGTCCGGCTCCACCTACGGGCGGACGCTCCCCGACGCGCTCCCGGTCGGCATCGCCCTCCTCCTGGGCCTCGTCGTGGCCGTCCTGCGGCGCACCGAACTCGACCTGGTGTCCCTCGACGACGACACCCCTGGACTGCTCGGACTGCGCCTGCCGCCCGCGCGGTTCGGCTTCCTCGTCGTCAGCGTGCTGCTCAGCGCCACCGCCGTGGCCGCCGCCGGCACCATCGGCTTCGTCGGCCTGGTCGCCCCGCACGCGGCCCGAGCCCTGGTCGGCCGCCGCCACGTACGGGTCGTGCCGGTGGCGGTCCTCCTGGGCGCCGCCCTCGTCGGCACCGCCGACGTCCTCGGCCGCACGGTCATCGCCCCCGCACAACTGGGCGCGGGACTCATGACGGCGGTCATCGGGACGCCGTACTTCCTGTATCTGCTGGTGCGCAGCCGCCGGTAGCGGCGTGCGCGACCTGCGGCAGCGACGCGGGAAGCGTCCGTACGACGGCGTGGGGGGGGGGGGGGGGGGGGGGGGGGGGGGGGGGCCGCGGGGGGCGGGGGGGGGGGGGGGGGGGGGGGGCGGCGGCCCCCCCCCCCCCCACGACGTTTCTCCGGATCGGCGGCAACCTTTGTGGCGTGTGCGGCGACTGAGCACCGAGACGTCTACACGCACTTCCGATCGGACGGACATGAAGGCTACGAGGCATGCCGCGCGACGCCGCCCAGGCAGACGCGGACCGTGGATCACGACGACCGCGGCGCTGGCCGCCATAGGCGTGCTGGTCTACCTGGTGATGACGCTGCGCGCCGGCGACGGCGCCGACGCGGTCACCGCGACCGACACCCGAGCCGGCGCCGACCCGGGCCGGGCGGCGGCCGTCACGGCCGGCCCGCGGACCGGGGCCACGCCCACCGCGCCGCAGCGCACGCCCTCCCCGGCAGCGTCCCCGTCCTCGACTCCGCCGTCGGTGACGGCTTCCGCGACCCCGTCGAAGCCGAAGCCCCCGAAGGCCCGCGCGTCGGCCACGGTCGCCGCGCGCTCCGACGCCACGCAGGCGCCGTCCGCCGGCCGGATCCGCCCCGGAGTCACCTACCGCGGGCTCGCCACGCACTACGACGCCGCCGACGGCGACGGCGCGTGTCTGTTCGGCCCGGCCGACGACATGATGATCGCCGCGATGAACCACACCGACTACGAGACGGCGAAGGCCTGCGGGGCGTACATCGCCGTCCGCACGGCGAACGGCGCGTCCGTCACCGTCCGGATCACCAACGAGTGCCCGCTGCCCTGCGCACCCGGCCAGATCGACCTCAGCCGGCAGGCGTTCGCGAAGCTCGCCGATCTCTCCAAGGGTGAACTCTCCATCACCTGGAGCCTGTTGAGCCCCAGCACCGCCGAGAAGATCTCCGTCCGCTACAAGACCGGCTCCAGCCCCTACTGGTGCGGCATCCAGGTCGTCGGCCACCGCAACCCGGTCGCCCGCCTGGAGGTCGCCGCCGACGGCGGCTGGCGCGCCCTGCCCCGCGCCGAGTTCAACTACTTCCTCTCCGAGCAGGGCGCCGGATGCGGCAAATCTCTGCGGATCACCGACATCTACGGCGAACGACTCGTGCTCGACGGCATCGCGATCCGCCCCGACGCCCTTCAGTCGACCGGAGTCCAGTTCCGGCAGCGCTGACCCCGCGCCGGCGGCGACCTCACCCGGTCAGAGCGTGAGCACCGGCCGGGTGGAGAACTCGTCGTACATGTCCTCCCCGTCGGGGCCGTACACGAACTCGGCCATCGAGGGGTTGCGGTGGGCGGTGGCGAGCGGCAGCCACGCCAGCAGGCTGCCGTAGCCGCCGCACACCGACTCGCCGCCGTCCCCGCCGTGGACGGCGGACACGTCACTCGTCAGCTCCGCGCGGTACGTGTCGTAGGCGATGCGCAGACCGAAGGCGTTCGGCTGACGGTGGGGCCCGGCGGAGTCCCCGTAGGGATCGCGGTCCAGGGGGCAGTCGTCGCCCCAGCGGAACAGGGTGCCCGCGCCGGCCCCGCAGGCGTGCTCCCACTCGTCGGAGGTCGGCATCCGCAGACCGCGGGCCGCCAGCACGGCCGGCATGGCGGCGGGCGGTTCGGTCAGCTCCTCGTCCTCCACGGCCATGAGCACGGTGGGCAGTTCGACCGTGCGGGGCGGGCTCAGCACCTCGGCCAGGTGGGCCCGCAGACCGGGCGCGCTGCCGAAGCCCTGTTCCACGCTCCCGGCGTAGTCGGCGAGCTGCTCCGGCGTCGGCCGCCAGGCGTCGAGGTCGAAGCCGAGCGACACCGCGCCGCCGGGGACGAGCGCGAACTCCCGTCCGTTCCGCTCGATCCGGACGCGGTGCAGCGGAGCGCCGAGGTGCTCCGTCGTCTCGACGCCGGCCACCCGGCCGCCGACGAGGCCCGCGGCCTCCTCGGCGACGCGGAGCGCGGCGGACGGCTCGAAGGAGCGCCACTGGTCGAGCGTGAGATCAGCGAGTGACATGGGGCGCAGTGTGGCACGGGGGTGTGACATCGCCGGCTTCGCGGCGGATGCCGGCCGTCCTGCGCTGGTCAGGCGTCGTGCGCCGGTCAACCTCGGTCGTGCCGTTCTCGTCTCAGCGGAGGGGGACCGGTGCGGTGCCCGGTGGGAGCGGCAGGAAGAATGAACGGACGATGAGCGAGAACACCTTGTGGAGCGTCCTGCTGAGCGCTGCCCTCGAAGCGCCGGACCAGATCGTGGTGCACGTCCACGGCGACGGCAGCGAGGTGCGGGTGACGCATCGTCAACTGTTGCGTGCCGCACGGCAGGTCGCGGGCGGGCTGCGGGCGGCCGGGGTGCGGCCGGGCACCTGTGTGCCGTTGGTCGCCGACCGCAGCGAGGACTTCCAGCCCATGTTCTGGGGGCTGATGGCCGCCGGTCTGGTGCCGGTTCCGCTCGCCGCCGACGCCCGCCGGGTGCTGCCCGTGTGGGAGCACCTCGGCCGCCCGCCCGTGTTCGTCGACGCCGCATGTGAAGCGCTCACGCGCCAACTGCCCTCCGAGGCAGTCGTGTTGCGGCTGGACGACCTGCGGGACTCTCCGGAAGCGACCGAGCTCCCGGCGTGCGGGCCCGACGATCTGGCCTTCGTGCAGTTCTCCTCGGGCAGCACCGGCGTGCCCAAGGGCGTCGAGCTCACCCACGCCGCCGTGACCGCCAACCTGGGCCAGATCGTGGCCGCCTCCCGCCTCACCGACCGCTCGGTGATGGTGAGTTGGATGCCCTACTTCCACGACATGGGCCTCATCGGCACCCACCTCGCCCCGCTCGCCGCCCGCGCCAAGCAGGTCAAGACGGGCCCCCTGGCCTTCGCCCGCCGGCCCGCCGTCTGGTTCGAGACGGCCACCGCGCACCGGGCCACCCATCTGTCCGCCGCCAACTTCGCGCTCGCGCTGGCGGCCCGCCGGATCTCCGAGGAGGAGATGGCGCGCTTCGATCTCAGCAGCGTCCGGATGGTCGTCGTCGGGGCCGAGCCGATCTCCGCGTCCGTGTGGCGCGACTTCGCCCGGCTCACCCGCCCCGCGGGCCTGCCGCCGCAGGCCCTGCAACCCGTCTACGGACTGGCCGAGGCCACCCTCGCGGTGACGTTCCCGCCGCCGGGCGAGATCGCCGTGCCGGTGACCGTGGACCGCGTCGCGCTGAGCCGGGGGCAGGTGGTGGACGTATCGGCGGCCGGGGTGACGGCCGGGCTTTCGGCTGGGGTGACGGCCGGTGCTGCGACCGTCGAGATCATGGACACGGGCCGTCCCGTGCCCGGCTGCTCGGTGCGGATCGTCGACGACTCCGGCCGCTTGCTGGGCGACCGCCGGGTCGGGCACATCGAGGTGCGCGGACCCCAACTCGCCCGTGGCTACCACGCGTTGCCCGACGCCACCGCCGACGCCTTCGTCGACGGCTGGCTGCGCACGGGCGACCTGGGCTTCCTGCGGGACGGCCGGCTGTGCGTCAGCGGACGCCACAAGGACGTGCTCTTCCTGAACGGCCTCAAGCACCATGCCGCCGACCTGGAGGACGTCGCCGCCACCACCCCGGGCCTGCCGTCCGGCGTGACGGCGGCCGTCGTGGGCTCCACCGACCCGGCCACCGGCGGCGAACGCGTCGTCGTCTTCGTCTCCTGGGCCAGACCGCCCCGCACGGCCGCCGAGGTGCTCGAACGCGTCGCGGCCCGCGTCGGCGAGGCGCTCTTCCACGACGACGTCCGGGTCGTCGCCCTGCCCCCGGGCGGCTTCCCCCGCACCACCAGCGGCAAGCTGCGCCGACATGTGCTGAGGGAGCGGTTCGAGGAGGGCCGGTATCAGCGGGTCGTCGTACGCAGGGTCGGTGGGGAGGGCGTCGCGCCGCTGGAGGGACCTTCGGGGGTCGGTCCGGGTGGGGGCTCGGGTGACCCGCGTGTGGCTGACCCGCGCCCGAGCGGCCCGCGTTCGCGTGCGGAGGCGGAGCGTGGGGTGCGGGCGGTCTGGGCGCGGGTGCTGGGGCTGCCCGAGTCGGGCTTCGGGGTGCGGGACTCGTTCCGCGCGCTGGGCGGCACCTCGCTGAAGGCCATGCAGGTGCTGGCCGAGCTGGAGGACGCCTTCGGCGTGCCGCTGGAGACGGCGGCGCTGCGGGCGGGGGAGGACACGGTGGCGGCGCTGGTGGATGAGCTGCTTGCCGGCGAGGTTGTCGGTGGGGGTGGGGTCGAAGGCCGGACCGGTGGCGGGGCCGAAGGTGGGGCCCGTGATGGGCGCGGGGCGGGTGCGGACGCCGACGCGGGCGTGGGTGTGAGCGCGGGTGCCGGGGTGGGCGCGAGCGCGGGTGTCGAGGCCGACGCCATCGCCGTCGTCGGCCTCGCCTGTCGTTTCCCCGGCGCCGACTCGCCCGAGGCGTACTGGCGGCTGCTCGTCGAAGGCCGGGACGCCGTCACCCCCGTCCCACCGCACCGCCGGTCCACCTGGGACGACGAACCGGACAAAGCCCAGGCGGGCGAGGCCCGTTGGGGCGCGTTCCTGAAGGATCCGGCCGCCTTCGACGCCGACCGCTTCGGCATCGGCGACGCGGAGGCCCGCACCCTCGATCCGCAGGCCCGCCTCCTGCTGGAGCTCGCCCACGAGGCCCTGGAACGGGCCGGATACGCCGGACCCCGCCGCCGGGCCCACCGCATCGGCGTCTACACGACCGGCGGGGACAGCGGCTACCGGGAGATCCTCGCCCGCGCGTCCGCCCATGACGGCGTCGGCATGCCGCCCTCGGCGCTGACCGGGAACCTGCCCAACCTCCTCGCCGCGCGCATCGCGCAGACCTTCGACCTCGACGGCCCGGCCCTCGTCGTCGACACCGCCTGCTCCTCCGCCCTGGTCGCCCTGCACCTGGCCCGGCGCGCCCTCGCCGCCGGCGAGTGCGACATAGCCCTCGTCGGCGGGGTCAACCTGCACCTCACCGCGACCGCGCACCGCATGCTGCACGCCGCGCAGGCGCTGTCGCCGACCGGCCGCAGCCGGGCGTTCGCCGCCGACGCCGACGGCTTCGTGCCAGGTGAGGGCGGCGCGATGCTCGTCCTGCGGCGGGCCGAGGACGCCCGGCGGGCCGACGACGACGTGCTCGCCCTGGTCCGCGGCACCGCCGTCAACAACGACGGCACCTCGCTGAGTCTGCTGGCCCCCAACCCTGCCCGTCAGCGCGAGGTCATCACCGCCGCGTACGCCGCAGCGGGCATCGACCCCGCCCAGGTGACGTACGTCGAGGCCCACGGCACCGGCACGGCGATCGGCGACCCCGTCGAACTGAAGTCGCTCGCCCACGCGTTCCCGCCCCGCGCGGACGGGCGGCCCCGGCTGCTCGGCTCGGCCAAGACCAACATCGGCCATCTGCTGAACGCCGCCGGTCTGCCGAGTCTCGTCAAGGTCGTGCTGGCGCTGCGCCACGGCCAGGTCCCGCCCTCGCTGCACGCCTCCCGGCCGTCCCCGGCGACCGCCCGGTCAGGGTTCGAGGTGCCCGGCGAACTCGTCGCCTGGCCCGCACCCGCCGAGCCCGGCCCGCGCCTCGCCGGCGTCAACGCCTTCGGCTTCGGCGGCACCAACGCCCACGCCGTCCTCGAACAGGCCCCCGCCGTCGGTGAACAGGCCTCCGCCGGACGTGAGCAGGCCCCCGCTGAAAGGCCCTTGGATGCGGGTGTCCTGGCCGGCGAAGAGTCCGGTCCTCACCTCCTCGCGCTCTCCGCCGCCACCGCGCCCGCCCTGCGCGCCGTGGTCCGCGGCCTCTCCGCTCACCTTGACGCACATCCCCGGCTCACCGAGCCCGACGTGTGCCTCACGGCCGGGACGGCCCGGGACGACGACCGTCACCGGCTCGCCCTCGTCTGCGACGGCGACCTGCGCGAGCGACTGTCCGTCCTCGCCGCGTCCGCCGCCGCCGACGGCACGCGGCAACTGCCCGCTGACAAAGACACATTCACCGGCACGGTCGCGGCACGTCCCCGCCTCGCCTTCCTCTTCCCCGGGCAGGGCGCCCAACGTCCCGGCATGGCAGCGGAGTTGTACGCCACCGCGCCCGTTTTCCGGGACACCCTCGACGAGGCGTCCGACATTCTCGGCCCGCTGTACGGCCGTACCCTGACCGACTGGTCCACCGACGCCCGCCTCGACCCCGCCGAACAGGCCCGCACGGAGATCGCCCAACCCGTGCTGGTCGCCTTCGGCGTCGCGCTGGCACGGCAGTTGGGCGCGTGGGGCGTCGTACCGGACGCCGTCGCCGGCCACAGCGTCGGGGAACTCGCCGCCGCCTGCGCCGCCGGCCTGCTGTCCCTGCCCGACGCGGTCCGCTTCGCGGCCGAACGCGGCCGTCTGATGGCCGAGTCGACCGAGCCGGGCGCGATGGCCGCCGTGCGGGGCGGCGAGGACGTGGTCGACGCCCTGGTCGCCGCGTCGGACGGCGCTCTCGCCGTCGCCGCCCGCAACGCCCCCGGCCGCCTGGTGCTGTCCGGGACGCGCGGGGCGGTCGAGCACGCCATGGCGGAGCTGACCGTGCGCGGAGTCGCCGTACGCGGGCTGCGGGTGAGCCGTGCCTTCCACTCGCCCCTCATGGAACCGGTCGCGGACGCGCTGTACGCCGCCGGCGACGCGCTGTCGCCCGTCGCGTCCCGCATCCCGCTGCTGAGCACCCTGACGGCGGACTGGCAGCCCCGCCCGGACGCGGCCCACTGGCGCGAACACGCCCTGCGTCCCGTCCTGTTCGGCGCAGCGGCACAGCGGCTGGTCGAGGACGGGTACGACACCTTCGTCGAGATCGGGCCCGGCACGGACCTGCCCGCCGCCCTGCGGGAAGCGGCCTCCGCGGCCTCCATGGCTTCCGAGGCTTCCGCCGCAGCCGGGCACGCCGGGCGCGGTGGCCCGGTGACGGATCACCTGCGCCCGCTCACGACGCTGTCCGCGCTGCCGCCCGCTGCTGGCTCCTCCGCCACTTCCGCCGCGTCCGCCTTCGCGGGGGACGCATCGTCGAGCGCCGGGGGTTCTGCCGCGCTGCTGCGCACGGTCGGCCGGTTGTGGGTGCACGGCGTCGCCGTGGACCACGCCGCGACGGCCCCCACCGGTCGCCGCGTCCCGCTGCCCACCTACCCCTTCCAACGGCGGTCCTCCTGGCCCGGCCCCGACGTCACCCGGCTGCTGCACCGGGTCGCCTGGACGCCGGCCCCGCTCCCGGCTGCCGATGGGTATCCCGAGACGCTGGTCACCGGGCCTGACGCCGATGCCGTGCGGGAGTTCGGCTTCCGGCTGGCCGCGCGCGGAGTCCCGGTGCTCTACGCGGGTGCCGACCGCGCGCACACCGTCGTCCACCTCGCGCACGGGAAGAGCACCGACACGTCGTCCGCGTCGGCCCACTTCCGGGGCGCACTGCGGGAGTTCGACCGGGCGGGGGCCCGGCGTCTGCTGCTGCTCACCGAGGACGCCCACCACACCGGTACCGGCGACGGCGAACGGCCGCGTCCCGAACAGGCGTTGCTCACCGGTCTCGCCCTCGCCCTGCCCGAGGAGACCCCGGGCGCGACACTGATCTGCGCCGACCTGTCCTCTCAGGAGACGCAGGACCAGAGGCTCGCGGCCGTGCTCGCCGAACTGACCGCCGCCGCCGACCAGGATCCTTCAGCCGTCGTCGTCGCGTGGCGCGCGGGAGTTCGCCTCGCCCGGACGATTCAGCCGCTGCCCACTTCCTTCGTCCCTGTCCCCGTCGACGTCATCGACCCCTTGCCCGCCGACGGCGTTTACCTGATCACGGGTGGCGCGGGCGGCGTCGGTGCCGCACTCGCCCGGGACCTGGCCGGTCGGGGTCGCCCCACGCTCGTCCTCACGGGCCGCTCCGCACCACCCCCCACCGCACTGCTCGCCGAACTCACCGACCTCGGAGCCAAGGTTCGTTACCTGCCCGCCGATGTGACCGACGAGCGCCAACTCGACGCCCTGCTGGCTGAGATGCCCGCGCCGGACGTCGTCGTCCACGCGGCCGGAGTGGTGGTACCCGGGTCGCTGCGGGCCGCCGATCCTCGGGACTCGGAGCGTGCGCTGGCCGCCAAGACCCACGGCAGCCGTCTGCTGTCCCGGGCCCTGCGCCGCCACGGTCACCGGCCGCGTCTGTGCGTGGCCCTCTCGTCGGTCGCCTCCGTGCTCCCCGGCGCGGCGGGCGCACTCGGCGACTACGCGGCGGCCAACGCCTACCTCGACGCCTTCGCGGCGGCCGAACGCGCCGAGGGGCGCACCTGGTTGGCGCTGAACCTCGCCGCCGTCGCCCGCACCGGCCTCGCCGCCGCCTTCGACGGCCACACCCCCGTACGGGTCGGCGGCACACCCCTGTCCGTCGCAGACGCCCTGGCCGCCCTGCGCGCCGCCTGCGCCGTCACCGACACCGCCCAACTGGTGGTGGCCGACCTGACGTCACCGGAACCGAAGCCGCACACCTCCACGCCAACACCTGTGTCGGCAAGGCCACTTGTGTCGCCTCCCAAGCAGACGGAACCCGCCGCCCTCGCCCCCCGTCGGGACGGCACCCCGCACTCACCCGGCGAGACCCCCGACACCCGCACCCTGGTGCGCAACCTCCTGGCCGACGCACTGCACTTGACGCCCGACGCCGTCGACGAAAACCGGGCGTTCCTCGCGCTCGGCCTCGACTCGCTCGCCGCCGTCGACCTGGTCAAGCGGCTGGAACGTGCCCTGGGCCGCGACCTGCCCACCACACTCTTCTTCGAGTACCAGACCGTGCGCGAGCTCGCCGCCCACCTCGACTCCCCGCCCACCGCCGACGACGCGCCCCCCGTCGACACCGTCACCCTCCCGGCGTCGGAGAACACCCCGTTCCCTCTCACCCCCGTCCAACTCGCCCTGCACACGAGCAGCTTGCTGTACCCGGACACCCCTGCCCGCGGATGGGTGCGCCAGACCGTCCGAGGCCCCCTCGACGAAGACGTCCTGCGCCGCGCGCTCACCGCACTCGCCGAACGCCACGGCATGCTCCGCATCAGGATCCGGACCCGGGCCCGGACGACGCACGACGGCCACGAGACACACCAGGTCGTGACGCCCGCGACCGCGCAGGAGACCTGGTTCGAGACCCGGCCCTGCCCCGGAGGCGGCGAGTCACTCGAAGCGCTGGAGGCGGAACTCGCCAACCGCCCCCTGGACCTCACCGCCGAACCCCCGCTGCGGGCGCTGCTCGCCGTCGAACACGCCGAACTCGCCCACCTCGTCCTGGCGGTGCACCACGCGGCGGCCGACGGCTACAGCCTGAACGTCCTCTGCACGGAACTCTGGACGCTCTACACCGACCTCGCCCTCGGCCGCACCCCCGAACCGTTGCCGCCCACAACCGACTTCGCCGCGTACGTCGCCCAAGCCACCCCCACCGCCCAACCCCCGCACCCCGCCCACGCCGACGACACCGCGTACTGGACGGCCCGCCTGGCCGACCGCCCGCCCCTGCCCCTGCCCTACGACGACGACCTCGACGCCGAGCAGGGCCCCGGACCGCTCGCGGCCCTGAACGGCGCGCTGGACGCGGACCTCGTCGCCGCCCTGCGCGACCGCGCCGCCCGGTGGAACGTCTCCCTGTTCCACCTCCTCCTCGCCGCCTACGTCCGGTGCCTCGCCCGGTGGACCGGGCACGAGGACGTCACCGTGAACGTCGCCAGGGCCGGCCGGGACGCCCGGATCCCGGGACTCGACCGGCTGGTCGGCCCCCTGGCCGACACCCTGCCCCTGCTGTGCGCCGCCGCACCGGACGAGCCCCTCGCCGACCTGGCGGAACGGGTGCGCCGGGCCTGGCTGGAGAGCGAGCGGCACGCCACGGTGAGCAGCCTGGACCTCGCCCGGCTGCTGCCCGGCGACGCCTCGGGGCCGCGCACGGCGAGCCCGGCGAGCTTCAGTTTCGCCCGCTTCCCGGCCCCCCTGGACCCGGACTGCCCGGTCACCGTACGGGCGACCGCGGCGGGCACCGGCTCGTCCGCCACCCGGCTGAGCCTGCTGTGCTGGGAGGACGGCCCCCTGCTGCGGCTGTCCTGGAACGTCCCCGAGCGCCTCCTCACTCGCGCGACGGTCACCCGTCTGGCCGCCGACTACCGGCGCGAGCTGCACGACGCGACCACCGTGCCGACCACGTCTCCCGGCGGGTCCGCGAAGGCGACGGTCGTCGGCCGCGTCCTCGACCGCTTCCGCGCCGCCCCCGAGGCCGTCGCCGTCGACGACGGCCGTACGACCCTCACCTACCGGGAGCTGGACACGGCGTCCCACGCCCTCGCCCGCCGCCTGCGCGCGCGGGGCGTGCGGCACGGCGATCTCGTCGGGCTGCTCACCTCGCCGGGCCCCGACACGGTCGTGGCCGTCGTCGGCATCCTGAGGGCGGGAGCCGGATGGGTGCCGCTGGACGCCGAGTACCCCACGGCCCGGCTGACGGAGCAGACGGCCCGGTGCGAGGCACGCGTCGTCGTGCACGACGACCGCACCCGACCGGCCGCCGAGGCCCTCGCCGCCGTGACCCCCGTTTCCGTCGCCGACGAAACCGACCACGCCGAGACCGGGATCGATACTGGGACTTGGACGGTTGATGCCGATGCCGACGCGACCGCGTACGTCATCTTCACGTCCGGCTCCACCGGCCGCCCCAAGGCTGTGCCCATCACCTTCCGGGCCATGGAGAACTACCTCGACTGGGCCGTGGACACCTTCGGTTACGGCCCCGGCGACCGTCTCGCGAACACCGCCTCGCCCTGCTTCGACGCCTCCGTACGGCAGTTGCTCGCACCCCTGCTGACCGGGGCCACGGTCGTCACCGCCGACCGGGACCTGGTGCGCGACCCGGAGTTGCTGCTGCGGCACGTGGAACGCGCCCGCATCACCGTGTGGAGTTCGGTCCCGTCACTGTGGGAGCGGATGCTGACGGCCGCCGAGGACATCGTGCGGCGCGGTGAGCCGCTGCCCGACCTGTCCGCGCTGCGCTGGGTCCATGTCGGCGGCGAGGCGCTGTGGGCGGACCGGGTGCGCCGCTGGTTCGACCTGTTCGGCGACGGCCGGCGCATCGTGAACCTCTACGGCCCGACCGAGTCCACCATCAACGCCACTTATCACATCGTGGACGAACGCCCCGCCGACGACGCCACGGCCCTGCCCATCGGCCGCGCCGTCGCCGGCGCCGAGTTGCTGGTCGTCGGCCCCGACGGCGAACCGCTCGGTCCCGGCGGCACGGGCGAACTGCTCATCGGGGGCGTCGGACTGACCGCCGGCTACCTCGGCGAACCCGAGCTGACCCGGGCCGCGTTCGTGTCGCGGGACGGCCGTCGCCTGTACCGCAGCGGCGACCGGGTGCACGTCCTTCCCGACGGCGCGCTGCGGTTCGTGGGCCGGCTGGACGACCAGGTGAAGATCCGCGGTCACCGCGTCGAGCCCGGCGAGGTGGAAGCCGTACTGCGCGCCCATCCGGACGTCGCGCAGGCGGTCGTCCTTGCGGACGAGGACCGCCTCCTCGCCTTCGTCACCCGCACGAACGCGTCGACGGAGTCGGTCGCGTCGGCGGCCGGGCCGGACGCGGTACAACTGCGGCGGCATCTCGCCGCGACGCTGCCCCCGTACATGCTCCCCGCCCGCATCACGCTCGTGGACGCCCTGCCGCTCACCGGCACCGGCAAGGTCGACCGGCGGGCGCTGCTGCACCGGACGACCACGCCGGCCGTGGTCGCCGCACCGACGACGATGCCGACTGTCAGCCCCGTGCCGACGACGATGTCCGTCACCGAGGAACGCCTCGGCCGTATCTGGTGCGAGGTCCTCGGCGTCGACGAAGTACAGCGGCACGACGACTTCTTCGACCTCGGCGGCGACTCGCTGCTGGCCCTCCAGGTCTTCGACCGGCTCGCCCGCCACGGCCGACCGCTGCCCAGGCCCACCGCGGTCTACCGCCATCGCACCCTCGCGGCGCTCGCCGGGGCCGTGGACGCCGCGGACATGAGCGGAACGGGTGGCAATCTCGGGGTCGAAACCGAAGCCGAAGCCGGGACCGAAACCGAAGCCGGGACCGAAGTCGAGGCCATCGAACCGGCACAAGCCGACGGCACGTCCCCCGCCCCGTACCCCGTCACCCCCAGCCAGCGCGGCTTCCTCCTCGCCGAAGCGCTCGCCCCCGGCACCGGCGGATCCTGGCTGACCCGGCTCCGGCTCAACGGCCCGCTGGACCGGGACCGTTTCCAGGCGGCGGTGGACGTCCTGGTGGTCCGGCACCCCATGCTCCGCACGGTCTTCCCCGCCGGGGCCAGACCGCCGGTGCAGCAGGAACTGCCCGTGTCGCTGCGGCTGCCGGTCGACTTCGAGACCGTCAGCGGACCCGAGGAACTCGACGAGCGGATCGAGACCGAACGCCGACGCCGCTTCGAGCCGTGGGCCTGGCCGCTGCTCAGGCTGCGCGTGCTCACCCTCACCCCGGGCGAGCACATACTCGTAGCGCACGCCCACCACCTCATCGGCGACGGCTACAGCGCCGCCCTCCTGCTGAAGGAACTCACCTCCGTCTACGACGAGTTGGGCCGCGGTGAGTCACCCGCGCAGTCCGGGCCGCGCGGCACGTTCCGCGAACACGCCCTGCGCCTCGCCCAGCAGGCCCTGCGTGCGGAGCCCACGACGGACGAGGAGCGACGACGTCGCGCCGCGCTCTCCGCCCCGTACGCCAAGCCGGTCCTGCGGGCCGGCACACCCACCGCCCCAGCGCCCACCGCCCCCGCACACGGCGACCCGCGGCCCGGAAGCTTCCGCACCCACGGCTTCGTGCTCGACGCCCCCACCGTGCGGGCGCTGCGCAAGATCGCCGCCGACGCGGGCGGCACTCTGTACGCTCCTCTACTGGCCGCCTACCACCGGGAGTTGGGCTCCCTGACCGGCCGGCAGGACCTGGTCATCGGCCTGGCGGTGTCCGGCCGCGACCACCCTCTGCCCGACATCCACCGTGTCTTCGGCCCGTTCGCCACCGCCGTGGCGGTCCGTCCCCCCGCCCCCGAAGTCGGCGCGCTCACACCGGAAGTGGACGCGTTCGCCGAACACGTCCGCCGTATCGTCGAGGAGACGATCGCCGCCCGCACCCACGAGGACGTCGTACCGCGCGACGCCGGCGGGCTGCCCCTCACGTCCCAGTTCTTCTTCACCTTCCTCGACTTCACCGCGCTCGGCCCGCTGAGCGGCGACAGCGGCAATTTGACATTCAGTCAGGAAGGTCTGGAAGGAAGCGAGTTCACGCCCCCGCCCTCCGGTACGGACGTCTTTCTCGCTGCGCGGCCCGAGGCGGACCGACTGCGGATCACCGTGCGGGGCGCGGCGACGGCCTTCGACGTGTCCTCGCTGGCCGCCTTCGCCGACGCCTTGCGCGACCGGCTCACCGCCGCCGTCGGCCCCCGCCCGGCACGTCGGACCGCACGGCTGCACGCCGGTGAGGCCGACCGCGCGGAACCCGGCGGCAGAGAGCTGGACGCCGCGCTCGTCGGCTATCTGCCCGCCCCCGCCCACCTGGCCCGGCTCGTCGGCGCGCCGATGGCGGAGTCGACGCGCGAGGACGTACGCCGACTGCTGTTCCCTTCCGGCGGGCCGCGCCTGCTGGAGACGACGAGCACACCGCTGGGCCGCTCGGGCTTCGTGGCCGTACCGCTGTTCGCGGACGAACTCGCCACGCACGGCACGCTGGTGGGGCACACCGTGCGCGCCGTGGAGGCCGCCGCCGCGCTGGGCGCGCGCTGTGTGTCGCTGGCCGGCATGATCCCCTCGCTCACCGGCTACGGCTTCGACGTCCTGCGCGCCTCCCAGGCCGCTTCTCATGCCTCCCACGCCTCGCTCGCCTCCCACGCCTCCGTGGAGGTCACCACCGGGCACGCGGCGACCGTCGTCTCCGTCGTGCGCACCGTGCACGCCGCGCTGGAGGCCGCCGGCCGGGACCTGGCCGACGCGGAGCTCGCCGTCGTCGGACTGGGCTCCATCGGGGCCTCGGCCCTGGAACTGCTGCTCACGCTCGCCGAACGCCCGCCCGCGCGGCTCCTGTTGTGCGACGTTCCGGGCAGCGGTCCGCGGCTGAGCGACCTCGCGGACCGGCTCAGGGCGCGCGGGCCGGCCGGGCGGACCGCCGTCCACGCCTGCGACCCGGCGCTCCCCGACGCCGTGTACGAGGCGGACCTGATCGTCGCGGCGGTCAGCGGCGGCGGGACCGTCCTCGACGTCGACCGGTTGCGGCCGGGCACGATCGTCGTCGACGACAGCTTCCCGCACTGCTTCGACACCGCACGCGCCCTCGCCCGTATGCGCGAGCGCGAGGACGTCCTCGTCGTCGGCGGCGGACTGCTCTCGATCGGGGCCACGCGGCGCACTCTGGCGGACGGCCTGCCGTCCGTCGTCGCCTCGGCCGACGGGGCGGCGCAGCACTGGCTGGAGGGCACGCTGGCGTCCTGCCGCGCAGAGTCCCTGCTGTACGCCTCCGGGGCAGACGTCCCGTTGGTGCGCGGCTTGGTCGACGCGCCGACCGCCCTCGCCTACTGGCGGGCGGTCGAGCGCACCGGGGCCGCCGCCGCGCCGCTCCACCTGCTCGGCGAGGTCCTCGCCCCGGGCCTGCCGGCGGCACTGCGCCGACACCAGTACCGGCGTCGCTGACGGCACCGGCGGCACCGAGCAGCCCGCCCCGCGTTCTACGCGCCCACGCTCGGTGCCGCCGCCCGTCCCCGCACGGCAGCGTGGACGAGGAACCCCGCGCCCGCCCCGACCGCGTACCAGAACAGGTCGGGCGGGTCGAAGGTGGAGCCGAGCACCAGGCGGGCGACGACGCTGCGCCGGGAGAGTTCCGCCGGCACCGCGCTGAGCTGGAGGAACTCGACCGCCCAGCTGACGGCCAGGGCGCAGCCGGCGGCTCTCAAGGGCGTCGTCCTCGGTGCCACGAGGACGACGAGGGCGAGGACGAGGACGGTGTACAGCGCGTCCCCGCCGTACTTGGCCACGTCGCCCGCCGCCACGGCCCTGAGCCCCAGCCCCGCGCCGACGGCAGCCGACGCGGCCACGGCCGCCGCCCCTCGGGTACGGGCCGTACCCGCACGGAACTCGTCATCTCGGAAGGTCTCCTGCACGGAGGCATCCTGCCCCGGACGGCGTCCGAGAACGGCGTCCGACGGGGGCGCGCACTTCATGGGAGCGGAAAATCCGGGAACCCTGCACACCACGTCGCGCCAGGAGGACGAGACCTGAACCGCTCGTGACGAGCGGATCGAGAACGGCGGCGCGGGGACGCGACGAACGCCCGCCGATCCGCTCGTGGGCGGTCCCGCGGCCCATGAGCGGGGAGGCTCTGTGAAGGGCGGGGCCGCATTCGGTCACCGGGGGGTCACACCCGTGGAGCCCGCTCCGTCGGCGGGCCCGGCCGGGCCCGGGAGCCGCTGGTCGGCGCTCCGTCCGGCGTGCTTGGATCCATCGCGTCGTGGAGTTCCCGGAACCGGTTCCGTACCTCGGGACCCCGGTGGACTCCGTCCGTGGCACAGCCTTATGAAGGGAACCGCGCGTGATGAACCTCGCCCCCCAGGTGGAAACCGTCGAGCTGTCCGAATCCGACCTGGACAGCGTCACCGGCGCCGGCGTCACCGCCGCCGGGTCCGGCGGGCTCCAGTTGGAGACGCCGCTCGTGGGCCTCTGCGCCGACGTCGCGGCCGTCGCCTCGGCGGAGGGCGTCGGATCTGCCGCCGCCGTTCACACCACCGCTGCCTGACGACAGCGCGTACCGGCCGGGGGGCCCCCCTAGCGGGAAAACACAAAAGGGACGCCGCGGCGGGCACCCCGCGTTGGGAGGCCCGGGCGCCCCCAGGGGAGCGGGGGGGGCGGGGCGCCGCCCCC
>NZ_JBIARQ010000004.1:353079-580238 GCF_042890065.1 Streptomyces sp. NPDC002328 | reverse complement strand
CCCCCCCCCCCCCCCCCCCCCCCCCCCCCCCCCCCCCCCCCCCCCCCCCCCCCCCCCCCCCCCCCCCCCCCCCCCCCCCCCCCCCCCCCCCCCCGGTCGTGTCCCCGAGACATGCTCGGGGAATCCCTGGGTTACGAGTTGACCTGAGTGGTCACCAGGCTGGAGAAGGTGGTCAGCCGGGTGTAGACACCCGGGTAGCCGGCCGCCGCACAGCCCTCGCCCCAAGAAGTGATCCCTGCCAGGACGCCCCCGATGAGCAGGGGACCGCCGCTGTCGCCCTGGCAGGTGTCTACGCCGCCGGAGGTGTATCCGGCGCAAACCATGTCGCTCGCGACGAAGTCGGAGCCGTACGAAGTGCGGCAGCTGGCGTCGGACACCGTCGGGACGGTCGCGGTCCGAAGCTGGTTGGAGGAGCTGCCGTTCGAGGAGGTGGTGCCCCAGCCGAGGATGCGGGCCGTGGTGCCGGCCGCGTACACGCCCGTCTGGGAGGAGGAGACGTACGACGCCGTGGTGTACGGCATCGACGTCGAGAGGGTCAGCACGGCCACGTCGTCGCCGTTGGTGGCGTCCGTGTAGCTCGGGTGGATCCAGATCTTGCTGACCCGGCTGACCGTGCCGTTGGTGCCGTTGAGGTACGTGCGGCCGCCGACCACTCTCACGCTGCTGGTGGTCTCGCCGACCATACAGTGGGCGGCGGTGACCACCTTGGTCGGGGAGACGAGCGTGCCGCCGCAGAACTGGTTCTGCGAAGCGTCCGTGATCTGCATCATGAACGGGTACGCCGTCGTGGTGGTGGTCGTGCCGCCGACGATGGGCTGCGGCGCGGCGACGGCGGTGGGGGCGCCGATCAGCGCGGTCGCGGCGGCCGCCGCGGTGGCCGCGACGAGGGCCGCGGTCTTCTTGGCACGGTTGAGCCCGAACATGGATCTCCTTGCGTGGGGAGTTGCCGGTGGGGGACGCGCGGGTGTGGGGGAGTGCACGGGGGTCGCGGGACCGACCCCCGTGTGCCCGGGCGAGCGGCACGTCCCTTACGCTAGGGCTCGGGGCTCTCCCTCCCCAATGAGGGAACCCCCTAAGGGAGTTGGGGCAGGGAAAACCCTCGGTCGCCCTCGGCGGACCGCACGCGGAAGATCACGGGGACCGGGTCCGATCTTCGACAGCAGGCAGTAAAACCCGCGGATCCCCTACTTGGCGTGGTGCCCCGCCGCCAACCGGACGATGTCCACCCGCGAGCGGATCCCCAGCTTGCGGTAGACCCGGGTCAGGGTGGCCTCGACCGTCTTGACGCTGATGAACAGCCGCGCGGCGATCTCCCGGTTGGTGGCGCCCTCCATGACCAGCGCGGCCACCTGACGCTCCATCGAGGCCAGCCCCTCCAGCGCGTCCGACGCGGGCGCCGGCGCGCGCACGACGGCCGGCTCGGCCGACCCCTCCGCGGTCGCCGCCTCGACCTGCCGCAGCCACGGCAGCGCCCGGCACCGCCGGAACAGCCGCGCCGCCTCCTCGTACGACGTCGGCCCCGGCCGCCCGGTGCGCAGCCGGGCCAGCTCGAACGCCGCGCGCGCCTCCTCCAGGCCGTAGCCCAGCTTGGCGAGCCGGTCCTGAACGGACGTCAGCCGGGCGACCGCGCTCTCCTGGTCGCCCCGCGCCGCCCGCACCAGCGCCTCCGCCCGGTCCAGCACCGCGAGGATGCTCTCCCGGCCGAGCCGCAGCGCGTGCTCCCGGGTGACGTCGATGACGTCCTGCGCCTCGCCCGGCTCGCCCACGCGGACCAGGGCCTCGGCCAGGTCGCCCTGCCAGCGGCCGCGCGCCGGGTCGGTGATGCCGAGCCCCTGCTCCAGCTTGCGCACCCGGCGCAGACTGCCGACCGCGCCCGCCGCGTCCCCGGCGACCAACTGGGCGTAGCCCAAGGCGGCCAGGGCCCGCGACAGATACATCTGGTCGCCGTCCTCCTCGGCCCGGTCCACGGCCTCCCGGGCCAGCGCCAGGGACCGTTCGACGTCACCGCCGGACGCCTCCGCCATGGAGGCCAGCATCGCCGACGCGCCGAGGCCGATGCCGGAGTCGCGGGCCAGCCTGAGGCTCTCGCGGGCCAGGTCCAGGGCGCGCCCGCAGTGCCCGGAGCGCAGTTCGGTGTCGGCGAGGAACCGCTGGAAGTGCACCTCGCTCTCGACCATGCCGCGCCGGCGCACCTCGCGCAGCAGCGCGCTGATCGTCGCCCGCGCCTCGGGGAGCTGGTCGCTCATCAGCAGCCAGCGGAACCTGGCCATGCCGACGCCGTTGTGATGGCAGGCCACGTAAGGGTCCTGAGGCTCTTTCAGAGCCCGTTTGATGGTGACGGGCGCGAGCGGATGGCCCATCAGGATCTCGGTGGAGGCCTGGAAGGACAGCGCCATCAGCTCGGTGCGCCGGTCGCCGCCGCGGGCGGCCAGCTCCGCGGTGTGCGCGGCCTCCTGGCGGGCCTGCGCGAAGTCGCCCTCGACGACCAGTTTGCGCCAGGCGAGCTGATAGTGGACCTGGGCGAGCAGCTCGGGGTCGTCGCCCGCGTCGGCGAGGACCTGCGGGTAGACGGCGTCGACGTCGCCCAGGGCCTGTCCGGCCGCCTCGATCACCACCATCCAG
Organism: Streptomyces sp. NPDC002328; assembly: GCF_042890065.1. Taxonomy (NCBI): domain Bacteria; kingdom Bacillati; phylum Actinomycetota; class Actinomycetes; order Kitasatosporales; family Streptomycetaceae; genus Streptomyces; species Streptomyces sp. NPDC002328. The sequence goes on along the minus strand of NZ_JBIARQ010000004.1, from coordinate 577,616 downwards.
GCCTTGACCCGTTCGGCGGGCACGGTCGCCCGGGTCAGCACCTCGCGGGCGATGTCCCGGGCGAGGTCCACCTCGCCGGCCGTGATCGCGTCCTCGGCGGCCTGGAGCCGGCGCTCGTCCGGTGCGGGCGTGCCGTCCGGCGGGGTGTGCCGGGCGGCGAGCAGCCCGAGGGAGGCGGCCACCGACGGCGCTCCCCGGTCGCGGGCCAGGGTGGCGGCCTCGGCGAGCCGGGCGGCCACCTCCGGGTCGGTGCCGATGGTCGCCAGGGCGAGGTTGCGGGCCCGCTCGATCGGGTCGGAGGCGGCGGTGGACAGCGCGGCGTGCGCGGCCCGGCGCTCCAGCGCGGGCGCCTCCGCGTACAGCGCGGCCGAGATCAGCGGATGCGCGAACCGTACGGCCGGCCCCTCGGGCTCCGTGGCCAGCAGGCCGAGCGCGGCGGCCTGCGCGGTCTCCGCCTCGGCGTTCTCCCGGCCGGCCGCGTGCAGCAGCGCCAGAGTGGGGCGGGCGCCGGCGCTGGCGACGAGCAGGGTGCGGCGGGCCTCGTCGGACAGCATGTCGAGCCGGCTGAGCACCAGGGCGCGCAGTGAGGTCGGCACGGGCAGGGCCTCGCCCGGGCGGGGCGGGGTCGGGCTCTCGCCGAGGGCGCGGCCCAGCTCCAGGGCGAACAGGGGGTTGCCGCCGCTGGTGCGGTGGATCTCCCGCATCGTGGAGCGGGGCAGGTCGGTGTAGCCGCGGTGGTCGAGCAGGGCGGAGACCTGGGCGCGGGAGAGCGGGTTCAGCCGGACGGCGAGGGTGTCGGGCGGGGACGCGCGTAGATGGCGGTCGTACTCCTGTCCCTCGGTCCGCACCGCGCACAGCAGCTGGACGGGGGTGTCGCCCAGGCGGCGGGCGGCGAAGCCGAGGAGTTCGGCGCTGGCGGAGTCCAGCCACTGGAGGTCGTCGGCGACAAGCAGCACGGGGCCGGCGGCGGCGAGGGCGCGCAGCGCCGAGAGCACGGCCAGGCGCAGGGCGAGGCCGTCGCGTTGCAGGGTCGACTCGCCACGGCCGGTGAGCGCCGACTCCAGCGCGGTGCGCTGGGCGGCGGGCAGCTTGTCGGACACCTCGTCGAGGACCAGACCGAAGAGGTCGGCCAGGGCGAGGAAGGGGAGGTGGGATTCGGACTCGGTCGCCGAGCAGCGCAGGACGGTGCGGGCCGCCTCGCCGTAATCCGCGGCCAATGCCCGCAGCACGGTCGACTTTCCTATTCCGGCGGGGCCGTGGAGCAGCACACTGCCGCCGCCGGTCAGGTGGTCCCGGGCGGCCGTGACCAGCTCCTCCCGGCCGATGACCAGGTCGGGGCGGCATCTGGCAGGCTCCTGGAAGTCCCGTCGCACGGTCACCGCTCCCCTCCGTGTGTCGTGTTCGGGCCAAATTCTAGGCAACTTCCCGTTGAAATCCGGCTGGACGGCGTGGTGAGGGATATAACAACCGGACGCATAGGGAAATTCACCGAACCCCCGAATGAATGACCACTCATCGCCCACCCCACCCCTGACCCGAACACACCGCCCTGCCTGAAGGCCCCCGCCCCCTCCGGAGAGGCGAGTCACGCCCCTTCCGGGGAGGCGCTTCGCCCCCTTGGGGGAGGCGGGCTCCGCCCCTTCCGGGCAGGTGGCCAGAACCCTTCCGGGCAGGTGGCCCGAACCCCTCCGGGCAGGTGGCCCGAACCCTTCTGGGCGGGTGGGCTCCGTTTCTTTCCGGGGAAGCGGGTTCCGTCCCCTCCGGGCAGGTGCTTCGGCCCTTCGGGGGAAGCGGTCTGGACCCTCCGGGTCGGCGGGCTCGGGGCTCTCCGGGGAGGTGTTTCGACGTCTCCGGGGTTCATGGCAGGGACCCCGTTCTGCGGGCCGCTGCCACCGCCTCCCCGCGGGTGTGGGCGTCCAGTTTGCGCATCGCCGATCTCAGGTAGCCCTTGACCGTCTCCGGGCGCAGACCCAGCCGCTCCGCGGTCGCCGCGTTGGTCGCGCCCGCCGCCACGCACGCCAGGACGTCCAGCTCACGCGGGGCCAGCGGCACGGCGGGCGCGGGCGCGTCGCCGGTCAGCAGCCCGCACGCCGCGAGCAGTTCCGCGCGCAGCGCCGGGTCCGCGATCCGGGGCGCCAGCGCCCGAAGCGCCGCATGGGCCTCACGGATCCGCTCCAGACCCGGGGCCGGCCCGGGACCGGCCTCCGGGGGCCGCGCCGCGTCCAGCAGCTCGCGCGCCTCGTCCGCCACCGCCAGCGACTGCTCCACGTCCCGCGCCACGTCGACGGCCGCCGCCAGCGTGCGGTCGCCCAGCGGCTGGGCCGTGCGCAGCGCGCCGTACAGCACTCCGCGCACCCGGCGGCGCACCACGACCGGGATCGCCAGCACGGACCGCAGGCCCTCCTCGGCCACCGCCGCGTCGTACTCGTGGCTGATCCGCCGGGAGAGGGAGTAGTCGCTCACGGCACACGGACGGCCCAACGCGACGGCCTTGCCGCCGAGCCCGTTCCCCGAGGTCACCATGAGCCCGCGCAGCGCCGCCGTCGCCGTGCCGCTCAGTTCGCCGATCCGCATCCGCTGCCGTCCCGGCTCCACCAGCCCGCCGAAGGCGACCGGCAGCCCCGTCGCCCGCCGCAGCCGCACCGGCGCACCGCACAGCGCCGGCGCTCCGCTCACGTCCGCCGCCGTCACCCGCCCGCCCTTCTTCAGGCCTCTTCACGCCCCGCTCACCGCGGTGCCCCCCCGTTCGGGGGTGGTGAGACCCGCATCACGGATTACACGATGGCAGGGAGCCGCCCGGCAATGGTCCGGCGGAAACGGACGCGAGCCACAGGGAGACGGAGGACGGATGACGACGGCGACGGAGCGGTTCCGTGACGCGCGGGACTTCCTGCTGCGACACCGGGAGGACTACGCCACGGCGTACGAGGGCTTCGTGTGGCCCCGGCCCGAGCACTTCAACTGGGCCCTCGACTGGTTCGACGTCGTCGCCGACGGCAACGACCGGACCGCCCTGCACATCGTGGAGGAGGACGGCTCCGAGGTCCTCCTCTCCTGGGCCGACCTCTCCGAGCGCTCCGACCGCCTCGCCAACCTGCTGCGCGAGCGGGGCGTCGAGGCCGGGGACCGCGTCCTCGTGATGCTCGGCAACCAGGCCGAACTGTGGGAGACCGCCCTCGCCGCGATGAAGCTGCGCGCCGTCGTCATCCCGGCGACCCCGCTGCTGGGCCCCGCCGACCTGCGCGACCGCGTCGAGCGCGGCCAGGTCCGGCACGTCGTGGTCCGCGCGGAGGACGCCGGCAGGTTCGACGAGGTCCCCGGCGACTACACGCGCACCGCCGTGGGCGGCGTCCCCGAGGGCTGGCAGCCCTACGAGGACGCCTACGCCGCTTCCCCCGAGTTCCTGCCCGACGGCCCCACCCTGGCCGACGACCCCCTGATGCTGTACTTCACCTCCGGCACCACCGCCCACCCCAAGCTCGTCGAGCACACGCACGTGTCCTATCCGGTCGGGCACCTCGCCACCATGTACTGGATCGGCCTGAAGCCGGGCGACGTGCACCTCAACATCTCCTCGCCCGGCTGGGCCAAGCACGCCTGGTCCAACCTGTTCGCCCCGTGGAACGCCGAGGCGACCGTCTTCATCCACAACTACACCCGCTTCGACCCGGCCCGGCTGATGGCCGAGATGGACCGCGCGGGCGTGACGACCTTCTGCGCCCCGCCGACCGTGTGGCGCATGCTCATCCAGGCCGACCTGACCCAGCTGCGCACCCCGCCCCGCGAGATCGTCGCCGCCGGGGAGCCGCTGAACCCCGAGGTGATCGAGCAGGTCCGGCGGGCCTGGGGCGTCACCGTCCGGGACGGCTTCGGCCAGACGGAGACGGCCGTGCAGATCGCCAACAGCCCCGGCCAGCCCCTGAAGACCGGCTCCATGGGCCGCCCCAGCCCCGGCTACCGCGTGGAACTCCTCGATCCGGTGACCGGCGCGCCCGGCGCGCGGGAGGGCGAGATCGCGCTCGACCTGTCGGCGCGGCCGGTCGGCCTGATGACCGGCTACCACGGCGACCCCGACCGCACGGCGGAGGCGATGGCCGACGGCTACTACCGCACCGGCGACATCGGCGAACGCGACGAGAGCGGATACATCACCTACGTGGGCCGCGGCGACGACGTCTTCAAGTCCTCCGACTACAAGATCAGCCCCTTCGAGCTGGAGAGCGCCCTGCTGGAGCACGAGGCCGTCGCGGAGGCGGCCGTGGTTCCCGCGCCGGACGCGGTGCGGCTGTCCGTGCCCAAGGCGTACGTCGTCCTCGCGGAGGGCTGGGAGCCCGGTCCCGACACCGCGAAGGTGCTGTTCGAGCACTCCCGTGAGGTGCTCGCCCCCTACAAGCGGGTCCGCCGGCTGGAGTTCGCGCCGCTGCCCAAGACGGTGTCCGGCAAGATCCGCCGCGTCGAGCTGCGCGAGGCCACGGCTGCGGGCTCGGCCGACGAGTACCGCGAGGAGGACTTCCGGTGAGCTCCGTGAACTCGGTGGATTCCGCGACCTCGACGACCTCGACGACCTCGTACGCGCACGGCACCGGCGGGACCGCCCTGCTCGGCGACACGATCGGCGCGAACCTGGACCGCGCCGCCGACCGCTGGCCGGACCGCGAGGCGCTCGTCGACGTGCCCTCCGGACGCCGCTGGACCTACGCGCGGTTCGTCGCCGACGTCGACGAGCTGGCGTGCGCGCTGCTCGCGAGCGGGATCGCCAAGGGCGACCGGGTGGGCATCTGGGCGGTCAACTGCGCCGAGTGGGTGCTGGTCCAGTACGCCACCGCCCGGATCGGCGCGATCATGGTCAACATCAACCCGGCGTACCGCACGCACGAGGTCGAGTACGTCCTCAACCAGGCAGGAATCTCCCTGCTGTTCGCCTCGCTCAGCCACAAGGGGAGCGACTACCGGGCGATGATCGAGCAAGTACGGGAGAGATGCCCGCAGTTGAGGGAGGCCGTCTTCATCGGCGATCCCGGCTGGGAGGCGCTGCTGCGACGCGCGACGCCGCCCGCTCTGCGCGAGGAACTCGCCGCGCGCGAAGCCGAGTTGTCCTGCGACGACCCGGTCAACATCCAGTACACCTCGGGCACGACGGGCTTCCCCAAGGGGGCGACCCTCTCCCATCACAACATCCTCAACAACGGTTACTTCGTGGGCGAGTTGGTCGCCTACAGCGAGCAGGACCGGATCTGCGTCCCCGTCCCCTTCTATCACTGCTTCGGCATGGTGATGGGGAATCTCGCGGCGACGTCGCACGGCGCGTGCATCGTCGTCCCCGCCCCGTCCTTCGATCCGAAGGCCACCCTGGAGGCCGTCCAGCGGGAGCGGTGCACTTCTCTCTACGGCGTTCCGACCATGTTCATCGCGGAGTTGAACCTCCCCGACTTCGCCGCGTACGACCTCTCCTCCCTGCGCACCGGCATCATGGCGGGCTCGCCCTGCCCCGTCGAGGTGATGAAACGGGTGGTCGCCGAGATGAACATGGCGGAGGTGTCCATCTGTTACGGCATGACGGAGACCTCGCCGGTCTCCACCCAGACCCGCCGCGACGACGACCTGGAGCACCGCACCGGCACCGTCGGCCGGGTCCTGCCGCACATCGAGGTCAAGGTCGTCGACCCGGTCACCGGGGTCACTCAACCACGCGGCACGGCAGGCGAGTTGTGCACCCGCGGCTACAGCGTGATGCTCGGCTACTGGAACGAGCCGGAGAAGACCGCCGAGGCGATCGATGCGGGCCGCTGGATGCACACCGGCGACCTCGCCGTGATGCGCGAGGACGGATACCTGGAGATCGTCGGCCGCATCAAGGACATGATCATCAGGGGCGGTGAGAACGTCTACCCGCGCGAGATCGAGGAGTTCCTCTACGGCCACCCCGGCGTCCAGGACGTCCAGGTCGTCGGAGTGCCGGACGAGAGGTACGGCGAGGAGGTCCTCGCCTGCGTCGTCCCGCGCGATCCGGCCGACCCGCCGACCCTGGAGGACCTGCGCGCCTTCTGCGCGGGGCGGCTGGCGCACTACAAGGTCCCGAGCCGGCTCCAGGTGCTGGACGCCTTCCCGATGACGGTGTCGGGGAAGGTGCGGAAGGTGGAGCTGCGGGAGACGTACGGGCGGTAGCGGGGCGGGGCGGGGCCGCCGCAGCGGTGGCCGGCTGCTCAGTCGCCGCCCCGGGCGTCGAGCGCGCCGGCCGCCGCGTTGACCGGCCGGGGTACGCCCGTGAGGTCCAGGACGAAGAGGGGGACGGCGAGGGAGTCGGCGCGGGCACGGGCGTCGGGGGCGTACCCGGAGAGGGAGAAGTACACGCACTCCGAGGACTCCGCCATGGCGGTCAGCCACAGGCACTCGACGTCCCGCAGCGAGGCCGGGCGGACGCCGGGGTCGACCTGGGCCAGCAGCCCGCGGGCGGCGAGACCGATGCCCGAGGTGGGGCGCTGGTCGGCGCGGCGGATGTCCCGGTGGCCGAGCCGGCCCAGATACACCGCGGTCGCGGTGACCGCGTCACGGGCGGTGCGGATGGCGATGGGGCGGAACGGGCGGCGGGCGGGGCGGGGCGAGGGCGGGGACGTCGCCCCTTCGCGTGCGTCCGGCGTCCCGGTCACCGGTATGCGCATCACCGTTCCACAGGCGCAGCCCAACTCCGGCTGCGGCCACTGGTCGTGGCGGCCGCAGGCCGGGCAGCGCACGGTGATCCACTCCTCCTCCCACGCGCGGTGGACGACCGCCGTGGGCGCGGTCCGGCGGTCGAGCCGCGGGGTCACGGCGGCGCCGCACGCGCACGGGTAGGACGGCGCGGAGTACAGACGCTCACGTCGGCAGGCCGGGCAACACACCGGCACGCTCTCCAACATGGCCCCCATCGTCCTCCTTCGCCCCCCGCTTGTCCGTCCCTTGAGAACCTTCGCCCACCCGCTCACGTCGCCGGGGCCCCTCGCACATGCCCGAGGGGCGGCCCGTGGGGCCGCCCCTCGTCTGTGCGCGCGGAGCCCGCCTCCCCCGTGTCGGCGGGCCCCGTGTCACCACAATGTGCCCTGACCCAGGCTTGGTTGAAGACGGCTGAACCATGTTCAGAGGTTGATTTGAGGTTGGCGTACCCCCTCTACGCCGTGTGGTGTTCACGGTGATGTTCACCGTGATGTTCTCCGTGGTGTTCCGAAAGCCCCGGCCAGTCGTCCGGGCCGCCGCCCTGCCATTCGACGACGTCGCTCTCCTCCACCTCGATCCGGTCGAGGTCGGCCAGCCGGAGGATCTCGACGACGTCGTCGAGGTGGGTGGCGATGCCCAGGGTGTCGTCCCCCGCGGTGACCCGGCGGGAGCCGTCCAGGGCCGGGGCGTGGACCACGATGTGCGGGTACTGCGTCGGATTGCCCATGCCCTCAGGCTCCTGCGGACGGAACCGATCCGCACGCCGGACAGGCGCTCCACCGTTCACGGCGGCGCGGAGTGATCCCGGGCGTTAGGTTGAGCGCGTGCGATTGAGAGTGGAGTTCACGACCGAGCCGTTCGACCTCGACGAGCCGCCCGCGCACGCGCTGGTCGCGCGTGAGGTGATCGAGGCGGCCGACCTGGACGCCGTGGACGTCGGCCCGTTCGGCAACACCGTGGAGGGCCGCGCCGACGCCGTCCTCGCCGCCGTGGACGCCGTGCTGCGCCGCACCCTCCAGTCCGGCGCCACCCGCGTCTCCCTCCAGCTCAACGTGGTCGGGGAGGACGGGAGGTGACCGGCGCCGGGGACGAGGCCTTCATCGCGGCCGTGAAGCCGCTGGTCGACGCGATGGGCGGGGAGCTGCTCCCGCCGGACGAGGCCGGCCCCGAGGACGTCGTGCTCTCCTGGGAGGGGGCGGCGGCCGTCGCCGTGCGGCTGCCGCAGCTCGCCGACTCCCTGGACCACATTCTGGCCGCCATGGAGCGCCGGCAGGGCGAACCCCTCGCTGATCTGGACCGCAAGGCCAAGCAGGAGGTCGTCCGGATACTCGAGGCGCGCGGCGCCTTCTCCGTACGGCACGGCGTGGAGACCGTGGCGAGCGCGCTCGGGGTGAGCCGCTTCACCGTCTACAACTACCTCAACCGCGACAAGGGCTGAGCGCGACCGACGCCGATCCGCTCGACGCCGATCCGCCCGTCGCCGATCCATTCGTCACCCTCCGTAACCCGGAATTTTCAACAAACTGTTGACGTGGTGACGTGCGGGGGCGTTAGCTGACCGCAGCCCGTTCGTACGACGGCCGTTCGCGGCCACGGAGGCTCCCGTGACGTCGACTTCCACGCCCCCGGGCCTGGTGCGGTTCAACGGCCTGGCGGAGTCCACGGCCCGCGCCGCGCTCCACGAGGCCTGCGCCTCCACGGCGTGGGCCCGGCGTCTGCTGGCCGCCCGCCCCTACGCGACCGCCGACGAGGTCTACGCCGCGAGCGACGCCGCCATGGCCGAGCTGACGACCGCGGACCTGGAGGAGGCGATGGCCGGGCACCCGCCGATCGGCCGCCCCGCCCCGGGCGACCCCACCTCGGCCCGCGAACAGCGCGGCATGGCCGGCGCCTCCGAGGCGCTCAGGGCGGAGATGCTCGACCTCAACCTGGCCTACCAGGAGAGGTTCGGGCACGTCTTCCTGATCTGCGCCACCGGCCGCACCGGCGAGCAGATGCGCGACGCCGTGAGGGAACGGATCGGCAACACTCCGGAGCGGGAGCGGGAGATCGTCCGCACCGAGCTGGGGAAGATCAACCGCATCCGGCTCGCCCGCATCGTCGAAGCCGCCGAAGCCGACGAGGCCGTCGAGGCCGTCGAAGCCGAAGGGGACTGAGAGCAGCATGAGCACCAGCACGACCGCCTCGGTGTCCACGCACATCCTGGACACCTCCGTCGGCCGCCCCGCCGGGGGAGTCGCCGTCCGGATCTCCGCCCGCGCGGGGCGCGACGCCGACTGGCGGGCGCTCGGCGGCTCCGCGACCGACGCGGACGGCCGCTGCAAGGACCTCCCGGCCCTGCCGGAAGGGATCACCCATGTGAGACTCGACTTCGCGGTCGAACCGTACTTCGAGGACAAGCGAGCCGAGGCGCGGCAGGACGCCCCCGCGGATCGGGACAGCGGCCCCGGCGTGTTCTTCCCGGAGGTGGCGATCACGTTCGCCGTCGTGCCCGGCGAGCACTACCACGTACCGCTGCTGCTCAACCCGTTCGGCTACTCCGTATACCGAGGGAGCTAGCTATGGCAGACACTTCCCGCCCCGGCCGCCCGGTGCTGGGACAGAACCAGTACGGCAAGGCCGAGAACCGGGTCGTCAAGATCACGCGGGACGGAGCCACCCACCACATCAAGGACCTCAACGTCTCCGTGTCGCTGAGCGGCGACATGGAGGAGGTCCACTACTCCGGCTCGAACGCCAACGTCCTGCCGACCGACACCACCAAGAACACGGTGTACGCGTTCGCCAAGAAGCACGGCATCGACTCCGCCGAGCAGTTCGGCATCCACCTCGCCCGCCACTTCGTCACCTCCCAGGAGCCCATCCACCGGGCCCGGATCCGGATCGAGGAGTACGCCTGGGAGCGCGTCGAGACCCCCGGCGAGGGCGCGCACTCCTTCGTCCGCAAGGGCCAGGAGACCCGGCTCGCCCAGATCGCCTACGACGGCGAGCGCTGGGAGGTCGTCTCCGGGCTCAAGGACCTGACCGTGCTGAACTCGACCGACTCCGAGTTCTGGGGCTACGTCAGGGACGAGTACACGACGCTCCCGGAGGCCCGCGACCGCGTCCTGGCCACCGACGTCTCCGCCCGCTGGCGCTACCACTGGGCCGACGACGCCGAGCCCGTGCCCGACTGGGACGAGTCCTACGCGCGAACCCGGGAGCACCTGCTGTCGGCCTTCGCCGAGACGTACTCGCTGTCCCTCCAGCAGACGCTGTACGCCATGGGCTCCCGGATCGTCGACCACCGCCCGGAGATAGACGAGGTCCGCTTCTCCCTGCCCAACAAGCACCATTTCCTGGTGGATCTCACGCCGTTCGGCCTGGAGAACGACAACGAGGTCTACTTCGCCGCCGACCGCCCCTACGGCCTGATCGAGGCCACCGTCCTGCGGGACGGCTGCGAGGCCCGGATCCCGGCCGACCTGACCAACCTGTGAGGACGGACAAGATGGCTCAGCGCATCGTCATCGAGAACGCGGCGATCGCGACCGTGGACGCGAACGACACCGAACACGCCTCGGGCCACGTGGTCGTGGCGGACAACCGGATCGAGTCGCTCGGCGCGGGCCGGGCCCCCGAGGGCCTGGAGAACGTCGTGCGCCGCGTCGACGCCACCGGGCACCTCGTCACTCCCGGCCTGGTCAACACCCACCACCACTTCTACCAGTGGATCACCCGCGGCCTCGCCACGGACCACAACCTCTTCGACTGGCTCGTCGCGCTGTACCCGACCTGGGCGCGCATCGACGAGCCGATGGTCCGCGCCGCCGCGCAGGGCTCGCTCGCGATGATGGCACGCGGCGGCGTCACCACCGCCATGGACCACCACTACGTCTTCCCGCGCGGCTCCGGCGACCTGGCCGGCGCGATCATCGGCGTCGCCCGCGACATGGGCGTCCGCTTCACCCTGGCGCGCGGCTCCATGGACCGCGGCGAGAAGGACGGCGGGCTGCCGCCCGACTTCGCCGTCGAGTCCCTGGAGGACGCCCTCGCCGTCACCGAGGAGACGGTACAGCGGCACCACGACTCCTCCTTCGACGCGATGACCCAGGTGGCCGTCGCACCCTGCTCGCCCTTCTCCGTCTCCACCGAACTGATGCGACAGGGAGCGGAGTTGGCCCGCCGTCTCGGCGTGCGGCTGCACACCCACGGCTCGGAGACGGTCGAGGAGGAGAAGTTCTGCCACGAGCTGTTCGGCATGGGCCCGACCGACTACTTCGAGTCCACCGGCTGGCTGGGCGAGGACGTGTGGATGGCGCACTGCGTCCACATGAACGACTCCGACATCGACGCCTTCGCCCGCACCAGGACCGGCGTCGCCCACTGCCCCTCCTCCAACGCCCGTCTGGCGGCGGGGATCGCGCGGGTCCCGGACCTGCTCGCGGCCGGCGTCCCGGTCGGCCTCGGCGTCGACGGCACGGCGTCCAACGAGTCCGGCGAACTGCACACCGAGCTGCGCAACGCGCTCCTCGTCAACCGCCTCGGCGCTCACCGCGAGGCCGCCCTGAACGCCCGCCAGGCACTGCGGCTCGGCACCTACGGCGGAGCCCAAGTTCTGGGCCGGGCAGGGGAGATCGGCTCGCTGGAGCCGGGCAAGCTGGCCGACCTGGTGCTGTGGCGGATGGACACCCTCGCCCACGCCTCCATCGCCGACCCGGTGACCGCGCTGGTCTTCGGCGCGGCGGCCCCGGTCACCGCCTCCTTCGTGAACGGCCGTCAGATCGTCGAGGACGGACGGCTGCTGACCGCCGACGAGGACGCGATCGCCCGCTCCACCCGCGAGGAGGCCCAGCGGCTGGCACGGATCGCCGCCGGGTCCTGAGCGAGGCGGGGCGGTCCCATGGGGCGGGCGGCCCCATGGGGCGGGTCACCGGGCGGCGGCTTCAAGACGGCGCGGGCCCCGCCCACGCCATCAGGTTGGCGAACAACTCGGCCTGCTCGATCGCGTCGTCGAGGGCGTGGTGGGTGTGGCGGCGCTTCGACAGCAGCTCACGCGGCATGTTGCCCTTCGCCACCGCCCGCAGCGGAAGCCCCGCCTTGGTGGCGTACAGCGTCTTCATGTCGAGACAGCCGGAGTGCCCGAACGGGCTCGCCCCGGTGAACCGGATCAGATACCAGTACAGGAACGTCCAGTCGTACGACGCCGGATAGCCGCACATCACAGGCTGCGCGCCCTCGCTCACCCCGCGCACCCAGCGGGCGAACTCGTGCAGCGCCGCCGCCGGTTCGCGCCCCTCCCTGCCCAGCCGCTTCCGGTCGAGCCCGCTCACGGCCAGCGCCTCGGGCACGAACTCCTCGCTGATCGGCCGCAGTTCGCGGTAGAAGGTCCGCGCGGCGGGATCGGCGGCGGTGAAGCCGTCCGCGTCCTGCACACCGGCGACCGCGGCCCCCAGGCTGAGCATCGAGTACGGGCCGGGGATGGGACCGTCGGCCTCGACGTCCACGGAGATGTACAGGCTGGGTTTGACACGTCGTGCGGGCATGGGACGGGAGCATCGCAGGTGCGCGGGGTGCGGCGCACGCGAATTCCGCGTCACCCGCCGGCTCACGGGACCGCTCGGCAGGGCGTGGCCCGTGGGAGCCGCCCCGTGAAGAACGCCCGCGGCGGCACGCCCATCAGGGTGCGGAAGTCGGCCGTCATGTGCGACTGGTCGTAATAGCCGGTGACGGCGGCGAGTTCGGCCCACGAGGCGGACAGGGCGTGGTCGAGGACGTGCCGTACGCGGTCGATGCGGGCGAAGTGCTTGGGGGAGAGGCCGACGCCCTCCGCGAAGAGGTTGCGCAACTGCCTTTCGCTGACGGACAGTTCGCGCGCCACGTCCCGTACGGCGGCCGGCGCGCGGTCCCGGCGGGTCGACAGGGCGGCGACGGCGGCGCGCAGCAGCCGCTCGCGGTCGCGGGAGCGGTCGGTGGGGGACGGGATCAGATCCGCGAGGCCGGACGCGGCCTCGCTTGGCTCCCGGTACGCCAGTTCGCGCGCCAGCGCACGGGCGGCGCCGGACGGCAGGGCGCCCAGCGGCACCACCCGGCCGACGAGGTCCACGGCCGGCACGCCCAGCAGCGGGCGCGCCGCCCCCGGCCCCAGACGCATGCGCACGCACGACACCACCCGCTGCTCCGCGTCCGCGTGGTACGTGGCCCGGGTGCGCGGTCCGACGACCAGCGTGTCGCGCCGTCCGTCGTCCCGGACGCGGACGACCACCTGGGTCGCGGTGTCCGGCGGGTGGGTGAAGGCGTCCTCGACGGGGCCCGTGACCCGCACCGTCCCGAGGCCGGCGATCCAGGGGCGCGCCCGTTCGGGGACGGTCAGGGAGTGCTCGGCGAGGGCGTTCGTCACCGCTCCACGGTAAGCGCCGGGGAGGCCCCGGCGGGCGGCGCAAGCGTGCCGGAATCTCCTAGAGACGCGCTGCCGACGCCCGGCACTGTGAGAGCCATGATCCTCGTGACCGGTGCCACGGGCACCATCGGCAGTGAACTCGTACGACAGTTGGCGGCGCGCGGCGAGAAGGTGCGCGCGCTGGTCCGCGACCCGGCGAAGGCGGCCGGGCTGCCCTCGGGGGTGGAGGTGGCGCGTGGGGACTACCTCGACCCCGGCTCCCTGGAGGCGGCGGCGGCCGGAGCGCAGGCCGCGTTCCTGGTGGGCGTCCCGGGCCCGGACACCCACCACGACGAGGCGCTGGTGGCGGCGGCCCGGTCGGCGCGGGTCGCCCGGCTGGTGAAGCTCTCCGCGATCGCGACCGGCGACCCCGGCCTGGGCAGCTTCGGCACCTGGCATCTGCCCGGCGAGTCGGCCGTGCGCGAGAGCGGGGCCGAGTGGGCCGTCCTGCGGCCCTCGTCGTTCGCCTCGAACACGCTGAGCTGGGCGGAGCCGATCAGGGCGGGCGAGCCGGTGCCGAACATGAGCGGCGACGGGGCGCAGGGAGTGATCGACCCGCGTGACGTGGCCGAGGCGGCGGCGCGGGTCCTCCTCGACGGCCGGCTCGCCGGGCGGACGTACACGCTGACCGGGCCGGAGACGATCAGCGTCCCGGGGCAGGCCGCCGTGCTCGCCGAGGTCCTCGGCAGGACGGTCGCCACCCGGGACCTCAGTCCGGAGGAGGCGCGTGAGTGGCTGCTCGCCTGGGGTCTTCAGGAGGCCGAGGCGGACGGCGTCCTGGCCGGCAACGCCTTCGTGCGCGGCGGCGGCAACGCCGTCGTCACCGAGGACGTGCCGGAACTGCTTGGGCGTCCGGCGCGGACCTACCGCGAGTGGGCCCAGGACCGTCGAGCGGCCTTCGGGTGACGCCGTCCGTCAGAGCGGTCAGAGCCCGAACAGGCTCGGGTCGGACGCCAGTTCCTTGAAGTGGCTCTGCGGATCGGACACCATCCGCCGCTCCTTCAGGTCCAACAGCCCGCCCACCGCCGTCAGTTCGGCCGCCACCGTGCCGTCCGCCCTGCGCATGACCTGCTCGATGCGGAACGTCTTGCCGTCGCCCCACGCGAACACGCACGTCACGTCGACCTCGTCGCCGGCGAGCAGCTCACGTTTGTAGCGGATGGTCGTCTCCAGGGCGACCGGTCCGACGCCCCGGTCGAGCAGCGCGGCCTGGGTGACGCCGGCGGCCCGGAGCAACGACCAGCGCGCGTGCTCCGCGTAGTTGATGTACACGCTCTGGTTCACATGGCCCTGCATGTCGGTCTCATAGCCGCGGACGGTGATCCGGACGGAAAACGGCTCGCTCACTGCTGGCTCCCCCTGCTCGTGTCTCTGGGCACGTCCCCTGATCTTGGCATGTCCCTCACACACGCCGGGGCGACGCCAGCAGATAGCGGTCTCTCGTGCGGGGGTCGGTGTGCTCGCCGACCTGCCAGCCCGCCCCCTCCAGTGTCGCCGCGCACGCCCGCCGCGTCCTCTCGTCCGGCCCGCGCACCGCAACGGCGTCCGGCTGCGGTGTCGCGCGGACCCGGTAGCCGTCGGCGTCCGGTCCGGCGGGGCGGTGCCCGGCGGCCTCCAGGGCGAGCGCGGCGGCCCGTACCAGATGCGTACGCTCCCACCCGCACGGCCGGTCCACCGCGCCGTCCGGATTGGTCATCCGGCGCAGCTCCAGCAGCCCCTGCCAGGCGCTGTGCACCTCCCGGGCCCGGGACGGCCCGGCCACCGCCGCCTCCTCACCGCCGACCCGCGCGGCGAACACCCCGCCCGCGCCGGACGACTCACGGGCGGCGGCATCGGAAGCGGCGGACGGATCGGCGGACGATGCGGCGGGCACGGAGGGCTCGGGCGGCGACTCCCGTATCCGATGCCCGGCAGGCGTCAGAAAACAGTCGTGCGGCGGACGCGGGTGCCGGAAGGCGAGCCCCCGCCCGACCAGCGCGGCGAGCTGCGCCTCCGTACCCCGCAGCCGCCCGGTGACGGGATCGGCGGCGTCGATCACACGCCGCTGCGCGGCGGTCGGCGGTCGTGTCACGGCGTGCTCCCTCCGGTCGGCGGGGACGAACACTTCGCCCACCGCTCCGAAGGCTACGACGAGGGTCTGACAACGGGGACCGCACGGACCTCCCGGGACGAGACGGCGACCGTGCGCGTCCGTCAGCCGCCCGGACGGATGTTCCACCCCGCGATCACCGGACGGCCGTGCTCCGTCCCCAGTCGGCACAGCGTGCCCGTGGCCAGCTGGAACAGCGCGCCCGCAGACGGGGGCAGCCCGAGCCGGCGCGCGGTGAGGACCCGCAGGAAGTGGCCGTGCGCCACCAGCACCACGCACCCCTCGGTGTTCGCGAACGCCGCGTCCACCTTGGCCAGCATCCGGTCGGCCCGCTCCCCGACCTGCTCCGGGCTCTCCCCGGGATGCTCGGGCGGCCCCGGCGCGACCCCGTCCGTGAACAGGAACCAGCCGGGCCGCTCGCGTTGGATCTCGACGGTGGTGATGCCCTCGTAGCCGCCGTAGTCCCACTCCCGCAGGTCCGCGTCGACCTGCGGCTCGTGCGGGTCGAGCCCGATCAGCTCGGCCGTCTCCCGCGCCCGCTGCGCGGGGCTGACGAACGCGGCCCCGATCCGGTGCGAGCGGATGAGCGGGACCAGCCGCCGCGCCTCGTCCCGGCCGTGCTCGGTGAGCGGGACGTCCGTCGATCCGGTGTGCCGACCGGAGCGCGACCACGCGGTCTCCCCGTGCCGTACGAGAAAAAGATCACCCATACGACACAGACTCGCACAACGCACCTTGCGACGCCGACGCCACGCTCCCCGTCAGCGACCGGCGGCGTACGAGAGGAAGGCGGCCCACTGGGTTGCGCCGACGGCGAGTTGTGGGCCTCGCTGGTTCTTCGAGTCCCGTATGTGGATGGTGCTGGAGGCGAAGGCGACCTCGACGCAGGCGGGCCCGTCGTCCGTGCTGTGGCTGCTCTTGAACCACTTCAGCTCGGAGCTGGGATCCGCCGAGGACTTTGCGCTCATGTCTCTCCAAGAACTTTCTCGATGAAGGCCAGCGACTCCTGTGGGGGAAGCGCCTGAGCCCGGATGACGCCGTAGCGCAGCTCAAGGATCTGCATCTCCTCGGAGAACGCCGGTCGCCGCGAGCGGAACACCGCCCGCAGATACTCCTCCGTCTGCAACAACCCGTTGATGACGGAGTTGTCGTAGGCGCAGATCTCGACCGCCTCCGCCTCCAGCTTCTTCAGATCCCGCACCTTCTTCGGGTACCGGGCCTCCTCCACGTCCTTATGCAACCCGGCGATCAGCCCGCCCGCCCCGAGCGCCTCGTCCGCCGCCTCCAGGAACTGCGGCTTCGGCGCGCGCCGTCCCCGCTCCACCGAGGAGACCTGTTCCTCGCTGTACCCGATCGCCGCCCCCAACTCGGCCTGCGTCCAGCCCTTCCGCTCCCGGAACATCTTGATGACCGGTCCCACGCGTCACGCGTCGCCGCCCGGACAGACCCGGACGGCGACCGGACAGTGACGCTGCGTACCGCCGATGTTCCTGTTCAGAGTAGAGTCGACCGACCACGCTGAGTGACATGAACTTGGAGATCGCCCAGCCCGCCCCCACCGCGCGTCAGTTCGCGGTCCGGCTCTCCGCCACCCCCAGGGGAGCCCGGCTCGCCCGCCGTCTGACGGCCGAACAACTCGACACCTGGGGCCGGCCCTACGCGACGGACGCGAACGCCACGGCCGCACTCCTCGTCGCCGAACTCGCGACGAACGCCGTACGGCACGGCAGGGAGCGGGGCCGTGACTTCCGGCTCCGCCTGACGCTCTACCCGGAGGACACCACCCTCCGCATCGAGGTGACGGACCCCCGCCCCGGCCGCCGCCCGCCCACCCCCGGAACCCTCCAACCGCCCGCCCCCGACGCCGAGTCCGGCCGTGGCCTGCTCCTCGTCGAGGCCCTGTCGAGCCACTGGGGAGTGACGTGGGGGGACGGCTTCACCAAGACGGTGTGGTGCGAGGTCGCGCTCGGGTGAGCGTTGCGGGAACCTACTGCCGGTAGCCGCTCAGGAACCGGCCGATCCTGCCGATCGCCGCCTCCAGGTCCTCCGCGTGGGGAAGCGTCAGGATGCGGAAGTGGTCCGGGGTCGGCCAGTTGAAGCCGGTGCCCTGGACCACCTGGATCTTCTCGCGCAGGAGGAGGTCCAGGACGAACTTCTCGTCGTCGTGGATCCGGTGCACCGCGGGGTCGAGGCGCGGGAAGGCGTACAGCGCACCCTTGGGCTTCACGCAGGAGACGCCCGGGATCTCGTTGAGCTTCTCGAAGACGACGTCCCGCTGTTCGCGCAACCGGCCGCCGGGCGCGGTGAGTTCGTGGATGGACTGGCGTCCGCCCAGCGCGGCCTGGATGGCGTACTGGGCGGGCGCGTTGGCGCACAGGCGCATGGAGGCCAGCATGGTGAGGCCCTCCAGGTAGTCCTTCGCGTGCTGCTTGGGACCGGTGACCACCAGCCAGCCCGAGCGGAAGCCCGCCACCCGGTACGTCTTCGACAGCCCGCAGAAGGTCAGGACCACCAGGTCGGGGGCGAGCGCGGCGGCGGAGTGGTGGACGGCGTCGTCGTAGAGGATCTGGTCGTAGATCTCGTCGGCGAAGACCATCAGGCCGTGGCGGCGGGCCAGGTCGAGGATGCCCTCGACGATCTCCTTCGGATAGACGGCCCCGGTCGGGTTGTTCGGGTTGATGATCACGACCGCCTTGGTCCGGTCGGTGATCTTCGACGCCATGTCGTCCAGGTCCGGGTACCAGTCGGACTGCTCGTCGCACAGGTAGTGCACGGCCTTGCCGCCGGCGAGGGTCGTCACCGCCGTCCACAGGGGGAAGTCCGGGGCCGGGATCAGGATCTCGTCGCCGTCCTCGACCAGCGCCTGCACGGCCATCGAGATCAGCTCGGAGATGCCGTTGCCGAGGAAGACGTCGTCGACGCCGACCGCCAGGCCAAGGGTCTGGTAGCGCTGGGCCACGGCCCGGCGGGCGGAGAGGACACCGCGCGAGTCGGTGTAGCCGTGCGCCTGCGGCAGCATCCGGATCATGTCCTGGAGGATCTCCTCCGGCGCCTCGAAGCCGAAGAGCGCCGGGTTGCCGGTGTTCAGGCGCAGCACGCTGTGGCCCGCCTCCTCGAGCGCGTTGGCGTGCTCGACCACCGGGCCGCGGATCTCGTAGCAGACCTCGCTGAGCTTGTTCGACTGCCGGAACTCCATGCGCGCTCGCTCCTCCGGTATCTGATGTTACTTGGTTTTACCAAGTCCCCGCTTGGAAAGTCCAACGACATGTCTAGACTGCCTCGCATGTCTCGTCGCCGAAGCTACGACCAGTACTGTTCCGCCGCCCGCGCGCTCGACGCCGTCGGCGACCGCTGGACCCTGCTGATCGTCCGGGAGTTGCTCGCCGGTCCGCGCCGCTACACCGATCTGCACGCCGACCTGCCGGGCGTGAGCACGGACGTACTCGCCTCGCGGCTGAAGGACATGGAACGCGACGGGATCTGCGTCCGCCGCCGGCTGCCGCCGCCCGGCGCCGCCTACGTGTACGAACTCACCCCGCGCGGACGGCAGTTGCTGCCGGTGCTTCAAGCGCTGGGGGAGTGGGGCCAGGCGGAGTTGGGGGAGCGGCGGCCCACCGACGCGGTACGCGCGCACTGGTTCGCGCTGCCGCTGCTGCGCTCACTGGAGGGCGTGGGCGGCGATGTGGGCGGCGGAACCGTCGAAGTCCGCCTGGAGGAAGGCGAGTTCCACCTGTTCGTGGCCGGCGGGGAGGGCCCTGTCTACGGCGACGGGCCCGCGCCCGTGGAACCCGACGCCCGCCTGACCCTGGACGCCGCCGCCTGCGCGGGCGTGGCCCAGGGGGAGTCGACCCTGCTGGACGCGGTGCGGGCGGGGCGGGTCGCGGTGGAAGGCGAGGGCCCCCTCGCGAAGGCCCTTCGGGAGGCCCTGAGCTGAGGCCCTCCGGGAGCCCCTGAACCGAGGCCCTCCGGGAGACCCTCCGAGAGGCCTGAACGGCGCGCGGCCTCCCGGAGGGAGGCGTTCAGGCGGTCGGCGGCACCCTCGGCGGGCGGCCCGCGCCGCGCGTCAGGGTGTAGCCGCCGATGCCGGCCAGCGCCGCCAGGAGGCCGCCGATCGCCGTCCACACCCAGCGGTCCGACCACCAGCCGGACGACCAGCCGTCGTCCGGCTCGATGCTCGACAGCACAGCGGAGGACGAATCCTCCTTCTCCGCCTCGGGCTTGACCGCGATGCCCGGCACCAGCGGCTCGGCCAGACTGCCGTCCACCGCCGCCGCGCCGCCCATGTCCTTGGAGTCCACCCGCAGTTCGGCGTCGACCGGCAGCCCGAGGTCGGCCGTCTTGAGGCCGACGGCGGTCAAACGGACGTAATACGTGCCCGGCAGCGGGTCGTTGGCCCACGGCTCGGACCAGGCGCGGACCGTGCGCAGCACGCAGGCCAGTTCGAGCGAGGCCGCGCCCGCGGCGGCGGTGCGCGTCTGCGCGCCGTACTGGCAGGCCTGGCGGCGGCGCAGGCCGTCGTAGACGTCGACCTGCCATGTCTGGCCGGTGTGCCCCTCGGGGAGCTTCACCGTCGCCTTCACGGTGGGCCGTTGGCCCGCGTCGGCCGGGAACGACCAGTACAGGTAGTCGCCGGTGGACGCGCTCGCGGTCGCCTTCTGCCCCTGCTCGACCTCCGTCGCCGTACGGAAGGAGGTGCCCGCCTGGGTGGGGGACGAACTGTCCTCGGAGGGGCTCGCCGAGGGCGTCGAGTCGGCGGCGGCCGGCGTCGCCGCCAGGCCCAGCGCCAGCAGCGTCGCGCTCAACACACGGGTGATGCCCATCAGTTGGTCCTCCAGATCGCGATGCGCCAGCGTGACGCCCAGCCCCACAGCAGGCCCGCGAGGAAGCCGGCCAGCACCAGTACGCCGAGCAGCCACCAGCCGCGGCCCAGACCGAAGGAGGCCACGTCGCTCGCCCGCGACGGGCCGTCGACCACGTCCACGGTCAGCTCCAGCGGCAGACCGGGCGTGGTCTTCACCCCGGCGGCCGGGGAGAAGGAGTGGGTGACCTGGAGGCACACCGTCTCGGCGGGCGCGTCCTCGTCGTCGCTCTCCGCCTTCGGATAGCGCAGACCGGTCGAGACGACGTCCGTACGGCCGTTGCCCGCCGCCTCGCCCCGCACGATCTCCCGGCCGGGCACGGTGACCGCGCGCAGCAGCACCCCGTGGGCGGGGTTCACGGCCCGGTCGGCCGACACGCTCACCGAGGCGCGCAGTTCCTGCCCCGGCTCGACGTCGACCCGGTACCAGCGCTGCCGGCCGAACTCCTCACGGTCGGTGAACAGGCCCGACTTCAGCGTCGGGGCCTTGGTGCACGAGTCCGCGCCGCCGACGGCGACCGGCGTCACCACGGGGTCGGCCGCCCGGTCCACCAACTGGTTGACCTTGTCGGCGAGTTCGTCGGTGTGCTCCACCGAGGTGTAGGTGCCGCCGGTGGCCTCGGCGATGCAGCTGAGCTGCTGGCGCATCTTGACGTTGGGGACCAGGCCGAGCGTGTCGATGGTCAGACCGATGCCCTTGGCTGCTATCTCGCGGGCCACCTCGCACGGGTCGAGCGGCGCGCAGGTGTCCTCGCCGTCGCTGATCAGCACGATGCGCTTCGAACCGGTACCGCCGTCGAGGTCGCCGGCCGCCGCGAGCAGCGCGGGGCCGATCGGGGTCCAGCCGGTGGGCGTGAGGGTCGCCACCGCCGTCTTGGCCTCGGTGCGGTCCAGCGGGCCGACCGGGTAGAGCTGCGCGGTGTCCTTGCAGCCCGTCTGCCGGTCGTCGCCGGGGTAGTTGGCCCCGAGGGTGCGGATGCCGAGCTGCACCTCCTTCGGGGTGGCGTCGAGCACCTCGTTGAACGCCTGCTTGGCCGCGGCCATCCGCGTCCCGCCGTCGATGTCCTTGGCCCGCATCGAACCGCTGACGTCGAGGACCAGGTCGACCTTCGGAGCGTTGGCTGTGGTCTCGTCGGCGACCGCGCCCGACGGGCAGGCGATCCCGGCCGCGAGCGCGGCGAGCAGAGCTCCCGCGCCGGCCGCCAGCCGTTGTGTTCTGATCATCGGCGGATCCTATTGATCAGAGGCGCTCCGCCACAAAACGACCTCAGAACCCCTGCGGGCGCAGCGGATTGGGCAGTACCGTCCACTGGTCACCGGGCACTCCGGGGGACAGCCGCATCAGCGTCAACGCCTTGGCCGGCAGCGGCCGTTCGCACAGCGCGTCGAGGTCGGGGGTGCGCGGCAGCCCCCGTACGGCCGTCGTCAGCGCCGCCCGCAGGGCCTCCCGGCCGCCCGCCGTGCCCGCCAGCGCGCCGCCGACGAGCGAGCCGAACAGCTTGCGCCGCAGAGCCTCCTCGTCGTCCGTGCGGATCCGCTCCGGCAGCTCCGGCAGCGGCACGCCGTGCCGCGCCAGCCGGGCGGGGCTGACGCGGATGTCGGCCAGATCGCGGTAGACCAGCCGCAGCGGCGCGCCCGACGCCGAGAGCACGACCAGCAGATTCTGCCCGTGCGCCTCCAACGCCACGCCCAGCTCCAGCAACCGCAGCCCGACGATCAGGGCCAGCCGTGCGAACTCCACCAACCAGCCCGGCCTGGACGGCAGTTCCGTGGTGGCGAGCGCGGCGACCGGCACCACGTGCTCGCCCGGCCCCGCGTACACGGCCGGCGACTCGCGCAACACCGCCGCCAGATCGGGGGAGTCGGCGGTGACCGCGCCCAGCGTCCGCGTCGTGTGCAGCAGACCGTCCGTGCGCGCCGCCAGCGTCTCGGCGAACGCCGACAGCACCGCGGAGGAGGCGACCGAGCCGACCGAGATGTCCCGCACCGAGGACGTCAGCCGGGCGCTGAGAGACGTCTTCACATGCGGGCCGTCCGGCAGCGCGAGCGTGCGCAACGACATCAGCGGATGCGCGGCAGGACCCGGCGCACAGGACCGCTTGAGGACATGGGCCGCCTGCCACGGATGCACCGGGATCAACAGGTCGTCCCCGTCGCGCAGTTCGGTCGGCCAGTCGCCCGCGACCAGACACTCCCCGGCCGGCACCGGCAGCAGCCCGAGCCGGACCGGCGGCGGGCGGTGCTCCGGACCGTACGCCAGCTGCTCCGCCACCGAGAAACCCGGCCGGGAACGGCAGTTGGGGTGGTACGGATGACCGTCCACGACCCGCTGCTCCCACTCCCAGTCGTGCACGGGCCACTCGTCCGAGTGAGCTTCACCCGCTTCCCCCTGGCCCGCATCGGCTCGCGACAGCGCCAACGACGCCACGCTGTGCCCCAGTTCGGCCGCGAAGCCGCCTCCGGACGGAACGGCCAGCTCCGTCGTCAGCCGCGCGGGATCGTCGTACGCCACTCCGTCGAGCCGCACCTCCGTCACACAGCCGGTCGTCGCGTACGGATCCGCGTGCGGGCCGTGCAGACGGCGGCCGTCCGAAAGGCGCAGGGCGAGGCCGTCCCGTCCCGGCTCCCGGCGCTCGATCCAGGGCAGCGGTTCATGGGCGAACGCCCGCCACAGGCGCGTCAGCACGGCCGCGCGGGCCCCCGGCAGCTCGGCCGCGAACCGGGGCGCGAGCGCGGGGCGCACGGCGTCGAGTTCGGCGGCCACCTCGGCCTCGGCGGTGGGGGGACGGTGCACGGGCGGGCTCCTCGGGTACGGGTAGGGCGTCACGGACGGCTCGTGACGACAGCGATACTGATCGTCTCCGCCCGAGAAGAACCGTAGGGAACGAGTACAACGCGTGGACCTCATCCCCCCACCCGCCGAGGCCATGGCGCCCGCCGACCGAGCCGGACGGGACGGCCTCGCCGCCCGCGCCGAAGCCTGCGCGGCCGCGCCACTGCTGAACTGCCTGCTGCGGGAGGTGGCCGAACCGCTTCCCGAGCGCGGCGGACGCCCTGTGTACCGGCTGCCCTCCGGCCGCCTGCTGCGGGTGCGCGGCACCCGGCGACCCGCCGAACCCGAGGCGTACACGGCCGGCGCCTGGCACCGCCTCGACCACGCCCGTCTCGTCCGGCTGGTCTGCGAAGAACTGCGCTGCCACACCGGCCTAGCCAACGACGAACTGCCCGCCGAGATGCTCGACAGCCGGGACGCGGTGGCCGCCCTGCTCACCGCACGCGCGCGTGCCACCCCGCCCGACGACCCCTACCAGCGCTCCGAGCAGTCCCTCCTCACCGGCCACCCCCACCACCCCGCCCCCAAGGCGCGCGGCGGCGGCCCCGCGTCCGCCTGGCTGCCGTACGCGCCCGAGGCGCACGCCCGCTTCCCGCTGGTCCTGCTCGGGCTGCGCGAGGACGCGGTCGTCGAGGAGGGCGACACCTCCGCGCTCGACGCCCTCGGCGAGGCCCCGCCCGGCTACCGGCTGCTGCCCACCCACCCCTGGCAGCTCGACCTGGCGCGCCGCGCCCTCGCGCCCGCGTTCGCCGACGGCCGCCTGGTCCGGCTCGGCGCCACCGCCTTCGACACCTGGCCGACGGCCGCGATCCGCACCCTGTACGCACCCGGGCCCGACCTGTTCCTGAAGTTCAGCCTTGACGTGCGCATCACCAACGACATCCGCCGGCTGTGGCGGCACGACCTGCGCAGGCTCCGCCGGACCGACGCGGCCGTCACCCGCGCGTTCTCCACCGCCGGCGGCCAGGCGGTGGGCGGCCCCGCCGCCTGGCTGAGCGACCGCTGCTACCGCACCGCCGACTTCGCCTTCGAGGAACTGGCCGTGCTGGTCCGCGACGGCCTGCGCGAGCACGTCCTGCCCGGCGCGACCCCGCTGCTCGCCGCAGGCCTTGTGGAGGGCTTCACGGGCAGCCCGTTGCACGGCGCGGCGGATCCGGAGGCCTGGTGGGAGGCGTATCTCGCCGCCGTCGTCCCCCCGGTGCTCGACGCCTTCGCCTACCACGGCGTCGTCCTGGAGGCGCACCTCCAGAACACCCTGGTCGCGGTCGACGCCGACGGGACGCCGGTGCAGGCCCTGTTCCGCGACGCGGAGGGCGTCAAGCTACTGACGGACGTCCCGCGGGCCGCCGGCTGGGAGCGGCTCGTGTACTGCCTGGTCGTCAACCACCTCACCGAGGTCGCCGCCGCCCTCGCCGAACGCCGCCCCGGCCTGGACCCCTGGCCAGCCGTCCGCCGCGAGCTGGCCCGGCACGACCTCCCCGAGGTCCGCGCCCTCCTCGCCGCGCCCACCCTGCCCGGCAAGACGAACCTCCTGCTGCGCTGGACCGGCGCGGACGGCGCCGACGCCCGCTATCTGCCCCTGCCCAACCCCCTGGCCGACGCGTGATCCCCGCGCACGAAAACTCAACCGGGCCGGGCGACGGGCTGCACCAGGCTGGCCGGTGTGCTGCGCGATGTGACTGCTGTTCGATACGTGACCCCGCTGCGGTCCGGGGGCTCCGTCCCCGGCGTCGTGGAGGCCGACGACCTGGGCACGTACGTCGTGAAGTTGTCCACGTAGGAGCGCTGACCTGTGGTGATGCCGTTGCCCTCGTGGCTGACCTGCGGTGTTACCTCTTTCAGCGTCTTTAACGCGCGTGCAGTCTTATGCGCTCGATCCTCCCCACGCGCTCCCCAGCAGCGCGGATACTCCCCAGAATCTCCCCAGGGGTGCCTAGTTCCGTGGAGTGGTGATAGTCGGAGTCACCGCTGCCCGGAACACGCTGAGTGACCTCAGGTGAGGCTCGGCGCCGAAGCGTTCGGCCTGAGCGCGCATGTTGTCCATCAGGTCCGGGCCCATGATGCCGTCGCGGAAGCCGGGGAAGTTCTCCACCTCGGTCGTCTGCACCAGCGCGCCGCCCGCCTTGACCGCGCCCTCGAAGACCAGCGGCTTCAGCGAGGCGCGAGCGGTGTAGAGGGCGGCGGTGTATCCGGCGGGACCGGAGCCGATGACGATGACGTTGCGTATGTCCGCCGCCGTGCTCATGCCTGGGGCTCCGGGGCGATCTCCTTGATCAGGCCCTCGACCAGCACCTTGATCTCATCCCGGATCGGACGCACGGCCTCGACGCCCTGGCCCGCCGGGTCCTCCAGATCCCAGTCCAGGTACCGCTTGCCGGGGAAGACCGGGCAGGTGTCGCCGCAGCCCATGGTGATGCAGACGTCCGACTCCTTCACCGCGTCCACGGTGAGCATCTTCGGGACCTCGGCGGAGATGTCGATGCCGACCTCGGCCATGGCCTCGACGGCGGCCGGGTTGACGCCCGCGCCCGGGTTGGAGCCGGCGGAACGGACCTCGACGCGGTCCCCGGCCAGGTGGGTCAGCCACGCGGCGGCCATCTGGGAACGGCCGGCGTTGTGGACACAGACGAACAGCACGGAGGGCTTGTCGGACATCAGAGGTCTCTCTTGTCTCACGACCGGATCAGGTGCAAATGATGTCAGCACCCGGTGGTGTCAGCCACCACTGATGTGACAGTATCAGCCCATGATGACGTCAGTCGACACTGATCTGATCCGGGTTCTGGCCGACCCGCTCAGGCTCCAGATCGTGACCCTCCTCGCCAAAGAGACCCTGTGCACCACCCACCTCGTGGAGGAGACCGGTGCCAAGCAGACCAACCTCTCCAACCACATGAAGGTGTTGCGCGAGGCCGGGGTCGTCGAAACGGAGCCGTGCGGCCGGTACATCTACTACCGGCTCAAGCCCGACGTCATCGCCCAACTCGCCAGTCAGTTCGCCGACCTGGCCGAGTCCGCTCGCACCGCCGCCGAGAACAAGAGGGCCTGCCCATGACCGCCGCCGAAGCCGCCCCGACCGCGGCCTCCGCGCCAGCCGGGCCTGCGCCTGAGTCCGTGGCTCCCGCGCCGGGCGCCACCCCGCCGCGCACCCCGCTGGTCGCCCGGGCCGCCGCCGAACTCATAGGCACCGCCCTGCTGGTGGCGGTCGTGGTCGGCTCCGGCATCCAGGCCACCGAACTCACCAAGGACGTCGGCCTGCAACTGCTCGCCAACTCCACGGCCACCGTCTTCGGCCTCGGCATCCTGATCCTCCTGCTCGGACCGGTCTCCGGTGCCCATTTCAACCCGGTCGTCACGCTCGCCGAGTGGTGGACCGCCCGACGCGGCGGCCCCGGTGTCACCCCGCGCGAGGTGGCTGTGTATCTGCCTGCACAGATCGTCGGCGCGATCGCGGGCGCCATCCTGGCGGACGCGATGTTCGGCAAGCCGCTGGTGGAGTGGTCCACGCACGACCGGTCGGCGGGGCACCTGCTGCTCGGTGAGGTCGTCGCCACGGCCGGCCTGATCCTCCTGATCTTCGGCCTGGCCCGTACCGACCAGCTGCGCTTCGCGCCGGTGGCCGTCGCCTCGTACATCGGCGCGGCGTACTGGTTCACCTCCTCGACGTCCTTCGCCAACCCGGCGGTGTCCATCGGCCGCGCCTTCACCGACACCTTCGCGGGCATCGCACCGGGTTCGCTTCTGGGCTTCATCGGCATGCAACTCGTCGGCGGCGTGGTCGGATTGGCACTGGTGGCCCTCATCTTTATGCGCGGACGATCGGCCGAGTGACCAACAGAACGCAGGTGGTGGTGATCGGCGGCGGCCAGGCCGGGCTCGCCGCCGGTTACCACCTGCGCCGCCTCGGCCTGGAGTTCGTCATCCTCGACGCCCAGACCACGCCGGGCGGCGCCTGGCAGCACGCCTGGGACTCGCTGCATCTGTTCTCACCGGCCGCGTACTCCTCGCTGCCCGGCCGCCTCATGCCGCCGCAGACCGGCCAGACCTACCCCGACGCCCGGCACGTGGTGGAGTACCTGACCGAATACGAGAAGCGGTACGAACTCCCCGTCGAGCGGCCTGTCCGCGCGAACGGCGTCCACCAGGACGGCGCGTTCCTGTGCGTGGAGACCGACTCGGGCACGTGGCAGGCCCGCGCCGTGATCAGCGCGACGGGTACCTGGTGGCGGCCCTTCCTGTCAGCCGTCCCTGGCGCGCGGCTTTCGAAGGCCGCCAACTGCACACGGTCAGTACACGCGGCCGCAAGACTTCTCCGGACGCCGCGTGATCGTCGTCGGGGGCGGCAACTCCGGCGCCCAGATCGCCGCCGACCTCGCGCACGACACCCAGCTGACCTGGGTCACCCAGCGCCCGCCTCGCTTCCTCGCCGACGACATCGACGGCCGCGCCCTGTTCGACACGGCCACCGCCCGCCGCCGCGCCCTCGATCAAGGGAGCACGGACACGGGCGGGGTCGCCTCGCTCGGGGACATCGTCGCAGTCCCGCCCGTACGCGAAGCCCGCGACCGCGGCCTGCTCATCGCGCGCCCGATGTTCACCCGGCTCCACTCCGGCGGCGTCGAGTGGGCCGACGGTACCCGTGCCGAGGCCGACGCGATCATCTGGTGCACCGGCTTCCGGCCCGGCTTGTCCCACCTGGCCCCGCTCCAACTCCGCGGCCCGCGCGGCCATATCGCCACGACCGGCACCCCCGCGGTCGGCGAGCCGCGCCTGCACCTGCTGGGCTACGGCGACTGGACCGGCCCCGCCTCCGCCACCCTCATCGGCGTCGGACGCCCCGCGCGGGAGACTGCCCGTGAGATCGCCGACCTGCTCGGGTAGGACCTCGAGCGGTCGAGGACCCTTCGGCGCAGGGCGCGCTTCGGGTCAGGCCGCGGCCGGGGCTATGGTCAGCAGCTTGCCCATCGCGGCCAGCACCGTCGGCTCCACCCGATAGTAGACCCAGGTGCCGCGCCGCTCGGAGGTGAGCAGGCCGGCCTCCTTGAGCTTCTTCAAGTGGTGGGAGACGGTCGGCTGGGAGACTCCGACGTCGGAGATGTCGCACACGCACGCCTCGCCGCCCTCGTGCGAGGCCACGGCGGAGAACAGCCGCAGCCGTACCGGGTCGCCGAGCGCCTTGAACATCCGCGCGGCCGTCTCTGCCTCCTCCGCGGTGAAGGGGCGTTCCGTCAGCGGCGGGCAGCACGGCGCCACCTCATCGCCCATGGCGGCATCCAGCAGCGGCAGCACCTTCGTGTTCGACATGCATCTATGTTGACACATGTCGAACCAGTCGGGCGAGGGCCGGACCGCCTCAGGCGCGGGACAGGTGGGCGGCGATGTGCCGCGCGGCCCGGGCGGCATCCCGCCCGACCCCGCGCAGGGAGTTCGACGACAGGCTGCGCTGCCACTCCAGCCCGACGTGCGCCAGCCCCGGACGCGTCAGCGACATCCCTTCACGGTGGCGAGGGTGCCCGGTGGCGTCGAGGGCGCCGAGCGGGGTGAGGTAGTCCAGGTCGGGGCGGTAGCCGGTGGCCGGCACGATCGCGTCCACCTCCTCCGCGCTTCCGTCGGCCCAGGTGACCTTCGTGCCGCTGACGCCGGCGAACACCGGGCGCCGGTCCGGCCGCCCGGAGGCGACGGCGGCCCGGTAGCGGCCGTCGTCGATGACAGGCTGGGTCGGCGGCGCGGAAAGGAAGCGGCCGACGGGCAGCGTGTCGAGCCCGGTGCGGGCCAGCCACCAGTGCAGGTCCCGGCCCAGGGTCCGCTGGCGGGCGAACCGCACCGGATGCCGCGCCGCGAGCGTCACCCGCGCCCGCCCACCGAGCTCGGCGGCGATCTGCACCGCGGAGTTCCCTGCGCCGACCACCACGACCCGCCGCCCGTCGAACGGCTCGGGTGCGCGGTAGTCGGCGGCGTGCAGCAGCGTTCCCGTGTAGGCCGCCAGTCCCGGAAGGTCTGGCCGGTGGGGTCGGCCGAAGGTGCCGGTCGCCGCGATCACAGCGCGCGCCACGAGCCGCCCGCCGCCTTCCAGACCCAGCGCGAACGCGCCGTCTTCGGGGCGGACGTCACGTACCCGGGTCCGGGTGCGGATCTCGGCGTCCAGCCGGTCGGCGCAGCGCAGCAGATGGGCGACGACCTCGTCCCGGTGCGGGTAGCGGTCCGGATCGCCGCCGAACGGCAGGCCGGGCAGCGAGCTGTACCGCGCCGGGGAGAAGAGGGTGAGGTGGTCGTAGTAGCGCGGCCACGACCCTGCCGCCTGCTCGGATGCCTCCAGCACCACCGGCTGAAGCCCCTGCCCACGCAGAGCGTGCGCTGCGGCCGGCCCGGACTGGCCACCCCCGATCACCGCGACGTCGACTCATTCCACGATCCCCACCCCTGGATTTGATGAATGTCTATGTTGACGCTCATCAATACAGGTGTCATGCTGGGCCGCGCAAGCCATCGACGAATGTCGAAGCAAAGGGGAATCTCGTGAACGCGCCCACCACCGACCAACTGCCCGTCGTGGTCATCGGAGCCGGCCCCATCGGCCTGGCCGCCGCCGCCCACCTCATCGAGCGCGGCATCGAACCGCTCGTCCTGGAGGCCGGGCCGTCCGCCGGCACCGCCGTACGGGCCTGGTCGCACGTGCGGCTGTTCTCCCCCTGGGCCGAGGTCACTGACCCGGCCGCCGAGAAGCTCCTCGCCCCGACCGGCTGGGTCCGCCCGGACGGCACCGTCTACCCCACTGGCGGCGACTGGGCCGGGAAGTACCTGCAGCCGCTCGCTGACGTCCTCGGCGACGAGGTCCGCTACGGCGCCACGGTCACCGGTGTAGCCCGCGCGGGCCGGGACCGCATCGTCGACTCCGGCCGAGACGAGCAGCCCTTCACCGTCCACATCCAGCTCGCCGACGGCCGCGAGGAACGGATCACCGCCCGCGCCGTCATCGACGCCTCCGGCACCTGGTCCACCCCCAGCCCGATGGGCGCCGACGGCCTGCCCGCCCTCGGCGAGAAGACCGCCGCCGAGCGCATCTCCTACCAGGTCCCCGACCTGGGCGACCTGGCCGTACGCGCCCGGTACGCGGGCAAGCGCACTGCAGTCATCGGCTCCGGCGCCTCCGCCTTCACCGCCCTCGCCTACCTCTCCGACCTGGCCAAGGAGGAGGATGGCACCCACGCGGTGTGGATCCTGCGCCGCGGCATCGGCTCGAACACGTACGGCGGCGGCGAGGCCGACGAGCTTCCCGCCCGCGGTGCGCTTGGCCTGCGAGCCAAGGCGGCCGTCGAGGCCGGTCATGCGAGCGCGGTCACCGGCTTCCGTGCACAGGCTGTGGAACGCGACGGCGACCTGCTCGTCCTCGTCGCGGAGGACGGCCGTCGCCTGGACCCGGTCGACGAGGTGATCGTCCTGACCGGCTTCCGGCCCGACCTGTCCTTCCTCTCCGAGCTCCGGCTCGGCCTCGACGAGCGCCTCCAGGCCCCGACCGCGCTCGCCCCGCTGATCGACCCGAACGTCCACTCATGCGGCACGGTCTACCCGCACGGCGTGAACGAGCTGGCCCACCCCGAGCAGGGCGTCTACCTGGTCGGCATGAAGTCCTACGGCCGCGCCCCCACCTTCCTCGCCATGACCGGCTACGAACAGGTCCGCTCCATCACCGCCGCCCTCGCCGGCGACCAGGAAGCCGCCGAGCGCGTCGAACTCACCCTCCCCGAGACCGGAGTCTGCGGCGGCGCGGGCCTGTTCGACGAGCCCGACGCGACACAGGGCAGCGAGGGCGGCGGATGCTGCGCGACCCCCGCCATCCTTCAGATCGGCATCGGCGCCCCGGCCGCAATCTCCGGCGGCTGCTGAACACTCCACCCACCCCAGGAGGTTCGCCATGACATCCCGCGTACAGCTCGCCCTGCGCGTCCCCGACCTCGACGCGTCCATCGCCTTCTACACGAAGCTCTTCGGCACCGAGCCCGCCAAACTCCGCGACGGCTACGCCAACTTCGCCATCACCGACCCCCCGCTCAAGCTCGTCCTCATCGAAGGCACCGCAGGCGAGGCGACCCGCATGGACCACCTCGGGGTGGAGGTCGAGACGACCGAAGCGGTCCACGCCGCCACCGCCCGCCTGGGCGAGGCCGGCCTGACCACCGACGTGGAGAACGACACCACCTGCTGCTACGCCCTCCAGGACAAGGTCTGGGTCCACGGCCCCGGCCAGGAACCCTGGGAGGTGTACGTCGTCAAGGCCGACGCCGACTCCCTCGCCAAACAGCAGGACAGCACCTGCTGCACCGGCACGGCCGAGGCCGACACCGGCGCGAAGGAACCGGTCGCCGCGGGCGGCTGCCGCTGATCCGGCGATGACCGACCTCGACACCAGAGGGGCCGTGACCGGGACGGGGGTCCGGTCACGGCCCCGCGCCGCGTTGCCCGCCCTGTGCGCCACCCAGATCACTCGCTGGGGAATCGCCTGCTTGCGGACGCCCGAACAGCAGCGCAGCCGACTCGCAGTCAGCCCGCCGCGCTGAACACAAAGACTTGACAGGGAATTGTGCTCGTGCGAGCACTGCACGCGCCTGTCCGGTGCGCGCTCGACCCCCAGGCGCGGGTGCTCGTCGAGGAGCGCTCTGACCTGGGCCGGGTCGGGTCGAGCTGCGCGGCGAAAAAAGCCGAGGCCGTCCGCAGGACCTCATTTGCCCGGCGCAGGTCCCGCACCTCGCGCCGCAGCTGGGCGAGCTCGTTCTTCTCTTCGGTGGTGAGCAGGTCATCCCGCTCGCCGGCGTCGGCGTCGGCCTCGGCCTGCCGGATCCAGTTCCGCAGGGCTTCGTGATGCACGCCGAGTTCCTCGGCCATGCGGCGGATCACGGGCCTCGGCGGTCCGGTACATCCGCACCGCACGCTCACGCAACTCCAGCGGGTACTTCCTCGGGGCAGGCATCGTCTGGGCTCCTCTCATGAGACCCATCTGACCTGCTGTCAGCTTTCCCCGCATCTCGGGGGAACCTCAGTCTCGGTGGTGGGCCGGTTGCCGAGGTGGACGCCGAGAATGTCGCGGACGGCCAGCGCGTCGGGATCCGTGGCGTAGTCGGTGTTGACCGGGCCGGGCCGGCGCGGAGCAGACCGGCCATGGGGCTGATGTCGCCGCCCGTCGCGAAGTAACGAGGTCCAGGACGACTCGCGCGGGCTGGTCAAGGAAGCTTCTGTCGCGGTATCCGGCGCGAGGGTCAGCCGGCCAGGCTCGGCATCGGCGCGAGGTCGATGGTGTGGTGGGTGTGTTGGACCTTGGCGTGCAGGTAGCGCAGGTTGCTGGGGGTGCTGTGCACGCCGGTGGGGACGGTCCGGGCGACCGAGATGCCGAGGTCGTGCAACTGCCTTGCCTTGTCGGGGTTGTTGGTGAGCAGGTTCAACTCGGTGATGCCGAGGGTGGTGAGCATCTGGGCGGCGGCCGTGTAGTCGCGGGCGTCCTCGGGCAGGCCGAGGGCGAGGTTGGCCTCGTAGGTGTCGAGGCCGGCATCCTGCAGAGCGTAGGCGTCGAGCTTGTTGTACAGGCCGATGCCGCGGCCTTCCTGGCGGAGGTAGAGCAGGACGCCGCTGGTGGCCGCGATGCTCTCGACGGCCTCGCGCAGCTGGGGGCCGCAGTCGCAGCGGGCCGAGCCGAAGACGTCCCCGGTGAGGCACTCGGAGTGTAGGCGCACCAGCGGGGTGGCAGCCATAACCGGATCTCCCAGGACCACAGCCACGTGCTCGGCACCGTCGGCCAGCCCGTGGAAGGTGATCACCTCTGCGGTCACCTGGTAGCCGTCGGAGAAGCTCAGCGGAACCTGAACCCGAGTACGGACGGTGGCGCTGGCTGCGGTGCTGGTGGTCATGGTGTCTCCCGCGAGATCGGTCCGTTCGAATTTGAACTTGTGAATGACGATAGGATGAAGTTCCAATTTGAACAACATAAAGAAGTGTGACGTGGGTCATACAAGATGGCTGAACGGGGAGGAGGGGCGTGACTTCGGCCTGTCCGGCCTGCACTACGAGATCCGCTCGGCGAGGCGCCGGACCGGGGGCTGCGGATGGCTGAACTGGCCTTTGCCCTGGTCAACTCCAAGAGCGGGCTGACCTATCGGATAGGGCAGCTGGAGAAGTCCAGGCTGGTGCGCCGACGCGCCTGTCCCAGTGACGAGCGCGCGATCTTCGCCGTACTCAGCGAGCAGGGCATGGCCCTGCTGGAGCGGGCTGCGCCCGACCACGTGATCACGGTCGAGGAGCTTCTCTCCGATGCGCTTGCGCCGGACCAGGTGCGGGCACTCGCCTTCCGTCTTGGTGAAGCGAGCCGCCGTATGGCCGCCGCCCCTGGTTCGGCTGATCCTCCCGGGTCGACGAGCCCACATGCTCAGGCGCCGACTCTGATACTGCTGACGTCGAGACGTGGAAAAGGTGT
Organism: Streptomyces sp. NPDC002328; assembly: GCF_042890065.1. NCBI lineage: Bacteria > Bacillati > Actinomycetota > Actinomycetes > Kitasatosporales > Streptomycetaceae > Streptomyces > Streptomyces sp. NPDC002328. Next base: position 544,269 of record NZ_JBIARQ010000004.1, on the reverse strand, counting down.
GCGGCGACTGCCGACCTCGGCCCTGAAGGGCGAAGGCACGGGCTTGGTTGGGGATCTGGTTCTACCGCCCCGCCACACCCGACAGGAGGCCTCGTCGGCGAGTGGGAATCGGAAAATGCCGGAAGCCCGAGCTGGGATGAGATCGACTGGGAGGTGGCGCGAGCGATGGGGGCCGGCCTTCTGCGACACAGGCCGCTGCGCGGTGACAGCGGCCGGGGTGTGGCCGACGCACGGTGACACTCAGGGCCACGCACCACACCGCCGGCCGGGCAAACGCATCAGGTTCTGCTGATGCGCGGGCCGACCTCGCCCCCGACGCGGTCCGCCAAATCGTCAGCCGGTTCGCGCCGGCTAGATCCCGCGCTCGATGATCCGGCGCTGGACTTCGGCCAGACTGTCGGCCAAGACCTTGAGCTGCTGCGGCGTGAGTGCGTCAAAGACCAGCTCGCGTACGAGAGTGACGTGGCCAGGAGCCGCGTGCCGCAGCTTCTCCATGCCCTCTGGGGTGATGGCGGCGACCACACCCCGGTCGTCACTCTCGCAGGACCGGCGACTGACCAGGCCCTGCTTCTCCAGTTGAGTGATCTGGTAACTCAAGCCGCTCTTGGAGACGGCCATGGCCTCGGCGAGCGCGAGCATCCGCAGCTCGCCGTCGGGCGACTGCGACAGGCGCGCCAGGACGCCGTACTGAATCTGGGACAGCCCGGAATCGGCGCGTAGTTGCTGGTCGAGTACCCGGTCTAGGAGAGCGCTGGCGGTGCTGAGCGTGATCCACGCCTGTTGCTCCTGCTCGTTCAGCCACCTGACTTCATCCATATCTCTGGACCCTAGCAGGTTGCTCAAATTTGAACTAACCGCTAGCGTCCCTACATAGTTCGAATTGGAACATCTTCGGGTTGGCGGCCTCCGCCCCTTCCTGCACCAGGAGGAGACATGATCGATCGTCGAGCGGTGTTGCGGGGCACGACCGGCGCCGCCGCCCTGAGCGCGCTCGCCATCACCGCGGTGGAGAGCGGAACCGGCATCGCTTGGGCGGACACCAAGCCCGCCCTGTTCGGCAACCCGGCCGAGACCGGCGGATCGCTGCCATACCCCAAGCACCTGACCCACGAGGAGCGGCGCAATCTGGAGACCTTCGACGAACTGGACTTCGTCGTCTTCTCAGGTCAGAAGTGGGACAGGCTTGGCGAGAGCCACGCGAAGAACGTCCGGGCGCACTGGCCCGACGGCCACTACACCGACGGCCTGGCCCGCCATATCGAAGACATGAAGTTCCAGTTCAGCTTCGCCCCGGACACCCGCGTCGTCGATCACCCGGTCCGGCTTGCCAAGGGCAACCTGACCGCCGTGACCGGGGTCGCCACCGGCACCTTCACCCGCCCCATGGCTGACGGCAACGGTGGCTTTATCCGGCCCACAGGCAAGAAGTACGCCATCAACATGGTCACTGTCGGCATCTGGAACCGCCGCGGTGTGATGGACGAGGAATTCGTCATGTACGACCAGCTGACGTTCATGAGGCAGCTCGGGCTCGCCTGACACACCAGGACGCGATCCCGCTCCGAACTCGACGTGCTCTTACGACGGCGCCCAGCCGGTATCGGCATCCCGGCTGGGCCAGCAGGGGACGATGGCGGGTGCGTCGTGCAGATTCACGAGCCAGGCCGTGCGTCGGTCCACAGGCAAGTCAACTCTTGCCCTTGTCCTGGCAGCCCAGGCCGGCATTTCGAAGCTCGTGGATCGCCGCGGTGTGGGACTCATGAATGAGATTGCCGCCCTCGACCAGCAGAACGGCTCCGTTGATGAACGCCGCCTTCTCCGACGCCAAGAACAGCGCTGCACGGGCGATGTCCTCCGGAAGCCCGAGCCGGTACGACATCGTCTGGGCGGACGTCACACTCTTCCTGGTATCGGGAACCGCCTTGCTGACGGCGTCAGTCTGGACCAGCCCCGGCGCAACACAATTACAGCGAATGCCCTGCTTTCTGAATGGTGTGGCGATGGAGCGGGCGAGTGTTTCGAGCGCAACCTTGCCGGCGCTGTGCGCCGGGGCCTGATCATCCCCGAAGCCGGGGAGGCCGGCGGAGGTGAACACGATTGCGCCGCCGCCTGCGGCGAACAGAAGAGGGATGCTGTGCTTCGCGAGCAGCATCGCACCGCGGGCGTTGATCGCCAAGAAGGAGTCCCACAGGTCGGCGTCGAGCTCCGTGACGATCCCGTCCTGCCCCAGCCCCGTCGTCGCACCGATCACGTGATCGATGACGTCAAGACGCCCATGGGTGACCCTGATCATCTCCACCAGATCCACAGCAGCGCCCTCATCGGCGAGATCGCATTCGAAGCTGGAGACCTGTACCCCCCGACGGCGCAGCGCCTCAGCCGCCGAACCCAGCTGCGAACCCTTCCTGTCGGTCACCACGAGCGTCGCACCGGCATCGGCGAACCTATCGGCGCTGACCGAGCCGATACCGCCCGCGGCACCAGTTACCAGAACCACCTTGCCAGCGAAGTCAGACATGAACCGCTCCTTTGGTTTGTCCGTGAACGAGCAAGAGCGAGTGGACCGGGTGCGCGAACTCAAGTGGTCGAAATGCTGGAGCCTCGGCTCGGTGAGCGCGCGGTCCGCTCACCGGGCCGGCGCATCGCAGGTGACGTCGGCCGTCGGCAGACGCCCGTCCGTGAGGTAGGCGTCGACGGTGCGGGTGACGCAGGCGGGGACGCCAGGGAAGGCGTACACGGAGTGGCCGCGGCCGCCGCGGACGTAGACCAGGCGGGAGCCGTACAGAGCGTGGTGCATGGCGCGGCCGCCGGGCAGCGGGGTCTGGGGGTCCCACTGGTTCTGTACGACGAGGGCGCCGACCGTGTTGTCGACGCGGGTGGCCGGTTCGGCGCCGCGGGGCCAGAAGGCGCACGGGGTGATGTTGGCGGCGAAGTCTCCGTAAAGGGGGTGGCGGGCGCTCTCGCGGTGGGCGTCCTGCCGGTAGCGGGCCGGGTCGCGAGGCCAGGACGCGGTGTTGTCAGCGCAGGTGATGGCCCAGTTGAGGCCGGCGCTGTTGTCGTCCGTCGGGTCTGCGGGGCTGGTGTCCGGGCGGGTGGTGAGGTTGGTGGGGCGGGACTTTCGGAGCGTGACGACTTCGCGGGCGGCCTGGTAGGGCTCGGCGGCGAAGGATCCGCGCAGCCACGAGCGGATGTCGGCGCCGGTGAGGGCCGCGTCCTGGTGCTCGGGGTCGTCGCCCTGGTAGAGCAGCGGTGTGCGGTCGGCGCGGGCGATCAGCTGCCAGAACGCGGCGCGGACCTTCGCGGGCGTGTCGCCGAGGTGGTAGGTGCGGTCGCGGCGGGCGATCAGCCGGCTCCAGTCCTTGAAGGCGGGCTCGGCCCCGGCAGCCATGGCCAGGACGGTGCCTCTGCCGAACCGGTTGGGGTCGGGCGGGCTGTCGAGGACCATGCGGTCGCTGTGCCGGGGGAAGAGCTGGGTGTAGACGGCGCCGAGATAGCTTCCGTAGGACCAGCCGATATAGGAGATCCTTCGTTCGCCCAGTACTCCGCGGATGACGTCCATGTCCCGGGCGGTGTTGCGGGTGTTGATGTACGGCAGGAGCCGGCTTCCGTTGCGGGTGGTGCACTTGGCGGCGATGTCACGGGCGCGCGCGGTGTCCTTGCCGAAGGTGACGTCGCGGTAGGGGCGGTAGGGCTCTGTCGTCGGTGCCTCGTCCTGGGTCAGTCCGCAGCGCAGGGGGCTGCTGGCGCCGAGGCCGCGCGGGTCGAAGCCGATCAGGTCGTACCGCTGAAGGACGTCCTTGGCCAGGGCGGTCTTCAGCTGCACGGGGTCGCCCAGGCCGGAGTTTCCCGGGCCGCCGGGGTTGGACAGCAGGACCCCGTGCCGCTTGCCGGGCGTGCTGGTGCGCAGCCGGGAGATCTGCAGGCGCAGGGTCCGGCCGTCGGGGTGCGCGTAGTCGAGGGGGACGGTGAGGGTGGCGCACTGGTAGGAGGCGGGGGCGTCGGTATCGCACCGGCGCCAGGTCGGGTGCTGGCCGTAGTACCGGTCGAGGCGGGAAAGGCGGTCCGGGGCCGCGGGCTTGGCGATGGGCGCGGTCGCTCCGTGGGCGCTGGGCAGGGCGAGGGCGGCGAGCACTCCGGCGACGGCCAGAGCGGCTGTGCGAATGGCAGGGGGCATGGGAAACGTCCTTCTCGGCCACGGACCGCTGGGGTGAGGGGCCGCGACGGCGCCCTGCCCCACTCTCCGATCACCCGGGCCGACGACGCCTCGGCCGAACGGCCAGAACCCCAGCACCACCCTCGGCCGAACGGCCGACCTCATCCCCGTCGACGCCCGGACGCGCGACGACTGAGCACCGCCCAACCACCGCTATTACGGTCCCTGCGGTGGCACAGCCGCTTGGGCCGGTCAGTGTGCCTGCCGGCCTGTCACGACGGTCAGCGGAACCGGCTCTTCAGCCGGTCGTACTCGGCCTGGGTGACCGGCAGTACGGTGCCGTGACGGGGCCTGGCAGGGAGCGCGTAGTTGGGCGACGGAGTCCACTTGCCGGAGTTGAGGTCGGTGGTCTCGAAGGGTACGTAGCCGCGGACGCCGTACTCGTCGATGAACTGGTACCACTTGTTCTCGGTGTTCGACTTGAACACCAGTGGGCCCTCGCCCCGGCTGATCGCGCCTCTGCCGATGCAGTCGGCGACGACGGCGTACCTGGTGTTCAGGAGCGTGGTGCACTTGTCCTCGGTGATGAAGTTGCTGCAGGTGCGACCGTCGCGCGCGTCCTTGTTGAGGCGGTAGTACGTGCCGTTGTTCTTGATCACCGTGGAGTCGAGGACCGAGTGGCCCGGGTCGAACCATGTCTTCGGCGCGCTGAAGGTCCTGAAGTCGGCGGTGGTCGCGTACAGCATGCGGTTGTAGGTGTCGCCCGTGTGGTTCGGGTCGTTCGCGGCGTAGACCTTCGAGGCCCAGTAGACGACGTACTTGCCCTGCGTCTCGTCGTACGTGGCCTCCGGGGCCCAGGTGTTGCCCGCGGTGTCCGGCGCCACCTTGGCCAGCCACGTCGAGAGTCCTGCCGCTGGCCCGGTTGGCGATCTTGAAGTGCCCGTCGCCGCGGTCGGACAGCGTCCACTGCTGGCCCGGGTCCCCCTGGTAGGGGGTCTGGACGACGCCGCCACCGTCTGCGGTCGAGCCGCCGGCGACGCCGAGGACCAGGCCGCTGTGCGGTTGACCAGGCGCAGGTGACCGCCGGGCCGGTACACCCTGAGGTTGTGGACGCAGGCGAAGTTGGCCGGGTCCTCCCTGCCGGTGACAGTCAGGCGGATGTAGCGCGCCCTGACCCCGGACCTGATGTCGATGAGGGGGCTGCCCGCCGCTCCACCGCCGGCGGTGCGGTCGGCGTAGAGAGACCAGGCCGAGCCGTCAGTGGAGTACTCGATCCGGTAAGCGATCTTCTTGCGGGACGTACTCCATCGTCGTCTCGCACCGCCCGATGTCGTACGTACCGCCGAGGTCCACCCGGATCCATTGCGGCAGGCTCCTGTTCGCTGCGGCCCACCGGGTGCCGTTGTTGCCGTCGCACGCGTAGCTCGCCGGGAAGCCGGACAGCGACGACGAGGCGGTGACCGGCCGCCCGGCGGCGAGGTCCTGTTCCACCGGCGGTGGGGAGCCCAGCGGCAGCGCGCCCACGCCGGTGTTGGTCGGGTTGATCGGGTTGATGGTGCCGTCGGAGTTGAACGTCATGCGGTCCACACAGATCTGCCGGTGCAGCCCGTCGGCACTGTGCGGGTTGTCGTGCCGGTGGTAGACGATGTAGTGGTCTCTGCCGCGTACCAGCACGGAGTTGTGCCCGGGAGACTCGACGGGGGCTCCCGCCGCGCCGTTGAGGATGAGGCTGTTGGCCGGTTTGGTGAACGGACCGAGGGGCGAGCTGCTCCGGCTGTACACCACACGGTAGTTGGTCTTCGAGGTGTTCCCCAGCGAGCTCATCAGGTAGTACCCGCGGCCTGCCGCCGCCTCCGTAGTAGAGGTAGATGGTGCCGTCGTCGTCCACGAAGGTCTGCGGGTCGATGAGCTTGTTGCCGCCGAGCTGGGCCACCTCGTTGAACGGGCCGGTCGGCCGGTCCGCCACGGCCACGAACGAGCCCGCCAGGCCTTTGGCGTAGTACAGGTAGTACTTGCCGTTCTTCGTGGCCAGGCTCGGCGCCCAGAACACGTTGGGGGTGGGGCTCAGCGGCAGCGGCGCGTTGGACCAGCGCACCAGGTCCGTCGACGTCCACACAGTGGGCGCGGGGCTGTCCCAGCCGTAGCCGTCGGTGGTGCAGTACAGGTGGTAGACCCCGTTGATCACATAGATGCTCGGGTCGGCGAAGAACCCCGGCACGACGGGATTTCCGGCTCCGGTGGCATTCCAGGGCACGTCCGCCGCGCGAGCGGGCAGAGACCCCATGACAAGAGCCGCCGGTATGCTCGCGGCTCCCGTGGCGATCGCGGCCTTGATCAGATCTCGACGGTTCACTTCTCCTCCTCAGCGGATCGGTTCGACGGCGATCATGCTTTGGGCAGGGGCATGTCAGTCCATGAACCAGCTCACCAGTGCGCGGTGCTCGTCGCCGGGAACGTCGTCGGAGTTGAGCCACTCTCCCGGCCCGGTCTTCACCTGCCAGATGTGGTGGCGTTCGGTGATGGCGTCGACGAAGTCCTTGGCGAGGGCGCCCGCTTCGAACAGGTCCTGGTCCGTGGTCTGCGCGCTGGAGCCGACGATGAGTCCTCGCACCTCGGCGGAGTGCCCGTACCGGAAGTGGCCCGTGCCGCAGAGATGGGTGTCGACGAGCACCGCCTCGCCGTAGTTGCGCCCGAGGCGTCGGTGGCCGCCGGCCTTGGCCGCCGCGTTGGGCAGGAACCGGGCACCGTCGTCGCCGACCACCACGGCGCCATGACCGCCTGCTCATTCGGCACCATGGTCCGGCGGTCGGATCCATCAGGACGAACGCCATGCAGGGCCGCCCGTAGACACCGCGCGGCGCGCTCTCCTCGGCCGCCTCGTGGCCGGCCCAGATGCTCGCCGCCCGCCGCAGACCCAAGTCCAGGAGCATGGCGTCGAGTTCACCGTCGGTCAGTAGATATCGGTAGGGGTTGTGGTGATGGCCGACGCGGACGCGCAAGCCCTCCCGTGAGACCCCCTCGTTCACCATCGGTGGGCCACCTGCGGCGCGATGAGCTCCTCGTACACCTCGTGCACCGTCCGCAGGGCGTCGTCGGACAGCGGCGCCAGGTCGGCGGCGGCCGCGTTGCCGTGTGCCTGTTCGGGGGTGCGGGCGCCCGGGATGACGACGCTCACGCCAGGCTGGTCGACGATCCAGCGCAGGGCGAACTGAGCCATGGCGGCCCCGGGCGGCACCAGGGGAGCCAGCCGCCTGACCGCTTCCAGACCGGTGGCGAAGTCCACGCCGGAGAAGGTCTCGCCGATGTCGAAGGCCTCACCGTGCCGGTTGTACGTGCGGTGGTCGTCGGTGGCGAATGTGGTGTTCTCGTCGTAGCGGCCGGACAGCAGGCCGCTGGCCAGCGGCACACGTGCGATGATGCCGACGCCCGCTTCCCGGGCCGCGGGAAGCACCTCGTCCAGGGGACCGAGCCGCAGCATGTTCAGGATGAGCTGGACGCTCGCGACACCGGGGCGCGCAATGGCTGCCAGGGCCTCGGCCCGGGTCTCCACGCTCACTCCGTAAGCAGCGATACGTCCTTCCTCCACCAGCGTGTCCAGGGCGTCGAAGACCTCGTCGGTGGAGTACACGACGGTGGGTGGGCAGTGCAGTTGCACCAGGTCCAGGGTGTCGACACCCAGGTTGGACCGGGAACGGTCGGTCCACGCCCGGAAGTTGTCCAGTGTGTAGATCGCCGGGTCCTGCGGCATGACCCGGCGGCCCATCTTGGTGGCCACCGTGATCCTGTCGTCCCCGCGCGCCTTGAGGAACCGGCCGATCACCTGCTCACTGCGCCCGTCGCCGTACGCGTCCGCCGTGTCGATGAACGTCACGCCGGCGTCGGCGGCCGCGGACAGCACGGCCAGGGCCTGGTCCTCGTTGACATCCCCCCAGTCGGCGCCCAACTGCCAGGCGCCCAGCCCCACCACGCCGACCTGTCGACCGGTGCGGCCGAGGATTCGCTCTTCCACCGTGAAAGCCCTTCTTGTCTGTGATCGGTGTCAGCCGTGCGGCGACACCGTGGTCAGTCCTGCGGTACGGCCGTGACGCGGTGCACGGTCACGCGCGCCGCGCTCCACGCGGCCACCACCTCGTCAGGGAACCCGGCATCGGTGATCAGCCCGAAGATCCGGTCCACCGGCACGAACGGATACAGCGCGAACCGACTCACCTTCGACGAGTCGAACAACGCGTACACCTCCCGGCACGCCGCCCCGAGCCGGCGCTTGGCCGCACCCTCCTCACTGCTGAGTTCCAGCAGCCCGTGCTTCGGCGACACCGAACGCACCCCGAAGAAGCCGCGCGTCAACGGGCCCCCGCGCACAGGGAAGTCGGTGTCGTCGCCGACCAGGGACCACGACGATGTCCGCAGCGTGCCGCCGGTCAGCACGACTGTCGCCGACGAGCCGAGGAGTTCGGCGGCGCGCAGTCCGTTGGTCACCACCACCAGGCCCTGCCGGTCACGCAGTTGCTCGGCGAGGTAGTAGCAGGTGGTGCTGCAGTCCAGGGCGATCGCGTCACCGTCCCGGACCAGCCGCGCCGCCTCCCGGGCGATCGCCCGTTTCACCTCGGCCCGATGCAGCAGACGCAGTTCGAAGGCGCCCTCGTCGCTGTACTCGGTCCGGACCGCGCCACCGCGGACCCGGCGCAGGAGGCGGCGCCGTTCCAGCAGTTCGAGATCCTTGCGGATCGTCACGGGTGAGATGGCGAAACGGGAACTGAGTTCCGCCACCGAAACCCGCGATTCGACGTCAAGCAGACGGAGGATCTCCATCTCACGCTCGTACGCCGCTGTCCCCGCCACCGTTCCTCCAGCGCAGCCCATGTGATCAACCACGAAAGTCGATCGCAACAAAGGCGTCAACAGACGGAAACGAAGTCGCCCCCACAACGGTTTCGAAAGATGCCCGCACACTTTCGGTTCGCGAGCCTGTTCGGGCTGGTGGATGAGGATCTGGCGCTGACGGCCGTCGTCGGCAATGCGGCGGCGGTCGAGGGTTTCCGGCAATGCGGCGGGCCTGGTCGGCGAGGGGGGCAGCAGACCGCCTGGCCATCAGGATCAGCGCCATCGCCACGTCCGCCGTGGTGTCGGCAACCACGTCAGGGGTGTGGGTGACCACCACACCGCACGCGGTCCCGACTCTGGGGACCCCGCCGCCTGCGATTCCGCCTGTTCTCCGCGGCCGCCCAACTCGTCACCATCAGCCGACGCAGAATTCTCCGCCTCACCCAGCACTGGCCCTGGACCGGCGAGATCACAGACGTCCTCGAGCGGCTCGCGCCCCTGCCTACCCCTGGCTGACCAGCAACCTTTCCACCGTCCCGACGACAACATCACCCGCCCGGGCAGTGGAACCCGGCACCCACCCGATGTGACAACCGGGCCGCCGGCCTGCCCACTGTCAGCTCTGAGAAGCGAAAAGGTCCACCGACTCCGTCGGTGGACCTTCGCGAGAGATCGAGGTCAGATCGGCACACCCGTATCGGCCCCGCCGGGGTTTACCGCGGTTGCGGTCACCAGACCGGGTTCCATCCGTCGGTGCCGGCCAGATACTTCTGAGCGGTGTAATCGCCGGCCTGGGCGTCGGTCAGCTGCGGCGCGTTCGCGCCGACGCCCTTTCCTAGGCCGGAGTTGTTGTACTCGAAGAACCGGGCCTGCTGCCAGGTGTAGGTGGTGTCCATGTTGGTCCAGGGCTGCTGGTGATTGATGTGGGGGTACACCACGGTGTCGCGGACCACGGCCTGGGGCCGGGCGGTTGTGGTGTTGTGCCACGGCCGGCCGAGATACATCGAGTTGAGTGGCGTCGTGCCGTTGGAGATGATGGCGCTGTGGGTGACGAGGATCCCGTACTTCTTGCTCTGCTCCGTGTTGGGCGCCAGCATCGTGCCGCCGGGCCAGGTGGCCATCGCGATGTTGGCACGGTCGAACACCGCGGTGGCGTTGCCGAAGATGAAGTCGACCGAGCCCTGGATGAAGACATTGCGGAAGTATTGCCGGGTCTGATCGGTGGCGACGGGAGACTTGCAGAGCACGGTGTCCTGGCGGCCGATGAGCCGGACGTTGGTGTACACCTGCCGGTCACCCCTGGCGACCAGCGCGACGGCCTGGGTCGAGTACTGGTCGATCTCCGGGTGCTGGCTGGGGTTGAAGGAGTTGGTGATCGTGAGGTCCTGGACCCTCAGGTTGGCCGGTTTGAAGGTGGCGGTGGCGCTGCCCTCGGTGCCGTACGGCTGGCCGGTCGCGGGGTTGGTCATCCCGTGGGCGTTGCCGTGGGTGATGTTGACGTCCTCGGGTTTGCCGGTGGCGCCCTTGATGGTGAGGTTGGTCAGGTTGCTCGGGACGCTGATGACCTCGTTGTAGGTGCCCTGCCTGATGACGATGGTGTGCGGGTTCCCGTCCGCGGGGACGGCGTTGATCGCGGCCTGCACGGTGCGGTACTGGGCGGAGCCATCGGCCGCGACCGTGATGGGCGGAATCTGCAGATGGCCGAAGACTACGCGCGCCGCGTCGGGCCCCGGGTCGTAGTCGTACCGGATCTTGATCAGGGACCCGCTGTCGCCGCAGCTGCTCTTGGTCGTCAGAAGAATCTCGTCCAACCCCGGAGTCTTGCCCTTCGCCCCCACGCAGCTGCCGGGAGTCAGGAACGGGTTCAGATTGAACGCTCCGCTGCCTGTCATGTCGACGTAGAACCTCTGCCAGCTGTTGCCGTCGCAGGTCTTGGACAACAGTAGATTGCTGCCGGTGCCGTCGTTGATGTCCAGGCATTCCTCCGTCTCGTTGTTCTGGATGGTGTACACGCTGGGGAGGGTGGTCGGCCGGAGTTTCCAGCTCACGTCGGTCCACAGTCGTGTATCTCGGTCGAAGGCCGCTACAGAGTCTGATGACTCGCCGGCGAACGTCGCGTTGTCATAGCTGGGCAGGGTGAACTGCACGTCCGCGTTGGCGCGCAGGGTGTAGTAGAAGACGGCGCGGTGGTCGGAGCCGAGGTCTGTGCTGCCGGGAACGAAACTTGGGAGCAGATCGTTCGTGACCATGTAGTCGAGCTCGCGGTTGTTTCCGTTCCCCCCGTAGTGGGTGGCCTGGCCGGTGTTGTAGATGAACAAATGGTTGTTGCCGACGTGCGTTTGCAGGCTTCTGGGCTCGCGGTTGAAGTCGCCCATGGCAGCCCACGGGCGGGTACCCGAAGAGGCGGCGATGTTGTTGAGCAGATCAGTGGCTTCGAATCCCCCACTGGCCGATGCGTGAACGGTCCAGAAATACGTGTTGTCGATTCTGATGCCCAGAGCCGGCCGGGTGGTCGATCCGTTGGCGTTGACACGACCGGGGTAGGCGACGTTGATCCCGTTCGCCCTACGGGCGGTGACCATGGCGAGGTTGACCCGGTTGGCAGTGAAGTCGGTTTGCATGAAGTAGATGTACCGGACGTCGCCACGGGTCCCGTTGGGTCGCCACTCGTACTCCTGCACCGTATAGCCGTTGCCGTTGCGCAGGTTGGTGAAGAACGGGCCGAAGGTCTGATCCGGTCCCGTCACCCAGTTGCCCTGAGCGTCGAAGTGCCCTGCGGAGGCGGGTACTTGGCCGGCTTCCTGTAGAGCGATCACGTCGTGACCGCGGTTGATCAGGGCGCGGACGCCGGACTGCCACTTGTTGTCCTGTGCGTTCTGGGCACCCTGCATGTTCCAGTTGGCGGGGTTGAAGTCATCGACCAGGGCGGAGGCCGGTGGCGCCGTCCAGAAGAAGAACGCACTGAGAGTGCCGGCGACCATGGCGAGGGCAACCATGATGCTGGGAATTCTCTTGTTCTTCCGATGCGTGCTGCGGCTCGCCCTGAAGAGGCGACGTCTCATCGCTTGTCCTTTCCTGCCCCGCTGCCGGGCGGCGCGGATGTTCTGATCGTCATCGACCCGTGGTGGGGCATGAATGTCCCTAGTTCACGGTCTGTTCGGCCGCCGCAGGGGCGGGTGTGGGCGGCGTGTACGGCGTGATGGTGATCTGGTTGGGGTAGGCGGTCACCAGCGGATCCGTGGCCGAGGACGGCGCGTCGGTCTCCACCACCACCCGGTCGGACTGGCCGTCGTAGTAGACCGACAGGCTGTATGACGCGGCACCGTCGGGCACGCCGTCGCGCGACAGCCGGCGAACGGCCGCGGCCTGGATGTCCTTGATCTGGGCGAGGGTGAACCGAGCACTCTTCCTGGCGGTCGGCACCGGCCAGCCCGTGGGCTTCTGCCCGAAGGGGGAGGTCCAGTCCGACGGGTTGGCCACGGTGAGGTTGGTGCGGTCCGAGGGGAAGACCAGGACCGGCCCGGTGGTGGGGTCGTCGTACGCGGCCAGGGCGCAGTTGTAGTCGCGCAGGGCCTCCACCTGCTGCCACTGCTGGTCCGTGCGGTCGTCGGTCAGGCCTGCCGCCGGGACGGGGGTGAGCTCCGACGCCTGGCCTGCGGTCCGGGTCTGGTCGGTGCACTTGTCCACCGGAGCGGTGCTCGGCAGCGCCTGGATCGTCACCTTGCCGGGGTAGGCCGTCTTCAGCGAATCGGTGACCGACGCGGGGGCGTCGGTCTGCGCCACGATGCGGTCGCTCTTGCCGTCGTAGAAGTAGGTCAGCTGGTACGTGGTGTCACGGACCAGCGTGTCCGAGGAGGGCTGCACCTGGGCGACGATGGCGTCCTCGATGTCGTTGATCTGCTGCTGGGTGAACTGGCTGCGCTGCATGATCTCCGGCTGTGGCCACGTCGTGGGGGTGATCCCGTAGTCGGACTTCCACCCCGTGGGGGGCGCCAGGCAGCTGGGACAGAACTTGGCGCTGGGGACGTCCGCAGGGAAGACCATCTGCGCCCCGCTCTGACCCGGTGAACTGACGTCAGCTCTGAACAGGGACAGTGCGCCGTTGTTGTCGGCGAGGGCCTGCAACTGCTCCCACTGCACTTCCCGGTAGTTGGCCAGCTCGGCGACCTCGTTCTGGGCCAGGGCCCGGTTGTAGATGCGGAAGTCGCGCATCCGGCCCTTGAAGTACTTGTCCGAGGAGTACAGCGACCGTCCGATGTAGTCCGCGGTGGTCGTCCCGTTGCCGATAGCGCCCGGGGTGATGGTCACGCCTGTGTTGCGGGCCATCTCGGCGCCGTTTTCGTACAAGATGCCGGTGGTGCCGGTCTGGGTGTAGGCGACGTGCTTCCACATGCCGCGGTCCAGCTGGTACGAGTGATTCGGCTTGGTGTTCTGCTCGGCGTGCCAGTCGCTGAGCGTGACGGCGGTGTGGAACTGATTGCCGGTGGAGAACAGGTAGCCGTTGCCGGAGGTGCCGCTGCTGCTGCCCAGCCCATACAGGAAGTAGGGGCTGCCCATGGCCGGATCGATCCACACGTCGAACGCGACCGTGATCGAGCTCAGCCCGGCCATGAGGTTGTCGGGCATCTTGATGTAGGTGCTGGAGCCGTCGAAGGCCAGGCCCTCGTCGCCTCGCCAGTCCACAGAACCGTAGATCCAGCCGTTGTTGTTGTGGCCCGAGGAGTCGGCCGCGTTGGCGGCCGTCGTCGCGTTCAGCTTGTACCACAGCAGCAGGCCATCGGTGACGCCGGCCTGGGCCGGCGCGGTGGCGCTGAGCGTCAGCCCGACGGCCGCCGCCACCACCGACAGGGCGGCGACGACTCCGGCGACGACCCGCCGCCGGCGCGGCGAGCCGCCCGACCGTGCAGGGCCACGCCCGAGCGCGGCTGTCGCACGGGCCCGTACGGCCCCGGCCACGTTCCTTCCTCGCATGCTTTTTCCTTTCACAGCGGTACACAGCCGCGTGGTCCCACGACTGCGGGCCTGGGGTCCCCGGTGCGTCAGCAGGCATGGGCTTCCACCGGGCTTACGGGGCGTGAAGAACCACCGTGATCCTGGAAGCCCCTGCCTGCCACGGTTCCCAGGCCCACACCAAACTGGCAAATCACTACAACAAGGACATCGCCCGATCGCGCCCGAAGCCTCGGATCTGCTTGCGGCGCGGCCGTCGTTGGCTGCTACAACCTGCACAGCGGCCTGGATGATGACGGGTTAGGTCATAGCCTCTGCGTCCTCCAGGGCTCGCGTTGTGCCGGGTCACGGCCGACCGCTTCTTCGGGCGTGACGGGGTCGCCTCTTCAGGGCGAGCTCACCGGTACTGCACCGGGCCGGCGATCCTGGCAGCCCGGAACCCGCCGCGCGCGGTGCTGCCACGCGCCGAGCTCTGCCTGCTCTGACTTGGCCCGGCACAAAGCATGGTCCGGGGGATGACCCCCGGACCATGCGTGTTTATACGGATATCCGAGATGGGTGGTGCTTGCGCGGCCCACCAACCGGCGACTGCGCTCGGCTGCTGAAGCAGCCAGGAGGTCGCTTCACCGGTCGGTGACCACTCGTGGCGGCCAGCTCGTAGTGAAACGATCAGTTAGTCGACGTTAACGCTGACGACTTCGTACCCCAGGTGGAGAAGGCCGCGGAATTCGGGTACCTCGCGTGACGGGTCGTCCGGTGGTCAAGGGCCGGGTCGGACCTGGCCGTGCTGCCAGGCCCAGGCGGCGACCTCGACGCGGTTCCGGGCACCGAGTTTGAGCTGGACGCTGGAGAGATGGGTCTTGACCGTGGAGAGGGAGACGTAGAGCTCGGCAGCGATCTCGGCGTTGGTGCGTCCGAGAGCGACGAGGCGGACGACATCGACCTCACGATCGGTGAGTGGTTCCCGCAACAGCGGCGCCGCAGTCTGGTGCGTCGCACCGGTGAGGTGTCTGAGCAGGCGGACGGTGACCGAGGGGGAGACGAGGGAGTCGCCGACCGCCGCAGAGCGGACGGCCTCGGCGAGCAGTGTCGGCCCGGAGTCCTTGAGCAGAAAGCCGCAGGCACCGGCCTTCAGGGCGCCGTAGACGTACTCGTCGAAGTCGAACGTGGTCACCACGACGACCCGCAAAGGGTCGGCGACATCCGGTCCGGCCAGCATTCGGGTGGCCTCCAGCCCGTCCAGCTTCGGCATCCGGATGTCCAGCAGGCACACGTCGGGCCGCAGCTGCCTGGCCAGCGTCACGGCCTCCTCCCCGTCGCAGGCCTCGGCCACCACCGTGATGTCCGGCTGCGCGTCGAGGAAGAAACGGAATCCCGTACGGACCATGTCCTGGTCGTCGGCGATCAGAACACGGATCGGGGAACGGTCACGGTCGTTCATGGGCGCATCATGCCTGAGGTAGGAGACAGGGCGCGCCACTGAAGAGCGCGGGCTGCGGCATGTGCGGCTCCGCCGCGGCGCGACCACCACGGGCGGCCCGCAGCCAGACCGCGACCCAGCTGCTTGCCCCACGTCGCGGCCGTCACTGTCAGTCCGGCAGTTGAGCCGGATCGACAGTGACGGCCCGCAACAGCGGCCGACTGGCCCCGATCGCTGCGAACATCGCCCCCGCGCCAAGCACCACGCACACAGCAAGTTGCAGCGCACCCGACGTGCCGATCGTGGTGCCCCCCGCCTTGTTCAGCTGCATCGCACCGTAGACACCGCACCCCGTCATGGTCCCGGCGAGGAGGACCAGCGGGACCACCGTCTCACGGACCCGGGCCCGGTCCAGTAGCGCGTTCTGGACCACCGGCGCCGTGTCGCGGTCACCGAGACCCGCCGCTCCGAGCGGCTCGCCATGGCCGCCGATCTGCACGACTTCGTCGCACACCATGTCACCGGCATCCGGTCCAGACGCAGATGGCCCGCATGATGGCCGCTGCCGAACCCGAGAACCTGGATCCGGTCCTTGCGGCCATCCAGAACGCGGCCACCGAGGCTCTCTCCTCGATGCGCCGTACGGTCGGCATCCTGCGCGAGGGCCCGCAGGACCTGGCCAGTCCGGAGCCCGCCGACCAGCACCCGGCGGCCGACCTGTCGTCGCTCGCGGACCTGGTCGCGGGGTTCGGCGGAGTGGTCGGTCCGAAGGCCGTGCTGCACCGCGCTGCGTCGGTGCCCGCGGATCTGCCGCACGAGGTGCAGGCCGCCGCGCATCGTGTGGTCCAGGAGGCCCTGACGAACGTACGCCGTCACGCGGGCGACGCCACTGAGGTCACCGTCGGCCTGACGTACGAGGGCGGCATGCTGCGGGTGTTGGTACGGGACGACGGCCGCGGCGGCACGCAAATGCCGCATGCCACCCGTGGCGGTGGCTTCGGCATCGTGGGTCTCACCGAACGCGTCACCGCCCTCGGCGGCGAACTACGCACCGGCCCGCGCCCGGACGCCGGCTGGGAGGTCATGGCCCTGCTCCCCGTGGCGAGGACGGACGCGAGGCGACCCGCCCTCTGAGGTAGCCCGCCCTCAGGAACGTCAGCTGCTACTTGTCGACCAGCGACATGTGGTGCTCGTTGTACCGGTTTCCCTGTACCCCAACCCGTCCGGCGAGTTCGTTGAGGTCGGCCAATTCATCGGCGGAGAGCGGCAGTTGGGTGGCGCCGATGTTCTCCTCGATGCGGGCGGTGCGCCGGGTTCCGGGGATCGGCACGATCGACGGATGCTGCGCGAGCAGCCAGGCGAGCGCGACCTGCCCCGGTGTGGCGTCCTTGGCCTGCGCGAGCCTTGTGACGTGCTCGACGAGTGCCTGGTTCGCCGCCCGGTTCTCGGCCGTGAACCGCGGAATGTTCGTGCGGACGTCGTCGGCCGCGAAAGACGTCGACGCGTCCACCGTGCCGGTCAGGAATCCCTTGCCGAGTGGGCTGAAGGGAACGAATCCGATGCCGAGCTCCGTGCAGGTCGGCAGGATCTCCGGTTCAGGATCTCGGGTCCACAGGGAGTATTCGCTCTGCACAGCCGTCACCGGGTGGACCGAGTGCGCGCGGCGGATGGTCTGCGCACTGGCCTCCGAGAGTCCGAAGCAGCGGACCTTGCCTTCCTGCACGAGTTCGCCCACCGCGCCGGCGACGTCTTCGATCGGCACCTGCGGATCGACGCGGTGCTGGTAGAACAGGTCGAGCGTGTCGACCCTGAGCCGCTTGAGTGAGGCCGCGGCGACGGCGCGGATCTGCTCGGGCCGGCTGTTCAGTCCGGCGGGGGCGCCGTTCTCGATGCGGAATCCGAACTTCGTGGCGATCACCGCTTGTTCCCGCACCGGGGCCAGGGCCTCTCCGAGGAGTTCTTCGTTGACGTAGGGGCCGTACACCTCCGCGGTGTCGAAGAACGTCACTCCGCGGTCTACGGCGTCACGGAGCACGGCGATCATGTCGGTGCGATCGCCGGGATTGGGGCCGTAACTCTGGGACATCCCCATCACGCCGAGACCGATGGCGGAGACACGCAGGTCGCGGCCGAGCGTTCGGGTATGCATTTCTTTCCTCCTCGTTGCTTTCGGTTCCGGGTGGGCCGGGCTGCAGGCCGCGTGGTTGCGGATGAGCGGGACCCCAGTGAGTCGCGGTCGAGCCAGCGCAAGATCCGTACCGCAGTACGTCTGCCCAGGCCTGGTCCGGGCGTCAGATGACTCTCACCCGGCTTCGTTCTTCGATTCCCGCATTTCGGTTCGCCGTACTGCGGTCGTGTGGAGCCGCGCGTTACTTTTATTCGCGCGCCGAGTACCGTACCCCGCACTCGTTCGCTCAAGGGGGTAAGGATTTTTCCCCGGATAAATTCCTCCCCTTCACAGGATTGGCCGACCGTGCCAGCGTTCAAGGCGCGACAGTCGGCGACTGGGTTTCTGGCCAAGAGATTCCGTGGCCTGATGAACGCTGAATTCATGGCTGCAGTGAACAAACAGCACTTTCTGTGAAGGAATTGTGACGGCGCGGAGTGCCTCACGGACGCCCACGACAGCTGTTGCCGCAACAGAGATCAGATCCACCTCGTTGGGAGAAACGTGTTCACCGTCAACGCGTATGCCGCTACGTCCGCGACCGAACCGCTCATTCAGACCACCGTCGAGCGCCGCGAGGTCGGCCCGCACGATGTCCTCATCGAGATCAATTACGCCGGCATCTGTCACTCGGACATCCACCACGTTCGCGGGGACTGGGGGTCCGTGCACTACCCGGTGGCCCCCGGACACGAGATCGCCGGAGTCGTCACCCAAGTCGGCTCCGAGGTCAGCAAGCACGCTGTCGACGACCGTGTCGGAGTGGGCTGCATGGTCAACTCCTGCCGTACCTGCGACTCCTGCCTCAAGGGCGAGGAGCAGTACTGCCTCAACGGCTCCACACTCACCTACGGCTCGGTGGACCGCGACGGCACACCCACTCAGGGTGGATACACCACCCACATCGTCGTCGACGAGGACTTCGTCGTCCGCATCCCCGACCGCGTCACCCTCGACGAAGCCGCCCCGCTGCTGTGCGCGGGCATCACCACGTACTCGCCGCTGCACCGCTGGGGTGCCGGCCCCGGCAAGAAGGTGGCCATCGTCGGACTCGGCGGGCTCGGGCACATGGGTGTCAAGTTCGCGCATGCGATGGGCGCGGAGGTCACCGTCCTGTCGCAGTCCTTGAAGAAGATGGACGACGGTCTGCGCCTGGGCGCCGACCACTACTACGCCACGAGCGACCCGGCCACGTTCGACGAACTGGCGGGCACCTTCGACCTCATCGTCAACACGGTGAGCGCCAAGCTCGACGTCGACGCCTACCTCTCCCTGCTGGGCGTGGGCGGCACCATGGTCAATGTCGGCGCCCCGGCGGAACCGCTGTCGCTGCACGTGTTCTCCCTCCTCGCGCGTGGCCGTTCGTATGCCGGTTCGTCGATCGGCGGCATCCGCGAGACCCAGGAAATGCTGGACTTCTGTGGCGAGCACGGGATCGGGGCGGAGATCGAGACCATCCCGGTCGAGAAGATCAACGAGGCGTATGAGCGGGTCCTGTCCTCCGACGTGCGCTACCGGTTCGTGATCGACATCGCGACGCTGGCCTGACCTGGACCGCGACACGACGTACTGCCGCCACCCAAGGGAAGAACCACCGATGACGATGACGTACAACCACCTCGGCCGCACCGGCCTGAAGGTGAGCAAGCTCGGCCTGGGAACCATGAACTTCGGCTGGGTCACCGACGAGGCCGACGCTTTCGCCATACTCGACCGGGCAGTTGAGGAAGGCATCAACTTCGTCGACACCGCCGACGTGTACGGCGGCCCGCAGTCACCCGACATGGAGGCGGGCTACGGCCTCTCCGAAGAGATCATCGGGCGGTGGCTGGCCCAGGGCGGTGGCCGACGCGACCAGATCGTGCTGGCGACCAAGCTCTACCAGCCCATGGGGCCCGGGCCGAACGACAAGTACCTCTCCGCGTACAAGATCCGCAAGGCTGCCGAGGCCAGCCTCCGGCGGCTGGGCACCGACCACATCGACCTGTACCAGATGCACCACGTCGACCGCTCGACACCGTGGGACGAGATCTGGCAGGCCATGGAGCAGCTCGTCCGGGAGGGCAAGGTCACCTACGTCGGCAGCAGCAACTTCGCCGGCTGGCACATCGCCACCGCCCAGCAGGAAGCGGGCAAGCGCAACTTCCTCGGCCTCGTCTCCGAACAGAGCCTCTACAACCTCAACGCCCGCACGGTCGAACTCGAACTGATCCCCGCACTGCGCCACTACGGCCTCGGACTGATCCCGTGGAGCCCGCTGGGCGGCGGCCTGCTCGGCGGCGCCCTGCAGAAGGCCGACAGCGGTCGACGCTCGTCGCCCGACTTCCTGGCCGCTGTCGAGCGGCACCGGACGCAGCTCGAACGGTACGAGGCCCTGTGCGCGGATCTCGGCGAGCAGCCGGCGGACGTCGCCCTCGCCTGGCTGCTGCACAACCCGGCGGTCGCGACCACCATCGTCGGGCCGCGAACCCCCGAGCAGTTGCACCAGACACTCCGGGCCCCGCACCTGGCCCTGTCCCCGGAGACTCTTCGAGAGCTCGACGAGATCTGGCCGGGCCCCGGCGGCGAGGCTCCGGAAGCGTATGCCTGGTAGCTCGGTCGGCAAGGCGTCGAGCGCGGCCGATCGGCCGGGTATCGCGACGCCGGGACCTCACCCGTTCATCCGGAGGCCGGCCGTCGGCCCGGCCGTAAGTCCGCCGGCGGCAACGGCAGTCTTCGTCAACTGGAGTACGCATGCACTACACACGACTGGGAACCTCGGGGCTCGTTGTCAGCCGTCTCGCGCTCGGCTGTATGACCTTCGGGGACACCGCGAGTGGTTTCAGTAAATGGGCACTGGGCGAGGAGGAGTCCGAGCCGCTCTTCCGGCAGGCCGTCGAGCTGGGCATCACGTTCTGGGACACCGCCAACGCCTACAGCTTCGGCAGCTCGGAGGAGATCGTCGGGCGCGCGATCAAGAAGTACTCGCGCCGCGAGGACATCGTGCTGGCCACCAAGGTCTTCTACCCGATGCACAGCGGTCCGGGCGGCTCCGGGACGTCCCGTAAGGCGATCATGGAGCAGATCGACGCGTCACTGACCCGGCTCGGCACCGACTACGTGGATCTCTACCAGATCCATCGCCTCGACTACGACACGCCCGCCGAGGAGACGATGGAGGCCCTTCACGACGTCGTGAAGGCGGGCAAGGTGCGCTACATCGGCGCGTCGTCGATGCTGGCGTGGGAGTTCGCGAAGCTGCAGTACACCGCTGACCTGCACGGGTGGACCCGGTTCGTGTCCATGCAGGACCAGTACAACCTCCTCATGCGTGAGGAGGAACGGGAGATGTTCGGCCTCCTCGCCGATCAGGGTGTCGGGAGCGTTCCCTGGAGCCCGCTGGCGCGCGGCCGGCTCACCCGGCCCTGGGGCGAGGCGACCGCTCGATCCGAGACCGACCCCGCGTACGGGCGCCTGTTCGTCGAGGAGGAGTCGAACCGGAAGATCGTCGACGCGGTGCAGTCGGTGGCCCAGGCGCGCGGGGTGTCCATGGCGACGATCGCGCTCGCGTGGGTCCTGGCGAATCCGGTCGTCAGTGCCCCGATCGTCGGGGCCTCCAAGCCGCGGCACCTGGCGGACGCCGCAGCGGCCCTCGACATCACCTTGACGGACGAGGAGATCGCCGCGCTCGAGGAGCACTACACGCCTCGGAACGCGACCGGCATGAGCGCCGCCGACCGGCCGCCGGCCCGCTGACAACTCCCTGCGGGCGTCGGGTGCTCGGGATCGCGGCGACGTGCGAAGCTGTGGACGTGCGACGCGAGCCGGGTCTGGAGGAACTGGGGGCCTTCCTCAAGGCTCGCCGGGCGCAATTGAGCTCAGGCACGGCCGGGTTGCCCGACGACGCCACGCCCCGGCGCGTTCCCGGTCTGCGCCGTGAGGAAGTCGCCCGGCTGACCGCGATCAGCACCGACTACTACACCCGGCTCGAACAGGGCCGTGTCCAGGCGTCGGAGGCCGTCCTCGACGTGCTCGCGCGAGTGCTCCGCCTCGACGGTGACCAGCGCGAGTACCTCCTGACCCTGGCGGGGAAGAGCGCCCCGCCCGCGGCCGGTCGGAGTGCCCGGCAGGAGGTCCAGCCGCAGATGCGGCACCTGCTCGACGACCTCACCCTGACCGCGGGGTTCGTCATCGGACACAACACTGATCTCCTGGCGTGGAATACCATGGCCGCGGCTCTGGTGATGGACTTCGGACGTGTCCCCGAGGAAGAGCGCAACTACGTGCGCCTGGTGTTCACCGAGCCCGCCATCCGCGTGCTGTACAGGGACTGGGAGGCCATGGCCCGTCTGGCTGTGTCCCACCTGCGCATGGACAGCAGGCGCAATCCCCGTGACCCCCGGCTGACGGCGCTCGTCGAGGAACTCTCCACGCTGGATCCGCAGTTCCGGCTGTGGTGGACCTCGCACGATGTCGCCGCGCGGGCCGGCGGCACCAGACTGCTCCGCCATCCCGTGGTAGGCGACCTGGCCCTCGAACGCTCCACCTTCACGTGCGCCGAGGACCCAGAGCAGCAACTCGTCGTGTGGACGGCGAAACCCGGCAGCCGGACCCACGACGCCCTGCTCTCCCTCGCGTCCACCATCGAGGCAGCGCCGGAGGCGGTTCACGGTGCCGCGTGACGCCGTAGGAAGAACGCAAGCGTGAGCTACGCGGAGGCGTCAGGTTTGCGGGAACAGGCGCTGAGCGTTCGTCGTGGTGAGTGATCGCCACGTGGCCCCCTCCACCGGCGGCTCGGCCGCGTCGATGGCCGCGATGTGGGCGTCGGCCAGCGGCGAGGGCGTCCAGCAGTAGTCGCTGCCGAAGAGCACGCGGTCAGGGTCGACCAGCTTCAGCAGCGCGGGAACCTGGCGTGGGAAGGCTGTGCCCGCCATGTCGTAGTACAGGGCGCGCAGTTGCTGCACGGCGTCGAGGGAAGGTGCCTTCTCCGACGGCACGAAGAGCTTCATGAACTCGTTGATGCGGTCGGTCAGGACCGGGATCGCGCCACCGCAGTGCGGGACGATCACCCGCATGTTCGGGTGCCGTGTCAGGACGCCCGCCATCACCAGGTCCGTGACGGTGCGGGCCGTGTCGAAGATGTACTCGACCATCGGGCGCGGCCTGCCGAGAGCGGACTGCTCCCAGCACACGGGGGACGTGGGGTGCAGGAAGACCACGGCCCCGCGGCGGTCCAGCTCGGCGAACACCGGGTCGAGGCGCTCGTCGCCCAGGTACACACCGTGAGTGTGGGTCAGCAACGCCACGCCGTCGGCGTCCAGTTCGTCGAAGGCGAAGGCGGCCTCCTCCAACGCGCCGTCCACGTCCGGCAGCGGAAGGGAGGCGAAGTTGCCGAAGCGGCCCGGGTGGTCCCGCGTCACCTCGGCGGTGTACTCGTTGACGCGCCGGGCGAGGAGACGGGCCGCCTTGTCGTCGCCGAAGTGCACGCCGGGGGACGAGATGGAGAGCATCGCGGTCTCGATGCCGTTGCGGTCCATCAGGTCGAGGTGGGCCTGCACGGACCACGCGGGCCAGCCGCCCATGCCGTCGGGGTGGGCGTGGCCCGCCGCTGTCGCCTGCTGGACGTAGAAGTCGGGGAGGAGGTGGGCGTGGACGTCGATGAGGCCGGAGGACATGGCAGCGGGATTCCTTCTGGTGGCTTGGGTCGTCAAGGTCAGGTACAGCGCTCGGCCTACTCCACCTGCTCGCCTCCGGCCAGCCGGACCTCTTCGTTGTCCAGGGCGGCCTGGAGCCGGCGGAGCACGGTGTCGTCGATCTGCGACTCGTCCCTCAGGCGGACGACCGTCGCCCGCTTCGTGGCGATGAGGGCGAGGCGGAGGTCGGTGTAGTGGCGGTTGTGGAGCAGGGCGGGATCGTCGTCGGTGCCCGCGCCCCTCGCTCGTACGGTCGCGAGGTGGGCCTCGTACTCCTGGCGCAGCCACTCCATGACCTTCTCGGTGGTGCCCAGTTCGGTCGCGAGGCGGGGCAGCGCCTTGATGGCTTCCTCGGTTGCCTTGGTCTCGGCGAGAACCTCTTCCTCGTCGACGGAGGTGTCGCGGGGCAGCCGGGCCCAGCGCACCACGCCCGGCAGCAGCAGGCCCTGCACCACAAGGGTCATCACGATGACGCCGGAGGTGACGAAGACGATGAAGGCTCGGCCGGGGAACGGGGCACCCGAGTCCAGGGTCTCCGGCACGGACAGTGCCACGGCGAGCGACACCGCGCCGCGAAAGCCCGCGAAGCCGCTGACGACACGTGCCCGGTCGCTCATTCTCCGCTGTCGCTGCTCGGGGCGCCGGTCGATCGCGCGGATCAGATAGGCGGAGGAGAAGAGGAACGCGAACCGGACCGCGACGAGGACCGCGCTGACCGCCGCGATCGCGATCAGGGCGTCTCGGAGATCGGAGCGGCTCAGTTGGCGCAGCGCGTACTGGAGTTCCACTCCGACCAGGACGAACAGCGCGCCGTTGATGATGAAGGTGGCCAGCGGCCAGAAGGCCAGTGCCTGGCGGCGGTGCTCGGCGCGGATGAGGCTGGGAGCCACCTGGGCCATGATGAGGCCGCTCACGACGACCGCGAGGACGCCGGAGGCGTGGATCATCTCGGCCAGCAAGTACGCCGTGAACGGCGCCAGGATCATGACGAGATTGCCCAGCAGGGGATCGTCCAGCCGACGCCGCAGATTCATGTTGACCCAGGCGACCGCCACGCCGACCGCCGCCCCGCCGCCGTACGCCAGCAGGAACAGCCCTCCGACGTGCGGGAGGGTGAGGTGCTCCTCGCCGACGGTGATCCCGACCGCCAGGCCGTAGATGACCAGTGCGGTGCCGTCGTTGACGAGGCTTTCCGCGCGCAGGACCGTGATCTGCCGGCGCGGCAGGGAGCCGGCCAGGGCGCTCACCGCTGTGGCGTCCGTGGGAGCCACGGCCGCGCCCAGGGCCCACGCCGGTCCCCACGGCAGTCCGAGCGCGTGCCCGGCGACCGCCACGGCGCCCGCGGTGAGGATCACCAGGACCGTGCTGAGCAGGACGATGCCGCGCAGGTTCGAGCGGATCTCCCGCATCGACGTGGTCAGGCTCTCCCAGTACAGCAGCACCGGAAGGAAGAGCAACAGGACGACTTCGGGCGGGAGTTGGGTCTGGCGGACGGCGGGGACGAGGCCGATGAGGGCGCCCAGGACCAGGAGTACGACGGGTGGCGCGACGCGGAAGCGCTGTCCCAGGAAGTTCCCCGCCAGCACGGCCGCACCCAGGACGACGACGAGTTCGAGACCGATCATGACACTTGCTCCTGTGCGGGACTGGCTGACGGCGGTGGCTCAGCGGCTTCCACCGGGATCGTCATGGTCATCTGGGTACCAGCCGCAGGGTCGTGGAACGTGCCGCCACCATCGGATCGACGTACGCTCCGCCGAAACGGCCGTACTTGCTGCGGTACAGGGCATCGACGCGGTCGTTGGTCGCGGGGTCCGGAACCTCGACGAAGGTGACGTCCTTGTCCACCCCGCCGGAGCGGACGTGTCCCGCGTGGCTGGCCCGCGCGGTGCGCCACCAGCCGCCGTCCGTACCGCGGAAGGACCGGACGTACAGGTCGTCGCCGTCGCGGACGACCCAGATCGGTACCGGCTTGCGGAGGGTGCCGTTGTTCCGGAGCGGCGCCATCTCCAACTCGTCGGCCTTGGCGATGCGGTCGAGTTCGTCGCTCGTCCATGTCGTCATCGGTGTTTCTCCGTTCTTCTAGGTCCAGTGAGGGAGGACGGAACCGCGTCAAGGCTGTCGGGCCGGTCGCAGGAAGAGATTCGCGGCGGCGCCGGCGAAGGCCATCACCGCGGTGATGGCCAGGCTTGCGCGCAGGCCGTGGAGCATGCCGTCGCGGCCCGCCAGCAGGGCGCCGAACACGGCGACGGCCAGCGCTCCGCCCAGTTGGCGGCTGGTGTTGAACACGCCGCTGGCCACGCCTGCGCGGTGGGCGGGAACGCTCTCCAGGAGGACCGCAGTCGTCGGAGCCATGGCCAGCGGGCCGCAGATGCCCACCGGGATCATCACGAGGGACAGCGCCCACACGGGAGTGGAGGAGGGAAGAAAGGTCAGCATCGTCGTGCCGGCGCCCATGAGGAGCATGCCGCCGACGATGGGCACGCGCGGGCCGAACCTCTCGGCCAGCCTGGCGGCGAGCACGCTGACGAAGGCGGACAGGATGGTCATCGGTACGAAGGCCAGGCCCGTGGCGAAGGAGGACAGCCCGCGCTGCTGCTGGTAGTAGAGGCTGTAGACGAACACCATTCCCTGGAAGCCGCCTATGAACGCGAAGCCGGTACCCGAGGCGATCACCACGGTGCGGGAGCGGAACAGGTCCAGCGGAACCATCGGCTGCTTTCCGCGAGCCTGAGCGGCGACGAAGACGACCAGCGCCAGGACGGTGACCGCGAGTGACACGAGCACCCGGGGCCCGCCGAGACCCTCGGCGCCGGCCTCGATCACCCCGAAGGTCAGCGCGCCCATGGCCAGCACCGCCGCGATCTGGCCGATCCAGTCGAACGGCACGTCACGTCGCGGCGAGTGCGCCACGCGCAGCAGCAGCAACAGCGCGACCAGGCCGACCGGCAGGTTGACGAAGAAGATCATGCGCCAGCTGATCAGGGCCAGCGCACCGCCCGTGACGGGGCCGGCGGCCGCGGCCACGGCGCCGCCAATGGTCCACAGCGCGATCGCCCGGCCCCGCTTGACCGGGTCGTCGTAGGCCTCGCGGATCAGCGCCAGGGACGACGGCGTCATCATCGCCGCCCCCAGTCCCTGCACCATACGGGCGACGACCAGCGTCACCAGGTCGGGTGCCAGGCCGCAGGCCGTCGAGGAGGCCACGAACACCGCCAGACCGATCCCGAAGGCACGCCGTGCGCCGGCCCGGTCGCTCAGGGACCCCGCGGACAGCAGCAGCGCCGCGAACATCAGCGTGTAGCCATCCATCACCCACTGCAGGCCGCTCATGTCACCGCCGAGATCGCCGCGGATGTCAGGCAGAGCCACGTTGACGACCGAGGCGTCCAGGGTGATGACGAAGAAGCCGAGCAGAGCGGCAGAGAGCGCGAAGACGGGGGCGGGCCCGCGGCGCGGGGCGCCGTCGACGGTCGGTGAGGAGGCGGCGGGCGGGGCGGACATGCGGGAACTCCTGGGGCCGGGCAGGGCGTGGGGCGGGCGCCGCTGTCGTGGACGGTGCCGGAAGACCCGTGGTCAGGCGGGAGTGGTGGTGAGCGGTTCACCGAGGTGGGTACGGGTGATGCCGAGCGAGTCCTCGAAGACGCGGTAGTCGGTGATCAGACCGTCGGCGACGGTGAAGCGCAGGATCATCTCGCTTTCGAGCACCTGCCCCGAGGGATGGAACCGGGAGGCGTACCGGCCCGGCGCCAGGACCCGCCCGTCGGTCTCCACCAAGGTCCCCAACTCGAAGGTGAGTGGCTCGACGGCGGCGAAGAACGCGGCGAGGGACTGCCGGACCCCCTCCGGTCCCGTGCGGTTCCCGGCCCAGGGGGTCAGGGCCGGATCGCCCGGAATCGTCCAGGTCACGCCGGGTGTGAAGTGGGAGAGGATGCGCTCCATGTCGCGCGTGCCGAAGGCCTCGAAGTACGCCTCGACGGTGGCGATCGCCTCGCTGGTCATGACGGTCGGTCCGTTTCTGCTCGGTGGCTGCGATGGGCAGGTGCCGCTGCGACTGGTTGGTACCGGTGGTGGTGGGCGCCGCCGCCGGCCCCCACCACCACCGGGGCTTCAGGTCAGGGCCGCAGCAACGTCTTGATGGCGCGGCGATCGGCCATGGCCTTGTAGCCTTCGGCGGCCTCGTCGAGGGGCAGGGTGAGGTCGAAGACCTTGCCCGGGTTGATACGGCCGCTGAAGACGCGGTCGATCAGGTCGGGCAGGTAGGCGCGCACGGGGGCGGGGCCACCGCGCAGACCGACGTGGGAGAAGAAGAGCTGCTGGCCGTCGATCTGCGTGCCGTGGGGGAAGCCGACGAAGCCGACGTTGCCACCCGGGCGGGCGGACTGCAGGCCCTGGTGCATCGACTCCTGCGTGCCGACGCATTCAAGGACCGAGTCGGCGCCGATGCCGTTCGTCAGTTCCTTGACGCGGGCGACGCCTGCCTCGCCGCGCTCGGTGACGATGTCGGTGGCGCCGAACTCCAGGGCCAGCTTCTGCCGGGAGGCGTGCCGGCTCATGGCGATGATCCGCTCGGCGCCCAGCTCCTTGGCGGCGATGACGCCGGACAGGCCGACCGCGCCGTCACCGACGACCACGGCGGTCGAACCGGGCTTCACCTCGGCGGCCTTGGCGGCGTACCAGCCGGTGCCCATGACGTCGGAGAGGGTCAGCAGGTCCGGGATCAGCTCGTCGGCAGGCTGCTCCGGGGTTGTGACCAGGGTGCCGTCGGCGAGGGGGACGCGGAGGTACTCGGCCTGGGCGCCGTTCACCCACTGCGCGTGCTGGCAGGAGGTCTGGTAACCGGCCTGGCAGATAGGGCAGGTGTTGTCGGAGGCGACGAAGGAGCCGATGACGAACTGGCCCGGCCTGACGCTCGACACCTTGCTGCCGACCTCCTCGACGATGCCGACGTACTCGTGGCCGATCGGCTGCGGCTCGGTGACCGGCAGGACGCCCCGGTAGCTCCATAGGTCGGAGCCGCACACACAGGCGGCGACGGTGCGGATGACCGCGTCCGTCGGTGCCGTGATCTTCGGCTCAGGGGCGTTCTCCACCCGGATGTCACCGGGCGCGTGAAGAATGGTTGCTCGCATGATGCCTTCTCAGCTCCTGTCGGGTCTGTCGTGGCGTCAGGGACGGGTGCGGGTGCTGACGCGCGGGCCGTTGTAGTCATCGTCCGAGACGTGTTCGAGCCAGGTGGCGTCGTCCGTCTCCCACAGGGCGAGATGGATCATGAAGTGGTCGGGCGCGGCACCGTGCCAGTGCTCCTCGCCCGGAGGTGTGTGGATGACGTCGCCGGGGTGAGCCTCGATGATGTCGCCGCCACGGGACTGCACCAGGGCGATGCCCTCGACGATGTAGAGGGTCTGGCCCAGGGCGTGGGAGTGCCAGGCGGTGCGGGCGCCGGGAGTGAACCGGACCATGTTGGCCCGCATTCGGG
Organism: Streptomyces sp. NPDC002328; assembly: GCF_042890065.1. Classification (NCBI taxonomy): domain Bacteria; kingdom Bacillati; phylum Actinomycetota; class Actinomycetes; order Kitasatosporales; family Streptomycetaceae; genus Streptomyces; species Streptomyces sp. NPDC002328. Next base: position 515,604 of record NZ_JBIARQ010000004.1, on the reverse strand, counting down.
AGGGTTCCTTGCCGCGGTGGATCACGTCGGCGTAGGCGTCGCCGGTGAACCACTCGGCGGGAAGCTTCACGGTGGGAGGCTGCTTCAGCAGTTCCATGGTGCGTCGTCCCTCAGGTGTGGTGCTGCCGCCGGGCGTGCGACGGCGGTGTGTGGGGAGAGCCCGCGCTGTGGGATGCGGGCGCAGAGGCGTCAGCCGGACTGGTCGGCCTTCTCGACGATCTCCTTGAGCTGGGTCATCGCGGTCATGGCGTTGGGCCATCCGGCGTAGAAGGCCAGATGGGTGAGGACTTCGACCAGCTCGTCCTTGGTCACGCCGTTCTCCAGTGCCTTGCCGAGGTGGAAGCCGAGCTGGTCGGTCCGGTACAGAGCGACGAGAGCGGTGACGGTGACCAGGCTGCGGTCGCGCGGGGACAGACCCGGGCGCTCCCAGATGTCGCCGAACAGGACGGTGTCGGTCACCTCCGCGAGCTTGGGGGCGAACTCCTGGATGGCCGGCGGCGCGAACTTCTTCCGTTCGGACATGCGGTGGTGCTCCTTGCGTGCGTTGTGGGGGGATTCAGGCTGCCCGGCCTTCGACCGGGGATTGGGCGGGGTGTGCACCGAAGAGCGAGATGAGCTCGGCGAGGGCGGGGAGGCGTGCTCGCCCGCGCCTCGCGCACTGCCGTGGTACTCGTGGCCCCTGCCGAAGTCGGTCCGGCACACTCTCGTCGATCACTCGCCTCCCCGCCTGTCACAGGGAAATACGGAATACTGGTGACATTCAGAAAAAAATTGCTTCCAGGGGGTTGGACTTTCCGCTTGTTCGAGCGAATGCTCTCGGTAGGCAGATTCCGGTCGCCGAACACTTCGCCGACCTTGCCACCTTCCCAGGAACCCGCAAAGGGGAGAATTCCATCCTGGGAATCCCTTATCCAGGGGAGGAATCCTTACCCCCCTGCCGGAGACCGAGCGATGCAACACTGGCTGTCATGACCAGCGACGCGCATCGGAACGAGCTGGGAGAATTCCTCAAGGCGCGGAGGGCCGAGTTGAGCCCGCGCACCGTCGGCCTGCCCGACACTGGAGGCCGACGGGTGCCCGGCCTGCGCAGGGAAGAGGTCGCCCTGCTCGCCGCCATCAGCTCCGACTACTACACCCGGCTGGAGCAGGGCCGCATCCAACCGCCGGACCCGTCAGTGCTGGCCGCTCTCGCTCATGTCCTACATCTGGATGATCGCCAGCGTGACCACCTGTTCGAGCTGGCCGGCCGGCAGAGAGCACGGCACCGCCGCCCGGCCGCGCAGAAGGCGCACCCGCAGTTGCGCCGCCTGCTCGACGATCTCACCGCGAGTCCCGGCGTGGTGATCGGCCGCCGTATGGACATCCTGGCGTGGAATCCGCTCGCCGCCGCCCTGCTCACCGACTTCGCGAAGGTGCCGGAAGACCAGCGGAACTGCGTCCGTATCCTGTTCACCGATCCAGCCATGCGGACGCTGTACGCGGACTGGCGTGCGGTCGCCCGTGGCTGCGTGTCCCATCTGCGCATGACGGCCGCCAAGCACCCGGACGATCCGCGGCTGGCCAGTCTGGTCGGCGAACTCTCCGTGGAGGACAGGGACTTCGGGAAGTGGTGGGGAAGCCGTCAGGTGCCGTCGCGCAGGTTGGGCGTGAAGAGGTTCCACCATCCCGTCGTCGGTGAACTCGTCCTCGACTGGGACACCTTGACGTGCGGTGGCGCTCCCGATCAGGAACTCGTCGTCTGGACGGCGGAGCCCGGCACGCCGTCGTACGACGGGCTGCGCGACCTCGCCGCACGGGCCGCCGGGTAGGTCGACTGACCTGACGGTCTGATCCGCCCCGACTCGAAAATAGACGGGGTGACCACCGAACCCTGCGGACCAGGGGAGAAAAATCTCCCCCTCAATCTTCGGGTGAATGCTGCGACACTGGCTGCTATGTACAGCAAGGAACATGTGAGTGAACTGGGGGAATTCCTCAAGGAGTGCCGAGCCCAACTCAGCCCGCGGACCGTGGGTCTGCCCGAGTCCGGGGCACCCCGGCGTGTGCCGGGGCTGCGCCGTGAGGAGGTCGCCCGACTCGCGGGCATCAGCACCCGCTCCTACGCCCGGCTGGAGCAGGGGCGTGCCCCTGTGTCGAGGTCGGTGCTCACCGCTCTCGTCCGTGTCCTGCACCTGGACGACGACCAGCGTGACCACCTGTTCGAGCTGGTCGCGATCGGCGAGCGAGCACCGCGCAGCCGACCGGCGCAGAAGGTCCACCCGCGGCTCAGGCGCATCCTGGACGAGCTGACATCGACTCCTGCGCTCGTCCTGGGCCGCCACCTGGACATCCTGGCCTGGAACGCGTTGGCAGCCGCTCTGCTCACCGACTTCGACCAGGTTCCCGAGAAGAAGCGCAACTACGCACGGCTGCTCTTCACCGACCCCGCCTTTCGGGAGCTGTACCTCGACTGGCGGACGAACGCTCGGGTCTGCGTCGCCCACCTGCGACTGGAGGCCGCCAGACACCCTGGCGACCCTGGTCTGGCCGCACTCGTCGGCGAGCTTTCGGTGGCCGACGACGACTTCCGGCAGTGGTGGGCAGGCCGGCAGATGACCGGCCTGCGGATGGGCACCAAGAGGCTGCGCCACCCGCTCGTAGGCGATCTCACCCTCGATTGGGACAGCGTGACCTGCACCGCCGACCCCACACAGAAGCTCGTGGTCTCGACCGCCGCTCCGGGGACCCCGTCGCATGACGGACTGCTCTTCCTGGCGTCGTGGACCGCGGACCCGCACCTGTCGACCCGGGACGCGACAGCCTGACCGGGACGGGGGAAGGCGGCTTACGCCGTCGTGCCCGGAGCGGAGCTGGCGATCCCGTCAAGGCGCTGACCGGATCGCCTTCCTGCTCGAGCGATTCGTGGCACCGACCGGTGGCGTGTGTGCCTTCCGTACGGCCGCCGGGCGGGCGCGTTGCGTTCACCGCGTCACCCGAGTAACCCACGTCCGAAGCGGCTGTACATCCATCTGCGGGCGGCTGGGTGGCCTTGCCGGACGGGTCCATGTGGCCGAGCTCCGACCCGCCATGACCTGGCCTGACCTGGCACAACGCATGGCCCGGGGATACCGCCCCGGGCCATGCGCGTTTCTACGGGTATGACGACATACGTGGCTCTTGCGCAGCCCACCAGACGGCGAGTTGCGCCCGGCCGCTGAAGCCGAGCTTGGCCCGGATGTTGTCGACGTGGTTTTCGACCGTGCGCGGCGAGACCACGAGCTCGTCGGCGATCTTCCGATTGCTCATGCCCTTGGCGACGAGCGCCGCCACTTCCCGCTCCCGGCGGGTCAGCGGGCTCCGGACGGTTGCCGAAGCGGCCGATACGTCGGCACCCCCGCTCAGAGCGAAGTCGATGGCCTTGGCGGGGGTGTCGTGATCGGCGCCGTCCGCGAGTGCCTTCACGTACGCGGCCAGACCCAGGGCACCCGTGGCCGCCTTTTCGCAGTACGCGTGCTGCTCGGCAAGGTGCGGGCCGAACGCCGCGATGGAGCTGCCGACGTTCCTCCACAGGGCAGCGGCGGTGCCCAGCAGCCGGGTCGCCCGCACATGATCGCCGCCGGAGGCCGTGGTCCAGGCCAGCAGTTCCAGCATCCGCGCGACCATCGCATGGTCGGTGAAGCCGCGCATACTCTCCAGCGCGGACCGGGTCAGCGCTTTGGCCGCCTCCCGGTCACCACGAGCCCAGGCCTCGTGGCCCAGCGCCATCAGCAGTTGCGCGCGCCCCCACCGCTCCCCGGCGGCCTCGAAGGCGGCGATCACCTCTCTACCCGTCTCCGCCGCGCGCGGATCGCCGGCGTAGGCCTGGACGCAGGCCAGCGAGAGCAGCCACGAGGTCGCTTCACGGTCCTCACCCCTCGCCGACAGAGCGGCCCACGCTTCCTCGTACCGGGAGATGCTCTCCTCCGGCTGCCCCCGGTAGTGCGCCGAAACACCGCGGAAGCCGCGCACCTGGGCGCGCAGCACCGGGTCACCCAGTTGCTCGGCCAGGACATCCGCCTCGTCCAGCCACCGGTCGGCAGCCGCCGGATCGCCCTGCGTCTGTGCCACCCAGACGGCGGCGAAGAGAGCCCATGCCCGCTCCGGTGAGGGCTCGGGTGCGCCCGCGAGCGCCCGTTCCAGCTGACGGCGCCCTTCGCTGAGGAAGCCTCCGGCGCACCAGTGAAGGCCGAGCGCCGCGGCCAACGCGAGCCTGGACTCGGGGTCCGCGTGGTCCAGGGCCGCCAGCAGGTTGGTGTGAGCGGCCCGCAGCCGGGCCAGCGCCTCTACCTGGCCGGAGCCGTACCAGTCCCTGTCGACGCGCTGGGCGACGGCGAGGAAGAAGTCGCGGTGCCGGACCAGCAGCCTCTCCTGCTCCCCGGACTGTGCAAGCCTCTCCCTCCCGTACCGCTGGACGGTGTTCAGCAGCCGGTAGTGCGGGAGACCCTCGGTTTCACAGGGCAGCACGATGGACTGGACGACCAGCCCGTGCAGGAGGTCCAGAACCTCCTGCCTGTCGATGCCGTCCCCCGCGCAGACCTCTTCGGCCGCCTCCAGGTCGAATCCGCCCGCGAAGACCGACAACCGGCCCCACAGCACCCGCTCGGCCGGGCCGCACAACTCGTAGCTCCAGTCGATCGCCCCACGCAGCGTGCGCTGGTGCGGCCGCGCCGTCGAACAGCCGCTGGTGAGCAGTGCGAAGCGGTCCTCCAGCCGGTCCACGACCTGTTCGACGGTGAGGGTGCGCAGCCGGGACGCGGCCAGTTCGATCGCCAGCGGCAGCCTGTCCAGATCCGCGCACAGCCGGGTGACCGCGGCCCGCTTTCTCTCGCCTACCTCGAAGTCGGACCGGACGGCGGTTGCACGGTCCACCAACAGGTCGGCCGCGTCCTGCTCGGACATGGGCGGCACGGTGAAGACGTGCTCGCCCGTGACGCCCAGCGTGTGGCGGCTCGTCGCCAGAATGCGCAGCCCGGGGGCGGCGGAGAGCAGCACCGTCGCCAGTTCGGCGCAGGCACCGGCCAGGTGTTCGCAGTTGTCCAGCACCATGAGCGCGCGCCGCTCGGCCAGATATCCCGCGAGCTGTTCCAGGACGGGCCGTGTGCCCAGGTCCGGCATGCCCAGCGTGGTCGCGGCCACCCCCGCCACCGCCGCCGGTTCCCGTACGGGGGCCAGGTCCACCAGCCACGTCCCGTCGGGGAAGGGCTCCGTCGAGACCGTGGCGGCCTGAAGCGCGAGCCGTGTCTTGCCCACTCCGCCCGCGCCGGTGAGCGTGAGGAGGCGGGTCGTGCCCAGACGCCGGCGGATTTCAGCGAGGTCGTGGTGCCTGCCCACGAACGCGGTCAGGGCAGCGGGCAGATTGCCCACGCCGGGAGTCTGAATGATCATGTTCGTTGTCGCCTTCCAACGGCTCGCAGTCGTCCCGGAACACCACGGACGCCTGTCGGCAGTGGCAGCACGCTTTGTTGCGAGCGCATGGGACGAGTCCGGTCGTGTCGCCGTACACCGGCCGCCGTAACCCGCCCCCGTAACAGGCCGAACGGCAATTGCCGTGAAACGCGCTTCTCCGTCGGCCCCGAAGGGCAGAATCGCCCACCCGGCGGACGATAGGGAGGGGAACATTTCCTCCCCCCTCACAGCGAGCCCCGACCGACGGCATATCTGCCTGTACCGGCAGTACGACGAAGGCCTGTTCGAACCGAAGGGCACTGGCGGGAACCTCAGCGCTTGTTCGCCGCTCGATACGGTGCGCGTGAGGCCCACCTGCAGCGATCAGCCGGCCCGCCCCGCGGTCGAGCCCGGCAGCTGTGACGTCAGGTCCTCGACCAGTTCGATCAGGTCCGTCGGCCGGTCGGGACCCCACCAGTCACCAAGCAGTTCGGCGAAGGCCTCCTCGCGCGCCGCCGACAGTTTCGCCGCGGCCTCGCGCCCGGCGTCGGTGAGAAGCAGCTCCATGCCCTCGCGTGTGGCCAGATGCTGCTGCTCGATCTGCTCCAGGGCGGTCTGGATCACCGGCAGCGGCACCTGGCTGTACTCGGCGAGTCGCGTCGGCGGCAGTGATCGTTCCGGTCGCAGTGCTCGCAGCAGCAGCCAGCTGGAGGCGGGCAGCAGGTCGTATCCGGCCCTGGCGGTGATCTTCTCGTAGATGCCGCGCCGTCCCTCCCGTGACCCGAGTACGGAAAGGGCCCGCTGCACCTCTTCGCGGGAGGAGCGGTGCACTGGGTGGGCGCTGAGGGTCTGTGCGAGGTCGGGCGCGGTGACCGAACCGCGCAGCGTGTCCTCCTTGAGCAGCCAGGCCAGCGCGAAGGCGAGCAGGACGATTGGAGCGGCGTAGAGGAACACGTCGGTGATCGAGGTGGCGTACGCGTGCAAGGCGGGCGGGCGCAGCGCGGGCGGGAGTCCGGCGATGGCGCGGGGGTCGGCTTCGAGCGCTGCGGTCGTCTCGGGCGGCGTCGCGCCGGTGAAGGCGCCGCGCAGCTTGTCGTCGAGCCGGCCGGTGAAGATCGTGCCGAAGACGGCGACGCCGAACGCGGATCCGATCGACCGGAAGAAGGTAACCCCCGAGGTGGCGACGCCCAGGTCCTCGTACGACACCGCGTTCTGCACGATCAAGACGAGCACCTGCATGACCAGGCCGAGCCCGAGGCCGAAGACGAAGAAGCACAGGCTCATCTCGATGTCGCTGGAGGTCTCCTTGAGGCGATGCAGGAGCAACAGCCCCACGGCGGTGACGGCGGTGCCGAGCACCGGGAACACCTTCCAGCGCCCGGTACGCGAAACGATCTGGCCCGACAGTGTTGACGTCAGCAGCAGTCCGAGCACCATCGGCAGCATGTGCACACCCGACATGGTGGGCGACACCCCGCGCACGACCTGCAGGAACGTCGGCAGGTAGGTCATCGCGCCGAACATGGCGAAGCCGATCACGAAGCTGATCGCCGAGGAGAGCGTGAACGTACGGATCCGGAACAACTTCAGCGGAAGCACCGGCTCGGCGGCCCCGCGCTCGACGAACAGGAACCACACGAGCAGTACGGCGCCCAGGACGGCGGTCCCGGTCAGCGGGGCCGACGTCCATCCCCAGGTCCTGCCGCCGAGCGAGGTCACCAGGATCAGGCAGGTGGCCACGGCCGCGATCAGGAGCGTGCCGAGGTAGTCGATCCGGTGCTTCTCGGCCCGGACCGGGATCCTCAGTGCGGCGGCGATCACGAGCAGGGCCACGGCACCGACGGGCAGGTTGATGTAGAAGACCCAGCGCCAGCTCAGCTGGTCCACGAACAGCCCGCCGAGCAGCGGGCCGAGGACGCTGGTCGCGCCGAAGACGGCACCGAACAGGCCCTGGTAGCGGCCCCGGTCCCGGGGCGGCACGATGTCGCCCACGATCGCCATCGACAGGACCATCAGGCCACCGCCGCCGAGGCCCTGCAGCGCACGGAACGCGATCAGCTGGGGCATGTCCTGCGCCAGACCGCACAGCGCCGATCCGATCAGGAAGATCACGATCGCGGCCTGGAAGAGCTTCTTGCGCCCGTACTGGTCGCCGAGCTTGCCCCATAGTGGCGTCGCGGCGGTCGAGGCGAGCAGGTAGGCCGTGACGACCCAGGACAGATGGCTCATCCCGCCGAGGTCGCTGACGATCGTCGGCAGCGCGGTGGAGACGATCGTCTGGTCGAGTGCCGAGATGAGCATGCCGAGCAGCAGCGCGCCGATGGAAACGCGCAACCGGTGCCCCGCCGACTGCGGGTCCACCGCATGTTCGCCCACGTCCTGGGCCATTGCCGCCTCCTGAAGTCGAATTCTTCGTGACCTTGCCGGACGCGGCATTACGTCGGAATTCGCATAACTGTGCCGGGACGACTGACGATAGCTACGCGGCAGGAAATGCACATCGCCGCAAGAGGGGGAGGGATCCATCCCCTGGATAACGCGTACCGGGGAGGGAAAACCTCTCTTCACTTTCTCCTCGACAACGGGAAATTTATTGTCCAACCGCAGAACTACGCAGGTCGGTCTCGGGCCGAGGGAGCGAGTCACGGATGACCAGAGCCACACCCCCGGCGAGTAGTGCCGTCAGTCCTCCGGCAGCCACGGCACGGGCCGGCGTACTGCTTCCCGCGGCGCTGGTAGCCGCCTACTACGGCGCCTACATCGCGGTGATGTCCCCGGCCACCGTCAGCATGGCGCTGCGCGTGCGGCAGGTGGTCGACGAGGGCCAACGGGTCTCTACGTTGAGCACGGTGCTGTCCGTCGGTGCCTTCGCCGCCGCGATCGCCTCCCCGCTCCTGGGCGCACTGTCCGACCGCACCACCCTGCGCTTCGGGAAGCGCCGGACCTGGCTGGTGATCGGCCCGCTCGTCGGGCTCGCCGGCCTGGCCTGCATCGGCCTCGGCGGCGCGGTGTGGCTGCTGGTCGTGGGCTGGGTGCTCGCACAGGCGGGCTGGTCGGGCACGCTGATGGCCGCTCAGGCCGTGCTGACCGAGCGCATCGAGCCAGGGATGCGGGGCCGGGTCAGCGGCCTGATGGGTCCGGCCATGCCTGTCGGGATGGTCGCCGCAACCCTGCTGGTCAGCCTGCTGGACTCCAGCCCCGCACTGATGCTGCTCGTCCCCGGCCTGATCGGAGTGGCCGGTGCGGCACTGCTCGTCGCCGTCGTCCCGGACGCGCCCGCCGACAAGACCGCCCTCCCGCCCTTCGGTCCCCGCGAGTTCTTCTCCAGCTTCTACGTGAACCCGCGCCGCTACCCCGCCTACGCCTGGGCCTTCGCCAGCCGGTTCCTGATGTTCTCCGGCGTCTTCATCATCCTCACGTACCAGACGTACATCGTCTCGGACCGCATCGGATACGGCGGCGACAGCACCGCCGGCAAGGTCTTCCAGTCCACCCTGCTGCTCGGTGCCGGATCCATCGCGGCCTCACTGCTGTTCGGCATACTCGACGACCGCACAGGCCGCCTCAAACCGTGGCTGCGTCTGGCGGCCGTCGCGTCGGCGGCCGGACTACTGGTCATGAGCGTCGACAGCTCCTTCGGCACCTTCCTGACGGGCATGGTGCTGATCGGCGTCGCCCAGGGCGGCTACCTCTCCGTGGACCTGCCCATGGTCAGCCGCGTTCTGCCCGACCCCGAGCACGCCGCGCAGGAACTGGGCGTCTACAACCTGGCCCTCGTCATCCCGCAGATGCTCATCCCGCTGTACGGCTCACTCATCGTCGGAGCCGACGACAACTACCCGCCCTTGTTCGTCGTCGGCGCCGCCTGCTCGGCCCTCGCCATGGCCACGCTCGCGGGCGTACGCGGCGTCAGGTGACCCGCCGCGACATCCCGCCCATGACCCTCACGCCCTGTGGAGAGACCATGACCACCCCCACCCCCCGCGCGGATGCCCTCATCCTCTTCGGTGTCACCGGCGACCTCGCCAAGAAGATGCTGCTGCCCGCCCTGTACGACCTGACCCGCCAGGGCGTTCTCGACGTGCCCGTCATCGGCGTGGGCCGCAGCGACTGGGACGACGAACGCCTGCGCAGGCACGCCCGTGATGTGCTGAAATCCGCTGCGGTCCCCCTGGACGATGACGTGTTCGACAAGTTCGCCGCGCTGCTGGGCTACGCCCGTGTCGACTACGACGACCCCGCGACCTTCACCGCACTGGCCGACCGGGTCCGGTCCCACAGCTGCCTGACCCACTACGTCGCCCTGCCGCCGTCCACCTATCCCGTCATCGCCCAGCGGCTGGCCGAAGCCGGTCTGGCCGACAACGCCCGGCTCGTCGTCGAGAAGCCCTTCGGCAGCGACCTGCCCTCCGCCCGCGCCCTGCAGAGCGAACTGACCCGGTACTTTCCCGAGGAACGCCTGCGCCGCGTCGACCACTTCCTCGCCAAGGACGTCATCGAGGACCTGCTGACCTTCCGCTTCGCCAACACCTCCGTCAACGCCGTCCTGGACCGCCGCTTCGTGCGCAGCGTGCAGATCACCATGGCCGAGGACTTCGACGTCGCCGACCGCGGAGGCTACGACGCGACCGGCTGCCTGCGGGACGTGGTCCAGAACCACCTGCTGCAGATGCTCGCCTACTTCGTCATGGAGGCACCGCGCACCGGCTCGGCCGCCGACGTCCTCGACGAACGCATCCGTGCCCTCCGCGCCGTGCGTACCATCCGGCCCGAGAACTACGTACGCGGCCAGTACGACGGCTATCTCGACGTCCAGGGCGTCAAGGAGGGGTCGACCACCGACACGTACTGCGCCCTGCGCACCTGGGTGAACCTCGATCGCTGGGCCGGAGTCCCCTTCACCATCCGGGCGGGCAAGGCGATGGCCGCCACCGCCATCGAGATCGTCGTAGAACTGCACCGGCCCGTCGAGGGCTACTACCACTCCGCGGGCGCCCAGCAGGCTCCCCCGAACCTGCTGCGGTTCCGCGTCAGCCCTCGTGCGGGTGTCACCTTCGATCTCCTCGCCCAGCACGAAGGAGAGGCCACCGAGGTCGACGCGACAGCCGCGACGGTCGACTTCGCCCACCTCACCGGAAGCAACTCCGTCGCCTACACCCACGTCCTGGCCGACGCGATCACCGGCGACCCGCGCCGCTTCACCACCATGGACATGGTCGAGGAGCTCTGGCGCGTCGTCGGCCCCGTCCTCGACCCGCCCGGCTCGCCCTACCGCTACGACGTCGGCAGTTGGGGCCCGGCGGAAGCCGACCACCTCGCTACCGACAGCCGCTGGCTGCCTCTGGAACAGGTCTAGCCCGGCCCTACTCCGAAGAGCCGGCCAAGGCCCACGAAAGTCTTCATCGCGCTGTTGAAGAGACCCGCACACCCTGGCGATGCCGTCAGCTGCCCCACTCACCTGGACACCCACCCATGGCTACGCCCGACACCCCCACGCCGCCCACCGCGAGCGTCCCCGCCGCAGCGGGCAAAGACAGAATGAGCCGCGGCCTGACTCTGCTGTTCGCGATCGCCGGCGGCACCGCGGTCGCCAACCTCTACTGGGCACAACCACTCCTCGACCTCGTCGCCCGCGACCTGCACGCCTCCACCTCGCTGGCAGGCTGGCTCGTGACAGCCACGCAGATCGGCTACGCGGCCGGAGCCCTGCTTCTGGTGCCACTCGGCGATGTTCTCGACCGGCGCCGGTTCATTCCCGGGATGATGCTCTGCTCGGCCCTCGCCCTCATCGCCTGCGCGCTCGCTCCGTCCATCGGCGCGCTCCTGGTCGCGGTCACCCTCCTGGGCCTGACCACGGTCAGCGGCCAGCTGCTCACCCCACTCGCCGGTGACCTCGCCGACGACACCAACCGCGGGCAGGTGGTGGGGACGGTGGTCTCCGGGCTGCTCATCGGCATCCTCACCTCCCGCACCATCAGCGGACTCATCGCGGATGCCGCCGGATGGCGCACCATCTACTTCGTCGCCGCAGCGGCCGCCGTCGTCTTCGCGTTGCTACTTCGCCGCGCGATCCCGCCGCTCCCCGCCAAGGCCCACCTGTCCTACCCGCAGCTGCTTCTCTCGGTCTGGCACGTGATCCGGCAGGTGCGCGCGGTGCGCTGGACCCTGTTCCTCGGCGCCATCGCCTTCGGCGTCTTCACCATGTTCTGGACCGCCCTGACCTTTCTGCTCAGCGCGGAGCCGTTCTCCTACTCGGTCTCCGTCATCGGCCTGTTCGGCCTCATCGGCCTGGCCGGGGCGCTGGCAGCCCAGCGTGCGGGGCGGCTCCACGACCGGGGCCGGTCCCTGCCGGCGACCGGATGGGGATGGGCCGCGATCGTGGTCTCCTTCGTCGTCGCGGCGTTCGCCGACCGTTCCGTCGCGGGGATCATCGTGGCCGTCGTGCTGCTCGACATCGCCGTACAGGGTGTGAACATCCTCAACCAGACACGGCTGTTCGCGGTCGCCCCGCAGGCCCGAAGCCGCCTCAACACGGCCTTTGTCACCTGCAACTTCATCGGCGGCGCGGTCGGCTCCGCCACCGCCTCCGTCCTGTGGTCCACCGGCGGCTGGAGGGCCGTCTCCCTGACCGGCGCCGGCCTCGGCTGCGTCGCACTCCTCGTGTGGGCCTTCGGCCGCCGCGGCCCGCTCCTCAGCGAGCGAAGCGGCTGAAGGCCTGGCCAGGCGGCGGCAGTTGGGGGCCGCAGACATCGAACGTCAGTATTTTCCGCTGTTCAAGTTTGGAGCGTTTTGGACATGACCACTGCACAGCACAAGATCGGCTCCGGTTTCGGCGCCACGAGCACCGCCGAGGATGTCCTCCAGGGCATCGACCTGCGCGGGAAGCTCGCGATCGTCACCGGCGGCTACTCGGGCATCGGCCTGGAGACCACCCGTGCGCTCACCGGGGCCGGTGCCCGCGTCGTCGTCCCCGCGCGGCGGCCGGCGGGCGCGCGCGAGGCACTGGGCGAGATCCCCGGCGTCGAGGTGGACGAGCTGGACCTCGGCGACCTGGAGAGCGTGCGCGGCTTCGCGGAGCGCTTCCTCGCCTCGGGCAGGAGCGTCGACTTCGTCATCGACAGCGCCGGGATCATGGCCTGCCCCGAAACGCGGGTCGGGCCCGGCTGGGAGGCCCAGTTCGCGATCAACCACCTCGGCCACTTCGCCCTCGTCAACCGTCTGTGGCCGGCCCTCGAACCCGGCGGCGCACGTGTCGTCTCCATCTCCTCCGGCGGCCACCACATGTCCGGCATCCGCTGGGACGACCTCCACTGGGAGCAGGGCTACGACAAGTGGCAGGCATACGGGCAGGCCAAGACCGCGAACGTGCTCTTCGCCGTGCACCTCGACAGGCTCGCGAAGGACTCCGGCGTCCGCGCCTTCGCCCTGCACCCCGGCGTCATCATCACGCCGCTCCTGCGGCACGTGCCCGACGAGGAGAGGGCGGAGTTCGGGTGGTTCGACGAGGTCGGCAACCTGCGCAACCCCGAGTTCTTCAAGACCCCGCAGCAGGGCGCGGCCACGCAGGTGTGGGCGGCGACCTCACCTCAACTGGCCGACCTGGGCGGTCTCTACCTCGAGGACTGCGACGTCGCCGAGCCCGCTCCCGCCGACGGTGAGATGCGCGGGGTGAAGGACTGGGCGATCGACCCCGAGCAGGCAGCGCGTCTGTGGGAGCTGTCGGCGGGACTGACCGGCGTGAACGCGTTCGCCGCGTAGTGCGTGTCCGGAGCGTGCGAGTACCGTCGGCAGGCACCCGCACGCTCCATCCTCCTCACCCCCGGAACCGGGTGAGCGTCCGCGAGTGGAAGCTTTTTCAATAAGAGGAGACCTGCGGGGAAACGAATCGCCTCAGCCGCGTCGCCCAGTGGTCCGCACCGGAAAACCGTTCGATGACGGCCATCCCCGTCCGCGTCCCTGCTCCTTCAGCCGATGTTCAGAACGTCAGGACAAGCCGTCCTCGTACGCCGCCCGCAGCGAGGAGCCGGTGCGCCTCGACGGCCTGTTCCGCCGGGAAGGTCCTGGCGACCCGGGGCGTGATGAGGCCCTCCTTCGCCAGCTGCCGGAGCCCGTCGAGCTTGGCGTGCTCCCGGGCGTACCGGAATACGACGATCGGCTCGAAGACGATGTCTCGCTCGCCCGGGCCGTCGTAACCGCGCAGGGTCACCACCCGGCCGCCGTCGCGGACCGCCCGAGCGGTGAGAGCGCCGAGCGACGCGCCGTCGACGAGTCCGTCGACGCCCCCGGGGATCTCCGCACGCACCCGGTCCGAGTATTCGGCGCCGCGCCGCAGTACGACGTCGGCACCCAGTTCCTTGATCAGGGCCTCGTCCTGCTCCGAGGCGTCGGCCACCACCCGCAGTCTGTCCGCCTTGGCCAGCTGGACGGCGTATCCACCCACCGCGCCCGCCGATCCGGTGATCGCGACGGTTTGGCCGGGCTCCAGGTCGAGCGTGTCCAGGGCCAGACGCGCGGTCAGGCCGTTCATCGGAAGGGCCGCCGCCTGCACATGGCTCGCGCTGTCAGGAGCGCGGACGACCGACTCCGCCGGTACGACGACCTGCTCGGCGTACGCGCCATGCGAGCCGTTGGGGAGCACGATCGCCATCACGCGGTCGCCGACCCTGAGGTCCGTGTCGGTGCCCGCGCCTATCTGGTCCACGACGCCCGCCGCCTCCATGCCGACAACGAACGGCGGCTGAGCGTCCGGTGCTCCGGAAGGCCCGCCACGCTGCAGGGCGTCGACCGCGTTGACGGTCGCGGCGTGCACCCGGATGCGCACCTCGCCCGGACCGGCATCGGGGGCTGGCAGCTCCAGAACCTGAAGGACCTCCGGCCCACCGAATTCCCTGAAACCTACGGCCTTCATTCGAATCACCCCATTGCTCGGTGCCTGCGGTCGTTGAGATTCCCGACCTTTCCGCCTCGCGTGCGCCCGTAAAAGGGGAAGGTTCTTGGCTGGGATGCGGCCATAGGGGGACGAATTCCTCCCCCCATAAAAGCGGCGCCGGCGAGAGACGTCATGGGCAGGCCCAGGATTGAATGCACCTCGACTTACGGCCCCAGGCCGTGCCGCACCCCACACTGGCGGAGAACTGAATGAACATCAGAATAGGAGGGGCGCTCAGAGGCACGATCCTCGTGAGCGCCTTCTCGTTGGCCGTGCCGGTGACGCCGCCCGCCGCCGCTGCGGCGGCGTCGGCGATGATCGGGAGGCCCGCTGAGAGTAGCTCGCAACGTGTCATCGTCGTGCTGCGCGACCAGCGCGTCGGTCTGCCGATGCACACCAGGTCCGTCCAACGCCGCCGGGCGGTGACCGACGATCAGGCACCGCTCGTGGAGCAGCTGAAGCGCGGCGGTGCCACCCATGTCAGCGGGCTGAGTCTCGTCAACGCCATCGCGGCCACGGTGAATCCCACCGTGCTGGGCCGGATGCGCAACGACCCGCAAGTGGCGGCTGTGGTACCGGACTTGCCGATCCGGCTGCCCTCCGCGGACACCGCCGCCAGGACGGCCGTCACCGCCGCTGCCGGGACCACGGACGCCACGAACTGCCCCAGGGACCCGGCCAAGCCGCTGGCGGAACCCGAGGCGCTGCACCTGACGAAGACGGACGCAGCCCAGCGGACGGCGACGGGCAGAGGTGTGAAAATCGCCTTCTTCGCCGACGGAATCGATGTGAACAACCCGGAGTTCATCCGTCCCGACGGCAGCCATGTCATCACCGACTACCAGGATTTCAGCGGCGACGGCACGAACGACCACAGCGACGGCGGCGAGGCGTTCGGTGACGCCAGCGCCATCGCGGCCCAGGGCAGCCGTACGTACGACCTGTCCACGCAACTGCCCCATGCCCAGCTGCCCAAGGGATGCACCTTCCGCATCCGGGGCCTCGCGCCCGGCGCGGAGTTGATGAGCATCAAGGCCTACGGGGAGAACGGCGGCGGCTCCATCTCCAGTCTGGTGCGGGGCATCCAGTACGCGGTAGAGCACCATGCGGACGTCCTCAGCCAGTCGTTCATGAGCTACCTCTACCCCGACGCGGCGACCAACCCGATCCGGCTGGCGGACCAGGCGGCCGTGGCCGCCGGAGTGACGGTGGTGGCCGCCAGCGGCGACTCGGGAACATCGGGCACCGTCGGCGCGCCAGCCAGCGACCCGGCGGTGATCGGCGTCGGCGCCAGTACGTCGTTCCGGCTGGCGGCGCAGGCCTACGGCTATCCGCGGTGGGCGAGCGACAACGTCTCCGCGCTGTCCTCCGGCGGTACGACGCAGGGCGACAAGGTCGTCGACCTGGTGGCGCCGGGCATGGTCGGCATGGCCGCCTGCACCGTCGACCCGCACTGGAAGGGGTGCACACTTCCGACGCAGGTGTTCGGCGGAAGCAGCCAGTCGGCGCCGTTCGTCGCGGGCGCGGCGGCCGACGTCATCCAGGAGTACAAGGAAACCCACGGCGGGACCCGGCCCGCACCCGACCTGGTCAAGCGGATCCTGACCGGCACGGCCACCGACCTGCGCACACCCGCCGACGAGCAGGGTGCCGGGCTGGTGAACACCGACGCCGCCGTCCAAGCCGCGCGCGCCATCGGACACCCCGGTGGCCGAGCGCAGAGCACGGGCTTGGTTCCCTCCGCCGGCCAGCTCGGCGTCATCGGGCGACCGGGCAGCACCCAGCACGCCGATGTCGCCCTCACCAACACCGCCGACCGGCCGCAGCGGGTCACCATGACCTCCCGCACCATGGGCAGCCGGATTTTCCGCACCCAGCACACAGCCACCGTGGGCGCCCCGCTCGCTGGTGACGATCGGGAAGGGCGGCTCGCCGCCAAGCCGTTCACGTTCAGGGTGCCGGGCGGCACACCGCTGCTGGACGCGGAGATGGTGTGGCCCGGCACGTCGGACTCCGGCAAGCTCGCCCTCGCCCTGGTCGATCCGGCCGGCCGGCTGACGCAGCTCAGTTACGACTATGACGGCTACGGACGGCACACCAACTACCAGCACGTCGACGTTCACGACCCGCGTCCCGGCACCTGGACGGTCAAGGTGCTCTGGAACAACGGCCGACTCTACCTGCAGAACCCGCCGTCGGAACCCGGCAGCTACCGAGGCCCCGTCAAGATCCGTCTCACCGGCCACCGTTACGCCTCCGCAGGGGTACCCGGGCAGACCAGGGTGATACCGGCCGGCGCCACCGCGACGTTCCCCGTGAAGGTCCCGATGCCCCAGAAGGCCGGTGACGCGCCCTTCTCGCTCCAGTTCGCCTCGGACACGGGCACACACCTGTCACTGCCGGTCGCATGCCGGTCACTGATCCCGACCGATCCGGCACCCGGCCACAGCACCTCCTTCGCCGTCACCATCACCGGTGGCGTCGGCCGGGACGTGGGCCAGACGAACAGCTACTACCTCGACGTGCCGCCCGGGCGGAAGAACCTGACCATCGACCTCACCGCCGAGGACTCCGCCACACAGCTGCTGTACTATCTCATCAGCCCCGACGGCCAGGTCCTCGCCAAGGACACCGACCGGACCGCCGACGAGAACAGCGTCCCGACCGCGTACGCCGGCCTCACCGCCAACCGCCCCGCCGCCGGACGCTGGACACTCGTCGTGCAGCTGCCCGACGCGGTCAGCGGCAGGGAATTCAGCCAGCAGGTCACCGGCAAGGTCCACTTCGAAGCCATCACCGCGAGCGCGCCGGGGCTGCCCAACAGCCCCACTCGGACGATCAGGCGGGGCAGCCACCTCACCGTCTCCGTGAAGGTCCCCAACCCCGGCCCCGCACAACAGTCCCTCTTCCTCGACCCCCGGCTGGACACGATGAGCGAGGTCCCCGTCCCAGAGCTGGGTGAGCCGACTGGAGGAACGGCCCCGATCAACGGCGGCGGCCTGGCCTGGATCGTGCCCACGCACACCACCAGGCTCGTCGCCACGGCCACCGCCGACCGCCCGGTGGACGTGGGCGTGTTCCCTCTGACCTGGTCGCCCGAGGTGTACACGCAGGGCGGTCTCAGCAACACCACGGCCGCCACGACCACCGCCGACCAACTGGCTGCCGGCGCCTGGGTCACCGAGGTCAGCGCCCCGTTCACCGGCCGACCGGCGGACGAGGACACGGCGCACGTCTCGCTCGACGCCACGACCCAGACGATCGACAGCTCGGCGAAGGCGTCGACCGGTGACCCCTGGGACAACGGCCCCGACTGGAAACCCGTGTCCGTCGCCCCGGGCACAACCGCAACGATGACCATCACCCTGACACCGACCGCACCCGTCGGAACCGTGGTGCGCGGAACGCTGTACGTCGACACGCACACCGGCTTCCCGAACTTCCTCGGATCGGAGCTCATCGGATCCGAGCTCACCGGAATCCCGTACACCTACACCGTGAGCTGATACGACGAGGCTCCGCCCCGGGACTCGACTACGCGAGATGTCCCGGTGGCGGAGCCGGCGGTTCACACGGTTGGTCGGTTGCCGGCCGCCGAGGCGGCGTGGCACGGGGGACAGGCTCACGTGGCGGTGTTCGACGTGGTCGGCTCCTGGTCCGCGGCCCAGGAGGCCAGGAGGCGCAGCCCGACGTCGGACGGGGAGCCGGGTTCGGCGTTCCACACGATGATGTGCTGGTCGGGGTCCGTGCCGCAGGTGAGCGTGTTCCAGTCCAGCGTCAGCTCGCCCACCACCGGGTGCCGAAGTTTCTTGACGCCCTTGCCGCGCATCGCGACGTCATGCGCGGTCCACCACTGCCGGAACTGTGCGTCGCGGGCGGAAAGCTCCTCGACCAGAGCGGCGAGCCGCGGTTCGCCGGGGTAGCGGGCGCTCTCCATGCGCAACTGCGCGATGGCCAGCCGGGTGACCTCTTCCCAGTCGGCGTACAGCGTGCGCATCCAGGGTTCGGTGATCAACAGCCGGAGGAACACGCGCTCCTCCTCCGGGTAGCGCCCGAAATCGGTCCACAGGGCGGCGGCGAGCCGGTTCCAGCCCAGGATGTCGGTGCGCCGGCCGATGACGAAGGCCGGGGAGGCGGTGAGATCGTCCAGCATGCGCTGCAACTGCGTGTCCACCTGTTGACGATCCCCCGAGGCGGACGGACGCGCCGTCTGCTTCGCCGCGAGGTCGAAGAGGTAGGTGCGCTGGTCGTCGTTCAGCCGGAGCGCCTGGGCGATCTCGTCGAGCAGGGGAGCGGACGCTTGCAGCCGGCCCTGCTCGATCCGCGTGTAGTACTCGGTACTGATCGCGGCGAGAAGGGCCACCTCCTCACGGCGCAGACCGCTCACCCGGCGCCGCTGCCCACCGCGCAGACCGACCTCGGTGGGGCTCAGCTCGCCACGACGGGCCTTGAGAAACTCACCCAACTCGTTCAGATGAGGGTTGCGGTTCATGATGCGCAGCCTCGCACAAATGCCCGGCGCTGTGAGGGGGAAGGATTCTGCCCATGTTGGACATCACCCGCACGTGCAAATGCTACCGACTCCGGCCGTATGGCAACCAGCGGAAGAACAGGACGCGGCGGCCCGGGGTGCGTACCCGGGCCGCCGAGAGGACACACAGCGCGGTCGTCAGCTCAGCGCCTTGAGCACTTCCTGGGCCAGCGGGACCGCCGAGCCGGGGTTCTGGCCGGTGATCAGGGTGCGGTCCACCTCGACGTGCGGGGCGAACGGCTCGGTCTCGCGGTAGTCCACGCCGAGCTCGCCCACGAGGCGGTCCTGCAACAGCCACTTCGCGCGGTCCGCGAGACCGTTCAGCTTCTCCTCGGCGTTGGAGAGGCCGGTCAGGCGGTAGCCGGAGAACGGGGACGTCCCGTCCGGGCCGATGGTGGCGAGCAGCGCCGCGGGTCCGTGGCACACCAGGGACACCACCTTGCCCGAGGCGAGCCACTCGGTGAGCAGCTTGCCGGAGGCGGCGTTGTCGGGAAGGTCCTCCATCGGGCCCCAGCCGCCGGGGTAGAAGACGGCTACGTAGTCGTCGATGTTCACGTCCTCGATGCGCATGGGGTGCGCCAGCTCGGTCGCCTCGCGCAGCGCGGTGCGCATGCGCTCGGCGCCTTCCTCGCCGCCGTTGAAGTCCGCGGTGAGGCTGAGCGCGTCCGCCGTGGGCGGCACACCGCCCGGCGTCGCCGCCGCGATCTCGTATCCGGCCTCCTTGAAGACCTGGTACGGGCCGATGGCCTCCTCGGCCCAGAAGCCGGCCGGCTGCCGGGTTCCGTCGGCCAGCGTCCAGTGGTCGGAAGCGGTGATCACGAAAAGGATCTTCGCCATGGGTGGGTCTCCTTGGGGGGTCTCAGCCCTTGAGGGCTTCCTGGAGGATGTGGCTGTCGGCGGCCTGCCGCATGCTGACGGCCTTGCCGTCACGGACGGTCCACAGGTGGATGAACCGGATGTCGGCCTTGTTCCCGGTCTTGGTCTCGGCGTGGTAGTGCCCGAACACGAAGACATGGCCCTCGTCGTCCGCGTAGAACTCCTCGGGCACCGCGCCGAAGGACTCGTAGTTCGGCATCATGTTGCCGAAGAAGTCCTTCGCCGCGTTGTCCCAGCCGTGGTAGACGCCGCTGTACGGGAAGCCGGGGGTGATGTCCCAGATGAGGTCCGGGGCCATGACCTCACTGGTGACTTCGGGCGCCATTCCGGATTCGTAGACCCGGCGGATGAGGGCGAGGCTCGGGGAGTCGGACATGGTTGCTCCTTGCGGGGGGTTCGGATACGGGGAAAGAAGGTGGTGTGATCAGGCGGCGAGGGCGGCCCGCCCGGCGCGGAAGATCGCGGCCTGGCGCGCGACGCGCGCACCCAGGTGCTCGGCGGTGGCGATGTCCGACTTGTGGACCGCTTCCGGACCGGCGTCGGTCGGGCTCTGGGCGCCGGCGCCCATGAAGAAGCCCAGCCGGTTGATGTCGTCCTCGCTGCCCTTGGTGGAATCCCAGCCCGGCATCAGGCCCAGGCTGACCCAGTGCATACCGTGCTGGGCGGCCATGGTGGAGAAGTAGCCGAGGGTCGACGACTTGTCGCCGTTCTTGGCACCGGAGTTGGTGAAGCCCGCGGCGAGCTTGTCCACCCAGGCTTGGGAGAACCAGCGCTTGCTGCTGGCCTCTGCGAACGCGTGGAACGCGGCAGATGCGGTGCCCATGTAGGTGGGGGCACCGAAGATGATCGCGTCAGCGGCGTCCAGCTGCGCCCACTGCTCGTCGGTGATGGTGTCGACGGGGATCAGGACCACGTCGGCGCCGGCTCCCGCCGCGCCACGCGCCACGGCTTCGGCGACGACGGCCGTGTGGCCGTAGCCCGAATGAAAGGCAATGGCGGTCGTGGTGCGGCTGGAATGGGACATGGCGATCGGGCTCCTCGAAAGTCCTTGTTCGGTATGTGCCCGAGCATTGCACCTGAAGAGCGCGCTGTGAGGGGTAGGAAATCTTCCCCTGTCTACCGTTCCCCAGGTACGCGATCCCCGACCCGACGGCCGTACCAGGCAGAGCGGCTCGCGCTGCGGACTGCTAGAGAACGGCGAAGAACTCCACCATCTTGGGGATCGCCTGGTTCACGTACTCGGGCACGTCGTACAAGGCGATATGAGTTGCGCCGTCGACGACGAACAACTCCTTCGGCCCCTTGGAAAGCTCGTAGGCCTGGTCGCTGAACACCTTGGTGTCCGCCTTGCTCCCGGCAATGAGGAGCATCGGCTGGGTCAGCAGTTCCGGGATCTGGTCGAACGCCGAGAAAGCGAACATCTTGTCCATGCTGGTCAGCAGGAAACGGCCCTTCGAATTGGGATGCTGACCTCGCGGCGTCCGGTAGTAGTCGTACCCCTCGCGCAGGAGATCCGGCGTGTTCTCGTCGATCTCGTCCAGCGTCTCAGGGACGAACGGGGCGTAGAGGGGTTCCGCTCCTCGCGCTTCGGCCGTGCGCTGGTTGGCGACCATCTCCAGCGTTCCGATCTGCTCGGCAACCGGGGACAGATGCCCCAGAAAGCCCCTGGAACCCTCACCCATGGGAGCTGCGCTGACCGTGGCCACCGCCTTGAAGCGACGCTCGGTCTGGGCCACGCTGATGGCGTAGCCGCCGCCGGCGCAGATCCCGAAGACACCCATTCGCTCGGAGTCGACGTAGGGAAGCGTGGTGAGGAAGTCGGCCGCACAGCGAGCGTCTTCCACCCGGGTCGTCGGGTCTTCCAGCAGGCGGGGTTCGCCGCCGCTCGCACCCTGATAGGAGGAGTCGTAGACGACGGTGACGAACCCGTGCTCAGCGAGCCTCTCGGCGTACTGGCCGATGGTCTGTTCCTTTACGCCGCCCGCCGGATGAATTCCGACGAGCGCCGGATACTTCTTGTCTTCGCTGAAGTTTTTCGGCAGATGGAGATGTCCCGCGATTTCCACTGCCTTGTTCCTGAACGAAACAGTTTTGACCATGGCGCCTGCCCCTTTCTCGGCCTCGGCCCGCCGACAGACGGCCCTCAGCCATTTTTCGCCGCGGTCGAGATGGTGTCCACTCGTGAAGGGGGGAGGAAACTTTCCCCTGGATACGACTCTCCGGGCCAGCGATTGCCCTTCCGAGGTCAGGTGTTAACGTCGCCGAGAAATGCGTGGGGCCTGCACTTTAAATAATGGATCACCACCGGCCACCGACGCCGATGACTTCAGCCCCCTGCGACGCCGCGCTCTCCGGAGCCGATGCCCAACGCCAGGGGCAGGAGCGCTGAGCTACGTCGTTGTGCCGGACGGAGAGGGTGCGGCCCTGGACCGGCAAGGGCGCGGTGTTTAGCGGGGAGATCCGGGCGACGAGTTCCCCGTGTGCGTAGCGCGGCTGATTCTGCAGGTGCGGGGTGACGTCGCGCCCGACTTCGGCGGCCTTGATGATCCCCCGCCACGTGGTGGTCGGCACGTACCAGCCGTCGGCGGCTGGGAATCCGTCCGATCAGGTCCACGCCTCGTGCTTGGCCGTCCGCCACTGACGCAGGGACTTCTTCGCGGGCCCATTACGGAACAAGGCCGGTATGTCGTAGCTGTCGGCGTAGGTCAGCCGCGGTTCGTCGGGGACGTGTGCGGGATCATGCGGATCATTCTGGCACGGGCCCAGGCGGCTCCCGGCACCGCGTATCGAGCCATCTGTGGAGCCGCGGCGAGGTTGATCCGGTCATCCTTCGACGCTTGTCCGAGGCGGTGAGGGGGCAGTTCGCCCGGGCAGACAGGAAAGATCGCGGAAAGACTGGCCAGCGCGTGCGAGGGCATGTCAAGGTAGGCGACCTTGCAGGTCAGACACCAGCTGCCACCGGCATGGAGTTGTCCAAGCTGCACCCCCGCATCCGCAGGCAAGCCGAACGAACCGCGTTCAGCGGGCTGTTCACCCTGCGCCACACACAGTAACGGCCGTCAGCGTACGTGTTACGGAATCATTCGATCAAGGTGCTTGCGCCCGGCAGTATCCCGGCAGTGGCACGGTGGATGGGGCCGGTGTGCAGAGACAGAGGCAGTTCAATCGCCCCGTTGGTGGACTTGGCGTCGTGGGTGAGGACGCAGAGACGCGAGTGGTGCTGCGCCCTCTACTCACCGGCCCGTGATCCACCGCCAAGTCCACGGCGGCGCGCGTCAAGGAGGAGACCCATACCCCCTCGGAAGAAAGCAAACGGGGAAGATTTCTCCCCCCTCACATCGCTCAGCTGCCGTGCAAGGGTGGACGGCGTAACAGCGCGTCTTCCCGTACGGCGGCGTCTACGACGGCTGGGTGAGCGCCTGCAGCGACTTTATCGGTGGAGTGGATGAAGATGAAATTCGGCATGCGACGCACCCGCAGGGTCACGTTGACACTGCTGGTGGCCGGGATACTCGCCGCTTCCGGGACGGCGGCGGCCGACGTCGCAGGGCAGCCGTGGACCGGCGGTTGGGAAGCCGGCATGACGGCCGGCGGGCCGAGTTTCTCCGACCAGACGGTGCGGATGGTGGTGCATACCAACGCCGAGGGGCAGCAGGTGCGGCTGCGGCTGAGCAACAAGTACGGCAGCGCACCGCTGGTGATCGGCGCCGTGAACGTCGCCGTACGCACCTCGGGCGGGAGCGTCGCCGCCCGCACGCGACACAAGGTCACATTCCACGGCGCCGCCGGAGCGGTGATCCCGGCGGGGGGCGAACTCCGCAGTGACGCCGTCGACTTCACCACCGCCGCCGACGAGGATCTGCTGGTCAGCGTCTACCTCCCGAAGACGACCGGCCCCGCCACCTTCCACTCCCTCGCCCGGGACACCAGCTACGTCTCCAGGAGGGGCGACCGGACTGCGGACACCGGCACCGCGAACTACCCCAGGACCACCAGCTCCTGGTATTTCCTGGACGGCCTGGACGTTCTCAATCCCCGCGCACGCGGCACCCTGGTCGCCTTCGGCGACTCCATCACCGACGGATTCGGCTCTTCACCGGGTACCGACACCCGCTGGCCGGACGACCTCGCCCGCCGCCTCGCCGCGCAGCCGGGTGGCAGCCGCCTGGGCGTGGTGGACGCAGGTATCAGCGGCAACCGGCTCCTGACCGACGCACCGGCCGCCGAGCCCGAACTCGGCGTCAGCGGACTCGACCGCTTCACCCACGACGCCCTCGGCGAACCCCGGGTCCGCAGCGTGATCCTGCTCGAAGGCATCAACGACATCGGCAACAACGCCGGCCCCGACGGCAAGGCACTCACGGCCCGGGACCTGATCGACGGCTACCGCGCCCTGATCGCCAAGGCGCACGCCGCCCACGTCCGCATCTACGGCGGCACCCTCCTCCCCTACAAGGACGCCGCCTACACCAACACCAAGGGCGGCCCCTACTACACCGCCGCCGGCGACGCGATCCGCCAGAAGGTCAACCACTGGATCCTCACCAGTCATGCCTTCGACGGCACCATCGACTTCGCCAAGACGATGGCCGACCCGTCCGACCCGCTGAAGCTCCGACCTGCCTACGACAGCGGAGACCACCTGCACCCGAACTCCGCGGGCGACCAGGCCATGGCGAATGCCATCGATCTCGCGCAGCTCCGCTGACCCGCACGCTGCGGTGCCGCCGGGCTTCCGGCCGGCTCCGTCGTGCGCTAGGTGTATTGCCCTGAGAGGTTGGGGACGCGGCTGGCGGGTGGTTGGCCTTTCAGCGCGGTGTGCCCGCGGTGGTGATTGTAGGTGTGCAGCCAGCCGGGGAACGCGTCGCGTCGTTCGGCTTCTGAGCGGTAGGGACAGGCATAGGCCCACTCGTCCAGCAGGGTGCGGTGACGCGTTCGACTTCGCTGTTGGTCTGCGGCCGGTAGGGCCGGGTGCGCTTGCGGCGACCTGAGTGGGCAGATCTGCTCACCCCCGCCGACCCGCGCGGCCTGACGCCGCTGTTCTGGTCTCATGTGCGCCCGTACGGGCAGGTCAACCTGAATATGGCTCTGGAACTCCAATGCTCACCCTCCCGAGTACCTTCTCCGTTACCCGAGCGCCGTTTCTCTTCCCGCGCCCTTGACCCAGGACATTCAGCGGGGGCCGCCGTCACGGTCCTACGTGACAGTCCGGTGCGGCTGGTTGACCGTGATCGGCTTCCGCGATCCGCGGACCCGGCACGGTGGCCGCGCGGTACCGGATGAGCAGGCCATACAGACCACAGTGGCCCTGGAGGGCGACGGTGTGTGCATCGCACGGGCCCGCCACATCGCCGCCGGCTTCCTCATGCGCGTCCAGGTCGAGCACGGCCTGCCGGTCTCGCAGCGCGCCATGGACCTCACCCAGCTGGTGGTCAGCGAGCTGGTCACCAATGCCCGCAAGTACGCGCCGGGCCCGGTGCTGATGGACCTGCGCATCGTCAGCGACGCGGTCGAGGTGGTGGTGTGGGACTGCGATCCGGTACTGCCGGTGGCCCGGGCCACCGACGCCGGCCGGGTGGGCCAGCACGGCCTGGAGATCGTCATGGCCGTCGCCCAGGGCTTCGAAGCGCAGCGGGAGCCGGTCGGCAAAGGCATCACCGCCCGCATCGCCCTCCTGGACGACCCCGGCGGCCCCATCGCCGGACACCGGCCTCTGTAGGACGACGCGGGCCGCTCCCAGTCAGACGGGGCGTGAGGCGGCGTGGCGGGCCAGCGCTGCGTGCAGCTCCCCGAGAAGGACATCGGGCAGCGCTGCGCCCTGACCGTGTTTGAGGACCTGTTCAGCGACGTGGGTCAGCTTGAGGTTGGTGTGCTGGGAGACCTCCCGCAGCACCGTGAAGCCGTCACACGGGGGCATCTGTCCCAGGACGGTCAGGACGCCGATGGCCTGGTCGACGACGGCGTGCGAGGCGAGGGCCTGCTGCAGCTGCCGGTTCTCCACCCGCAATCGTTCCAGCTCTTCCGCCACCTCATCGGCCGACGCCGATGCGGACTGCGGACGGGGATGGACGGATGAGGTCAAGGCAATCACCGAGAAAGACAGCGGACAGGGGCACCCTCATACGCCTGCCCTGGTTCCCCGTCAGCATCCATCCGTTCCAGCGCGTCACTACGCGTGAGTCCCCCGGCAGTAGCTTCCGGAGGGCACCCGCGAAGGGCTCGCTTCCCAACCCCACCGGGGACGAGTCACCACCTGCTTCCAGGACATTCCCGCGCCGACGATGTAGATCAGCTCGATCCGGGCACATTTGGTGCGGCGTGGCGGGTGGCGCTGGGGCGAGTCACGCGGCGGCACGGCATCGATGACCGTGCCGCCGCGCGGCCTTCCAGCCCTCGAGCCCGAACCGCGCCAAGTTGCGCCTGAGTGGACGTTAAGTCCGTTTCTGGTAGCGGCCTCGTCCGGGCTGGGTGAGGAAGCCTTGGCGGGTGAGGCGTCCGAGGCGGCTGCGGGTGATGTTGACGGTCGCTTCGTCGGTGGGCATGCCGAGGAGTTCGTGCAGCTCACGGGCCCTGAATGCCCGGCCGGGGTGCTGGTTGAAGGCGTTCACGATGGCCTGGTAGGCGGTGCTCGTCTCGGGCGGGGCCGGTTCAATTCCTGCTGGTGCGGCCTCCGAGATGACCTTTCGGGCGGTGGCCAGCTCCGCGAGTCGGGCCTCGGCCAGGGCGGCAGTGAGGTGTTCGATCTGGCTGCGTAAGTCCCCGGCTTGGGCGGCGGCCTCGTCGTGCTGGATCTGGAGACAGGTGAGGAGTTCGGTGATGTTCACGCGGCCAGTCCGAGGGAGTCACGCCAGGCCGGACTCGGTGTGGTGAGGCGGCGGGTCATGTTCGCGGTGGAGGCCCAGTAGACGCGTGAGGCGGAGGTGTCGGGCCGGTGGTCGTACTCACGGGCGAGGCGCCGGTGCAGCATCAGCGTGCCGTTCGTTTGTTCCACCACCCACCGCTTCGGCTGCGGGACGAAGCCTTTGCCCTGGTCGGCCGGGTTGCGGCGGACGACCTCGACGTCGATGTCCAGCAGGGCGCCATGGATGACGACTTCGTCCTTGAAGCCCCGGTCCACCAGGGCCTTCTCCAGGCGCATGCCGCACCGCTCGGCGGCCTGGTCGAGCAAGACGGTGCCGGCGGTGTTGTCGTGCACGGATGCGGCCAGCACGACCACCCCGATGATCAGCCCCATCACATCCACGGCCAGGCCCCGCTTGCGGCCCGACACCTTCTTGTCAGCGTCCAGCCCCGTCGTGGTCTTCGGGACACCGGCGGCCGCGCGGACGGACTGGGTGTCGATGATCACGAGGGACGGGTCCTCTAATCGGCGGGCTCTCTCCCGTACCTGGCAGCGCAGGAGTCCCCGAGCACTATCCGAAACCGTCGATAGACGTTGCTCGCTCCTGCTAAACAGGCAGGCGGGTCTGCCGCCTGGTTACACTGCCCCGTCGGGTGGGACTTTCCCCTGCCCGTGCTGGGACGGTGGCAGGCGGCCTGATGTGAAGGAGTCCGAGCGTGGATGCCCCACATGCGGTGGGCGGCCCCCGGGTGGCGCCCGGGAGGGCCGCGTTGGAGGTGAGCCCGTTGCCCGGTCGTACCGGGATACGTGCCCGCGGTGAGATCAGCGCCCTCACCCGCCCGTCGTGGGAGCAGGCCCTGTCCGAGCTGGCCCGCCGGCACGCGGGCGTGTCGTACGTGGAGTTGTCGGATGTGGCGTTCGTCGACGTGGCCGGGGTGAGTGCGCTGGCGGTCACGGCAATGAACCTGCCCGACGGGAGGGTTGTGGTCGAGAATCCCCCGCCGCAGCTGCCGCGGGTGTTGGAGATGTTCTGGCCGGGCCTGGACCGGCTCGAGGTGGCTCTGTGATGAGCACGGTGACCACCCACGAGGCGTTCGTGCACCCTGCCCTTTTCTACCGCACCGAGCAGGAGTACACGCGGCAGACGGTGGCCTTCCTGCGCGAGGGCCTGAGCAACGGCGAGCCGATGGCCGTGGCGGTGCCCGGCCCCAACCTGGAGCTGATCAAGGCAGGTCTGGGCGGGGACGCCGAGGGCATCCTGTTCCTGGACATGACCGAGGCCGGCCGCAACCCGGGGCGGATCATCCCCAAGGTGCTGCGCGGATTCGCCGACGCCCACCCGAAGGGGCGTGTGCGGATCATCGGCGAGCCGATCTGGGCCGGGCGCAGCGCGGTGGAGTACCCGGCGTGCGCGCAGCACGAGGCGCTGATCAACGCCGCGTTCGAGGGCCGGGCGGTGACGATCCTGTGCCCCTATGACGAGGTGCGGCTGGACCCGGAGGTTCTCGCCGATGCGCGGGTTACGCACCCGACCGTCATCAGCGGGGATGGACGTGAGTCGGTCAGCGACGCCTACGACTGGCAGGCGGTCGTCGATCGGTACAACCAAGAGCTTGCGCCTGCACCGGACGCCGCGGTCTTCTCCTACGGTGGTGAGGACCTTCCGGCGGTCCGCCAGTTCGCTCTCGCTCAGGCGATGCGGCTTGGCCTGGTGGGGGAGCGGCTGATGGATGTGGAGCTGGCGGTCGCGGAGCTGACGACCAATAGCGTGGTCCACGG
The DNA here is from genome assembly GCF_042890065.1 of Streptomyces sp. NPDC002328. NCBI lineage: Bacteria > Bacillati > Actinomycetota > Actinomycetes > Kitasatosporales > Streptomycetaceae > Streptomyces > Streptomyces sp. NPDC002328. The sequence goes on along the minus strand of NZ_JBIARQ010000004.1, from coordinate 487,245 downwards.
CGGAGGCCGCGGGACGCTCGCCGTCTGGGCCGAGCAGGGGCAGCTGGTGTGTGAGGTCCGCGATGCGGGCCGGCTGACCGATCCGCTGGCCGGCCGCCGCCCGCCGGAGCGCGGCCAACTGGGCGGCCGGGGCCTGATGCTGGTCCACTACGTGGCCGACCTGGTGCGGTTGCACACCGGCGACGACGGCACGACCGTGCGCTTCTACCTCAGCTTGTGACAGCGCGCGTGGGCGGCCACCTGTCCGGGTGGCCGCCCGCCCCGCTTCTGGCTATGCGTCGTCAGCTGGATGGTTGTTGAGGATGCTCCGTGCCTTGCGTTCGACCAGCATGGGGACGAATTCGCGTACAGGCCGGTCGGTGAACGACGCATGAGCTCTGGCTACGGCTGCTTCAACCTCGGGCGGGCTGTGTGTCGTGCTGAAGGCGTTCTTAAGACGCTCCACAACTCCGCGGATGGCGTCTTCTTCGCGTGCCTTGTCCGCCACTGTGCCACCTGCCTGGAAGGGTGCTGCTTAGCCTCCGCTGAGATTCTCATGCGGAAGGGTCCCACTGTGTTGATCATTGCACCGCGCGCGTGAGCTGTCGCTGGGATCCGGCCATGCCTGGTGTGCCTGCAGGGCAAGGCTGACCAAGGTCATGAGCAGGTCGATGTCTGCGGTGCCGTCCAGGTGGAGCGTCACCCATTGCGAGCCAGGCACGAGCCGGACGGCGGAGGGAGAAAACCGCCCGCTACGGCAAGGGGAAACGGTACAAGGTCGTCGGCATACCTGGGGTGCGGGATCGATCCTTCGACGTCCTGGAAGACGCCAAGGCGTGGCTCCGGCGGCGGCCACGGACGAGGAGCGCGGCGAGTTCGTAGACCCGCGCGACGGATCCATCACGCTGGCCGACTACATCGCGATGCACTGGGCGCCGGGCAGAGGCGGTGTTCCGAAGACCCAGGACAACCAGGAGCGACGAGCGCGCCTGCACATCATTCCGCACCTGGGGCAACTGCCCCTCAAGAACATCACGGCGGCGGATCTGCGCGCGTACACAGCCAAGCTGGGGTCAACGGTGTCCTCGGTTGACTACCAGCGCGGCATTCTGTCGGCGGTGTCCTCCATTATCGAGGCGGCCGTCGATGACAAGCGGATCGCCAGCAACCCCATGCACGCGAAGTCCGTGCGGTGGCCCAAGGCGCCACAGGAGCGCCGCGAGGCTTGGTCGTTGGAGACGGCGCTGCGAGTCCTCGACGTCATCAACCCGCGCAATCGGATCACTGTCGTCCTCGGCCTGGGGTGCGGACTTCGCCAGGGCGAGGTGTTCGGACTGAGCCCGGAGGACATCGACTACGCGAGAGGCGTGCTTCATGTCCGCCGCCAGGTCCAAGCGATCAAGGGGAGGCTGTACTTCGCCCTGCCGAAAGGGAAGAAGACCCGTGTCGTCGACATGCCCTCCACGGTTGCCGAGGAGCTCAAGCGCCACGTCGCAGTGTTCCCGCCGGTCGAGGTTGAGCTCCCGTGGGAGAAGCCGGAAGGACCGCGAAGGAAGTTCTCGCTGCTGCTCACTACGCGATTCGGCAACGCCATCGCGGTGAACACGTGGAACACATACACCTGGAAGCCCGCGTTGGCCAAGGCCGGAATCATCCCGCCGCGCGCCAAGGGGACAAAGGACTGGCAATGGGAGGCTGCGCCGAAGGACGGCTTCCACGCGCTGCGGCACACATACGCCTCCATCATGCTGGAGGCCGGAGAATCCGTCGTGACCCTGGCGCGGTGGCTCGGGCACTCCTCGCCAGCGATCACCCTCGGTTACTATGCTCACTTCATGCCGGAGGCCGGAAGCAAGGGGCGGACGGCCATCGACGGACTGCTGGGGAGGCAGGGAGATCTGCATGCCATTCGAAACTCCCCAGATTCTCCCCAGAACTGCTGACGGGCAATTTCCGCTGTTTGAGGCCCCAAGGTTGGCCGTGGATTGCAAGGCTGAAGAGGCGGGTGGCCTGAGGAAATGTTGAGATATGTCACTGCGACCCGCTACGTCGAACCCCTGCGCTCCGGCGGCTCCGTCCCCGGTGTCGTCGAGGCCGACGACCTGGGCACCTACGTCGTGAAGTTCACCGGTTCGGCCCAGGGCCGCAAGGCGCTGGTCGCCGAGATCGTCGTGGGCGAGCTGGCGCGCGCCCTCGGGCTGCGCTTCCCCGAGCTGGTCATGGTCCGCTTCGACCCGGCGATCGCCGACGGCGAACCCCACCAGGAGGTGCGGGACCTGCACGGCGCGAGCGCGGGCCTCAACCTCGGCATGGACTACCTGCCCGGCGCGCGCGACTTCACCCCGGAGGTCGCCAAGACCTTCCGCGTGGATCCGCTGGAGGCGGGCCGGGTCGTCTGGCTGGACGCCCTCACCGCCAACGTCGACCGCACGGTGCACAGTTCCAACCTGATGGTGTGGCCCACGTTCGGGACCGCGCCCCCGCGTCTGTGGCTGATCGACCACGGCGCGGCGCTCGTCTTCCACCACCGCTGGGACGGCGCCGACCCCGCCAAGGCCTACGACTTCCGCCACCACGCCCTCGGCCACTACGCGCCCGACGTGCGCGCCGCCGACGCCGAGCTGGCGCCCAGGGTCACCGAGGAACTGCTCCGGGAGATCGTCGCCGAGGTCCCCGACGCCTGGCTCGCGGACGACCCGGCCTTCGCCACGGCCGACGACGCCCGGACGGCGTACGTGGACCACCTTCACGCGCGCGTAAGGGCCTCCGCGGCCTGGCTGCCCACCGACTTCCCCACCCGGGAGGAGCTCGCCGCCGAGGAGGCGCTGCGCGCGGCGAAGACCCAGCAGGGACGGCCGAACTGGCTCAAGCGGGTCCCCGACCTGCACGGCAAGCCGGCCGCGGAACAGGATTGGTCGGTGCATCTGGGATGAGCGACGTCAGTGACGTCCGGCGCGTGGAGATCGAGTACTGCACCCAGTGCCGCTGGCTGCCCCGGGCCGCCTGGCTGGCGCAGGAGCTGCTGACGACGTTCGAGGCCGAGCTCACCGAGCTGGCGCTGCGGCCCGGCACGGGCGGCGTCTTCGTCGTCCGGGTGAACGACGAGGTGGTGTGGGACCGCCGTGAGCAGGGCTTCCCGGAGCCCACGGCGGTCAAGCGGGCCGTGCGCGACCTCGTGGCCCCGGGGAAGCCCCTGGGCCACTCGGACACGCCCGCACCCTGAGGCGGCCCGTGCGCGGGGCTCAGCCCTTGAGCTGCTCGTAGGCCGGCAGCGTGAGGAAGTCCGCGTAGTCCTCGTCCAGGGAGACCTGGAGCAGCAGGTCGTGGGCCTGCTGCCAGTGTCCGGCGGCGAAGGCCTCGTCGCCGATCTCCGCGCGGACGGCGGCCAGTTCGGCGGCGGCGACCTCGCGGGCCAGCTCCGGGGTGACCTTCACGGTCCGCCCCTCGCGCTCGAACTCGACGCCCGCGTTGATCCATTGCCAGATCTGCGAGCGTGAGATCTCGGCGGTGGCCGCGTCCTCCATCAGGTTGAAGATGGCCACCGCGCCGAGCCCGCGCAGCCAGGCCTCGATGTAACGGACGCCGACCTGCACCGCGTTGACGAACCCGTCGTACGTCGGCCTCGCCTCCAGCGAGTCGATCGCGATCAGGTCGGCGGCCTTGACGTCGACGTCCTCGCGCAGCCGGTCCTTCTGGTTCGGCCGGTCGCCGAGCACCTTGTCGAAGGACTCCATGGCGAGCGGGACGAGGTCGGGGTGGGCGACCCACGAGCCGTCGAAGCCGTCCCCGGCCTCACGGTCCTTGTCGGCGCGGACTTTCTCGAAGGCGACCTTGTTGACCTCGGCGTCGCGGCGGGACGGGATGAAGGCCGCCATGCCGCCGATCGCGTGCGCGCCGCGCTTGTGGCAGGTGCGGACGAGGAGTTCGGTGTACGCGCGCATGAACGGGGCGGTCATCGTCACGGCGTTGCGGTCCGGGAGGACGAACCGGGGCCCGCCGTCACGGAAGTTCTTCACGATGGAGAACAGGTAGTCCCAGCGGCCCGCGTTCAACCCGGAGGCGTGGTCGCGGAGTTCGTAGAGGATCTCCTCCATCTCGTACGCCGCCGTGATCGTCTCGATGAGGACGGTGGCGCGGACGGTGCCCTGCGGGATGCCGACGTGGTCCTGCGCGAACACGAACACCTCGTTCCACAGGCGGGCTTCGAGGTGCGACTCGGTCTTGGGGAGGTAGAAGTACGGGCCCTTGCCGAGGTCCAGGAGGCGCTGGGCGTTGTGGAAGAAGTACAGGCCGAAGTCGACGAGCGCACCCGGCACCGGGACGCCGTCGGCGTCGACGAGGTGACGCTCGTTCAGGTGCCAGCCGCGCGGGCGCATCACGACGGTGGCCAACTCGGCGTCGGGGCGCAGGGCGTACGACTTGCCGGAGTTCGGGTCGGTGAAGTCGATGGCGCGGGTGTAGGCGTCGACCAGGTTGATCTGCCCGAGGACCACGTTCTCCCAGGTGGGCGCGGAGGCGTCCTCGAAGTCCGCGAGCCACACCCGGGCGCCCGAGTTGAGGGCGTTGACGGTCATCTTGCGGTCGGTGGGGCCGGTGATCTCGACCCGGCGGTCCTCCAGGGCCGCGGGGGAGGGGGCCACCTTCCAGGAGTCGTCGGCGCGGATCGCGGCGGTCTCGGGGAGGAAGTCGAGCGTGGAGGTGCGGGCGATCTCGGCGCGGCGCTCCGCCCGGCGGGCGAGCAGTTCGTCGCGGCGCGGTGTGAACCGGCGGTGCAGTTCGGCCACGAAGGCGAGGGCCGCGTCCGTGAGGACCTCCTCCTGCCGCGGCAGGGGCTCGGCGTCGACGATGGCCAGCGGGGAGGGCGCTGGGGCTGACATGAGCGGTCACTTCCTTCGGCGGGCGGGAGACGGCGTGCGAGGCGCCGCGTGCCAGTGGATAGTAGTTTCCTCATCGTGGAAGTTCAATGGTCACTCCAGGCGACTCAGGTCGCCCTCCGTGTCGATGTCGTACGGCTGCGCCACGTCCCCGCACTCCACCAGCGTCACCTCGTCCTCGTGGGCCTTCAGATAGGCGCGGGCCCCCCGGTCGCCGGTCGCGGCGGCGGCGACGCCCGCCCAGTGCCGGGCCCCGAGCAGCACCGGGTGCCCGCGCCGCCCGTCGTACGAGGCCGCCACGAGCGAGTCCTCCGACGCGTACCCGGCGAGCACCCGGGCCATCGCCTCGGGACCGATCCCGGGCTGGTCGACCAGGCTCACCAGCGCGGCCCGCGCACCCGTCCCGGCCAGCGACTCCAGCCCGGCCCGCAGCGAGACGCCCATGCCCTGCTCCCACAGCGGGTTGGCGACCAGCACGCATCCCTCCAGCCGCGCCCGCTCGCGTACGGCGTCGGCGGAGGCCCCGAGGACCACGTGGACGCGCCCGCAGCCCGCCGTGCGCAGCGCCTGCGCCGCGTGCTCGACGAGCGGGCGTCCCCGGTGCGTCAGCAGTGCCTTGGGGCGTCCCCCGAGCCGGCGTCCCCCGCCCGCCGCGAGCAGCAGCCCGGCGACCTGGTCTTCCGTTTCCGTGTGCGTCATACGTTCTGCATACCCGCAGGCTGAAATTCGGTCCGCGTGGTGGCGATCCGGCATCGGGTGGCGTTTACTGACCCGCGTCCCTCGGCGACCGACCACCGCCCCGGGATGCTCGCGGGGCACCACGTACTCGCGCACGCGGGTGTGCGAGGGGGGGAGAGCTGTGTTGCGGAGCTTGGGGCAGAGGCCAGTGACCGGGCGTGACGAGGATCCCAGGGTGGCGGAACTGCGGACCGCGGTGTCCCGGCTGCGCCGCGAACTCGCCACGCACCCGGCCGAGTTCCCGGACCGCGCCATCGCCGAGGACGAACTCGCCGCCCTCGCCGCGATGGCGGTCCACGGCACACCCGAAGTCCCGCGTCTGCGCCGGTCGTTACTGCTGATCGCCGGCGCGATCGGCTCGATGAGCGCCCTGTCCCGCGGCCTGTCCGAGGTGCGCCGCGCGGTGGAGCTGTTCGGGGAGCCGCCGCGGGGGCGGGGCTGAGGCGTCCGTCCCGCGGATCACCGAAGGGCGGGCTGTGAGGCCGTCAGGCGTGGCTCTGCGAGGCCAGCGCCTCGGACAGGGCTCCCGCGACCTGCTGGAGCACCGGCACGATCCTCTCCGTGGCCGTTTCCGTGACGCGGCCCGCCGGGCCCGAGATGGAGACGGCCGCCGGAGTGGGGGAGTCCGGCACCGGGACGGCGAGGCAGCGGACGCCGATCTCCTGCTCGTTGTCGTCGACCGCGTAACCGGTCCGCCGGACGTCCTCCAGCGCCGCCAGGAAGCCGTCCGGGGTGGTGATGGTCTTCTCGGTCGCGGCGGGCATGCCGGTGCGGGCCAGCAGGGCGCGCACCTCGTCGTCCGGGAAGCCCGCGAGGAGCGCCTTGCCGACGCCCGTGGAGTGCGGCAGGACACGGCGGCCGACCTCGGTGAACATCCGCATCGAGTGCTTCGACGGCACCTGCGCCACGTACACGATCTCGTCCCCGTCGAGCAGCGCCATGTTCGCCGTCTCGCCGGTCTCCTCGACCAGGCGGGCGAGGTAGGGGCGGGCCCAGGTGCCGAGCAGCCGGGACGCGGACTCGCCGAGGCGGATCAGCCGCGGGCCCAGCGCGTACCGGCGGTTGGGCTGCTGGCGGACGTAACCGCAGACCACCAGGGTGCGCATCAGGCGGTGGATGGTCGGCAGGGGGAGCCCGCTGCTCGCCGACAGTTCGCTCAGGCCGACCTCGCCGCCCGCGTCCGCCATCCGCTCCAGCAGGTCGAAGGCGCGCTCGAGGGACTGGACTCCGCCGCCGGCGGACCTGGTGGAGTCGCTGGCGCTGGCGCTGGACGTCGGCACGGGCGCGTTCCTTTCGAGACTGGCGGGAAGATCTGAAGCCTACCCGGCGGTCGGTCGACTCCCCGTTGGCGCGTCACCGAGTTCTGCTTGCCGGAATCGTGGTTTCACCTGATGGAAACATGCGGAGCGGCCACAGTGATGCACTCTGAAGAGGAGCACTCTTGACGGTCTTGAAGACGGAAGGGAAGACTCCTTCAACAGAACGTTGAATTCCGTGCGCGCGGAAGTCAACCGCGGCAGAGAGGGGTCCGGGTGTCCGACGCTGAACTGGTGCTGCGCTCGACGCGCGTCATCACCCCGGAAGGGACCCGGGCCGCCTCCGTCGCGGTCTCCGCCGGCACCATCACGGCCGTCCTCCCGCACGACGCGCAAGCACCCGCGCACGCACGCGTGGAGGATCTCGGCGACCACGTCCTGCTGCCCGGCCTGGTCGACACGCACGTGCACGTCAACGACCCGGGCCGCACCGAGTGGGAGGGCTTCTGGACCGCCACGCGCGCGGCGGCGGCCGGCGGCATCACCACCCTCGTCGACATGCCCCTCAACTCCCTCCCGCCCACGACGACGGTCGACCACCTCCGCACCAAACGTCAGGTCGCCGCCGACAAGGCCCATGTCGACGTCGGCTTCTGGGGCGGCGCCCTGCCCGGCAACGTCAAGGACCTGCGCCCCCTGCACGAGGCCGGCGTCTTCGGCTTCAAGGCCTTCCTCTCGCCCTCCGGCGTCGACGAGTTCCCCCACCTCGACCAGGAGGCGCTGGCCCGGTCCATGGCGGAGATCGCCGGCTTCGACGGCCTGCTGATCGTCCACGCCGAGGACCCCCACCGCCTCGACGCCGCACCGCAGCGGGGCGGCCCCCGCTACGCCGACTTCCTCGCCTCCCGGCCGCGCCACGCCGAGGACACCGCGATCGCCGGCCTCGTCGCCCAGGCGAAACGCCTCCACGCGCGCGTGCACGTCCTGCACCTGTCGTCGAGCGACGCCCTGCCGCTGATCGCCGCCGCCAGGGCGGAGGGCGTCCGCCTCACGGTGGAGACCTGCCCGCACTATCTGACGCTCACGGCCGAGGAAGTCCCGGACGGCGCCAGCGAGTTCAAGTGCTGCCCGCCCATCCGCGAGGCCGCCAACCAGGACCTGCTGTGGCAGGCGCTGGCCGACGGCACCGTCGACTGCGTGGTCACCGACCACTCCCCGTCCACGGCCGACCTCAAGACCGGCGACTTCGCCACCGCGTGGGGCGGCATCTCCGGACTCCAGCTGAGCCTGCCGGCGGTGTGGACGGAGGCACGCAGGCGGGGCCACTCCCTGGAGGACGTCGTGCGCTGGATGTCCACGCGCACGGCGGCGCTCGTGGGACTCGACCGCAAGGGCGCCATCGAGGCGGGCCGCGACGCCGACTTCGCCGTCCTCGCCCCCGACGAGACCTTCACCGTGGACCCGGTGGCCCTCCAGCACCGCAACCGCGTCACGGCGTACGCCGGCAAAACCCTGCACGGCGTCGTGAAGTCCACCTGGCTGCGCGGCGAACGCATCCTCGCCGACGGCGAGTTCACCGCACCGAAGGGCCGACTCCTCACCCGCGCGGCCGACGACCGAAAGGCACCCCTCCCGTGACGGCGATACCGAGCTTCACCGGCGACGCGAACCCCTACGGCGGCGGCGACCCGTACGCGGACTACCGCACCGCCGACTTCCCCTTCGCCCGGCACGTCGACCTCGCCGCCCGGGGGCTCGGCGCGGGCGTCGTCGCCGCGAACGACGAGTTCTTCGCCGAACGGGAGAACCTGCTGCTGCCCGGGCCCGCCGAGTTCGACCCGGAGCGCTTCGGCCACAAGGGCAAGATCATGGACGGCTGGGAGACCCGCCGCAGGCGCGGCGCGTCCGCCGACCATCCCTGGCCCACCGCCGACGACCACGACTGGGCCCTGGTCCGGCTCGGCGCGCCCGGCGTCGTCCGGGGCGTCGTCGTCGACACGGCCCACTTCCGGGGCAACTACCCGCAGGCGGTGTCGATCGAGGGCACCTCCGTGCCCGGCTCCCCCTCCCCGGAGCGTCTCCTCGGGGACGACGTGAAGTGGACGACGCTCGTGCCGCGCACCCCGGTGGGCGGCCACGCGGCGAACGGTTTCACCGTGTCGCTGGAGCAGTGCTTCACTCACCTCCGGGTCAACCAGCACCCCGACGGCGGCATCGCACGCCTGCGCGTGTACGGCGAGGTCGTCCCCGACCCCGCGTGGCTCACCGCCCTCGGCGCCTTCGACGTGGTCGCCCTGGAGAACGGCGGCCTGGTCGAGGACGCCTCCGACCGCTTCTACTCGCCGGCCACCAACACCATCCAGCCGGGCCGCTCCCGCAAGATGGACGACGGCTGGGAGACCCGCCGCCGCCGCGACCACGGCCACGACTGGATCCACTACCGGCTGGCCGCACAGGCCCGGATCCGCGCCCTGGAGATCGACACGGCGTACCTGAAGGGCAACAGCGCGGGCTGGGCGGCGGTGTCGGTCAGGAACGGCGAGGGCCGCGAGGGCGGCGAAGGCGATAGGTCCGGCGCGGCGGGCGTCGTCGGTGGGTCCGGTGCGGGTGGCGTGGGCGGCGACGGCTGGCAGGAGATCCTCCCGCGCACCCGCCTCCAGCCCGACACCAACCACCGCTTCGTCCTGCCGACCGAGGCGCTGGGCACGCACGCACGCGTGGACATCTACCCCGACGGCGGCATTTCCCGTCTACGCCTCTTCGGCTCCCTCACGGACGAGGGCGCAGCCAAGCTGTCGGCACGACACCAGGAGCTGGGCGGCTGAGGCGTCACGCCGCGTGTCCGCCGTCCACGGCGAACTCGGCGCCCGTGACGTACGGCGAGGCCGCCAGGTGGGCGACGGTCGCGGCGACCTCGTCGGCCGTCCCGAAGCGGCCCAGTGCGGTCATCGCGGCCTGACCGGCCGCGTACGGGCCGTCCGCCGGGTTCAGGTCGGTGTCGATCGGGCCGGGATGGACGAGGTTGGCGGTGATCCCGCGCGGGCCCAGCTCCCTGGCGAGGGCCTTGGTGAGACCGACCAGGGCCGACTTGCTCATCGCGTACAGCGTTCCGCCGGGCCCCGGGACCCGCTGCGTCATACAGGTCCCGATCGTGACGATCCGGCTCCCCGAGGTCATCCGGGCGGCGGCCGCCTGCGACGTCAGGAACACCCCGCGCACGTTCACGGCCAGCACCCGGTCGACGTCGGAGAGGGCCAGGCCCTCCAGCAGGCCGAGGACGCCGATCCCCGCGTTGTTCACCAGCACGTCGAGCCGGCCCCACGCGCGCACCGTGCGCTCCACCGCGCCGGCCGCCTCCCCGGGGTCCGCGACGTCCGCGCGCAGGGCCGTCGCCCGACGCCCCAGCGACTCGATCTCGCGCACCACGTCCTTGGCCGCCCCCTCGCCGCTCACATAGGTGACGGCCACGTCCGCGCCCTCCCGCGCCAGTCGCACCGCCGTGGCCGCCCCGATACCGCGGCTCCCGCCGGTCACGAGGGCCACCTTGCCGTTCAGAGTTCCGTGTGTCGTCGTCATGCGTCCATCCCACCGGCCGCCGCCGCGAAGCGCTGGCGGCGAACGGACACCGACCTCGAACGAACCGCGACCACCACCGCCGCGCCGGCCGGCTCAACGGGGTCTCTGGGCCTCCGCGACGCCGAACAGGGCGAACGCGAACACCAGGAGCGCCACGCTCGCGTAGACCTCGTAGCCGTCCAGGACGCCGAACCGGTGCACGAGCCCCCAGTTCCAGTCGGTGAACTCGTGCACCAGGCCGGCGACGCCCTGCAACAGAGCGATGAAGCCGAGTACTTCCAGCAGTTTCCTCATGGTCGGATCCTCGCCCCGCGGACCCTCCGCGCACATCGGCCGCGGGGCGCGGAGCGTCCGACCGAAGACTCGCTCCGCTGCCGGCCGCCCGCGCCTAAAGTCGGCGGCCGGTCAACCTTTGGTCGTATCCCGTTCCGGCTTCCGTCTCGGCCCGGCCCGCTTTGGTCGTCGATCCCGTCGGGGGAGCGGTGCGAAGGCTCCCGGCTGCGTAGATTCGTCGCCCATGAGGGGTGACGACCAATCCGCGCCGACCGCGCCCGCCTTCACGGCACGCCGATGGCTGCTGCCGTCCGCGGTGGCCGCCGAGCTGTATCCGGAGGGACGGGCCGACGGGGCCGTGTCCCAGCCGCCGACTCGGTCACGGCCCCGGCCCCGGCGTACCGTGCGCGACTGGGTGGTCGACTTCACCTGCTTCCTTGCGGCGGTCGCCGTGGGGCTGGCGGTGGTGGACACGTTCCCCGGTGAGGAGGGGCTGCCGCACTCCGTCCTCGTCGCCGACCAGCTCCTGGGCGCACTCGCCTGCGCCGCGCTCTGGCTGCGCCGCCGCTGGCCCGTCGCCCTCGCGCTCGCGGCGATCCCCCTCGGCTTCCTGTCGACCACCTCGGGCGGCGCCGGCGCGATCGCCCTGTTCACCCTCGCCGTCCACCGGCCCTTCCGGTACGTGGCCTGGATCGGCTTCGGCCACCTCGCGCTGATCCCGGTGGCGCTCTGGGCGCGCCCCGACCCGGAGCTGGAGTACGGGCCGGCGGTGGTGTGGACGGTGCTGTTCACCGTCATGGTGATCGGCTGGGGCATGTTCGTGCGCTCCAAGCGGCAGCTCATGCTGAGCCTGCGCGACCGGGCCCGGCGCGCCGAGACGGAGGCGCGGCTGCGCGCCGATCAGGCGCAGCGGCTGGCCCGCGAGGCCATCGCCCGCGAGATGCACGACGTGCTCGCCCACCGGCTGACCCTGCTCAGCGTGCACGCGGGCGCGTTGGAGTTCCGTCCGGACGCGCCGCGCGCGGAGATCGTGCGGGCCGCCGGAGTGATCCGCGAGAGCGCCCACGAGGCCCTCCAGGACCTGCGGGAGATCATCGGCGTCCTGCGGGCCGGCGCGCCCGACGACGGCGGCCGTCCGCAGCCGACGCTGGCCGCCCTGGACGCGCTGGTCGCGGAGTCCCGCGAGGCGGGCATGAAGGTCACCCTCGACCAGCGCGTCACCGAGGCGGGCGCCGTCCCGGCCTCCGTCGGCCGCACCGCCTACCGCATCGCCCAGGAGTGCCTCACCAACGCCCGCAAGCACGCCCCCGGCGCGGAGGCCGCCGTCACCGTCGCCGGCGGCCCCGGCGAGGGCCTCGCCGTGACCGTGCGCAACCCCGCCCCCGACGGCGACGTACCGCCCGTCCCCGGTTCCGGCCAGGGCCTGATCGGCCTCGCCGAACGAGCCACCCTGACCGGCGGCCGCCTGGAGCACGGGCCGCGCGACGGCGGCGGCTTCGAGGTACGCGCGTGGCTGCCGTGGCCCGCGGCGACGTAGAGGTCCGCCCGTCGCCCCGACGGCGTCAACTCGCCCCGCGCGGGCGTGATTACGTAAGCACCATGACTGCGATCAGACTCCTCCTCGTCGACGACGACCCCTTGGTGCGCGCGGGACTGTCCTTCATGATGGGCGGCGCCGACGACATCGAGATCGTCGGCGAGGCCGGTGACGGCGGCGAGGTCGAGGCGCTCGTCGACCGGACGCGCCCGCACGTCGTCCTGATGGACATCCGGATGCCGTCGGTGGACGGTCTGACCGCCACCGAACGGCTGCGCGCCCGCAAGGAAGCCCCGCAGGTCGTCGTCCTCACCACCTTCCACGCCGACGAGCAGGTGCTGCGGGCGCTGCGCGCGGGCGCCGCCGGGTTCGTCCTCAAGGACACCCCGCCCGCCGACATCCTCGACGCGGTGCGCCGGGTCGCGGCCGGCGACCCCGTGCTCTCGCCCGCCGTCACCCGCCAGTTGATGGAGCACGCGGCCGGCGCGTCCGCCGACACCCGGCGCTCCCGCGCGTGTGAGCGCGTCGCGATCCTGGGTGAACGCGAACGCGAGGTGGCCGTCGCCGTCGGCCGCGGCCTGTCCAACGCGGACATCGCCGCCGAACTGTTCATGAGCGTCGCCACCGTGAAGACGCACGTCTCCCGCGTCCTCGCCAAACTCGACCTCAACAACCGGGTGCAGATCGCCCTGCTGGCTTACGACGCGGGCCTGTTGGACGAATGAACCCGGGCCTGACGGCGGGCACGGATCGGCCCGCCCGTTCGTTGGAGCGGTGACGGGAGGCAGTGACGGGGCGTGGTGACCGTGGGACCGAGGGGGAGCGGCATGACCGACGTGATCGACCTGGAGGAGTGCGGCGAGGAGTTCCGGCGCGACCCGCACCCGCTGTACGCGCGGCTGCGCGAACACGGCCCGGTCCACCGGGTGCGACTGCCCGCGTCCGACGGGCACTACGACACCTGGCTGGTCGTGGGGTACGACGAGGCGCGCGCCGCGCTCGCCGACCCCCGGCTGGCCAAGGACGGCAGCCGGATCGGCGTCACCTTCCTCGACGAGGAGATGATCGGCAGGCACCTGCTGGTGACCGACCCGCCGCAGCACACGCGCCTGCGTGGCCTGATCACCCGCGCCTTCACCATGCGCCGAGTGGAGGAACTGCGGCCGAGGATCGAGCGGATCACCGACGACCTCCTCGACGTGATGATGCCGCACGGCAGCGCCGACCTCGTGGAGTCGCTCGCCTACCCCCTGCCCATCACCGTCATCTGCGAACTGCTGGGCGTCCCCGAGTTGGACCGCACCGAGTTCCGCAAGCTGTCGACGGAGGTCGTCGCGCCCACCAGCGCCGAGAGCGGGTACGACGCGTTCGTCCGCCTCGCGGAGTACCTCACCGAGCTGATCCGGGACAAGCGGCGCGCGGGCCACAGCGGCGACCTGCTGAGCGACCTCATCCGCACCACGGCCGAGGACGGCGACCGGCTCTCACCGGGCGAGCTGCGGGGGATGGCGTTCCTCCTCCTCATCGCCGGCCACGAGACGACGGTCAACCTCATCACCAACGCCGTCCACGCCCTGCTCACGCACCCGGAGCAACTCGCCGCCCTGCGCGCCGACATGACGCTCCTCGACGGTGCGGTCGAGGAGGCCCTGCGCTACGAGGGCCCGGTGGAGAACGCCACGTTCCGCTTCGCGGCCGAGCCGCTGGAGATCGCCGGCACGTCCATCGCGTCCGGCGACGCGGTGATGATCGGCCTCACCGCCGCCGACCGGGACGCCGGGCGCTTTCCCGACCCCGACCGCTTCGACATCCGCCGCGACACCCGAGGCCACCTCGCCTTCGGCCACGGCATCCACTACTGCCTGGGCGCGCCCCTGGCCCGCCTGGAGGCCCGCACGGCCCTGCGCGCCCTCCTGGACCGCGCCCCGGCCCTCACCCTGGACGGCCCGCCCGGCGAGTGGCTCCCGGGCACCCTGATACGCGGCGTGCGGAGCCTCCGAGTGCGCTGGTGATCCGCCGGCCCGAACTGCGGGCCGTCGGCCCGAGCCGCGGGCCGCGCACCCCGCTCACCGGTAGCCGACGCCGTATGTTCCGGGTTCGGGACCGCCGTACGCCTGAGGGCCGCTGTAGATCCCGGGCGTCCCGTAGAAGTCCTGCATCTGCGCCGCGGCCGCTCCTCCCTGTCCGCCCCCCGCCCCGTCGTCCGTAGACGGCCCCTGACCCTCAGGTACGGGCCCCGAGGACAACACCGCTTCGGCGCCCCCGCCCGCCCCCGGGATCTCCGACAGCGGAACCGCCCTCCGCTCACGCCGTGACACCTCGCAGGCCTCGGCGATGCGCAGCGCCTGGAGGGCCTCACGGCCGTCGCAGGGGTTGGCGCGTCCGCCCCGGACGACGTCCACGAACGCCGTCAGCTCGGCCTCGTACGCGGGGCCGAAGCGCTCCAGGAAGCCGGTCCACGGCTTGTCCGCCGCCGGGGGGCCGGTCGGCTCCGTGGACGCGATCGGGGTGCGGTCGTCCAGACCCACCACGATCTGGTCCAGCTCACCGGCGAGCTCCATGCGGACGTCGTAGCCGGCCCCGTTCATCCGGGTCGCCGTCGCGGTGGCGAGGGTGCCGTCGTCGAGGGTGAGGATCGCCGCGGCCGTGTCCACGTCACCGGCCGCGCGGAACATCGCCGGCCCCGCGTCCGACCCGGCGGCGTACACGTCGGTCACCTCGCGCTCGGTCACCCAGCGCAGCACGTCGAAGTCGTGGATCAGCGCGTCCCGGAACAGCCCGCCGGACACCGGCAGCCAGTCGGCGGGCGGCGGCGACTGGTCCGAGGTCACCGCGCGCACGGTGTGCAGCCGCCCGAGCCGTCCCGAGCGCACCGCGTCCCGCGCCCCCGTGTACCCCGCGTCGAAGCGGCGCTGGAACCCCATCTGAAGGATCGTTCCGGCAGCCTCGACCTCGGCGATCGCCGCTAAGGTGCCCGCCAGGTCCAGGGCGATCGGTTTCTCGCAGAAGACGGGGAGCCCCGACCGCGCCGCCCGGCCGATCAGTTCGGCGTGGGCGGAGGTCGCCGTCGTGATGACCACGGCGTCCACGCCCCACCGGAAGATCTCGTCGACTCCCGGCGCGGCCGTCTCGCCCAGCCGAAGCGCCAACTCCTGCGCCCGCGCGGGCTCCGTGTCCGTCAGGATGAGGGATCCGACCTCACGGTGACGGCTGAGTGTGTTCGCATGAATGGTGCCGATGCGGCCCGTCCCGATGACCCCGATGCGCATGTGTTCAAGGTGACGTCGGAGTCCGCGCCGTGTCAATGCGTATGTCCGGACAACCGAACTACACGACTTCCCGTCAACCGGCCACGGAGCTACGCTCGGGCCCGTGCCGAAACCAGAAGTGGACCCGACCGTGCAGCTGGAACTCCGTGTGGACCGCAGCTCCCCGGTGCCGTTGTACTTCCAGCTGTCGCAGCAGCTGGAAGCCGCCATCGAGCACGGATCGCTCACGCCCGGCAGCCTGCTCGGCAACGAGATCGAGCTCGCCGCCCGGCTCGGTCTGTCCCGGCCGACGGTGCGCCAGGCGATCCAGTCCCTCGTCGACAAGGGTCTGCTGGTGCGCCGCCGGGGCGTCGGCACCCAGGTCGTGCACAGCCAGGTCAAGCGCCCCCTGGAGCTGAGCAGCCTCTACGACGACCTGGAGGCCGCCGGGCAGCGCCCCGCGACCACGGTCCTCGTCAACACCGTTGTGCCCGCGTCCGCCGAGGTCGCCGCCGCGCTCGGCGTCCCCGAGGGCGGCGACGTCCAGCGGGTGGAGCGGCTGCGGCTGGCGCACGGGGAGCCCATGGCGTACCTGTGCAACCACCTCCCCTCGGGGCTGCTCGACCCGGACACGGCGCAGCTGGAGGCCACCGGCCTGTACCGGCTGATGCGGGCCGCCGGGATCACCCTGCACAGCGCCCGCCAGTCCATCGGAGCCCGCGCCGCCACCGCCGACGAGGCCGAGAGGCTCGCCGAGGAGGAGGGCGCCCCGCTGCTCACCATGCAGCGCACGACCTTCGACGACACCGGCCGCGCGGTGGAGTTCGGCGACCACATCTACCGCCCGAGCCGCTACTCCTTCGAGTTCCAGCTCCTCGTGAGACCCTGAGCCGCCTCTCGCCCATGCCGGCCGCACCGCGGGTCGCTGGTGGGTCCGGCCCGTGACGGCCCGCAGTGGTCGCAATGTCCGGACAATGCGACGGCTCAGGGTCCGGTCCGCCCCGGGGAGGACGGCCCGCGCGCGGGGCCCGCGCCGGCCCCGCCGACCGCCCCTCACAGGCTTCACCGGCCGACCCCGAGACGCTCCACCGGACCCCCACCTGGCCCCACCAGCCACGACGCGCCCGCGGCGGTGAACGGCGCGCGACGCCCTCGCTCCCCCGTACGGCACCCCACGTGCGCGTGAGGCAGAATCGGCGACGATGAGCACCTACGGCACCTTCACCGCCCCCATCGGCTCCCGTCGCGCCCCCGCCCTGCGCACCGTGGGCACCCGCGAGCGCCGCTCGCACCTGACCGCGCCCCGCGTGCCCACGGTGGGCATCGACATCGGCGGCACCAAGGTGATGGCGGGCGTCGTCGACGCCGACGGCAATATCCTGGAGACGATCCGCACGGAGACGCCGGACAAGTCCAAGAGCCCGAAGGTCGTCGAGGACACCATCGCCGAACTGGTCCTGGACCTGTCCGACCGGCACGACGTGCACGCGGTCGGCATCGGCGCGGCCGGCTGGGTCGACGCCGACCGCAACCGCGTCCTGTTCGCGCCCCACCTGTCCTGGCGCAACGAGCCGCTGCGCGACCGCCTCTCCGGCCGGCTGTCGGTCCCCGTCCTCGTCGACAACGACGCCAACACCGCCGCCTGGGCCGAGTGGCGCTTCGGCGCCGGCCGCGGCGAGGACCACCTCGTCATGATCACCCTCGGCACCGGCATCGGCGGCGCGATCCTGGAGGACGGCCAGGTCAAGCGCGGCAAGTACGGCGTCGCCGGCGAGTTCGGCCATATGCAGGTCGTGCCCGGCGGCCACCGCTGCCCGTGCGGCAACCGCGGCTGCTGGGAGCAGTACAGCTCCGGCAACGCGCTGGTCAGGGAGGCCCGGGAGCTGGCGGCTGCCGACTCGCCGGTGGCGTACGGGATCATCGAGCACGTCAAGGGCAGCATCGGCGACATCACCGGCCCGATGATCACCGAGCTGGCCCGCGAGGGCGACGCGATGTGCATCGAGCTGCTCCAGGACATCGGCCAGTGGCTCGGCGTCGGCATCGCCAACCTCGCCGCCGCGCTCGACCCGTCCTGCTTCGTGATCGGCGGCGGCGTCTCGGCCGCCGACGACCTGCTGATCGCCCCCGCGCGCGACGCCTTCAAGCGCCACCTCACCGGCCGCGGCTACCGCCCCGAGGCCCGCATCGTGCGCGCCCAGCTCGGCCCCGAGGCCGGCATGGTCGGCGCCGCCGACCTCGCCCGGCTGGTCGCCCGCCGCTTCCGGCGCGCCAAGCGCCGCCGGGTGGAGCGCTACGAGCGCTTCGAGCGGTTCGCGGAGGCGGCCCGCAGGGCCCGGGACACCGCATGACGGCCTCCCTGCCCCACCAGGCCCCGCCGGCCGAGGAACCGCCCTCCCGTCCGCCGGAGACCCGGGGGCACATGATCCGGCGCAGGGCGCTCACCCTGCTGATCATCGTGCTGCTCATCGGCGTACCCGCCGGCTACCTGGTGATCTCCGCCAACCAGAGCCGCGACAGCGGCAAGGACAAGGAAGCCAAGTACTCGGCGACCGGCCTGACCAAGGGCTGGCCGTCCAGGGTCCAGCGCCGGCTGTACCAGGTGCCGGTCCCGGACCCCTCGAACAACGTCGCGTACTACGAGACGAACAACTGGAAGACCAGCCGTCTCTACGTGCAGTTCCAGACCACCCAGGCCGGTCTGGACGCCTTCCTGACCGAACTCGGCCTCGACCGGTCCACCCTGGTCAAGGACAAGATCACGATAAGCGAGCGGGATCAGAGCGTCAGCGGCTGGAAGTTCTCCGGGCCCGGCGCCCGCCCCGGTGACAACTTCGGCTTCGTCCACGAACAGAAGAACCCGCGGCCCACGCTGGACGTCGTCGTCAACACCGGCAACCCCGCCTACCCCCTGGTGTACGTCGTCTCCCGCACGGTTCCCTAGGCCCGTCCCGACCGCGCCGCTCCCGCGCCCGACGGCCGCCGGAGCCGATTGTCAGACCCCGCCCGTAGAGTCGAAGACGACTGATCGACGACCGGTCGACCACTGGTTTCTTCGCACGGGCGGGAGGTGAACACACGGGATGGGCGACACGACGAGGGCTGCCGGACCGCCCGGGGAGCCGCCCGGCGTGCGCCTCGCCGCCGTCTTCCTGCCCGCGCCCCTCCCACGCGACGGCCGCATGGCCTTCTGGGATCCGGACGACGGCCCACTGCCCGCCTCCGCGCGGGCCGAGCGGACCGGTCCCACCGAGTTGACCGTCGTACGCCGGCACGGGGCCTCCGTCCGCCGTCGGCAGGTCCCCGCGCTGACGCTTCCCCTCGACGCCGCGCTCCCGCTCCTGGTGCGGGCCCGCCGCGACCCCGCCGCCCACCCGGCGACGGCCTGCTGGGGCGCGGCGGCGCTGCACGCGCTGCGGCTCGCCGCCCGCGGCCGTCTGCTGCCCGGCCTGACGCCCGCCGGCCACGACGCCTGGCGCGCCGGCCCCCTCGACCCGGAGGACGTCGCCCACCTGCGCGCCGTCGCCGCGGCCCTCCCGTACGAGGGCCACGCCGTCCCGCTGCCCGGCCCCGGCCCGCTGCGGCTGCCGCTCCCCGAGGCCCTGATGCGGTCCTTCCTGGACGCCGTCGCGGACACCCTGCCCCGCACGCCCGCCGCGCCCCACGACTGCGGGCGGCCCTTCGCGGACCGCCGGCCGCAGCGGCTGTCCGACGCCCACGAGTGGGCCGCCGAGGTCGCCGCCGGCATGGACGCGGGCGTGCGGATCTCACTCCGGCTGGACCTGTCGGCGTACGACCTGTTCGACGACGGCGAGAGCGCGCGCCGCGCGGGAGCCGCCGTCGTCCAGGTGCACAGCCTCGCCGACCCCACGCTGGTGACGGACGCGGCGGCCCTGTGGGCGGGCGAGGCGGACGCCGCGTTCGGGGCACGCGCACGCGTGGACGCGGCGCTCGCCGTGCGCCGCGCCGCCCGCGTGTGGCCGCCGCTCGCCCGGCTCGCCGACCAGGAGGCGCCCGACGTCCTGGCGCTGTCCGAGGACGAGGTGGGCGACCTGCTCGGCGTGGCCGCGACCCGCCTCGCGGCCGCCGGGGTGGCCGTGCACTGGCCCAGGGACCTCGCCCACGACCTGAGCGCGACGGCGGTGGTACGGCCCGCGCCGGGCTCCGCGACCGACGGCACGGGCTTCTTCGAGAGCGAGGAACTGCTCCAGTTCCGCTGGCAGTTGGCGATCGGCGGCGATCCGCTCAGCGAGGCCGAGATGGACGCGCTGGCCGAGGCCCACCGGCCCGTCGTCCGGCTGCGCGACCAGTGGGTCCTCGTCGACCCCGCCCTCGTCCGCAAGGCCCGCAAACGCGAACTGGGCCTGCTGGACCCGGTGGACGCCCTGTCCGTCGCCCTCACCGGCACCGCCGACGTCGACGGGGAGAGCGTCGAGGCCGTCCCCGTCGGTGCCCTGGCCGCCCTGCGCGACCGCCTCACCACCGGCGTACGGCCCGCCGAACCGCCCGCCGGCCTGCACGCAACCCTGCGCGACTACCAACTCCGCGGCCTGGCCTGGCTCGACCTCATGACCTCGCTCGGCCTCGGCGGCTGCCTCGCCGACGACATGGGCCTCGGCAAGACGATCACCGTCATCGCCCTTCACCTCAAGCGGGCCCGCAGCGAACCCACCCTGGTGGTGTGCCCGGCCTCCCTCCTGGGCAACTGGCAGCGCGAGATCACCCGCTTCGCCCCCGGCGTCCCCGTCCGCCGCTTCCACGGCGCCGACCGCACCCTGGACGACGTGGCCGGCGGCTTCGTCCTCACCACGTACGGCACCATGCGCTCGGCGGCGGCCACCCTGGGCGGGCAGCCCTGGGGCATGGTCGTCGCGGACGAGGCCCAGCACGTCAAGAACCCCTACTCGGCGACGGCGAAGGCCCTGCGCACCATCGCGTCCCCCGCGCGCGTGGCGCTCACCGGCACGCCCGTCGAGAACAACCTCTCCGAGCTGTGGGCCCTCCTCGACTGGACGACCCCCGGACTCCTCGGCCCCCTGAAGTCCTTCCGGGCCCGGCACGCGCGCGCGGTGGAGAACGGCGAGGACGAGGAGGCGGTGGAGCGGCTGTCCCGCTTGGTCCGCCCGTTCCTCCTGCGCCGCAAGAAGTCCGACCCCGGCATCGTGCCCGAGCTGCCGCCCAAGACCGAGACCGACCACCCCGTCCCGCTCACCCGCGAACAGGCCGCGCTGTACGAGGCGGTGGTGCGCGAGTCGATGCTCGCCATCGAGACGTCGGACGGCATCGCGCGGCGCGGCCTCGTCCTGAAACTCCTCGGCGCGCTCAAGCAGATCTGCGACCACCCCGCGCTCTACCTCAAGGAGACGACCCCCGGCACCGGAGACGCCCTCGCCTCCCGCTCCGGCAAACTCGCCCTCCTGGACGAGCTGCTCGACACCCTGCTGGCCGAGGACGGCTCCGCCCTCGTCTTCACCCAGTACGTCGGCATGGCCCGCCTGATCACCGCCCACCTGGCCGACCGCGCGGTCCCCGTGGACCTCCTGCACGGCGGCACCCCGGTGCCCGAACGCGAGCGCATGGTCGACCGCTTCCAGAGCGGCGCGACCCCTGTCCTGGTCCTCTCCCTCAAGGCCGCCGGCACCGGCCTGAACCTCACCCGCGCGGGCCACGTCGTCCACTTCGACCGCTGGTGGAACCCGGCGGTGGAGGAACAGGCCACCGACCGCGCCTACCGCATCGGCCAGACCCAGCCCGTCCAGGTCCACCGCCTCATCACCGAGGGCACGGTCGAAGACCGCATCGCCGAGATGCTCCAGGCCAAACGAGCCCTGGCCGACGCCGTCCTGGGCGCGGGCGAGTCCGCCCTCACCGAACTGACCGACCGTGAACTGTCGGACCTGGTGCGACTGAGGAGGGAGGCGCAGTGAACGAGAACGACTCGACTGCCGACGCCGCCCAGCAGTCTGCCGACGCCGCCCCTCCGCAGCGGCAGGACGCCCCCCGCCCCGCCGACGAGGCCCGCCGCGCCCTGCGAGCCGCACGAGCACGGGCGACACCGGTGACGGACTCCACCGGGACGGAGGCGTCCGAGGAGCCGCGCGAGTCACGCGAGCCACGCGAACTGCGCGGCCCGGCCGGCGAGCGCCCGGCCGGCGAGCGTCCCGCCGACGCCGCGCGAGCGGCACTGCGCAGGCCGGGCACCGCCCAGCGAGCGGTCCCGCCTTCCGTGGCGGGCTCGGACCCGGCGGTCGGCTCGGACCCGGCGGTGGGCTCGGACCCGGCGACGGGCTCCGCCTCCGTCGTGGGCTCTGACCGTGCCGGGGGTTCGGCTTCGAGGCCGGACGCCGCTCCTGCGGCAGGCTCGGCTGCACCGCCGACGGGCTCGGCGTGGACAGGGGCTCCGGAGGCGCGAGAGGGCTCCTCTGCCGCCACGGGCGGCACGCCCTCGACCGGCTCCGCCCGTGCAGCGGAAACACCTCCCTCAGCGCAAACACCTCCCTCAGCAGAGACAGGCCCCTCAGCGGACGCCGATGCCTCAACGGCCGCCTCCCGTGCGGCGGATGACTCACAGGCAGCCGACGTACGCCCCGGGGACGTCGCGCGGGAGGCCCTTCGGGCGGCGCGTGCGAAGTCGCGGCAGGACGCGGCCGACGCCGCTGGGCGGGGTCGCGGGCACGGCCGCAGGCCTGCGCGCGGTGAAGCCGCCCCCGGTGCCGCCCGCGCCGGTGACCGACCGGGCCGGAGCGCTGTCGCCGACGAACGGGCGCGCGAGGTCCGTAACCTGCTCGCCGACGCCTTCCGGATGCCCACGGACGAGCCGTCCACCACTCCCGCCACCGGCGAGGACACCCCGCCCCAGGCGGCCGTCACCCCGTCCGCCCCCACCCCCCGCTCCATGTCCGCCCCCTCCCGCGACGGCGACCACCGCCGCACCTTCCCTGCCTTCTCGCCCCGGCCCGCCGTCACCGAACACACCCCCTTCGCCGACACCTGGTGGGGCAACGCCTGGATCACCGCCCTCGAAGAAGGCGCGCTGGACGTCAAGCGGCTCGCCCGTGGGCGGAGTTACGCCGAGCAGGGGAACGTGGACGCCATCACCGTCACGCCGGGGCTCGTCCTCGCCTACGTGCAGGGCAGCCGCCCCCGCCCGTACCGTGTGCAGGTCAGGCTGCGCACCCTCGGTGACGAGGACTGGGAGCGGTTCCTGGACGCCGCCGTGGAGCGCCCGGGGCACATCGCCGCGTTGCTGGACAAGGAGATGCCCGAGTCCCTCGCCGAGTGCGGGGTGCCGCTGCTGCCGGAGCCCGGCGACCTCGCCCCGCAGTGCAGCTGCCCCGACCGCGGTCACCCCTGCAAGCACGCCGCCGCCCTCTGCTACCAGACGGCACGCCTGCTCGACGCCGACCCGTTCGTCCTGCTCCTGCTGCGCGGCCGGGGAGAGCGCGAGCTGCTCGACGCGCTGTCCCGCCGCAACGCCACCCGCGCGGCTCGCGCCGCACAGGAGCGGGAGCCCGAACCCCTGCCCGGCGTCCGAGCCACGGACGCCCTGGCGTCCGCACGGCAACTCCCGCCGCTGCCACCCCCCTTGCCCGCGCCGCCGCACCCCGAACAGCCCCCGGCGTACCCGTCGCTCCCGCACGGCGGCCCCGACTCCTTCGCCCTGGACCAGCTCGCCACCGACGCGGCTGCCCGCGCGCACGCCCTGCTCACCACCGGCCGCGACGAGATCGGCGAACTGACTCTCTGGGAGGACGCCGTACGGCTCGCCGCCGCCCGCCCCGGCTCCGGCCTCACCGCCGCCACCCGCTCCCTGTACTCCGCCCTGGCCTCCGCCGCAGGGCGGACCCCGGCCGAGCTGTCCCGCGCGGTCGCCGCCTGGCGTCAGGGCGGCCCCGACGGTCTCACCGTCCTGGAGGACACCTGGGACCCGCCGGCCGGCCGCTTCGACCGGGCCCGCCCCCTCCTCCTCGCCGCCGACCTCCCCGCCTTCCGCCCCTGGCGCAACCACCTCACCCACCCACGCGGCCACGTCCAACTCCGCTATGGCCGCGACGGTTTGTGGTACGCATACGAGTCCGAGCCGGGCCACGAAGACTGGTGGCCGCGCGGCACCCCCGACGCCGACCCGGTGGGAGCCCTGACGGGCCTGGACGGCGCAGGAGACCTCTGAGGACCTGATCCACCTCCGGACCCGCCACCCACCCAGCCTCCGCCCGTCCGCCCAGCCACACCCGGCCCTCCCGGGCCACCCAACAACTTGCGGAGACCCCATGCCGCTGCCGACGCGCCCCGCCCGGCCGACGGCGTTACCCGTGGCACTGCTCCTGGCCACCGCCCTGATGACCGCAGGCCTGACCGGCTGCTCCGCGCTGTCCCCGTTCAACACCTGTGACGACACCGAGGCGCGGCTAAAGGACCTGCGCTCCCAGCCGATCCTGAACTCCACCCCCGAGGGCGCGACCGCCTCGAAGGGGCTCGACTCGGTCGACGCGCGCTGCATCGACGACACCGGCGACGCCTGGCTCTACGCCGAGCGCGTCTACGCGTTCCCCGGTTCCCGGCAGGAGGTCGTCGACTTCTACCGCACCGCCGCCAAGGCGGACGGCTGGTACCTGCCGCCCGCCCCTCCCGCCTTGGGCACCCCCGAAACAGCGGCGGGGTTGTGCTTCACCAGAGGCGGGGACGGCGACGCCCTCATGCTGACCCTTCGGTTCACCACGGCCGGCGATCTGAAGATCGAGCACGACTACGACGCCGGCCCGGAGTTCGACTCGGGCTCCGGATTCGAGATGAAGGTCGGCTCCGAGACGGACGGAGCGAAGACCGGCTGCTGGGATTGACGTCGTCCAGGTCGGGGCGTCGCGGGGCGAGCAGACCTCGACCCGCCGCAGGACGGTACGCCCCGGTGCGAAATACTCTCCCGATGAGTTCACGCAATTCGCCGACCGGCCGGCCGATCACGATACGGAGGGCCGTCGCGCGGGACGCCAAGCGGCTCACGCGGCTGGTGCGTGGCTCAAGCGCCTACGAGGGCAAGTACGCGGCCGCGGTGGAGGGCTACCGGGTCGGTCCTGATTACATCGAGGCCCACCGCACCTTCGTGGCCGTCGGCGCGGACGAGCAGGGAGGCCGGGTCCTCGGGTTCTACTCGCTCGTCCTCGCGCCACCGGAGCTCGACCTGCTGTTCGTCGCCGACGAAGCGCAGGGACGGGGTATCGGACGGCTGCTCGTGGAGCACATGAAGTCCGAGGCCCGTGCCGCCGGGCTCGACCGTCTCAAGGTCGTGTCGCATCTTCCCGCCGAGGACTTCTACCACCGCGTGGGTGCGGTGCGGACCGGGACCGCGTTCGCGAATCCGCCCGCCGTGCCGTGGGACCGTCCCGAATTCGAGTTTCGCATTCCTCCGGAATGACGCGGTGCGCCGGTCGCCGGGGCACCGGCTTCGCCCGCATGGTGGCCGCCACGCAGGAGCCGCCGGACGCCGCGCGCTCCGCGTGTGCCGTCGCCTCCATGGGGTATCGCCGAGATACGGGTCAAAGGGGCAATGAGTTGATCTTGAAGCCTCTGGTGGGCGTCCGGGCTCACTCCGCGCCGTGGGCTTCCTCGGTGAGGATGCGCTAGACGGTGGCGACCGAGGGGCGCTGGCCCTTGTTCTTGCCCGAGTGAGGGCGTCGAGTTGGCTCTGGAGCTCTTGCTGGGCGGTACTGCAACGGGAGTACCCCACCCTCGTGGGCTTTGTCGTGGCCTCGGGCACGGCGGCGTCGATGGCCGTGCCCATCTCCCACGCGTGGCCGGGGCCGCGGTCGGCGGGGGTGCGGACTTCGAGCTCGGCGCGGAGCTGGGGGACGATCATGAAGCGGGGGGTGTGGTACTTCGGGGCGACTTTGCCGCCGCGGGTGCGGCAGGTGCTTCCGGCGGGCACCTCACATGTGGGGCAGTCGAACTGTTCGACGGCGGCGGCCGGTTCGGCGAGCTCTGGCATGTCGCAGAACCAGTGAGGATCCGGACGGCGGATTCTTCGCGGGCGTCGGCGGGTCAGCCGCGTTGTCTGCGAGCCCGCAGGGCGGCCCAGTGGCGCCGAGCTGCTCGGCTGCTCGGTCCGCACCCTCAGCCGCGCTGCCCGGTACGCCACCGGCCAGGGGGTGCGGGAGCTCATCCACGAGCGGCGGCTGCTCGAAGCGCGGCGCCTGCTGGGTAGCGCGCAGTGGGAGGCCCGGACTGTGGCCGCCCACCTCGGCTTCACCGATCCCGCGAACTTCGGCCGCTTCTTCCGCGACCGCACCGGTCTCACGCCGGCCGCGTTCGCGGCCCGCGAAGCCACAGACGCCGGTCCGTGAGCGCAGCGCGGCGCCCCGATGGCTCGCCTCTGCCCCGGTGTCAGTAACGGAGGGGCTTTCGGCCGCGGCCAGAGCCCGAACGTCGATCTGATCAGCGCTCAACCCCGGCCATGGTCGGGCCGCTTCGCCACGCGCGAGTGTTTACGCGCGGTTCATGCCGGACTCATCTGAGCCGGAAACGATCAACCTCCACATCTGGAGGTGTGCTTGAACACGCGAAGAACGACTGGCCTGTTGGTCTTGATCATGTCGGTGGTGGTGACGCTCTTACCAGGCCTGACGTCCCCGGCGAAAGCGGCGGACCGGGACCTGACTCTCACCCTGAACGCGTCGGACCTCGGCGTGAAGCCAGCCTTGCTGCGGGACATGGTGCCGGAGATGCAGGCGGACATCAGGGAGCACGGCGGACTGGGCCCCGCGGTCAAGCAGGCGCTTGTGGACGGTCAGGTGAGCGGAGCCGCCTTCGACACCTCGCAGTGGCCGAACTTCGACGGCACGGTGGACCTGGCCTCCAACGACGCCGGTCTGGTCGTCAGCGTTCCGGCCGGGGAGGTCACCACTTCCTGGTCATGGAAGACCATCGCCGCCGGGCTGATCGCCTGGACCACGGGATACGGCGTCAGGACGATGTGCATCTCGATCCTGACCGCCACCGGGGTGGGCGCCGCCACTATCCCGGTCGTCTGCACCCCCATCCAGGGGGTGATCACCGGCGTCATGGGGGCACTCATGACGAACGTGTTCAACGGAACCCTGGGCACCCCCAAGGCGACCAGCGAGATCATCATCGCCGGGCTGATCGGACTGGCCGGCGGCGTCGTGTGGGAGAAGTGGATCGCGCCGTGGGCGAAGGCGAACCTCGCCGAAGCCATCAAGAAGGTCGGCACCTGGATCAGGGGCAGAGTGCCCTGGCTCAACTCCTGGTTCGGCAACGGGATCGCCGACGAGGCGGACGGGCTCGGCCACCAGCTCGAGGAACTGGAAGATC
The DNA here is from genome assembly GCF_042890065.1 of Streptomyces sp. NPDC002328. Taxonomy (NCBI): domain Bacteria; kingdom Bacillati; phylum Actinomycetota; class Actinomycetes; order Kitasatosporales; family Streptomycetaceae; genus Streptomyces; species Streptomyces sp. NPDC002328. The sequence continues at coordinate 460,439 of NZ_JBIARQ010000004.1, read as the reverse complement.
TCCTCAACGAAGCGATGAGGGACTGGGGCGGGCTGCGCACCCCGCTGCGCGTGATGCCGCTCGGAGACTCGATCACCTACGGCGTGGAGAGCTCCGACGGGAACGGCTACCGCGATGAGTTGTACGACTACCTGAAGGGCAGTGCGAGCAGCGTCGACTTCGTCGGGACGGTGAAGGCCGGCTCCATGAGCGACCGTGACAACGAGGGCCACCCGGGCGACTTGATCGACGAGATCGCGTCCTTCGCCTATTGCAGCGTCCCGCGCTATCAGCCGAACGTGATCACCCTGCACGCCGGCACCAACGACATGAACAGGAACCACGAGCTGGCGTCCGCCCCCGCCCGGCTCAAGAGGCTGATCAACCAGGCGTTGACGCACTCGCCACGTGCCACGGTGCTGGTCGCACAGCTCATCCCGACCGGCAAGGCCGGGCTGCAGCCACGCATCGACGCGTACAACGCGGCGCTGCCCGGCATGGTGCGGGACCTGCAGCGTGAGGGCAAGCACGTGCTTCTCGTGGACATGAGGCGGGTGCTGGTCAGCGACGGACTGGAGAACGACGCACACCCGACGGACGCCGGGTACGCCAAGATGGCCCATGCCTGGTACGGCAGCGTACTGCTGGCGAGCGCAAAGGGCTGGCTTCAGACTCCGCTGCCCGAGAAGGCACCTGACGACTGCGATCCCTCGGACTCTCCCGTCGGGTCGTCGGACCCGGGGGACTCTCCCATCGGTTCGTCGGATCCGGGAGATTCTCCCATCGAGTCCGGCGAGACGGTCCTCGGCGCGGGATGGCGCAGGCTGGGCGTGATCGCCCCCGGATACGGCGACAACATAGGCCGCACGGTCATCACCGAGCTCAATGGCGACCAGCGGGCCGACTACCTTCAGGTCCGCGAGGACGGCAGCTTCCGCGCGTCGGTGAACACCGTCGGCACACCCGGGCATCCCCACTGGATGGACGTGGGAGAGTACGCCCCGGGCGACGGTGTCCACGCCGATCAAGTGCGATTCGCGGACCTCAACGGGGACGGACGGGACGACTACCTCGTCGTCAGTTCCGACAGCGAGGTACGGGCCTACATCAACTTCCGCGGGCCGGGCGACAAGCTCAGATTCGAATACTGGGGGACCGTCTTCGACGAGGAGTCGTTCGACCGGGACAACCTCCGGTTCGCGGACATCACCGGGGACGGGCGCGACGACATCCTGCGGGTCGGCGCGGAGGGGGCGGTCCACGTGTACCGGAACATGTGGGATCCCAACAGCGGGCAGGTCAGCAGCGAGCCACAGTCGCCGGACTGGCGACTGTGGCTCAACTGGGCGGGTGGCACCCGGGGTTCATCGCTGGAGGCCGTCCGGTTCGCGGATGCCGACGGTGACGGCCTGGCCGACTACCTCCAGGTCGGATCAGAGGGCGCGGTGCACGCCTTCCTCAACCGCGGTGGCGGGGGCAACGGCAGCTTCCAGGCCCGCTACGACTGGGCCAACGCCTCCAGGTACCCGCGCAAGTACGTCCGGTTCGCTGACATCAGCGGCGACGGCAAGGCCGACTATCTGGTCGTCTACGACGGCGGCGCAGTCCGCGCCTGGCTGAACCGCGGCGGCAACTAGTCTGGATCGTTCCCGTGCGCCGTCCCGCGTGGAACGAAGGGCCCCGTCGCGGTGATGCGTTCGCCGGTCGTGGCCGGAGGCCGCCATCTTGGGTCCCGCCTGCCGGAAGCCTGTAGGAAAACTCGCGCCTCAGAAGATCTTTTGGCGACGTGGGTGTCGGCCATCCCGGCAAGACGGCGGCCTCGTCGTCCCGGACCGCTTCGGTCAGCCCGGGGCGAGGGCGTACCGCGGTGACGAAGGGGGCGAGTTCGGGGCGCTTCTCGGCCTCGGCCAGGGCCTCCAGCAGTGCGGTGTCGTTGGTCGGGCGTGCCTTGTCGAGCAGTCGGCGGCCGGCGTCGGTGACTTCGTCGTAGGTGCCGCGCCGGTCGCCGCGGCAGAGGAAGCGCGCCAGCAGGCCGCGGTCCTCGAGGCGGGTGACAAGCCGAGTGGTGGCGCGCTGGCTCATCCGCAGGTGGTGGCCGCCGTACCCGGACACTTGGCCGCTGAGCACGTCCAGTACAGAGAACTCGCCAACGCTCAGCTCGTGTTCCGCCTGTCGTGGCACCATTCCGCTCCGCGGCTTCCCTGTCCATCGGCGTTGACCCATATCGGAATCATTCCCCTCAGAATGGACCGTCGCCCCAGGGGCTTCAGTCGTCCAGGACGACGACGTGCTTGCCCGGGGTGGTGCCGGACTCGAGCGACCGGGACTTTGAGGCGCCCTTCGGCGATGGCCTGGAGCCGGCGGGCGAAGACGTCGGTCGGCAGGTCGGTTGCCTCGCCCGCGTAGCTGGTCGGCCGCACCCCACTGGGGATCATGAAGGGGGTGAAGTCGGGGATGGACCAGCCGCCCGCCAGGGCGCCGGTGAAGCAGACGGTGCCGTGCACCCGCACGCATCCGAAGGTGTCCGGCAGGACCGCATCCGCGCCGCGGCCCGCTCATTGGTGACCGCCGAGCGCAGCAGGACCAGCAGCGCGTCGTCGGCCGGGTCGCCTTCCCGGCGTTCGAGGAAGTGCCCTACAAGGGTCTGCGCCAGCTCGTCGGCAGGAACGTCCGTGAGGTCCGGCAGTCGCAGATCGACGGCGAGTGTCGCGTCGAAGAGCTGGGCCGAAGTTTCGAAGGAGGGAGTGAACACCGTGTCGCCGGGCACAAGGGTTATCGCACCGAGGTCCTGGCATTCGGAGCTGGTCGGGATCTACCCACCAAGGGACGAACTCAGGCCCTTGTGAAGCTCATACGCACACGCGCCTGAGCCGGAATTGACGATGGGGTTTAAAAATGATCATTCTTGGGCTTATTCTGCTGATCATCGGCCTGCTTGTCGGCATGGGTCTGCTGACGACGATCGGTGGCATCCTCATTCTGGTCGGCGCCATCCTGTGGATCCTGGGTGCGACCGGTCGCGCGGTCGGTGGACGCAAGCACTTCTTCTAAAGTCAGGGCGCCTCACCAACTCTCTGTGACGAGTAACGTGTCCATGACTCCCTCCGCGTCGGAAACTCCACACCGTGAGGAGCTGGAGCTTGAGCGCAGAGCCTGGCTGCGGGGTGAGGCGGATGCTGCCGCTCAATACAGGGGCCGCAAGGTCCTGGTCCGTGAGCGGGAGCCGCATCCACATCTCCGACCGGCTGCGGGACAAGGCCACCGGTCGGCAGACAGTGGCCGAGCTGGGCCGCATCCCGTCCACCATCAGCCGGGAGATACGCCGCAACCTGCACCCGGCCGACGGGCAGTACCGGCCGCACGCCGCCCAGGCACGCGCAGACGTCCGCCGGCCCCGGCCCAAGCTGGGGAAGATGGGCGAGAACCCCGAACTGAGCTCCTTCATCCAGCGGCGTCTGGACCTACGGTGGAGCCCCGAGCAGATCTGTCAGGCTCTGCGGACCCAGTTTCCCGGTCGGCCGGACATGCGCGTGGCCCACGAGACGCTCCATCAGGCCCTCTACGTCCAGGGCCGCGGCGGGCGCGCCGGGAACTCGCCAGCCCCCTGCGCACCGGTCGGGCCCCGCCGCAAGTCCCGTCGGCAGGCCCAGCAGCGCACACCACGCTTCGCCACCCCGATGGTCATGATCAGCTCGGCCACGGTCTGGGTGCGCCCCAGGCGGCTGCTCGGTTCCTCGGTGGCGCGCGCGAGCGGTGACCGGGTCCGCCAGGTCCTCGCGGCGGAGAACCTGGTCGACCTGGCCGGGGGCAACGCCCGTCGGAGTTTGTGCTCAGGCCGGTGAACAGCTTGTGGTCCGGACCACGAACGCCGTCACGTCCGCCTTTTGCCGATCACTACGGTGGGTGCTTGGGCGGCCGCTCCACGATGCCGGTGTGCTACGAAGCTCGCCGTGGCGTCGGGTCGCCGGCCGCGTTCGGTAGGGTTCCGGTGTGCTGGCTGTCTGGTCGGTGCCTTCCCTGGGGGGATGAGCGAGACGAGGGACATGCCGGAACAAGCGATCCTGCCTGCCACACCACCGAGCGAGCCTTTGGCCGTGTCGGTCGAGGCGGCGCGGATGGCGGCGGTACGCCGTTACGACATTCTCGACACTCCGCCGGACGGCGCCTACGACCGAGTCGCGGCGCTGGCCGCGCGGCTGTTCGAGGTGCCGGTGGCGACGGTGACGATCGTGGACGAGGACCGGATCTGGTTCAAGGCCGCGCACGGGCTGGAAGGCGTCAGCGAGATCGGCCGGGATCCGGGCCTGTGCGCCTCGGCGGTGCTGCGTGATGACACCACCGTCATCCCCGATACGCTGCTGGACCCGGTCGCCTGCTCCAACCCGCTGGTCGCCGGCCCGATGGGGGTGCGGTTCTACGCCGCCGCTCCGATCATCACCGCCGACGGGCACCGCCTGGGCACGGTCAACGTCCTTGACACCCGCCCCCGCGAGATCAGCGAGGCCGATGCCACCACCCTCACAGACCTGGCCGCGGTGGTGCGTGATCAGCTGGAACTGCGACTGTCGGCGTTGCACGTGATACGCGCCGAGCAGGAGCGCCGCCAGGTCGAGCGGGAAAAGCGTCAGGCGGAGGAAGAGGCCCGCCGGCGTGCGGAGCGGGACAAGGCGGCCATCGCCGCGTTTGCCTCCACCCTGCAGCGCACCCTGGTGCCTCCCGCGCTGCCCGCGGTACCCGGGCTTGAGCTGGCCTGCCACTACAAGACCGCCTCCCCGCAGGAAGTGGGCGGCGACTTCTACGACGTCTTCCCCGTCGACGGAGGCCGGTGGGCGTTCTTCCTGGGCGATGTGTGCGGCAAGGGCGCCGAAGCCGCCTCGGTCACCTCACTGACCCGCTACACGCTGCGGGCCGCAGCCCTCGTCGACGCGGACCCCACGGCCGCGCTCAAAGCCCTGAACACCGCGCTGCTGCTCGACGCGGCGGTTGGCACCCGCTTTTGCACCGCCGTCTTCGGCCTGCTCGATCCGGCCCGGGACGGCGGTTTCACTGTCACGCTGGCCACTGGCGGTCACCCGCCCGCCTATCACCTCAGCTCTGCGGAGGGCGGCGGGGTACGGGTCGAGGCGGCCCGCGCCAAGGGCGGCATGCTGGTCGGCGCGTTCGCCGAGGCCGCCTTCGCCTCACTCACGCTGCACCTGGCGCCCGGCCAGGGCTTGCTGCTGTACACCGACGGGCTGACCGAGGCCCGCACCGCCGATGGCCACATGCTCGCCGATACCGGCCTTACCGACTTCCTTGCCCAGCGAGAAGCGCCAGTCAGTGCCGGCGCCCTGATCGACGACACCGTCGCGCTCCTGGACACACTCCCCGACACCGAACGCGACGACGTGGCGCTGCTGGCCCTGTCCGTCCCCACCGCGGACGCCGCTCCCGCCGGCATCACCACCACAGCTCACAGCGCCGCCGCCCCGACCGCACCCGCCGACGCCTCCGTCGGGCTGGAGATCCGACGCCCGTGACCGACGCATTCCACATCGACGTCCCGCACACCGACGGCGCCCTGGCCGTGATCACACTGTCCGGTGAATTCGACATCGCCGCCGCACCCGCCGTGCGGGCCCGCGCCCTGGAACTCGTCGCGGCCGGACACGCAGACCTGGTCGCAGACCTGTCGGGGGTCACGTTCTGCGACTCCTCAGGGCTGGGAGCCCTCGTCGGCATCTGGCGCTGCGCCAAGGACGCCGACGGCTCCCTGACCCTGGCGGCCATCCCCGACCGGCTGAGCCGCCTGCTCGACGTCACCGGGATGGACACCTTCCTGCCCGCCTACCCCAGCGCCGAGGCCGCGCTCGCCGCCCGTCAGGGCAATCGGACCACCGCCTGAACACCCTCGCTCGCAGGAGAGGCATCAGCGGGCTTGCCTGGCGCAGCCCAGCCCTACAGCTAGGTGTTGCGGGTCATGACGTTGTTGACGCTCATGCGATGGGTTCGGGGGTGTGAGTTCCGCCAGATCGGCCATGGTCTCGTCGACGACCGTGGGACACGCGAGCCCGAGCTGTCGGCGCACGCTCAGGCTGTACGGGGACGAGGCCCTGCGCGCCTTCGTCGCGGACCATGCCGGCAAGGCCCCGCAGGATCCAGGCTCTGACGGGCATGCTGGACGACTTCGGAGACGTCTCGACGACGACCGCCCTCCTCGCCGTCGGTATCCCCGCCCTCACCCCCGACTCGAGGACCGAAGACACCGCATAGGTGCGCTGAAGATCACCACCCGAGACGCCCCGACAGGTCCCGTTCTGGAGATCGTCGGCGAACTCGACTACACCAACGCCACCGAGCTGCCGGACCTGCTCACCACGATCCCCCCTCCAGCCAGGACAGCGCGTCGTGCTGGACCTGGCCGGCTTGGAGTTCTGCGACTCCAGCGGGGTCAGCGCCCTGATCGCCGCCCGTTATCTCGCCGGTGCCGCCGAGGCCGATATCGTCCTTGCCGCAGTCCTGCCCACACCCTGCGCGTTCTGCGCATCGTCGGCCTCGACAGATCTTCTCCTTCAACCCCGGCAGCGACGCCGCTACCCGGCCCTGACCGGGGAGGCGGCATCGGGCGCTCCCCACGGTGTGTGTGGTGGGCACCCGGGTACGCGAGAGAACAGGGCGGCGAAAAGCACCGAAGAGCGGTGAGCGGGACGAAAGGGTGCCATATGGTCATCACGCTGAGGAAACAGACGGCCGACAAGCAGGGTGGGGATGAGGGCGCCCCGCTGCGCTACGGCGCGACCTGGGAGGAAGGCGCGGCTCGTGCCGCAGACGCTCGCCACGCCCTGCGCGCCTTGCTCGGCCACGCCCCTCGAACCGGCCGCGCAGCAGTGCCGGCGGCCCTGGCCGTCGACGCCGAACTCGCCGCCAGTGAGCTGGTCACCAACGCCGTCCGGCATGCTCCGGGCCCCTGCGGGATGACCCTGCAGTTGTCCGGCGACCAGTTGACGATCACCGTATGGGACAGCTCCACCGAGAAGCCGGCGGTGAAGAAGGCCGACCCGCGGCGCATCGGCGGTCATGGGCTGCACCTGGTGCACACGGTCAGCGACAGGGTTGTCGTCGCGCTGCGTGAAACGGGAAAGCGGATCACCGCCCATCTGTCCCTGACACCGAAGCAGAGCACCATCGGTGTCCGCGGAATCGCGCTCCCGGGCTGAACGTCAGCGTCTTCGGTCCGTAACAGCGAAGACAACGGACTCAGGGGCGTACTTGCGGGCGTTGGTGACGAGCTCGCTGCGACCACCAGTTGGGTCCAGCGCGACGGTGGCCTGTATCTGAGGGGCGTCCGGCATCACGGTGCCCTCACCCTCGGGGGCCGATTCTGCCGGGTCCACCCTCGTTCCCCCTTCACACGTCCTGCGCGTACCCGGCACTCTGCCTCACATGTCCCGTGAGAACCGGGATGGCTGCGTATCGCCGGCGCCCAGGAATCGGTGCTACGGCTCCTTGAGATCGTCGGCCTGGACAAGGTCATCGGCTGCCATCCCACCGTCGACCGGGCCCTGACCGCCTGACCCGCACCGTTCCCGACCACCGCGTTTCTACCCGGCTTCCGCGTTTGGGGCATCCCGGCGACGTCACGAAAATCGGTGGCCGCATTCTGGAAAAACTTCTGCAGAAGCCCTTGGACGACGATCTGGCACTTCTGGTGACCCAGGTGCGCCGACTTCCCGAAGATGCCACTGCCACCTGGGAGCTGGTCACCAACGCCATCCGCTACGGCGGTGCCCCAGTGGGCCTGCGGCTGATTCGAGATCAACGTCTGCTCTGCGCGGACTCCGATCCCAGCCAGACGCAGCCGCATCTGCGACGTACCCGGTAGACGGATGAAACCGTGGTCTGTTCCTGGTGGCGCAGCTGACCCATCGCTGGGGCAGCCGCTACACCGGCGCTTCAGCCGACGGTCACCAGCACACGTCGCACCGTCGAACTGCCTGGTTGCTCGGTCGGAGTAGTGCACTGAAGAGGTGGGCTCGCTCACCCACGACCCGGAACGGCAGCCGCTGCGGCATGGTCATCCCACAGTCTCGCAGCTGCGTTTTTCTGGGTGGCAGCGGCTTTTCCCCAGCCGTCGCGCAGTGTGCCGGTCGGCAACTCTTCCTGAGACGTTAAACTCCGGGTGAATCAAAATCTGTTCCCGAGGGATCAGATTTTTGGGGGCCGTGCGGCGGGAGTTTTTGCCGCGAGGAGCGGCGTGGAATTATCCACCGCACACGGGCCGCCCCGGCGTGCTACTGTCGTTCTCAGTTGCAGTTGTGGTTCCCGAAACTTCAAGTGCCCCCGCCAGACTTCTGCCGGGCGGGAGCACTTTTGTATTTCCGGTCATTTCCGGGCGGGGTGATCATCGCGGCGACACGGCGTCCGCGCAGTGCGGATGCCGATGCACTGCCCCAAAGGAGATGTGACATGGCTGCTGGTACCGTGAAGTGGTTCAACGCGGAAAAGGGCTTCGGCTTCATCGAGCAGGACGGTGGCGGCGCCGACGTGTTCGCCCACTACTCGAACATTGCCGCGCAGGGCTTCCGTGAGCTGCTCGAGGGCCAGAAGGTGACCTTCGACATCGCGCAGGGCCAGAAGGGCCCGACGGCCGAGAACATCGTTCCGGCCTGACGCTCACGCACAGACTGCAGCTGGGGCCCGCATCCTTCGGGGTGCGGGCCCCAGCTGCACGCGTATCCCGCAGCGGTTTCACCCGCGGGACGATCCGGAGGAATCCGCAGTACCACCGTAAGCGGTTCCTCCCACAGGACGCAGGCGCATCCTGAAGCGCTGCACCGCAGCCGGCGCCCGGATCGCAAGGTCCCTATCGCGTCACCCATTTCAGCACCTGTGCCCACGGATGTTTTCGCCGGCCAGATCTGCTTTCTTTTGCCACCGGTCCATACTGGTAATTCTCCGTGCCATTCATCGCAGCGGGAATTCCTTGATATGTGCCACATCGAGGAAGGTTCCGCATGAACCGCACGTACACGAATGACCGTCCCGCCCGCACCCGTGACGGCCGTGCCGACGCCGGAAGGGGCGGCAGCGGCTACGGCTCGCAGGCACCGCGCCGTACTGGGAGGCCCATCCGCTCCGGCGGTTACGGCCGTCGGCCCGCAGCGGCGCAGGGTGAGTTCACCCTGCCCAGGACGATCACCCCTGCCTTGCCCGCCGTCGAGGGCTTCGCCGATCTCGACATGCCCGAGCAGCTGCTGGCCGAACTCGGCAGGCAGGGGGTGACCGTGCCGTTCCCGATCCAGGGCGCGACGCTGCCGAACTCGCTGGCGGGCCGTGACGTGCTGGGCCGCGGACGCACGGGTTCCGGCAAGACCCTGGCCTTCGGCCTCGCCCTGCTCGCCCGCACCGCCGGACAGCGTGCCGAACCCCGTCAGCCACTGGGGCTGATCCTCGTACCCACGCGTGAACTGGCACAGCAGGTGACCGACGCGCTCACCCCGTACGCCCGCTCCGTCAAGCTGCGGCTGGCCACGGTGGTGGGCGGCATGTCGATCGGCAAGCAGGTCGGCGCGCTGCGCGGCGGAGCCGAGGTCGTCGTCGCGACACCGGGGCGGCTCACGGACCTCATCGACCGCGGCGACTGCCGACTCAACCACGTGGGCATCACGGTGCTGGACGAGGCCGACCAGATGGCCGACATGGGCTTCATGCCCCAGGTCACCGCGCTGCTCGACCAGGTGCGTCCGGAGGGGCAGCGGATGCTGTTCTCCGCCACCCTTGACCGTAACGTCGACCTGCTGGTGCGCCGCTTTCTGACCGACCCCGTCGTGCATTCGGTCGACCCGTCGGCAGGTGCGGTCACGACGATGGAGCACCACGTCCTGCACGTCCACGGCGCCGACAAGCACGCCGCCACGATCGAGATCGCCGCCCGCGACGGCCGCGTGATCATGTTCCTGGACACCAAGCACGCCGTCGACCGGCTGACCCAGGACCTGCTCAACAGCGGGGTACGGGCCGCCGCGCTGCACGGCGGCAAGTCGCAGCCGCAGCGCACCCGCACGCTGGCGCAGTTCAAGACGGGGCACGTCACCGTGCTGGTGGCGACCAACGTCGCGGCGCGCGGCATCCACGTCGACAACCTCGACCTCGTTGTCAACGTCGATCCGCCGACCGACCACAAGGACTACCTGCACCGCGGCGGCCGTACCGCCCGCGCCGGCGAGTCCGGCAGCGTCGTCACGCTCGTCACGCCGAACCAGCGCCGAGGCATGGTCCGTCTGATGTCGGACGCCGGAATCCGGCCGCAGACCACCCAGATCCGCTCGGGCGACGAGGTCCTGAGCCAGATCACCGGCGCCCAGGCCCCGTCCGGCATCCCGGTCGTCATCACCGCACCGGTGGCCGAACGCCCCAAGCGCAGCACCACCTCCCGAGGCCGACGCCGCCCCGCCTCGGCGACCAGGCGCACCCCCGTACGCAAGCCCGTCCTCGACGCGGCGGCCTAGAACTTACGTGATCAAGAAGCCGGCCCATCTCTGCAGGAGGCACCCTTTGACGCTGGTTCAGACGCAGCCCCGCCCGGCGGACGCCAACCCCGTGCACACTGCGGTGGAGGTCATGGACGCGGCCGGACCGCAGGTCTGTGACGACATGAGCGTCGAGGTGGCGCTGGCCGTCATGGCCGCCGCACGTACGGGCCGGCTGGTCGTCTGCGACCAGGACGACCAGCGCACCGGCCTGGTCACCCGTACCGAACTCGCCGCCGTCCGCGACAGCTCCGACTACACCGACCGTGTCCGCCTGCGCGACATCCTCGGCGACCACGGCTCGTTCACCTCACCCGTGACCACGATGGCCGAAGCCGACCACGCGATGCGCGCCCGTCGGCTCGGTGTCCTGCCGGTGGCCGACGAGCAAGGCAGCGCCCTGGGCATCCTCGCCCTCTCCCGCTGAAACACCTCGCCCCTGGTCGGACCGCTCCTTCCCTTCTCTCTGTGAGGCCACATGCGCTGCGTCATCGCCCGCTTCCCCTTCGAGCTCACCAAGGGCGGTGTGCTGGAAGCGATGAAGGGCGTCAAGCCCGAACCGGTCACCGGCGAATCGGTGATCATCGGCCGCCGCCACTACCCCGTCAAGCAGGTCGGCCAGGTCATCACCCGCCAGGACCGCCGTGACTTCAGCGCCGCCGAAGTCCTGCGGGCCATGACTCGGCTCGGCTTCACCTGCCGCGCCGTCCCCGAGGCAGCGCCCCTGGGCATTCTCAGCCCGATGCAGCACGCCTCCGCGATGCTCGGCACCCCCCCTCACGGTCTGACCCGGTAAACAGACACGAGCCGACACCTGACCAGCAGTGTGGGCCCGACCGGTACACCCGTCGGGCCCACACTGCGTGCAGCCGGCTCCCGTCGCCGTCGCTCGGTGGTCGGAACAGCTGAAGGCGCCCACGGTCCAGGCGCCGGCGTCCTCGATCGCAACCCGGTACATCCCGCCCGTCTCCGGGATTCCCACCGTGCCCTGGAGGATCCGGGCGACATGAAAGTGCAGATGCGTCGGCTGCTCGTCGTCCTTCGCGGGGGCGTCGAAGACGGCGGCGAACTCGCCCAAGCGGGCGGCTTCCCTCAGCACATCCGACACCCTCTGCCTCCACACCGCTTCGGCAGCCAACCGACCGGTGATGTCAGCGCCACCGGTGGCCACGCATCTGGTTGCTCTGGCCAGACTCCACCGGGGCGGCAACGTCAACCAGCAACTCGTCAGGCGGCGTGAGGCGGACCATATTCGCCGGCCATCCGGCTGCTTGAGCGGTGACGCTACCGAGCAAGGAAGGCGCTCACGGTCTTGCCGCCGGAGGCCCGGCGGGTGACCGCCGTGGCGTGGGCGAGGCGGGTGACCATGGGCCAGCCGAAACCCACGGTGCCGCCGTTCAGGTCAGGGGTGCGCATGCGCGGCACATGTCGGCTGGGATCGTGAACGGCGACCTCGATGGTGTCGGGGTGCGCAGTCAGTTCCAGTGTGCAGCGGCCCCCACCGTAGCGCAGGGCATTGGTGACGAGCTCGGACACGACCAGGACCACGGTGGCCCCGCGTCAGGGGCAACGGCCGGCTGCTGCAAACCTTCGAGGAAGGGCCTACCCAGCCTCGGTGCCCCGCCCCTCCACCCGCCAACCCCGCAGAGCCACAGTGCTTGCCTGAAGGGGACGGAGGACCACAGTCGATGCATGGCGGCACCTGCTGCCGTGAGCCCGTGTCTCAGCAGCCCGCGGTCTGCTCGAGTCAGGGGCCGTGCCGGTTCGCCGCGAGCTGCTCGATCATCCCGGGATCGTCGAGGGCGGCTCGGGGCCTCCTGCCCCGCTCGTCAGCGGCCGACCTGCGGGGGCGTCACGGCTGGACCTCGAAGACCAGCTCGAGGAAGCCCAGCGCATCAACGCCGAATATCGCCGCGCCGCCGAATCAGCGAACCCGACGGCAGCCGCGTGAGATGAGCGTGCCCGTCAGCGTCGGCGGGCACCGCGCGCACGGTCTCGGTGCGCGGTTGTGATCATTTCCTATGGTGACGCGGCGTGTGGGCGTGTAACGTCTGCGTCAGCTGTCGTGGTTCGGAATTCCCTCTTGCCCACGCCTATGGTGTGGGCGTTTTGCTGTGCTGTGCCGCAGGGACCAGGGCGATCACCTCCGTCTGCCACATGAAGTGGGAGGCGTCCATCGACTGGAAGGCATGAGACATGGCTACGGGAACTGTGAAGTGGTTCAACGCGGAGAAGGGCTTCGGCTTCATCGCCCAGGACGGCGGCGGCCCGGATGTCTTCGCGCACTACTCCGCGATCAACTCCACCGGCTTTCGTGAGCTCCAGGAGGGCCAGGCCGTGACGTTCGACGTCACCCAGGGCCAGAAGGGTCCGCAGGCCGAGAACATCAACGTGGCCTGACCTCGCAGACCGGTCCGAGAGATCGCGCACGCCGCGTCCAGGTGGCGGCCGCCGCCCCTGCGGGCCCTGCCACCCACCCGGACGAAGGCGCCTGCTCTCGTGCCGGGCCGGCAGGATCAGGGGCCGCGCAGCAATGGCTGCGCGGCCCCTGATCTGTGCAGGGCCCCGGGCCGGTGCGACTTCGGTGGTCTGCATCGGCGATCCTTGCGCGTAGGCGAGCGGAGATGCCCGTTCGGAAGCCCAGATCGTTCCCATGACCAGCCGTTCTGCTCGGCTTCGGCACGCCCGATCGGCGGAAGCCTCAAGGGGACTGGGGTTCACACGGCGGCGAACCGGCCCGGGCCCTGGCGACGTGGCTCTGGGGTTCTGGACCGACCTCCCGTCATGTGTCCGGTGAGGTTTCCTAGCATGACCGCATGGTTGCCAGTGACGCCCAGGAGCCCGGGGGAGGACGAGAAGCTGTGTCCCGCGACGCCGCTGAAGTCGATTGTGGTCACGTCGTGTCAGCGCGTGGAGAGCGCGGGGCAGACGGGCCGCCCGACCCATCACAGGGCGACCATGCGGGAGAGGGGGCTCACTCGGTTGCTGCTCTGGTGGAGCGGGTGTCTGACCTGGCCGAGCCGATCAAGCCGAGGTTGCGTGGCTGGCTCCATGCCGGAATGGTCCCCGCCGCACTGATCGCAGGCGTCGTGCTCATCTGCCTGGCCCCTACTCCGCAGGCGGTCGTGGCCTGCGCCGTGTATGCGGCCACCGCCTGGCTGCTGTTCGCGACCAGCGCCATCTACCACCGCGGCACCTGGGGACCGCTCGGCGAGGCTCTTCTGCGACGCCTCGACCACGCCAACATCTTCCTGATCATCGCCGGCACCTGCACCCCCCTGGCCGTGAGCCTCCTCCCGCCGGATCAGCGGTCCGTGCTGCTGTGGGTCGTCTGGACGGGAGCGTTGGCCGGCATCGCGTTCCGGGTCCTGTGGGTCGGAGCTCCGCGTTGGCTGTACACCCCGTGCTACCTGGCGCTGGGGTGGGCACCGGTGAGCTACCTGCCCGACTTCCTGCACACCGGCGGAGCGGCCGTAGTGGTCCTGATCGTGGCCGGCGGTCTCCTCTACAGTGCGGGCGCGGTGGTCTACGCCCTCCAGCGGCCCGACCCCGCACCCCGCTGGTTCGGCTTCCACGAGGTCTTCCATGCGCTGACCGTGGTGGCCTTCACCGCGCACTACACCGCCATCTCCCTCGCTACCTACTGACCCCGCGACAGTGTTCCGGTCCGCCGCTCATCGCCCACGTCGCCGCGCGCTGGACCCGCGGCGGACCGGGCGGTCGCCGAGGCATCGCCCCGCGCGTGAAAGTCGAGGCGGAAGACATCAGGGGGATGGTTCGCTGTGGCGCATCACGCGTACGCCGGTGGAGGGACCAGGGATACGAGGTTGTACTCGCCGCCGTTTGCCCTGAAAGTTGGCATCGCCGCGCTCGCGGCCGGCCTGTGGTCTTCCCGTGCCACCCTGGCCCTGATCGCGCTGACCTTGTGCGGTGCCCTGTCCGGCCCAGCGACGGCGCGCCGCGCGAGGCCAGAGGCCGCCACTGCCCACGCGGCCGCGGCAAACGGGCCCCGAGGGTACGGGCGGTCAGCCGCAGGTCCGAGAAGACCGGCTCATTCCTCGTGCGCAGGCTTCGTCAGCTCTGCGTTGAACTGAGCGCCGATCAGCAGCGACAGATTGGAGAGCCACAGCCAGACCAGGAACACCACGACGCCTGCCAGTGAACCGTACAGACGGTCATAGGTGCTGACCAGGGAGGTGTAGACGGCGAATCCGAGTGAGACGGTCAGCAGGAGCGCCACCGCAAGTGTGCCGCCGGGCGCCATCCTCCGGACAGGGCGGGAGGACGCCGGTCCTGACCGGTACAGGACGAGCACCAAGGCGACGGCTACGGCGGCCACGACCGGCCACCGCAGCGTGTCCCAGGTGGCCTGGGGCCCGGTACCCAGACTCAGAGCCTGACCCAGACGCCGGGCCAGGCCGCCGGTGAGCAACAACGCCAGGGTCGACGTCAGAAGCAGGGAGCTCAGGACGAGTGCTGTGGCGATGATGCGCGGAGCGGTACGCCAGACCGGCCGGTCCGCGCTGGTCCGATGCATGGAGTACAACGCCCGGCGGAAGACGCTCAGATAGCTGCATCCCGACCACAGGGCCCCCGCCCCTCCGACGAAGATCAGCGTCCATGCCGCCGTCGGCTGGGCGACCATCTGCCGCAGGGTGCTGCGCAGCAGAGCGCGGGACTCGGCCGGGGCCGCCTGCGTCATGCGGTCGATGACCTCCGGCTCGGCGGTGGGCATGGTCAGACCCAGGGTCGAGAGGATCACCAGCAGCAACGGGAACAGGGCCAGAACCGCATAGTAGGTCAGCGCAGCGGCCCAGTCCGTGACGTCGTCGTCCCAGACGGCCACCGGCGTCCGGCGCAACGCCACCCACCACCGAGCCGCGTGACCGTCTGCATCATCCATGACGCGGATGCTCTCACTCTTCGTCCTCGGGCCACCATCCAGCACTGGGGGCGGCAGGACCCGGCACGTGTGCCGGGTTACCCGACGTGCTTGGGAAGGCGGGACGGTCACGGGGCCACGGTCCCTTGGCACCGCGCGGTGAACAGAGCGTGGAGATTCTCCTGTCCCTGTGCGCGAGGTGTCTCTATGACCGGCGCGGCGCAGCCTTCAGTATTGTTCGGTCTCCACGAAACCCCCGTCCGAGTCGTCGTCCGCACCGAGTGCGGCGGCGGTCGGGTTGAATCCGGGCGGGCTGTCCTTGAGGCCCAGGCCCAGGCCGGCCAGCTTCGCCTTGACCTCGTCGATGGACTTGGCGCCGAAATTGCGGATGTCCATGAGGTCGGCCTCGGAGCGCGCGAGGAGCTCGCCGACGGAGTGGACGCCTTCACGCTTGAGGCAGTTGTAAGACCGGACGGTGAGCTCGAGCTCCTCGATCGGCAGGGCGAGGTCGGCGGCCAGGGCGGCGTCCGTGGGGGACGGGCCCATGTCGATGCCCTCGGCGTCGATGTTCAGCTCGCGGGCCAGACCGAACAGCTCGACCAGGGTCTTGCCGGCCGACGCCATGGCGTCACGCGGGCGCATGGCCTGCTTCGTCTCGACGTCCACGATCAGCTTGTCGAAGTCGGTCCGCTGCTCGACACGCGTGGCCTCGACCTTGTACGTGACCTTGAGGACCGGCGAGTAGATCGAGTCGACCGGGATGCGGCCGATCTCCTGGCCGACCTGCTTGTTCTGCACGGCGGAGACGTAACCGCGGCCACGCTCGACCGTCAGCTCCACCTCCAGCTTGCCCTTGCCGTTGAGCGTGGCGAGGACGAGGTCGGGGTTGTGCACCTCGACACCGGCCGGGGGCGCGATGTCGGCGGCGGTGACCAGACCCGGGCCCTGCTTGCGCAGGTACATCACGACGGGCTCGTCGTGCTCCGAGGAGACGACCAGCTGCTTGATGTTGAGGATCAGGTCGGTGACGTCCTCCTTGACGCCCGGCACGGTGGTGAACTCGTGCAGGACGCCGTCGATGCGGATGGACGTGACCGCCGCACCCGGGATCGAGGACAGGAGGGTCCGGCGCAGGGAGTTGCCGAGGGTGTAGCCGAAGCCCGGCTCCAGCGGCTCGATCACGAACCGGGAGCGGAACTCGTCGACGACCTCTTCGGTCAAAGACGGACGCTGAGCAATCAGCACGGGGTGTTGCCTCCAGTGGTTTTGGCGCCCGCTTTGTGACGCCGTCGACACACGAAGAGTACGAGCGATACGGATGCAACTCTGGGAAACAGCACCTGGAGTGGTCCATCAGCCACAGTGACGACCACGGCCAAGATCGACACGGCGACGGCGGCCCTCAGGGCCTCAGCGTGTAGCGCGACCCATAGCCGCGATGGCACCGTGCATGTCACCAGGGGCGTCGTTCGGCATAAGCACCTGGGTGCATCCCCCCGCGTGGCGGTGGGGCAGAACCGTCCGAATACATGCCGACCGGGACATCGGCATCGGCATGGTCATCCGAACCGGCGCTGCGGTGTGCCGCAGCGGACTCCAGAGGGCGGTCCGCCAGGAACTAGCCCCCGACGAACTCCAAGGACGGGCCCAGGCCACCGGAGCGTGGCTCGCCTTCAGCCTGAGACCCTTCGCCGCCCTCGCCGCCGGCGGCCTCGGCACGTGGCTAGGGCTGCACCTCACCCTCACGCTCATCACCGCGGCCCTGGCAACGATCGAGTCATGCCGCTGTACCGGGATCGATGGGACGGTTGTGCAGTGCCATCCCGGCCGGGGTCTGACTCCTGAGATCTTTGACCGAAGTGTCCAGTCACGGACCTGTCGACTGTCGTTGCGGGATGCTGCCGGCGGGCGCGACGCCCCACTGAGTCTTATTGAAAATGAGTGTCATACTCGTGTAAGAATCTGGTGTGTTTATCTCACCGCAGGCGTCGGCGCCTGCGCCCCTGATGGCGGGAGTGCGGCCCTTCGCGCTCACCGCACTCCGGCATCCCGCCGTCTCCACCCTCCTGGCGGATCACCGCGCCCTGCTCGCCGACCTTCTGGACGGCCTGGGATCACCGCTGCACGTCGTACTGCCCGAGATCTTCGAGGAGAACGTCACCGAACTCCGGCAGGCGTTCGCCCAGGCGGGGGCCACCGCCGACATCCTGTTCGCCAAGAAGGCGAACAAGGCCGACTGCTACGTCACGTCGGCCGCTGCCCTCGGTGTCGGGATCGACGCCGCCAGCACCCCCGAACTGGTCAAGGCCCTGGCCGGCGGGGTGCCCGGACACCGGATCGGCATCTCCGGCCCGGAGAAGGACGACACCCTGCACGCTCTCGCCGTTCAGCACGGCTGCCTGGTCGCCGTCGACTCGATCAGTGAACTCCGTCGGCTCGCCGCAACCGCGCGGCTTGCGCGACGGCAGGCCAGTGTCCTGCTGAGGTCCCGGACGGCCGGTCAACCGGGAAGCCGCTTCGGGCTGTCAGTCGCCGAGCGTGAGGCCGCGGTCGGTCTGTGCGCGGAACTCGCCGACCACATCAGCCTTCGCGGATTCTCCTTCCACCTGAACGGCTACTCCACCGCCGAACGCGCCACGGCGGCGAACGAGATGATCGAGCACTGCCTCGACGCCAGGCGGCGCGGCTCGCACTCCGCCGAACTGGTAGACATCGGCGGCGGGTTGCCGGTCCGCTACGTCGAGCCGCGGCTCTGGGACGAGTTCATCGAGCAGAACGAGCCGGCCCACTACCACGCGGCCAAGACCTTCAAGGACTTCTATCCGTACGGCGGGCAGACGGCCGCTCAGGCAGTGCGCGCGATCATGGCGCACCCGGTCGACGGCGACGAGAGCCTGTCGGCGAAGGCGGAACGCACCGGCACCCGGTTTGTCGTAGAGCCCGGCCGGGCCCTGCTCGACCAGGCCGGATTCACCATGTACCGCGTACAGCAGGTGGACGACCGGCGGGAGACCGACGGGTACGCGATCGTCACGGTCGCCGGCAGCAGTTTCAGTCTCTCCGAGCAGTGGTTCAACAGTGACTACCTCCCCGACCCGCTGCTGGTGTCCGCCCAGTCCACCGCCGACGGGATGTTCCCGTCCTGCGTTGCGGGCTCGACCTGTCTGGAAAGCGACCTGGTGACCTGGCGGAAGATCGGCTTCCCGCGCCCTGTCCGGCGCGGTGACCACCTGGTCTACCTCAACACCGCGGGCTACCAGATGGACTCCAACGAATCACCGTTCCATGACGCCGCGTTGCCCTTGAAAGCCGTCCTCCGGCTCGGCGACGGCGGGGCCCGGCCGCGCTGGCACCTGGACGGAATCTGATGCGACCTCGAACCGAACCGAACTGACCCGACGCGCCTCGAATGAAGGAGAAGCCCCGCATGTCACAGAGCTACGCCCCGCCCGGGCAGTTGTGGCTCCTGCCGCAGTCCGAGCAAGAAGGTCTTGACCTCGACCACCGCCAGGTGATCGAGGTCGTCGAGCGGGCCTACCGCGCATTGCGCGAAGGCGGCTCGAACAACCCGGTCAAGACGATCATCGACGGTCCCGACCACCACTCGCTGAGCTATTCGATGGTGGCCAGGGACGCTGGCAGCGGCACCGTCTGCTTCAAGGCCGTCTACGAGTTCGACCCGCGCCGTACCCGGGACAGTTACCGGTTCCACTCGTTCGTCTTCCTCGTCGACGACACCACCGGGGCGCCCATCGCGCTGATGGACGTGGTGAAGCTCGGACCCTTGCGGTCCTCGGCCACCACCGCGCTGTTCGCCCGCGCGGCCTGCCCCGACGCACGAAGCGCGCTGGTCGTCGGCACCGGTGTCCAGGGACAGGCCGCCCTGCCGATGCTGGTAGCGGCCCTGCCGAAGCTGGAGCGCCCGCAGGTGTTCGGCACCTACCCCGACGGTCTGCGCGCGGTCCAGGACAGCGTGGACGGCCGCGAGGTCGAGATCGTCAAGGATCTCCGGGAGGCCGCCGGTGAGGCCGACATCGTGATCGGCGCCGCCGGCCTGTCCGCCACGGACGAGGTCCGGCGTGACTGGATGAAGCCGGGCTCGGTCGCCGTACTCCTCGGGTACGGCGTGCACGCCGACGTATGCCATGGCGCGGACTACCGGATCGCCACAGACACTGCCCAGATGCACGCCACCTGCGACGACCTGCGTGGCGAGGACGGCAGCCTGCCGTCGGTCGACGCCCAGCTGCCGGACGTCCTGCTCGGCCGGGCACCTGCTCGACGCCATCCCGACGACGTGGTCTTCGCCTACAACAGCGGCATGGCGGTCACTGACGCCGCGCTGGGCCGGTACATAGCCGATCTCGCGCAGGCGAGCGGGCGCGGGGAAAAGGTCAACTTCTGGTGAGTAGTACCCGGACAACCGGCACGACCGACGCGACAGAGGTCGGCGTCGGCTGGTGGGTCAAGAACTCGCGGGCGCTGCTCAAGCTGGCGTTTCCGCTGATCCTGACCAACTTCGCCTATGTCGCCCTGACCACCGTGGACATCGTGATGCTGGGCAGGCTCGGGGCGGTCGAGATCGCCGCCGCCGGTCTGGCCATCGCGCTGTTCAACCAGTTGCGTACCACCGGGACCGGCTTGGTCACCGGGGTCAGCAACCTGGTGGCCGAGGCGAGGGTGCGGGACGACCGGGAACGGATCGGGGCGCTGCTGTTCGCGGGCTTCTTCTGGGCGACCGTCTGCGGTGTGGTGTCCTGCGCGGTGCTGCTGCTGATCGGCCCGCTGCTCATCCTGCTGGGGCAGGACCCGAAGGTGGTCGACAAGGCAGGCGACTCCCTGGTGGTCCTGGCCCCGGGCATGCTGCCCTGCCTGTGGTTCCAGAACCTGCGGCACTTCACCACCGGTCTCAAGCGCCCCGGCCCGCTGCTGGCCATCACACTGGCCTCGGTCGGCGTGACCATCGGCCTGAACTACGCATTGATCCACGGCAAGTTCGGCCTGCCGGAATTCGGATTCGTCGGCGTCGCGATCGCCACCGTCACAGTGTTCCTGCTGTCCTTCCTGGCGTTCATCGCGGTGATCCTGCGCGACGGCGTCCTGCGCCCATACCTCACCTCGCCCGACGCGCGGCGCTGGAACGGGGACGCGGTCCGGTCCGTCTGGCGGCTCGGCCTGCCGATCTCGGGAACCTACGCCTCGGAGGCCGGGTTCTTCAGCGTGCTCACCCTGATCATCGGCTCCCTGGGCGTCAACGCGCTGGCAGCGCAGACGGTGCTGAACCAGATTGTCTACATCGTCTTCATGATCTCCGCCGGCCTGTCCCACGCGGCGTCGATCCACATCAGCGAGGCCGACGGCCTCAACGACTACACACTTGCTCGCCGAATGGGCCTCCTCGGCACCGCCTGGGGAGTGATCGCGACGCTGGTGATCGCCGCCCTGTACCTGGCGATCCCGAACCCGATCGTGTCCCTGTTCATCTCGGCCGGGCATGCCGACAACTCGGACATCGTCGCGCTCACCGTGACCGGACTGCTGATCGCCGCCCTCATGCAGGTCTTCGACGCCACGCAGAACATCGGAAACGGCATCCTGCGCGGCATCGGCGACACCGCCGGACCCTTCCGGATCTCCCTGGTCGGCTACTGGCTGATCGGGCTGCCCGCCGGCTACCTGCTCGGAGTGACCGCCGACTGGGGTGTCGAGGGCGTCTGGATCGGCCAGACCATCGGCCTCGCGGCCACCGCCGCCATCCTGCTGGTCGCGTTCCTGCGCCGCGTCGACCGGCTCCACCGGGAGACGTCAGGCGCACCCGTCCCGGAACCGGAGCCGTCATGAATCCCGTCCTCGCACCAGCCACTTCGGCGTCCTTGATACGCAGGGAAGTGGCGGGCCTGCCCCTCTACGATCCCGGCGCCGACCCGGACGACGTGGCCGTCCTCAGCGGCTCCCGCCACGTGATCAAACTCTCCAACAACGAGAACCCGTACGGCATCTCTCCCGCGGTCGCCGAAGCCGTACGCCTCAGCCTGGCCGGCGGAGTCTCCCGTTACCCCGATCCCAGCGGCAAGCGGCTGGCCGAGGCCATCGGGAAGAGCCTGGACGTGCCTGCCGAGCACGTCGTGCTGGGCAACGGTTCGGAGAACATTCTGGAGTTGCTGTGCCAGGCCGTACTCGATCCCGGTGACCTGGTGGTCACCCAGGCGCCCGGGTTCGCCCTGCACGAGATCTTCCCCCGCGTCATGGGCGCCCGGGTCGCCAAGGTCCCGGTCACCGCCGAGTTCGGGTTCGACGCCGCCGCCTGGCGCGACGCGCTGGCCGCGGGCCCGAAACTCGTCTTCCTCGCCAACCCGTGCAACCCCACCGGTGCGATGCTCAGCGCCGGCGAACTGGAGCAGGTCGTGGCCGCCACCCCGGAGTCGGCCCTGCTGGTGCTCGACGAGGCGTACGGCGAGTTCGCCCGGCCCAACCCCGAGTACCCCGACGGGCTGGAGGCTCTGCGCTGCCAGGACCGACCGTGGATCGTACTGCGCACCTTCTCCAAGGCCCACGGCCTGGCGGCCTTCCGGGTGGGGTACGGCATCGCCTCCGACGCCACCCTGATCCAGGCGCTGGACCGGGTCCGTACTCCGTACAACGTCAACCAGCCGGCCCAGGACGCCGCCGTCGCCGCGCTGGGCGACCACGAGCACCTGGCGAACACGGTACGCCGGACCGGTCTGGAGACCGCCAGGGTCACCGACCGGCTGCGCGGCGCGGGACTGCGCGTGGTCCCGTCCTCTACCAACTTCCTTTTCATCGACACCGGCTGCCGCTCCGACGGAGTCGCTCAGGAGCTGCACCGCGCCGGAATCATCGTCAAGGCGTGGCGCGAGCCGGGATACGAGACCTACATCCGAGCCTCCCTCTCGACGCCCGAGGAGAACGACGTCTTCGTGCGGTGTCTGACGGAGATCCGCGCGAAGGGAAAGCTGTGATCAAGAGCAAGGTATCCGACCTGATAGGCCGAACACCCCTGCTCAAATTGTCGGTTGCGGACGGTTCGGCGACCGTCCTGCTGAAGTTGGAGCAGTTCAACCCCACCGGCACCGCCAAGATCCGGATGGCCAGGAACATGGTGGACGAGGCGGAGGAAGCGGGGCTGCTCACCCCCGGCGGGTGGCTGGTCGAGTCCACCTCCGGCAACACCGGGCTCGGCCTGGCGCTCATCGCCGCCGAACGCGGATACAAGTTCACCGCCGTGGTGGACAACCACTCCAGCACGGACAAGTTGCGCGGCATGCTCGCCTACGGGGCCGACATACTCAATGTCGCCGAGGACGAGGAGGGCCTCGCCACCGCCGAACGCGACACCGTGGCCGAGCGACTCGCGGCCGAGCAGGGCGCGTACTGGACCGCGCAACACCGCAATCAGGGGAACCCGAACGGCTACCGGCCGCTCGCCCGCGAACTGCTCGACGACCTTGGCGATGACATCGACTACCTGTACGGGGCCGTCGGCACCGGTGGTTCGCTCTGCGGCACCGGCCGCGTCCTGCGGGAACGCATCCCGGACCTGAAGGTCATCGGCGTCGAGCCGGTGGGGTCGGTCGTCTTCGGCGGGCCGGGCGCGCCCTACCACCAGTCCGGCACCGGTACGCCCGAAGGCTCGGAGATCGGTGGCGTCGTCGACTACGAGGTGATCGACGAGGGGGTCAAGGCCAGCGACTCGGAAGCCTTCGAGACCTGCCGCTACCTGGCACGGAACTTCGGCATCCTGATCGGCGGTTCGGCCGGAGGCGTGGTCTACAAGGCCCTGGAGCAGGCGCAGAGCGCGGGGCCCGGGGCCACCATCGTCGTGCTGGTCTGCGACGGCGGCGACAAGTACCTGGACACCGTGTTCAACGACGACTGGATGGCGGCCAACGGCCTGTTCGACGAGCAGGTCGTCCACCGGCTCGCCGCAATGCTGCGGTAGCCCGTACTGACCAGCCGATCGCTGCGACGCAACGCCCTCTGCCACTACATACAGATTGGTACTCTGCTGCCGATGAAAACGAAAATGATTATCACAATAGTTACTGCCGCGGCGATGTTCGCGGTCGCCGGGTGTGGCGGTGACTCGGCCTCCGATGCAGCAGGGAAGGCGACGACGGCGGCGAAGGGCGCGACGGCCTACCCGTTCACCCTGAAGAACTGCGGCACCGACGTGACCTACAAGGCCGCGCCGAAAAGGGTCGTCACGCTGAACCAGACCGCCGCCGAGATCCTCATCCACCTGGGGGTGGGTGACCGGATCGTCGGATCGGGCTATGAGGTCGAGAAGGCTCCGGACGCGATCGCCGCGCAGTACAAGAAGATTCCGATCCTGTCCGGGGACGGCGAGACGATCAAGCACGAGAAGCTGCTGGAAGCCCAGCCGGACTTCGTCTACAGCTCTTTCGCGAGCTTCCTCACCAAGGAGGAGGCCGGTGACCGCAAGGACCTGCACGACCTGGGCGTGCCGACCTACCTGACCGAGTTCGACTGCTCGTACCACGAGAGCGTGGCCGACGCGGACTTCGAGATGATGTACGAGGAGTACCGCCGCCTGGGCAAGATCATGGGCGTGCCCGACGCCGGCGAGAAACTGGCGACCGAGCAGAAGGCCGTGGTGGACAAGGCGCTGAACGGCTACAAGAAGCCGGACAAGCCGCTGAAGGTGATGTGGTTCTACTCCACCTACGACGGCACCCCGTGGGCCGCCGGCCCCGGTGGTCTGCCGCAGCACATCTCCGAGCGCGTCGGGGTCGAGAACATCTTCGAAGACGCCAAGACCAAGTGGGCCGAGGTGAGCTGGGACGAGGTCGCCGCCCGGAATCCCGACGTCATCATCCTGGCCGACCTGAACCGAGGCGAACCCAACGACACCGCCAAGGAGAAGAGCGAGCTGCTCAAGAAGGACCCCCTCACCCGCAAGCTCGCCGCCGTGAAGGGCGACCGGTTCATCACCATCCCCGGCACCCACATGGATCCCAGCCACGGCAGCGCGTCCGCGGTCCCCGCGCTGGTCGACGGCCTGAACAAGCTCGGCTGAGCTGTCAACCACCATGACCACGAGTTCACAAACAACTGCCGCGCCCACCGGGACTCCGGTCACCAGTGACGAAAAGGTTCCGGTGGGCGCGCGGCGCGCCTCGATGGTGGCACTCTTCGTCCTGGCCGTGGCCGGGCTGCTGGTGTCGGTCGTCGCCGCGTCGCTCTTCGGGAGCGCGAACATCCAGCCCCTGGACGTCGTCTCCACGATCCTCCGGCACATCGGCCTGGGCAGTATCGCCCCCACCCCGCCACTGCCGGGGCTGCTGGACGCGCTTATCTGGGAGTCGCGCTTCCCGCGGGTGCTGCTGGCCTGCGCCGTCGGCATGGCCCTGGCGGTCTCGGGAGCGGTCCTGCAGGCGGTCACCAGGAATCCCCTTGCCGACCCCTACCTGCTGGGAGTCTCCTCCGGCGCCTCGACCGGCGCGGTCGCCGTGCTCCTGCTCGGCATCGGCGGAAGCATTTCCCTGTCGACCGGAGCTTTCGTCGGCGGTCTGGTCTCCTTCGCCCTGCTGCTGGTCCTGCTCGGCGGGGGGCGCGTCGCCAGCCCTTCCCGTGTGGTGCTGACCGGCGTGCTCGTGTCCCAGTTCTTCGCCGCGATCACCTCGGTGATCCTCATGGTCAGCGGGGACGCGAACTCCACCCGCGGCTTCACCTACTGGCTGCTCGGCACCCTCGGAGGCGCCCGGTGGGAGGGGGTGACCGTCACGGTCCTGATCATCCTGATCGGTGTGGTCGCCGTCCATTTCTTCGCGCCCGCCCTCGACGCCTTCACGTTCGGGTGGGACTCCGCCGAAGCCCTGGGGATCGACGTCACCGCTGCTCGCATCTGGCTGATGGTGCTGACCTCGGTCATGACAGCGGCCGCCGTGGCGGCCTCCGGCGCGATCGGCTTCATCGGGCTGCTCATTCCGCATGCCGTCCGCATCCTCGCGGGCCCGATGCACCGCTCCCTGCTACCTCTGTCCGCGATCGTCGGCGCCATCTTCCTCATCTGGGTGGACGTGTTCGCGCGGACAGCGTTCTCGCCCCACGAACTGCCCGCCGGCGTCATCACCGCGCTTCTCGGCGCGCCCGCCTTCGCGCTGGTCCTGAAGCGTCTGGAGTCCTGATGGGCCGCATCACCACCACCCAACTCTCCTGGTCGGTCAAGGGCCATCGGCTGCTGGACAGCATCGAGATGGCGGCCCACGACGGGAAGATCGTCGGCCTCCTCGGCCCCAACGGCTCGGGCAAGTCGACACTGCTGCGCCTGCTCGCCGGACTTCGCCGCCCCGACACCGGAACCATCCACCTCGACGACGTCAGCCTGCACGACCTCAGCCGCCGGGTGCGGGCCCGACGGCTCGCCGTCGTCGAACAGGACGTGTCCGCCCACAACCACGTCAACGTCCGTCAGGTCGTGGAACTCGGCCGTACACCGTTCCGCGGCCGCTTCGACGCGCTGACCGAGCACGATCGGCGGGTCGTCGACGCGGCGCTGGAACGGACCGACATCACCGGCAAGCAACACCAGGGCTGGCACACCCTCTCGGGAGGGGAGAGGCAGCGCGCCCAACTGGCCCGCGCCCTCGCCCAGGAACCGCAGGAGATCCTGCTCGACGAACCCACCAACCACCTCGACATCCGCCACCAGCTCGAACTCCTCGACCTGCTGACATCACTGGACGTCACCTGCGTCGTCGCCCTGCACGACCTGAACCTCGCCGCCCGGTACTGCGACCGCATCGTCGTCCTCGACCACGGGCAGGTCGCCGCGGCCGGGGACCCGGAGGCCGTGCTGACCCCGGACCTGGTCAAGTCGGTGTACGGCGTCGATGTCCTCGTCGACCACGAACACACCACCGGAACCCTCCGCATCACCTACCTGGCCGCCACCGCCACACGAACGACTGCCACGAAAGCGATGCAACTCGATCCCCAGTAGGGCTCATCAGCTGCCGACCACCACGACTTCGGGCTGTCGTCGGCGGGTTCGGTGCGGCGGAGCAAGATCCTGGCCGTGTCCGCGTCGCGAGGTGAGCGGTCTGTCAGGAGACCAACGACCCGGGGCGCTTCGAACCGTCGAAGTGCCCCGGGTCACAGTCGATCAACGCGACGATCTCGTCGGGAACCGGGCCGGACGGTGCCGTGGCTGCGACCACCGTCCGGCCCGGAGTCTCAGTGCTCCGTCACAGCGGTGAGGAGATCGTGCTCGTGCGCGCAGCTCTCGTCGATGCCGTAGGTGTCCCAGGCGGGGAAGGGGTCGGAGGCGGGCGGTCGCTCGCCTTCCCGCATCAGGCAGTCGGTCAGGGCTGCAAGCAGCGGGTCCGCGCGCAGGCCGCTGCCGATGTATCTGGATTCCCGAGGGTTCCGGCAGTCCCGGACGCGCCGCGCCGAGAGGGTCAAGAGCCGTCGGGTTCCCCGGGCTCTGTGAGATTTCGTGATACGTGAGAGGGTCTGAGGCGTGAGTGAGACACCGTCGAACACCCTGCAATACCGCTTTGACGGGCCAGAAGAGGCTCCCGTCCTGATCTTGGGCCCCTCCCTGGGTACCACATGGCACATGTGGGACCGGCAGGTCCCCGAGCTGGCCAGGCAGTGGCGGATCTTCCGCTACGACCTGCCCGGCCACGGCGGCGCCCCGGCCCACCCGGCGGGTTCCGTCGCCGAGCTCGCCGCGCGGGTGCTCGCCACGCTCGACGCGCTCGGCGTGCAGCGCTTCGGCTACGCGGGCTGCGCGCTCGGCGGCGCGATCGGCGTCGAGCTGGCCCTGCGCCACCCCGAACGCGTCGCCTCGCTCGCGCTGATCGCGGCCTCGCCGCGCTTCGGCACGGCGGACGAGTTCCGGCAGCGGGGCGTGATCGTCCGGACGAACGGCCTCGACCCCATCGCGCGCACCTCGCCCGACCGCTGGTTCACCAGCGGCTTCGCGGCCGCGCAGCCCGCCATCACCGACTGGGCGGTGCAGATGGTGCGCACCACCGACCCCGGCTGCTACATCGCCGCCTGCGAGGCGCTCGCCGCGTTCGACGTCCGCGCCGAACTCGGACTGGTCGGCGTGCCGACGCTGGTCCTCGTCGGCTCGGACGACCAGGTCACCGGCCCCGCCGAGGCCCGCACGCTGGTCGCCGGCATCCCGGACGCCCGGCTCGCCGTCGTCCCCGGCGCGTCCCACCTGGTGCCGGTGGAGCAGCCCGCGGCCGTCACCGACCTGCTGGTCAGGCACTTCTCCACCGCGTGGCAGCCTGCCTACGACCACAGCACCGGCCAGACCGCCGTCCCGGGCGTCTCCCTCAAGCCGGTCGTCGCCCCGCCCCCGCAGGCCGCGCCCGTCGCCGAGATCGCGCCCCCCGCCCTCGTCGAGCCGCCGCAGGTCATGGGCCGGCCCGACCCGTACGACGCGGGGCTGAAGGTGCGCCGCGAGGTCCTCGGCGACGCTCACGTCGACCGGGCGCTGTCGCAGGCCGACGACTTCTCCGGCGACTTCCAGGAGTTCGTCACCCGTTACGCCTGGGGCGAGATCTGGGACCGGCCCGGACTCGACCGGCGCTCCCGCTCCTGCGTCACCCTCACCGCGCTCGTCGCCGGGGGCCATCTGGAGGAGCTCGCGTTCCACACGCGCGCGGCGCTGCGCAACGGCCTCACCCCGGACGAGATCAAGGAGGTCCTGCTCCAGGCCGCGGTCTACTGCGGCGTCCCGGCGGCGAGCAGCGCCTTCCGGGTGGCGCAGCAGGTCATCCGTGAGGAGACCACGCCGACCGAGTGAGCGCCCGCCCGCGCGCCGGGGGCAGGATGGATCCCATGACGACCACGAAGCTCACGAAGAAGTCGCACGCCTGCGTCCGTCTCGAGAAGGACGGGCGCACGCTCGTCCTCGACCCGGGCGGGTTCAGCGAGCGGGACGCGGCCGTCGGCGCCGACGCGATCCTGGTCACGCACGAACACCCCGACCACTTCGACGAGGAGCGGCTGCGGGCCGCGCTGGAGGCCGACCCGGCCGCCGAGATCTGGACCCTGCGGTCGGTCGCGGAGAAGCTCTCCGCCGCCTTCCCGGGCCGCGTCCACACCGTCGGCCACGGCGACGCCTTCACCGCGGCCGGCTTCGACGTCCAGGTCCACGGCGAGCTGCACGCCGTCATCCACCCCGACATCCCGCGCATCACCAACGTCGGCTTCCTGATCGACGGCGGCCGGGTCTTCCACCCCGGCGACGCCCTCACCGTCCCCGATCACGCCGTCGAGACGCTGATGCTTCCCGTCATGGCTCCCTGGAGCAAGATCTCCGAGGTCATCGACTACGTCCGCGAGGTGAAGCCGCAGCGCGCCTACGACATCCACGACGCCCTCCTGACCGACCTCGCCCGCCCCATCTACGACCACCAGATCGGCGCTCTCGGCGGCGCCGAGCACCTGCGGCTGGCGCCGGGGGAGAGCACGGCGCTGTGAGTGTCAGAGCCGCCGGGTAGGTTGTGGGGCATGCGCATCGCGACCTGGAACGTGAACTCGATCACCGCCCGCCTGCCGAGGCTCCTGGCCTGGCTGGAGAGCAGCAGCACGGACGTGCTCTGCCTCCAGGAGGCCAAGGTCGCCGAGGCGCAGTTCCCGTTCGAGCAGCTGCGCGAGCTGGGCTACGAGGCGGCGGTCCACGCGACCGGCCGGTGGAACGGCGTGGCGGTGATCTCCCGGGTCGGTGTCGAGGACGTCGTCAAGGGCCTGCCCGGCGACCCCGGCTACGACGGCGCCCCCGAGCCGCGCGCCATCTCCGCGACCTGCGGCCCGGTCCGCGTCTGGTCGGTGTACGTGCCCAACGGCCGCGAGGTGGACCACCCCCACTACGCCTACAAGCTCCAGTGGTTCGAGGCGCTGAAGGCCGCCGTCGCGGGGGACGCGGCCGGGGGCCGCCCCTTCGCCGTGATGGGCGACTACAACGTGGCGCCGACGGACGACGACGTGTTCGACCCGGCCGCCTTCGAGGGCTCCACGCATGTGACGGCCGCCGAGCGCGCCGCCCTCGCCTCCCTGCGCGAGTCCGGCCTCTCCGACGTCGTGCCGCGCCCCCTGAAGTACGAGCACCCCTTCACGTACTGGGACTACCGCCAGCTCTGCTTCCCCAAGAACCGCGGCATGCGCATCGACCTGGTCTACGGCAACGAGCCGTTCGCCAAGGCCGTCAAGGACTCCTACGTCGACCGCGAGGAACGCAAGGGCAAGGGCGCCTCGGACCACGCCCCGGTCGTCGTCGACCTGGAACTCTGAGCCCCCGCGCTCACAGCAGCCGCAGGTCCACCGCCTCCGCCAGCGCCGCGTACCCCGCGTCGCCCGGGTGCAGGTGGTCGCCGCTGTCGTAGGCGGGGAGCATGCGGGTGGGGGCGAAAGGGTCGCGCAGGGCGCGGTCGGCGTCCAGTACGCCGTCGAACGCGCCCGCCTGCCGGATCCAGACGTTGACCGCGGCCCGCTCGGCGTCCACCGCCGGTGTGCAGCGCGCGGTGCCCCCGCACGGCAGCAGCGTCGCCCCGAGCACCCGCACCCCGCGCAGCCGCGCCCGCTCGGCGATCTCCCGCAGCCCCTCGATCACCTGTTCCCCGCTCGCGCCGAGCAGCAGGTCGTTGATGCCTTCGAGGACGACGACGGTCCGCACCGAGGTCTGCGCGAACACGTCCCGGTCGAGCCGGCTCAGCGCGCTCACCCCGGCCCCGACCGTCGGCAGCGCCCCGTCGCCCGGATAGCGGTCGACGAGCACGCGGTTGCCCGCGATGCCCTGGTTGAGGACGCCGTAGCGCGGCACCGCGTCCTGGCGGCGCAGCCGGTCGGCCAGCGCGTCCGGCCACCGCCGGTCGGCGTCCACCGTCGACCCGTCGCCGTCGGTGATCGAGTCCCCGAACAGCACCACCGTTCCGGGCCCGCCGCCCACGTCCACCCCGGTCAGCAGCGGCCACGTGGTCAGCGTCGGCGCGTACGCCGTGCCGGCCGCGTCGGCCGTGTGGTCGCCAGGGCCGCTGAGGTAGGACCGCTGGAGCGCGAACCCGTGCAGGGGCGCCGCGGTCACCGGGCCCGGCAGATGCACGCTCACCAGCAGATCGGCGCCCGCGGGCACCGGGAAGGCCAGCGGATCGCTCACCGCCTGCGCCCCCGCGGGCAGTTCGACGCCCGGCGCGCCGTCGAACGACAACCGCGCCGGCCGCTCGGCCGCCGTCGCGCCCTCCGCCCGCACCGCCACCGTCGCGCCGCCCAGACGCACCGGCAGGGACGCGAACGTGTTGTCGAAGCGCAGCCGCACGCGCGGCCCGCCCGCCGAAGTGTGCACCACCAGCCGCAGCGTCCGGTCCGTCCACGGCCCCACCGTCCGCAGCCCGGACGTCGCCGTCGCCCAACTGCCCGTCCAGCCCGGCCGGGCCGCCCGCACCGTCAGCGCGAACACATGCAGTTCCGGATCGACCGGTAGCTCCACCCACGCGACCTCGCGCCCCCGGTCGAGCGGGACCGTCGTCACGTACAGCCGGGCCTTCTCGGCGAGTTGACCGTCGCGGGTGTTCACATGCGGCAGGGCGACCGCCTTGGCGGCGAGGGAGCCCTGCCGCCAGTCGGGCACCGCCAGCCGGTAGGACGAGCGGGAGCCGTCGGCGTACCCGACGGTCCCCGCGCCGCCCGCCGCGTCCCCGCCCGTGCCGGTGGCCAGGAAGGCCAGGGCGTCGCCGCGGCCGGTGAGGCGTACGGCCTGCCCCTGGGCGCGCACGTTGTCGGGGGCGCCCGCCGCCCGGCGCGGCCACGTCAGCCGCGCGCCCTGGACGGTCAGCGCCCGCCCCGGAGTCCAGCCCGCGGCGGCCAGGTCGCCCGCCGACAGCGAGGCGCCGCGGCCGTCGAGGTCCGCCGAGTCCGGGCGGGCGTCGTCGGAGACCGCCGTGTTGTCGTAGAGCCGCTCCAGGGGGAGCGGCGGCACCCGGGCGGCCCGCACGGGCGGGGCCGGCAGCGCGAACAGCGAGAACAGGACGAACAGGACGAGGGGCACCACGGGGTACCCCCGCACGTGTCGGCGCACGTACCGACTCCTCCCGCGGATCCGGATCCGGACGATCTTGGCAGGGCGACGCTAGGGAGAGGTCGCGCACCGGTCAACCCGCCATGCGCGGAGCGACGGTGATTCGGCGGGAAGACGCCGTCCGCGCGCCCTGTGGTGCCCACACCGGTGTGAATGTCACGCTGGGCGTATGAACATCCCTTTCCTGGGCATCAGGCGCAAGAAGCAGGGTGAGACGACGCTGGCGGCGGACCCCGAAGGGGTCGCCGAACTGCTCTCCGAATGCGATCTGCTGCGCTCCCTGACGGTCCAGGAGGGCGTCGTACTCGACGACTCGGTGCACTCCTTGGAGGCCCTGGACCAGCTGCTGCCGGGCTGGCGCGACGACGAGGAGATCCTGCCGTGGCTCGGCAACGACGCCGGGCTCTACCTCGGCACGGTCATCGTGCGCACCGTCCCCGGCGCCCAGTGGCAGGTCTGGCCGGGCGGCCGGCCCGTCGTACGGCTGGCGTCCGGGCGGGAGTTCGACGTGGTGGCGTCCGGACACGAATGGGCGGCGAACGGGGTTCCCGAACTGTCCCAGGTGTACGGCGAGGTCGCGGAGGCCTGACCCCCGACCGGTCCGACCGTGCCCTGAGGGACCGCCGACTCGACTACGATGTGCCGTTCATCCGGTCCGCAGGACCCAGAGGCAGCAGTCCACCCACAGAGCCCCACCCGCCCGGCCACGGCCGGAGATCACTGTTCGCGCGCGGGAGCGCCCCGTACGACGGGTCGTTCGCCGGCGAGGAGAAGGTCAGCCGTGCGCCGGACGGGTTGTGCTCGCCGGGGAGCGGGCCGATCGTGCCGACGACCGGGGCAGGCAGGACCGCGTGGAATTCAGGTCGCGCGGTGGGAGGAGCGTGGCGCGGTCGCCTGCGCGGGCAGCGGCGCCCGCGCCGCCCGCGTCACCTCCGCCACCTCCTCGACGACATCCGGCCCGTACGCGTGCGAGTTGACGACCTTCAACAGCACCACGAAGGAGCCGTTGCCGTGCTTGCGCCGCAACCGCTCGTGGTGGCGGGCGAGATAGCGCGTCGCGGCCTGGTTGGTGATGGCGGTCTGGCCGCAGAAGAGGAACACGGGCCGGTTGTGCGGGCTCGCGTCGACGGTGAGCCGCGCGAGGAGCACGTACTCGGCCACGCCCCCCTCCAGCCGGTAGCGCTCGGAACCGATCTGGAACGCCCCGCGGTCGGGCGTGGGTTCGGCGTCGACGTTCACCCGCACCCCGGGCAGCAGCGACGCGAGGTGGGCCGTCATACGGCGGTTGGAGGCCGGCCCGCCGACGCAGAACTCGGTG
Source organism: Streptomyces sp. NPDC002328 (assembly GCF_042890065.1). Taxonomy (NCBI): domain Bacteria; kingdom Bacillati; phylum Actinomycetota; class Actinomycetes; order Kitasatosporales; family Streptomycetaceae; genus Streptomyces; species Streptomyces sp. NPDC002328. Next base: position 427,677 of record NZ_JBIARQ010000004.1, on the reverse strand, counting down.
CGCTCACCGAACCCCTGACGGGCCGCGTCGTGCGCGACGACCTGCGCCTGCGCCCCGCAGTCCTTGATCAGCGCGGCCAGTTCGAGCAGCGCGAACACGTCGTAGCGCATCACGGTCAGCTCCGGGCCGCTCGCACCGCGGTTCACCACGAGCAGCGACTCCGAGTTGTCCGGCAGCCCGAAGAACGCCTGCTTGCGCCGGAGTCGGCGCTTCCACAGATAGGTGCGGGCCACCCAGCCGAGCGCGGCACTGATGCCGGCCGCGACCACGCCCAGGACGATGTTGCGCACGTCGTCGTTCATGGGCGCGCATGCTAGCGGGCCGACACGGCGGGAACGTACCCGTGTTCGATGTGTGTCAGTCGTGCGACACCGTGCCGAGGCGGTCTGTCGAGGCCCCCGCAATGTGGTTACGCTGCGCGGACGGTCCCCGACTGGAGGTACGGATGCGTCGCCCTGCCGCGCGGAAACTGTCGGTCCTGGCGGTCTCTGCCGCCGTCGTCTCGGTGGGAGCCGCGGCCCCACCCGCCGCCGGGAGAACGGCCCCCGAGAAGGTCCCGGTCGCCGTCGGCTACGGCGGCGCGGTGTCCAGCGTCGACGCCGACGCCTCCGCCGCCGGCATCGAGGTGCTGCGGAAGGGCGGCAACGCCGTCGACGCGGCCGTCGCCACCGCCGCCGCGCTCGGCGTCACCGAGCCCTACTCCGCCGGCATCGGCGGAGGCGGCTACTTCGTCTACTACGACGCCAAGTCCCGTACCGTGCGCACCATCGACGGACGCGAGACCGCCCCGCTCACCGCCGACGCCGGACTCTTCCAGGAGAACGGCAAACCGCTCGCCTTCGCCGACGCCGTCACCAGCGGCCTCGCCGTCGGCACCCCGGGCACGCCCGCCACCTGGGCGACCGCACTCGACAAGTGGGGCAGCGAAGACCTCGGCACGCTGCTCAAGCCCGCCGAACGCCTCGCCCGCGACGGCTTCACCGTCGACGCCACCTTCCGTAGCCAGACCGCCGCCAACGAGACCCGCTTCCGCTACTTCCCGGACACCGCCGGGCTGTTCCTGCCCGGCGGAAGCCTCCCGGTCGTCGGCTCGACCTTCAAGAACCCCGATCTCGCCCGCACCTACAAGGAGTTGGGCAAGAAGGGCGTCCGCGCGCTCTACCGCGGCGACATCGCCGAGGACATCGTCGACACCGTCAACCACCCGCCCGTGGACCCGGCTTCGGGGTGGAACGCCCGCCCCGGCAAGCTGACGGCGAAGGACCTCTCCTCCTATCGCGCCAAAGTCCAGGCACCGACGCGGACTTCGTACCGGGGCCTCGGCGTGTACTCCATCGCGCCCTCCTCCTCCGGCGGCACCACCGTGGGCGAGGCGCTGAACATCCTGGAGCGGACCGACCTCTCCGAGGCGAGCCAGGACCAGTACCTGCACCGCTTCATCGAGGCCAGCCGCATCGCCTTCGCCGACCGCGGACGCTGGGTCGGCGACCCCGCCTTCGAGGACGTGCCGACGAAGGAACTGCTCTCGCAGCGGTACGCCGACTCGCGCGCCTGCCTCATCAAGGACGACGCGGTCCTCACCAGCCCCCTCGCCCCCGGCGACCCGCGCCGCCCGGCGGACTGCGCCGCCGGCGGCACGGCCGCGCCGACCACGTACGAGGGCGAGAACACCACGCATCTGACGGTGGCCGACAAGTGGGGCAACGTCGTCGCCTACACGCTCACCATCGAGCAGACCGGCGGCAGCGGCATCACCGTCCCCGGCCGCGGGTTCATCCTCAACAACGAGCTGACGGACTTCTCCTTCGCCCCGGCCAACCCGGCCGTGCACGACCCGAACCTGCCCGGACCGGGCAAGCGCCCGCGCTCCTCGATCTCGCCGACGATCGTCCTCGACCGGCACGACAAGCCGGTGGTGGCCCTCGGTTCGCCCGGCGGCGCGACCATCGTCACCACCGTGCTCCAGACCCTCACCGGCTTCCTCGACCGGGGGCTGCCCCTCGTCGACGCCATCGCCGCACCGCGCGCCAGCCAGCGCAACGCCGCCCAGACCGAGCTCGAACCCGGCCTGTACGGAACCGACTCGGCCAAGCGGCTGGAGGCCATCGGGCACTCCTTCCGGCTCAACCCGGAGATCGGCGCGGCCACCGGCGTCCAGCGGCTGCCCGACGGCAAGTGGCTGGCAGCCGCCGAGACGACACGGCGGGGGGGCGGTTCGGCGCAGGTGGTGCGCCCGGAGAAGTAGGGCTCACAGCGCGGCAAGCAGAGCTCACAGCGCGGCCGGGCTCACAGTTCGGGAGCGGGCGGCTCGCCTGCGGTCGCCGCGGCCGTACGGAACGCGAGCCGCCCGTCCTCGACCTCCACCGTCAGCCGGTCGCCCTCCTCGACCCGCCCGTCGAGCAGCAGCCGGGACAACTGGTTGTCGACCTCGCGCTGGATGGTGCGGCGCAGCGGGCGGGCGCCGTACTCCGGCTGGTAGCCGCGTTCGGCGAGCCAGTCGACGGCCGCGCCGCTGAACTCGACCGTGATGTCCTGCGAGTTGAGCAGTCGGCGGGTCCGCTCCAGCAACAGGTCGGTGATCCGCCGCAGTTGCTCACCGGTCAGCTGACGGAAGACGACGATCTCGTCGATGCGGTTGAGGAACTCCGGCCGGAAGTGCTCGCGCAGCGGCCGCAGGATGCGCTCCCGCCGGGCCTCCTCGTCGGCGTCGGCGCCGCCCGGCCCGAAGCCGATCCCCGCGCCGCGCCGGGTGATCGCCTCCGAACCCAGGTTGCTCGTCATCACGATGACCGTGTTGGTGAAGTCGACCGTGCGGCCCTGGGAGTCGGTGAGCCGGCCGTCGTCGAGGACCTGGAGCAGGATGTTGAAGACGTCCGGGTGCGCCTTCTCCACCTCGTCGAGCAGGAGCAGCGAGTACGGGTGCCGGCGCACCACCTCGGTGAGCTGCCCGGCCTCCTCGTGGCCCACGTAGCCGGGCGGTGCGCCCACCAGCCGGCTGACGGTGTGCCGTTCCTGGTACTCGCTCATGTCGAGGCGGACCATCCGCTCCTCGCTGCCGAACAGCGCCTCGGCGAGCGCGCGGGCCAGCTCCGTCTTGCCGACGCCGGTCGGGCCGAGGAAGAGGAAGCTGCCGATCGGCCGGTCCGGGCTCGCGAGCCCGGCGCGCGAGCGCAGCACCGCGTCCGCGACGACCCGTACCGCCTCGTCCTGGCCGATGACCCGCTCGTGCAGGTGCTCCTCCAGGGCGAGCAGCCGGTCCTTCTCCTCCTGGGTGAGGCTCGCCACCGGGATCCCGGTCTGCCGGGACACGACCTCCGCCACGGCCTCGGCCGTGACCTCCAGATGCTGTCCTTCGACCGCCTCGTCGCCGTGGCTCTCCTCCGTGATCCGCCGCCTCAGTTCGACGATGCGGTCCCGCAGCCGGGTGGCCTCCTCGTACTGTTCGTCGGCGACGGCCTGGTCCTTGTCCCGGGCCAGTTGCTCGGCCTCGCGCTCCATGGCGCGCACGTCCGTGCCCTTGGTGCGGGCGCCGAGCCGCACCCGGGCGCCGGCCTGGTCGATCAGGTCGATCGCCTTGTCCGGCAGCCGCCGGTCGGTGAGATACCGGTCGGACAGCTCCACGGCCGCCAGCAGCGCCTGGTCGGTGTAGCGGACCTGGTGGTGGGCCTCGTAACGGTCCCGCAGCCCGCGCAGGATCTCGATCGCGTCGGCGACGGACGGCTCCGGCACCAGGATCGGCTGGAACCGCCGGGCCAGCGCCGCGTCCTTCTCGATCCGCCGGAACTCCTCCAGCGTCGTCGCGCCGACGATGTGCAGCTCGCCGCGGGCCAGGGCCGGCTTGAGGATGTTGCCGGCGTCCATGGAGCCGCCCTCGCCGCCCCCGCCCGCGCCGACGACCGTGTGCAGCTCGTCGATGAAGACGATCAACTGGTCGGAGTGGGCGCGGATCTCGCCGACGATGCTGTTGAGGCGTTCCTCGAAGTCGCCCCGGTAGCGGGTGCCGGCGACCACGCCGGGCAGGTCCAGCGCGACGACGCGGCGGCCGGAGAGCACGTCCGGCACGTCGCCGTCGGCGATGCGCTGTGCGAGGCCCTCCACGATGGCCGTCTTGCCGACGCCCGCGTCCCCGATCAGCACCGGGTTGTTCTTGCCGCGCCGGGAGAGCACCTCGATGGTCTGCTCGATCTCGTCGTCCCGGCCGATCACCGGGTCGACACGGCCCTGGCGGGCCAGGTCGGTGAGATCGCGGCCGAACTTGTCGAGGGTGGGCGTGGAGGTGGGCCACGGCCGCTCCGGACGCGGCTGCGCGGCGTCCGGGGGCTCGGGCGGGCCGCCCGCCGCCGGGGCGAAGCGGGCCGCGTTCAGGATGTGCCCGGCGGCGGAGTCCGGGTTCGCCGCGAGGGCGCTGAGCACGTGCTCCGGGCCGATGTATCCGGCGCCGCGCGAACGGGCCAGGTCGTGTGCGTCCAGCAGGGCGCGCTTGGCGGCCGGGGTGAGCGACAGCGAGGTCGGCGGCGGGACCTCGCCCGGCGGGTGCTGGGCGGGGCCCGAGCGCTCGTCGATCTCCGTCGCGAGCGAGTCGGGGTCCGCGCCGGCCCGGCTGAGCAGGGTACGGGTCGGCTCCGCCGAGAGAGCCGCGCGCAGGAGGTGCTCGGTGTCCAGGTCACGGCTGCCGTGCTCGGCGGCGTACTGGGCCGCGCCGCGGACCAGCTCCCTGGCCGGCTGACTGAGGAGCTGGCCGATGTTGATCTGGCGGGGGCCGGGGCGGGGCCCGCCGAAGAAGCGGGCCAGGAATTCACCGAAGGGGTCGCCGTAGCCCTCCGGGCTGTTGAAGCCGCTGGTCATGGCGTTCCGTTCGATCGACGTGCGGTTGTCGGTGCGGACGGGTGCCCATGCCGTGCGGCGCTACACCTGTGGGGCGGGTGAGGGCACCGTGTCCACTTTGTCACGGGCGGGGAGGGGCGGCATGTCGTGAGGGTCGGGGGCCGGGTGCCGTAGGCCGTGGGACTGGCTGTTGTCGTGACGCGGGGTGCGGCAGTGCCGGTCAGGGGCGCGGGGAACTGCGCGAACGGTTACGACGGCGCCGCGGTCGACCGGCGACGCACCACGCTGCCCACGGACGCGTCACGCTGCCCACACACGCGTCACGCCGCCTACAGCGGAGCGCCCCGCTCGGTGAGGATCCGGGGGCCGCTGTCCGTGATCGCGACCGTGTGCTCCGCGTGGGCCGCCCGCGAGCCGTCGTTCGTCCTGAGGGTCCAGCCGTCGGGGTCCGCGTGGTAGCCGTCGGTGCCGCCGGCGATCAGCATGGGCTCGATCGCCAGGACCATGCCGCGGCGCAGCCGCAGACCCCGACCGGGGCGGCCCTCGTTGGGGACCCCGGGGTCCTCGTGCATGTGACGGCCGATCCCGTGGCCGCCGAAGCCGTCCGGGATGCCGTAGCCGGCCGCGCGGCACACGCTGCCGATCGCGTGCGCGATGTCGCCGACTCGGTTGCCGACGACGGCCGCCTCGATGCCGGCGGCGAGGGCGCGCTCGGCGGTCTCGATCAGACGCAGGTCCGCCGGCCGCGCGGCGCCCACGGTGAAACTGATCGCCGAGTCGCCCGCCCAGCCGTTCAGTTGGGCGCCGAAGTCGATCGAGACCAGGTCGCCGTCGCGGAGCCGGTAGCGGGTGGGGATGCCATGCACGATCGCGTCGTTGACGGACGCGCAGATCACCGCCGGGAAGGCGGTCGGCGCGAAGGACGGGCGGTAGCCGAGGAAGGGCGAGGTCGCGCCCGCCTCGCGCAGCACGCCGTGCGCCAGCTCGTCCAGTTCCAGCAGGGAGACGCCGACGCCGGCCGCCTTCCGCACGGCCGTCAGGGCGCGGGCGACGACCTGGCCGGCCTCGTACATGGCGTCGATCGACGCGTCTGTCTTCAGTTCCACCATGCCAATTACTATACCGGTATTAGAATGCCGGTATGGTGCGCACCCCACTGACCCCGGAAGAACGCGAACGCGGCGAGCGGCTGGGCAAGTTGCTCCGTGAGGCCCGTGGCGGCCGGAGCATGACCGACGTCGCCGCGAACGCGGGCATCTCCGCCGAGACCCTCCGCAAGATCGAGACCGGCCGCGCCCCGACGCCGGCCTTCTTCACGGTCGCCGCGATCGCGCACGCGCTCGGCTTGTCCATGGACGAGCTGGCGGTGCGGTGTGTACTGGCGGGTGTGGGGCCGGTGGTGTGATTCGGGCGTGGGCCGGTGGTGTGATTCCGGTCGTCGACCGGACGCCATTCGGTCAAGATCGGGCAATAAGGCCGCCGCGCCCACATGGAAAAGTCACCGTAGCCACGCCGTAACACAACTGGTGTTTTCTACGGACCGGAGTTCTCCGGTCGGGCGGGAGTCGAGCGATGGCTGTGGATCATCTCCCGGCCCAGGTGCGGGAGTTCGCGAACTATCTGGACGGGCTGCTGGCGCGCCTCGACCAGGGCTCGGGCTGGTGCGCCGTCTTCTGGCAGCGCGACCCCGACGGTATGCGGGCCTGCCTGGACGCGCGCGAGGTGCCTCCGTGGGACGTCGTCGAGGCCCTGCTCCAGGATCTCGCGGCGGAGTACGGCACGCCCGTGGCCGCGCGGGACGCGGACCGGGCCCGGCCGCTGCACGCCGCCGCCCTCGCCGCCCACGACGCCCGGCCCGGCGGCCGGGACGCCCTCGGGGACCGGCTCGACGTCATGCTCCGCGAGCAGCGCCACGCCGTCGAGCGGCAGGCCGAACTCGGCCGCCTCCTCGCCGCCGCGACTACCCAGGCGGAGGCCGACGCCCTCCGTCTCGACCTCGCCTGGGCCCACGACGACCACGAACGAGCCACCGCCCGCTGCGCCGAGATCACCCACCGCCTGGCAGAACTGGACCGCCGCCCGCCGACCGAGCCCCAGCCCCAGGGCGCCCGACTGATCCGCCCACGGGCGGGCGGGAGCGGGAGGGGGACGGCGGGGGCCGCGTATCAGGGCGGCGGGGCCGCCACGGACCCACGCTACGGTCGCGCGACGACTCCGGCCGAGCCCGGGTACGACCACGTCTCCGGGTACGACCACGCCGGGGGCCCTGCCGACCCGGGGCCCGGGTACGACGGCGCTGCCGGGTACGCCCCGGCCGGTGCCTCCGCTGACCCAGGTCGTTACGACCGTGCTGCCGGGTACGCCCCGGCCGGTGCCTCTGCTGGTCCGGGTCATCGTGCGCCGGCTCCCGCGGGGCCCGGGTACGACGGCGCTGCCGGGTACGCCCCGGCCGGTGCCTCCGCTGATCCGGGTCATCGTGCGCCGGCTCCCGCGGGGCCCGGGTATGACGGCGCTGCCGGGTACGCCCCGGCCGGTGCCTCCGCTGACTCGGGACATCGTGCGCCGGCCTCCGCCGATGCCGGCCACGCGCCTCAGCGTGGCTACACGCCCGAGGGCGGCTACGGTACTCAGTCGTCCCACGCCGAGCCCGCACCCGTCCCCGCCGCCGACGCCCCGGTCGCCCCCGCCCCCGAACCTGACCCCACCCCCGTTCCCGCCGAAGGCGCCCCCCTTCCCAAACAGCGGAAGCGGCGACGGGGTGGGGCTCGGTTCGCCGGGATGGGGGAGGCGGAGGGGGCCGGCCCCGTCGTCGTGCCGCCGGTCGCCGAGCCGGTGGCGCCCGCGCCCGTGACGGCCTCGCGTCGCACGCTGCGAGGAGCCCGCTTCGCCGGGGCCGCCGCGGAGACGCAGCAGGCGGCGCCCGCCGAGCCGGCGGCGGACGGCGAGCGGAGCGCCGGGCCCGGGACCGTCGAGGCGGTCGAGCGGCTGGTGCGGCTGCGCGGCGAGGGCCGCAGCGGCGAGGCGCACGCGCTGCTCGTGGAGCTGGCGTACTGGCCCGCCGCCCGCATCCCGCTGCTCGCGGCGGGCCTCCAGCGCGCCGGGCTGAACGCCGACTGGGCGACCCTCCTCTGGGAGGCGGCCTCACTGCCCGCCGACCGGCTGGTGGCCGTGGCGGACGCCTTGACCGAGGCGGGCCGCACGGCCGACGGCGAGCAGGTCCTGCGGCAGGGCGTCGTACGGTCGGCCGAGGAGATCGGGAAGGCCGCCGCCGCGCTGACGGCGCAGGGCCGCCGCCGCGAGGTAAGCGCGCTGCTCGACGCGTTCGTCAGGGTCCGCACCCCCGAGGACGTGGCCCTCGGCGCGGAGCCGGAGCCGCACGTCCTGGTGCCGCTGCTGCTGGAGGCGGCCCGGGGCGTCTCGAAGGACCGCCACCGCGACCTCGTCCACGCCCTCCGGGTGGCCGGACACCCGACCTGAGCCGATCCCCGCCGCCCCCTACGCCGAACGCCCCCCGACTCACCCACAGGGGGGTGAAACGCGATCGACTCCGCGGGTTAACGACGATGGTCTTGGCAAGCCTGTCCCGGAGGCTTACGTTCGTCCCTCTACGGCCATCGTCTACGGGTGTAGAGGCTCTGACGTTCCCCGTCGAAGGAGCAGCTCATGGCCAACGTCGTACGTGCCGCTCTGGTCCAGGCCACCTGGACCGGCGACACCGAGTCCATGGTGGCGAAACACGAGGAGCACGCCCGTGAGGCGGCCCGGCAGGGCGCGAAGATCATCGGCTTCCAGGAGGTCTTCAACGCCCCCTACTTCTGCCAGGTCCAGGAACCGGAGCACTACCGCTGGGCCGAGCCCGTCCCCGACGGCCCGACCGTGCGCCGGATGCGGGAGCTCGCGCGCGAGACGGGCATGGTGATCGTCGTCCCCGTCTTCGAGATCGAGCAGTCCGGTTTCTACTACAACACCGCGGCCGTGATCGACGCCGACGGCTCCTACCTCGGCAAGTACCGCAAGCACCACATCCCGCAGGTCAAGGGCTTCTGGGAGAAGTACTACTTCAAACCGGGCAACGTCGGCTGGCCCGTCTTCGACACCGCCGTCGGCAAGGTCGGCGTCTACATCTGCTACGACCGCCACTTCCCGGAAGGCTGGCGTCAACTCGGCCTCAACGGAGCCCAGTTGGTCTACAACCCGTCGGCCACCCACCGCGGCCTGTCGTCCCACCTCTGGCAGCTGGAGCAGCCCGCCGCGGCCGTCGCCAACGAGTACTTCGTCGCCGCGATCAACCGCGTCGGCGTCGAGGAGTACGGGGAGAACGACTTCTACGGGACGTCGTACTTCGTCGACCCGCGCGGACAGTTCGTCGGCGAGGTCGCCGGCGACAAGGACGAGGAACTCCTCGTCCGCGACCTGGACTTCGACCTGATCGAGCGGGTGCGGCAGACGTGGGCCTTCTACCGCGACCGCCGCCCCGACGCCTACGACGGGCTGGTGCGGCCATGAGCGACGCTCTGTACGCCCGCCACCGCAAGGTGCTGCCCGACTGGCTCGCCCTCTACTACGACGACCCGCTGGAGATCACGCACGGCGAGGGCCGCCACGTCTGGGACGCCGAAGGGAACAAGTACCTCGACTTCTTCGGCGGCATCCTCACGACGATGACCGCGCACGCCTTGCCCGAGGTGACCAAGGCGGTGAGCGAGCAGGCCGGACGGATCATCCACTCCTCCACCCTCTACCTCAACCGCCCCATGGTCGAACTCGCCGAGCGCATCGCCCAGTTGAGCGGCATCCCGGACGCCCGCGTCTTCTTCACCACCTCCGGCACCGAGGCCAACGACACCGCCCTGCTGCTGGCGACGACGTACCGGCGCAGCAACACCGTCCTGGCGATGCGCAACAGCTACCACGGCCGTTCCTTCAGCGCGGTCGGCATCACCGGCAACCGCGGCTGGTCCCCGACCTCGCTGTCCCCGCTCCAGACGCTGTACGTCCACGGTGGCGTGCGCACCCGCGGCCCGTACGCCTCCCTGAGCGACGCCGACTTCATCGCGGCCTGCGTCGACGACCTCAAGGACCTGCTCGGCCACACCCGTTCGCCCGCCGCGCTGATCGCCGAGCCGATCCAGGGCGTCGGCGGCTTCACCTCCCCGCCGGACGGACTGTACGCGGCGTTCCGCGAAGTGCTCGACGCGCACGGGATCCTGTGGATCGCCGACGAGGTGCAGACCGGCTGGGGCCGCACCGGCGACCACTTCTGGGGCTGGCAGGCACACGCCGCCAGCGGCCCGCCGGACATCGTGACCTTCGCCAAGGGCATCGGCAACGGCATGTCCGTCGGCGGGGTCGTCGCCCGCGCCGAGATCATGAACTGCCTCGACGCCAACAGCATCTCCACCTTCGGCGGCACCCAGGTCACCATGGCGGCCGGCCTCGCCAACCTCGCCCATCTGCTGGAGCACGACCTCCAGGGCAACGCCCGGCGGGTCGGCGGGCTGCTCATCGAACGGCTGCGGGCCGTCGCCGCGCAGGACCCGGGCGTGCGGGAGGTCCGCGGACGCGGACTGATGATCGGCGTCGAGCTGACCAGGCCCGGCACCGACCGCGCCGACCCGGACCGGGCCGCGGCGGTCCTGGCGGCGGCCCGCGCGGACGGCCTGCTCATCGGCAAGGGCGGCGGGCACGACACCAGCGCCCTGCGCGTCGCTCCGCCGCTGTCCCTGACCGTCGCGGAGGCCGAGGAGGGCGCCGCGATCCTCGAGAACGCGTTGAGGAGCACGCAGTAGCAGCCCGCACGAGGCAACGAGCAAGGGAACACCGTCATGACCACCGTCTCGGAGTACTGGGGGCCCATGGAGCCCCTGGAGCCGCCGAAGTCCCCGGAACCCCTGAAGCCGGCCCTGTCGGTCCGTCAGGTCCTGTCGCTGGAGCGGGTGTCGGCCGGTGAACCGGAGGTGGTGGCCGGCGCGGCCCAGCTCGACCGGCCCGTGCGCTGGGTGCACGTCGCCGAGGCGGCCGACGTCGGCGTGATGCTCAGCGGCGGCGAGATGGTGCTCACCACCGGCGTGCTGCTCGCCGGGGACGAGGGCAAGCAGGCCGAGTACGTGCAGTCCCTGTACCGCGCGGAGGCCGCCGCCGTCGTCCTCGGCCTGGGACGGGCCTTCCCGACGACCCCGGACGCCATGCGGCGCGCGGCCGAGCGGTGCGGGCTGCCGATGGTCGTTCTGCACCGGCCCTTCCCCTTCGCCGAACTCACCGAGGAGGTCCAATCCCGGCTCGTCCGGCGCAAGTTCGCCGCCGTGAGCCTGTCGGAGGCGGTGCGCACCGCCCTCACCGGCCTCATCACCGCCGGCGCGCCCCTGCAACGCCTCCTCGACGAGATCGTCCACCACACCGGCTGCCCCGTCGTCGTCACCAACCTCGCCCACCGCGTCCTGGCGACCGCGGGGGAGCGGTCCGCGGTCGACGACGTGCTGCGCGACTGGGAACGCGTCGCCCGCCAGGCCGGCGGCACCGAGGGCGACGGCTGGATCCGCGCCGAACTCGGCGGACGCGGCGAACGCTGGGGACAGATCATGCTGTGCGGCTACCGCGGCGACACCGCGGGCGGACGGCTCCTCGCCGACCGGGCCGCCGAGGCCCTCGTCCTGCACCGCATGCTCGGCGGCGGCGCCGCCCACACCTGGGAGGAGCAGTCCGCGCAGGGCCTGCTCACCGACCTGGTCTCCGGCGTCGTCCCCGCCCGCCAGCTGCTGCCCCGCGCCCGCGCCGCCGGACTGCCCGTCAACCGGCGCACTTTCGTCCCGCTCGTCGTCCGCGACGCCGAACCCGCCCCACTTGAACGGCTGTTGCGCCTGCTGGGCCTGTCCGGACTGGTCGCGGAGCTCGCCGAGGGGGCCATCGCCGTCCTGCTCAGCCTCGCCCGCGACCAGGACGCCGAGGCGCTCGCCGCCCACTTCGCGGCGCGGCTGCGCACCGAGTCGGGGGAGACCCGCACCGTCGTCGCCGCGGCCGACCCCCGCGCGGCCTGGGACGACGTGCCCGCCGGGCTGCGCGAGGCCCAGCACGTCGCGGACGCCGTCGCCGACTCCTCGGCCGCCCTCGACCTCCCGGCCGTCGTCCGGCTCAAGGACGTCCACCTGCGCGGACTGATACGGCTGCTGCGCGACGACCCCCATGTGCAGTCGTTCGCCGAACGCGAGCTGGACGGGCTGCTGTGCGCGGCCGGCGAGGACCTGCTCGCCGTGCTGCGCACGTATCTGGCCACCGGCCGCAACAAGTCCCGCACCGCCCAGCTCCACCACGTCTCCCGGCCCGCGCTGTACCGCCGGCTGGAGGCGATAGAGGCGCGGCTCGGCGTGGACCTCGACGACTTCGAACAGGCGGCGTCGGTGCACATCGCGCTCCTCGCGCACGACGCGCAACAAGCCTGAAACCCGCGACGACCTGCGAAAACGGTGGTGAAACATGCGCCGAGGAAGACGTGACACGGTGGCACGCCGCACCCCCGCAGACGTGACACGCTGCAACTCAAAGCCCGGACGCTCACTTCATAGTCTCCTGGGGCGGGCGTCGGAAGTGCCGTCTGCCCTGCGACGCCCGGCACGCACTCTCGCCGCACCGGGCACAAGCCCGAGTACATCCAGTACAAGGACTTGCGCCCGGCACGCCGAGAGCACGCACCCGACGCCGCAGGGCCCGTCCGCCGGACGGACGACGCCATTTCCGACGCCCGCCCCAGCACACCGAGCGACCGGAGGTCCCGATGAGCAGAGTGATCCGCGCCGCCGTCTTCCAGACCGCGTGGACCGGCGACAAGGAGTCGATGATCCAGGTGCACGAGCAGGCGGTGCGCGACGCGGCCGCCCAGGGCGCCCAGGTCCTGTGCTTCCAGGAGCTGTTCTACGGGCCGTACTTCTGCCAGGTCCAGGACCCGGCGTTCTACGAGTACGCCGAGCGGATCCCGGACGGCCCGATCGTCCAGCGTTTCCAGGCGCTCGCCCGCGAGCACGGCATCGTCCTGGTGCTGCCCATGTACGAGGAGGAGCAGCCCGGCGTCCTCTACAACACGGCCGCCGTGATCGACGCGGACGGCTCCTACCTCGGCAAGTACCGCAAGCACCACATCCCGCAGGTCAAGGGCTTCTGGGAGAAGTTCTACTTCCGTCCCGGCAACGTCGGCTGGCCCGTCTTCGACACCGCCGTCGGCAAGATCGGCGTCTACATCTGCTACGACCGCCACTTCCCGGAGGGCTGGCGCGCCCTGGGGCTGGCGGGCGCCGAGATCGTCTTCAACCCGTCGGCGACCTCGCGCGGCCTGTCCGCCTACCTGTGGCAGCTGGAGCAGCCGGCGTCGGCCGTGGCCAACGAGTACTTCGTCGGCGCGATCAACCGCGTCGGCGTCGAGGAACTCGGCGACAACGACTTCTACGGGACCTCCTACTTCGTGGACCCCGAGGCCCAGTTCGTGGGCGAGGTGGCGAGCGACAAGGAGCCCGAACTCGTCGTCCGCGACCTGGACATGGCCAAGCTGCGCGAGGTCCGCGACCGCTGGCAGTTCTTCCGCGACCGCCGCCCCGACGCCTACGGCCCGCTGACCGCGCCGTGACCCCGTAGTACCCCGCGCCCCTGGCCGCCCAGGGGCGCGGGGCAGCGTCCAGCCACCCACGACCCGCACCCGACCACGACCCAGCGGAGTCAAGCCATGAGCAGCCGTACTCTCATCCGCGGCGGACTCGTCATCACCGCGGCCGACGAGATCCACGCCGACGTCCTGATCGAGGACGGCCGGATCGCCGCCCTCGCCGCCGGCGGCTCCCCGGCCGCCGAGGCCTGGACCGCCGAACGGACCATCGACGCGACCGGGAAGTACGTGATCCCGGGCGGGGTCGACGTCCACACGCACATGGAGCTTCCCTTCGGCGGCACCTTCGCCTCCGACACCTTCGAGACCGGCACCCGCGCCGCGGCCTGGGGCGGCACGACGACCATCGTCGACTTCGCCGTGCAGAGCGTGGGCCACACCCTGCGCGAGGGCCTGGACGCCTGGCACGCCAAGGCCGAGGGCAACTGCGCGATCGACTACGGCTTCCACATGATCGTCTCCGATGTGCACCAGGAGACGCTGAAGGAGATGGACCTGCTGGTGGAGGAGGGCGTCACCTCCTTCAAGCAGTTCATGGCGTACCCCGGCGTCTTCTACAGCGACGACGGCCAGATCCTGCGCGCCATGCAGCGCTCCGCCGAGAACGGCGGTCTGATCATGATGCACGCCGAGAACGGCATCGCCATCGACGTCCTGGTGGAGCAGGCCCTCGCCCGCGGCGAGACCGACCCGCGCTACCACGGCGAGGTCCGCAAGGCCCTCCTGGAGGCCGAGGCCACCCACCGCGCCATCAAACTCGCCCAGGTCGCGGGCGCGCCGCTGTACGTCGTGCACGTCTCGGCGATGGAGGCCGTCGCCGAACTGGCCAGGGCCCGCGACGAAGGCCTGAACGTCTTCGGCGAGACGTGCCCGCAGTACCTGTTCCTGTCGACGGACAACCTCGCCGAACCCGACTTCGAGGGCGCCAAGTACGTCTGCTCCACGCCCCTGCGCCCCCGGCAGCACCAGGCCAAGCTGTGGCAGGGCCTCAGGACGAACGACCTCCAGGTGGTCTCCACCGACCACTGCCCCTTCTGCTTCGTGGGCCAGAAAGAGCTCGGCCGCGGCGACTTCTCCAAGATCCCCAACGGTCTCCCGGGCGTCGAGAACCGTATGGACCTGCTCCACCAGGCCGTCGTCGACGGGCACATCTCGCGCCGCCGCTGGATCGAGATCGCCTGCGCCACCCCGGCCCGCATGTTCGGCATGTACCCGAAGAAGGGCACCATCGCCCCGGGCGCGGACGCCGACGTAGTCGTCTACGACCCGCACGCCGAGCAGACCCTCTCCGCCGAGACGCACCACATGAACGTCGACTACTCGGCGTACGAGGGCAAGCGGATCACCGGCCGCGTCGAGACGGTCCTGTCGCGGGGCGAACCCGTTATCACCGAGCGCGAGTTCACCGGACGCGCCGGTCACGGCGTCTACACCCCGCGCTCCACCTGTCAGTACCTCAACTAGGGAGCGGCGCAATGGACTTCGGACTCGTCCTCCAGACGGACCCGCCGGCCTCGAAGGTCATCGACCTGATGCGCCGGGCCGAGCACAACGGCTTCACCTATGGCTGGACCTTCGACTCAGCCGTGCTCTGGCAGGAACCGTTCGTGATCTACAGTCAGATCCTCTCCAACACCAGCAAGTTGACGGTCGGCCCGATGGTCACCAACCCGGGCACCCGCACCTGGGAGGTCACCGCCTCCACCTTCGCCACCCTCAACGACATGTTCGGCAACCGCACCGTGTGCGGCATCGGCCGCGGCGACTCCGCCATGCGCGTCGCCGGCCGCACCCCGAACACCCTCGCCCGGATCAGTGACGCCATGAAGGTCATCCGCGCCCTCGGCTCGGGCCAGGAGGCCGACCTCGGGGGGACCGTCGTCAAGTTCCCCTGGATCAAGGAAGGCGCCCAACTCCCCGTCTGGATGGCCGCGTACGGCCCCAAGGCGCTGAAGATGACCGGCGAGGAGGCCGACGGCTTCATCCTCCAGCTCGCCGACCTCTACCTCACCGAGTACATGGTGAAGGCCGTCAAGGACGCCGCCGTCGCCGTCGGCCGCGACCCGTCCGAGGTGAAGATCTGCGTCGCCGCCCCGGCCTACGTCACCGACGACGACTCGCCCGAGGCCCTCGCCCACGCCCGCGACCAGTGCCGCTGGTTCGGCGGCATGGTCGGCAACCACGTCGCCGACCTGGTGTCCAAGTACGGCGAGCACTCCTCCCAGGTCCCCGAGGAACTCACCGACTACATCAAGGCCCGCCAGGGGTATGACTACTCCCACCACGGGCGCAGCGGCAACCCCGACACCCAGTTCGTCCCCGACGAGATCGTCGACCGGTTCTGCCTCATCGGCCCCGTCGAGAAGCACATCGAGAAGCTCGACGCCCTGCGCGAGCTCGGCGTCGACCAGTTCGCCGTCTACGACATGCACGACGCGCAGGAGAAGGTCATCGACGCGTACGGCGCCACGGTCATCCCCGCGATCAACGCCTGACCCGCGCCCCCGGGATCAACTCCCCAACCCCCCACTCCAGTTCTCCCCTCTCCCGCCGTCCCGGGGGAGGGGGCCGGAGACCCGCACGGCCTTTCCGGACCCACCTCTCGTTTGATTGGCCTGCCCATGACCGACACCGCTCCCACCGCCATACCGCCGACCTCCCAAGTCACCCTCGCCGACGGCCGGGTGGAGATCGCTCCTGGTTCGCCGCAGCCCAGCGGCCCCTACGCCAACGAGGACCTGCTGCCGGTCCCCGTCGAGAAGCGCACCTGGACCACGTACAACTTCTCCGCGCTGTGGGTCGGCATGGCCCACAACACGGCGTCGTGGACGCTCGCTTCCGGTCTGATCGCCGTGGGCATGGACTGGAAGCAGGCGGTGCTCACCATCGCGCTGGCCAACGTGATCGTGCTGGTCCCGATGCTGCTCACCGGGCACGCGGGACCGAAGTACGGCATCCCCTTCCCGGTCTTCGCCCGCGCCTCCTTCGGCGTCCGCGGCGCCAACCTCCCCGCCGTCGTACGGGCGTTGGTGGCGTGCGGCTGGTTCGGCATCCAGACCTGGATCGGCGGCGAGGCGATCTACTTCCTCGCCGGGAAACTGATCGGGAACGGCTGGACCGACGCCGGGAAGATCGGCGGCTACGCCTGGACCATGTGGCTGTCGTTCGCGATCTTCTGGGCGATCCAGGTCGCCATCATCTACCGGGGCATGGAGACGATCCGGCGCTTCGAGAACTGGGCGGCGCCCTTCGTGCTCGTCGGCGCGTTCGTGATGCTGTTCTGGATGAGCGACAAGGCCGGCGGCTTCGGCCCGCTGCTCGACCAGCCCTCCCAGCTCGGCTGGGGCGCCGACTTCTGGAAGCTGTTCTGGCCGTCCCTCATGGGCATGATCGGCTTCTGGTCGACGCTGTCGCTGAACATCCCCGACTTCACCCGCTACGGCAAGAGCCAGAAGGCGCAGACCTGGGGCCAGGCCCTCGGCCTGCCCACCACCATGACGCTCTTCGCGCTGCTGTCGGTGATGGTCACCTCCGGTTCGCAGGCCGTCTACGGCGAGACGATCTGGGACCCGGTACAGCTCGCCGCCAAGACGGACAACGTGGTGGGCCTGCTGTTCGCCCTGGTGACGGTGCTGGTGGCGACCCTGTCGGTCAACATCGCCGCCAACCTGGTCTCACCGGCGTTCGACTTCTCCAACATCGCGCCCCGCAAGATCAGTTTCCGCACCGGCGCCCTCGCCACCTGCGTCCTCGGCGTGCTGATCTTCCCCTGGAAGCTGTACTCCGACCCGCAGGGCTACATCTTCACCTGGCTCGGCCTGGTCGGCGGTCTGCTCGGCACGGTCGCCGGCATCCTCATCGCCGACTACTGGATCCTGCGCCGCGGCAGGCTCCACCTGTCCGACCTGTACCGCACGGGCGGCCGCTACTGGTACGACGGCGGCTGGAACTGGCGGGCCGTCGTCGCCTTCGTCGTCGGCGGTGTCCTCGCCGTCGGCGGCGCCAGCTTCAAGCCGCTGATCGACGGCCGGCCCGTCCCGGCGCTGGAGCCGCTCGCCGACTACGGCTGGGCGGTGGGCCTCGGCACCTCGATGGCGCTGTACGTCGTCCTGATGCTGCTGCGCGGACGCCGCGAGGAGGACGCCGTCGGGCAGCCGGCGGACTGACACCTGATGGACCGGGGGACGGGCGGACGGCCGGAGGAGCCAGCTCAGCTCTTCCGGCCGTTCTGCAACGCGGCCACCGCTTCCTTCGCCGCCTTGATCGCGCCCTTGTTGATCTCGTCCGTGCTGGGCGCCTTCTTCGTCTCGAAGTCGCTGCCGTTGTAGGTCACGACCACCAACGCGTTGGCCACGCGCGCGAACACCGTGCCCTCACGGGTCTGTTGCTTGTCCTCGGTGGTGAGGTCGACCATCGAGTAGCCCTCGTTCCCGAGCCCCGGAACCGCCCCGCCGCCGCTCTTGTCGCTGACGCGCTCCTTGTACGAGGCCTGCGCCGCCTCGTCGGAGTCCATCAGCTCGTAGGAGACGTCGAGCCAGCGGTAGTCGTAGCCCTTCAGGGCGTTCCACGAGCAGGTGCGGCGCAGCGTGGTGTCCGTGGACGGGATCTCCTTGCCCGCCGCCTTCGCCCCCGGCACCAGCGAGGTGACGGTCTTCGCGGCCACGCTCGTGCAGGGCGCGGGCGCGGCGGCGTACGTCTTCGACACCGCCGTCGAGGACGGCGCGCTCTCCGAAGGGGCCGGGGACTTCTGCGTCCTGACGGGCTCGGTGCTCTGCGTCGAGGTGAGCGGCCCGGAGGTCAACGCCCAGCCGGCACAGGCGAGTACGGCCACGGGGGAGATGCGCGCGGTGAGGGCGAGCGGCAGGGGGAGAGAACGCACGGCGCTCTTTCGTGGGGGACGACGCGGACGGGGTCCGCGATGCGGACGGGTACGCCAGTGTCACATGACTCCCACGACGACGAAACCCCGAACTCGCTCCGTACAGACCCGGTAACACACCACTCACACCAGCCACCGCAGTGCCCCGGCTGAGCCTGCGCCCCGGCTGAGCCTGCGGGCAGCCGTCCCACCCCCTGAGCCTGCGGGCAGCCGTGTCACGCCGTGAGCCCACAGGCAGTCGTGCCACGCCGTGAGCCTGCGGGCAGTCGTGCCGCTGGGGCGGCACGGGTGGGCGCAGGCGGCACCCGGCACCGCCGGTCACTGTCCCCCCGGCCCCAGCCCCGAACCCACGCCCCAGGTCCGTACGATCACCTGAACCGGTCGCCGCACAGCGAGGAGCCCCCGTGTTCACCACCCGCCCCACCCTCCAGGGCACCTTCGGCATGGCGTCCTCCACCCACTGGCTCGCCTCCCAGTCGGCGATGGCCGTCCTGGAGGACGGCGGCAACGCCTACGACGCCGCCGTGGCCGCCGCCTTCGTGCTGCACGTCGTCGAGCCGCACCTCAACGGCCCCGCCGGCGAGGCGCCCATCCTGCTCGCGCCGGCCGACGGCGAGGTCCGCGTGCTGTGCGGGCAGGGCGTCGCCCCGGCCGGGGCGACCGCCGCGCACTACCGGTCGCTCGGCCTGGACCTCGTCCCCGGCACCGGCCCCCTCGCCGCCGCCGTCCCCGGCGCGTTCGACGCCTGGATGCTCCTCCTGCGCGACCACGGCACCAGGTCCCTCGACGACGTCCTGAAGTACGCCATCGGATACGCCGAGCACGGCCACGCGCCCGTGGAGAACGTCGGCGCGACCGTGGAGACCGTACGGGAGCTGTTCGAGACCGAGTGGACCTCGTCCGCCGAGGTGTACCTGCCCGGCGGCGAGGCCCCGCGCCCCGGGCGGCTGTTCCGCAATCCCGCCCTCGCCGCGACCTGGCGTCGGCTGCTCGCCGAGACCGCCGGGGCGGGGGACCGGGAGGCGCGGATCGAGGCCGCGCGGCAGGTGTGGCGCACGGGGTTCGTCGCCGACGCGCTGGTCCGCCAGGCGCGACGACCCACCCTGGACACCAGCGGCGAGCACCACACCGGCACGCTCACCGCCGCCGACCTCGCCGGCTGGTCCGCGACGTACGAGGCCCCGGCGACGTACGACTGGAACGGCTGGACGCTGTGCAAGGCCGGCCCCTGGAGCCAGGGCCCCGTCCTCCTCCAGCAGCTCGCCCTGCTCCCGCCCGAACTGCCGGTTCACGGCTCCGCCGACTACGTCCACCTGCTCGTCGAGGGCTGCAAGCTGGCCATGGCCGACCGGGAGGCCTGGTACGGCGACGCCGCCGAGGTCCCGCTCGCCGACCTGCTCTCGGACCCCTACAACGCCGGACGCCGCGCCCTCATCGGCGACAAGGCGTCGTACGAGCTGCGGCCCGGCAGTCCGGGCGGGCGCACCCCCCGGCTCAGCGAGCACGCGCGCGTGGTCGTCGCCGACGAGCCCGGCTTCAACCCCATGGGCGTCGGCGAGCCGACGGTCGCGAAGCCGCCCGTATCGCCCGTGCCGGGGGAGCCCGAGGTCACCGCCGAGGGGCTCACCCGCGGCGACACCTGCCATCTGGACGTCGTCGACCGCTGGGGCAACATGGTCGCGGCCACGCCCAGCGGGGGCTGGCTCCAGTCCAACCCGGTCGTGCCCGAGCTGGGCTTCCCGCTGGGCACCCGGCTCCAGATGACGTGGCTGACCGAGGGCCTGCCGAACACGCTCACGCCCGGCCGCCGCCCCCGCACCACCCTCACCCCGTCGATCGCCCTGCGCGACGGCGTCCCCGTGCTGGCGTTCGGCACGCCCGGCGGCGACCAGCAGGACCAGTGGCAGCTGCACTTCTTCCTGGCCGTCGCCCTCCGCGCGCGCGTGCGGGGCGGCTACGACCTCCAGGGCGCGATCGACGCCCCGAACTGGCACAACGACGCCTTCCCCGGCTCCTTCTATCCGCGCGGCATGCGTCCCGGCAGCGTCACCGTCGAGTCCCGTATGCCCGCCGGGGTCGTGGAGGAGCTGCGCCGCCGCGGCCACGACGTGACCGTCGGCCCCGCCTGGTCCGAGGGCCGCCTCTGCGCGGTCGCCCGCGACCCGGAAACCGGAATTCTGTCGGCGGCGTCTAACCCGCGCGGGATGCAGGGCTACGCGGTGGGCCGCTGAACTTCCTCCCGATCCCCGCCTCCTTCCTCCCGATCCCCTTCTTCATCCCGATTCCACCCGGAGTGCACCGGCCGGGCGGGGATTGTCAGTGGGGCGTGCTCTCATGGAGGCATGATCGAAGACATGGAAACCATCGACGAGTTTCTCGCCCGTCACTCGGCCGACGTGGAGGAAGCCGTCCGCAAGGCCGCCGCGGCCGAGATCATGCCGCGCTTCCGGCAGCTCGCCGCGCACGAGGTCGACCAGAAGAGCGGCCCGCACGACCTGGTCACGGACGCCGACCGCAACGCCGAGCTGTTCCTCACCGACGCGCTCGGCGCCCTGCTGCCCGGCTCGGTCGTCGTCGGCGAGGAGGCGGTGCACGCCAATCCTGCGACGTACGAGGCGATACGCGGCGACGCCCCCGTCTGGATAGTCGACCCGGTCGACGGGACACGGCAGTTCGTGCACGGCGACGAGGGCTTCTGCACGCTGGTCGCCCTCGCCCGCCACGGCGTCGTGCTCGCCTCCTGGACGTACGCCCCCGCCCTGGACCGGCTGGCCACCGCCGTCCGCGGCGGCGGGGCGTTCCTCGACGGCGAGCGCCTGTTCGCGGGGCCGCCCGCGCCCGGCCGTGACCTGGTCGTCGCCACCTCCCACCCCGACTACACCACCGACGAGCAGAAGCACGCCCTGCTGGGGCTGTGGACGGACGGCGTCGCCCCCCGCGCGTGCGGGTCGGCCGGCCTGGAGTACCTCGCCGTCGCCCGGGGCGAGTTGGACGCCACCGCCTTCTCCTGGGAGGCCGCCTGGGACCACGCGGCGGGCCTGCTGCTCGTCGAGGAGGCCGGCGGCGCCCATCTCACGCTCACCGGCGAGCCGTTCCGCGTCATCGGCGGCAACAGCCTGCCGTTCACGGCGGCCCGGGACGCGGCGACGGCGCGACGGGTGACGGGACTGCTCACGGGAGGCGCCACCGAGCCCCCCGGCGACTCCCCCGCATAAGCAGACACCGACCACCCCCGGCGGGTCTCCCGCATGACCGGCACCGAGTCCTCCGGTGGCTCTCGCGGGACAGACGCCGGCCACTCCCGGCGGCTCCCGCGTGGCAGTCGCTGACCACCCCCGGCGGGCCTCCCGCATCACCGGCACCGGGTCCTCCGGCGGCTCCCGCGTGGCAGTCGCTGACCACCCCCGGCGGGTCTCCCGCATGACCGGCACCGGGTCCTCCGGCGGCTCCCGCGTGGCAGTCGCTGACCACCCCCGGCGGGCCTCCCGCATGACCGGCGCCGAATTCCCCCGGCGGTTCCCGCGTGACAGTCGGCGGCCACCCCCGGCGGCTCTCCGCGTGAGCGGGCGCTGAGTCCTCGGCCGTTCCGCCGCGTACCTACAGGCCGGAAGCCGTCGGTGTCGGGGCGTCGCAGGGCACCGTCCCGTCGGCGGTGTCGGACCCCCGGCATATCCTGAACGCGGTGGCCACCGGCTGACGAAGGGGTCCGAAGTGCCGATGCTGGACGTGGTCGTGGTAGGGGCGGGGCCGAACGGGCTGACCGCCGCCGTGGAGCTGGCCAGACGCGGCTTCTCCGTGGCTCTCTTCGAAGCCCGGGACACGGTGGGCGGAGGCGCTCGCACCGAGGAGCTCACCCTCCCCGGGTTCCGTCACGACCCGTGCTCTGCCGCGCACCCCCTCGCCATCAACTCGCCCGCCTTCCGCGCCCTGCCCCTGGAGCGTTACGGCCTCGAGTGGCTGCACTCCGAGCTGGCCATGGCGCACCCCTTCCCGGACGGCTCGGCCGCCGTGCTGTCCCGCTCGGTCGCCGAGACCGCCGCCTCGTTCGGGCCGCGCGACGCGGGCGCGTACCGCAGGCTCGTCGAGCCGTTCCTGCCCCAGTGGGACACGCTCGCCCGGGACTTCATGTCCCTGCCGCTGACCGCCCTGCCCCGCGACCCGGTGACCCTGGCCCGGTTCGGGCTGGCCGGTCTGCCCCCGTCCACCTGGCTGGCCCGCCGCTTCCGCGACGAGCCCGCCAAGACGCTCTTCGCCGGTCTGGTCGCCCACATCATGGCCCCGCTGGGCGGCTTCGCCACCGGCGCGGTCGGCCTGGTCTTCGCCCTCGCCGCGCACGCCCGCGGCTGGCCGGTGGCCCGCGGCGGCTCCCAGGCCCTCTCCGACGCCCTCGCCGCCTATCTGACCGACCTCGGCGGCGCGATCCACACCGACTACGAGGTCAAGCGCCTCGACGACCTGCCCCCGGCCCGCGCCTACGTCTTCGACACCTCGCCCACCGCCCTCGCCCGCATCGCCGGCCTCGGCCGCTTCTACGACCGCTACCGGTACGGCGCCGGCGTCTTCAAGATCGACTACGCGCTCGACGGGCCGGTCCCCTGGACCGCGAAGGAGGCCCGGGCCGCGACGACGGTCCAGATCGGCGCGGACAGCGCGGAGATCGGCGCAGCCCTGCGCGCCGCCTCCCGCGAGGGCCGCCCGCCCACGAGACCCTTCATGATCACCGTCCAGCCCGGCATCGTCGACCCCACCCGCGCCCCGGCCGGGAAGCAGGTCTTCTGGGCGTACGCCCATGTGCCCAACGGCTGGAAGGGCGACCTCACGGACGTGATGGAACGTCAACTGGAGCGCTTCGCCCCGGGGTTCCGCGACCGTGTCCTCGCCCGCGCGATCGCGGGCCCGGCGGAACTCGCCGCCCGCAACGCCAACTACGTGGGCGGAGACATCGGTTCGGGCGCGGCCTCCGGCCTGCAACTCCTGCTGCGCCCCCGGCTGTCCCTGCACCCGTACTCCACGCCGCACCCGGCCGTCTTCATCTGCTCCTCGGCCACCCCGCCCGGACCGGGCGTCCACGGCATGTCCGGGCACAACGCCGCGAAGGCGGTCTGGCGGAGGCTGCGACAGGAACCGTGACACGCGGACGGGGAAGAGGGGGAAGAGTGGGAGCCATGACCACCATCACGTTCGTGCGGGGCGACATCACACAGCAGTCCGTGGACGCCGTCGTCAACGCGGCCAACTCCTCGCTGCTCGGCGGCGGAGGCGTCGACGGCGCCATCCACCGGCGCGGCGGCCCCGCCGTCCTCGAAGACTGCCGCAAGCTCCGCGCCTCCCAGTACGGCAAGGGCCTGCCGACCGGCCGCGCGGTCGCCACCACCGCCGGCGCGCTGGACGCCCGCTGGGTGATCCACACCGTCGGCCCGGTGTACAGCCCGACCGAGGACCGCTCCGCCCTGCTGGCCTCCTGCTACCGCGAGTCACTGCGGGTCGCCGACGAGCTGGGCGCGCGCACGGTGGCGTTCCCCGCCGTGTCCGCGGGCATCTACGGCTGGCCGATGGACGACGCCGCCCGCATCGCCGTCGAAACCGTCCGGGCCACGCAGACGTCGGTCGAGGAAGCGAGGTTCGTCCTCTTCGACGACCGCGCGTACACGGCGTTCGCCGCGTTCTCCGCCCAGGGCGACTGACGATCGGAACGATTCCCTCCGCCCCGCGGGCGTGCCCGGTACCCTGGCCGGACGCCTCGCTCACACCCGCCCACCCCCTGGTGTGCGTCGGGCTTAACCCCTGGTGACCGGTCCGGGAGACACCTGCGTAATGCGCGGTTCGTACGGTCGCTGAAGGCTCGCAGCGGCTCTCACCAGGCCGATCGTCAGACAGAAGGGGGCGCCCGTGGCCGTGCCGGACCCGCGGACCGACAGCGCGACGAAGGTGCGCACGGTCTGCTCGTACTGCGGTGTCGGCTGCGGCATGGTCCTCGACATCGGCCGCGGCCCGGACGGACGCCGTACGGTCCTGAAGGCGTCCGGCGACAAGGAGCACCCCGCCAACCGCGGCCGTCTGTGCACCAAGGGCGCGACCACCGCCGACATGCTCGCCGCCCCGGGCCGGCTCACCACCGCCCTCGTCCGCTCCGACCGCGGGGCGGAGCCCGAGCCCGCCCGGGTGGACGCGGCCGTCGCCGAGACGGCCCGGCGGCTGCGCGCGATCGTCGACGAGCACGGCCCCGACGCGGTCGCCCTCTATGTCTCCGGGCAGATGAGCCTCGAAGCGCAGTATCTGGCGAACAAGCTGGTCAAGGGCTATCTGCGCAGTAACCAGATCGAGTCGAACTCCCGGCTGTGCATGGCGAGCGCCGGCACCGGCTACAAACTGTCCCTCGGCGCCGACGGGCCGCCCGGTTCGTACGAGGACCTGGACAAGGCGGACGTCTTCCTCGTCATCGGCTCCAACATGGCCGACTGCCACCCCATCCTGTTCCTGCGGCTGATGGACCGGGTGAAGGCGGGCGCCAAGCTCATCGTCGTCGACCCGCGCCGCACCGCGACCGCCGAGAAGGCCGACCTGTTCCTCCAGGTCGAGCCGGGCGCCGACCTCGCCCTCCTGAACGGCCTGCTGCACCTGCTGCACGAGAACGGTCACACCGACCCCGGGTTCATCGCCGCCCACACCGAGGGCTGGGACGCCCTGCCGGAGTTCCTCGCCGACTACCCGCCCGCCGCCGTCGCCGAGATCACCGGCATCCCGGAGGCCGACCTGCGCGAGGCCGCGCGGCTGATCGGTGAGGCGGGGGAGTTCACCAGCTGCTGGACCATGGGCCTCAACCAGTCCACGCACGGCACCTGGAACACCAACGCCCTGGTCAACCTGCACCTCGCCACGGGCAAGATCTGCCGTCCCGGCAGTGGCCCCTTCTCCCTCACCGGGCAGCCCAACGCGATGGGCGGGCGCGAGATGGGCTACATGGGCCCCGGCCTCCCCGGGCAGCGGTCCGTCCTCGTCGACGCCGATCGCGCCTTCGTCGAGGAGCGGTGGGGGCTGGAGCCGGGCGCGATCCGGGCCGACGGTGTCGGCAAGGGCACCGTCGAGATGTTCCGGAAGATGGCCGACGGCGAGATCAAGGCCTGCTGGATCATCTGCACCAACCCGGTCGCCTCCGTCGCCCACCGCAAGACGGTCATCGAGGGCCTGGAGGCCGCCGAGTTCGTCGTCGCCCAGGACGTCTTCGCCGACACCGAGACCAACGCCTACGCCGACGTCGTCCTGCCGGGCGCGCTGTGGACCGAGTCCGAGGGCGTCCTCATCAACAGCGAGCGCACCCTCACCCTCGCCCGGCCCGCCGTCGACCCGCCCGGCGAGGCGACCGCCGACTGGCGTCTCATCGCCGCCGTCGCCCGCGCGATGGGGTACGAGGACGGCTTCCGCCACGACAGCGCGGAGGAGGTCTTCGAGGAGATCAAGCGGTTCCACAACCCGCAGACCGGCTATGACCTGCGCGGAGTCTCCTACGACCGGCTGCGCGCCGGCCCCGTGCAGTGGCCCGCCGCCCCCGAGGGCCCCGACCGCAACCCGATCCGGTACGTCGGCGACGACGGCTCCCTCACCTTCGCGACCCCGAGCGGCCGTGCCGTCTTCCACGCCCGTCCGCACGTCCCGCCGGCCGAGATGCCGGACGAGGACTACCCGTTCGTGCTGAACACCGGCCGTCTCCAGCACCAGTGGCACACCCTGACCAAGACCGCCAAGGTCGCCAAGCTCAACAAGCTCGATCCGGGCCCGTTCGTCGAGGTGCACCCGGAGGACGCGGCCGGGCTGGGCGTCGCCGACGGCGACTCGGTCGAGGTCGCCTCGCGGCGCGGGCGGGCCGTGCTGCCCGCCGTCGTCACCGACCGGGTGCTGCCCGGCTCCTGCTTCGCGCCGTTCCACTGGAACGACCTGTTCGGCGAGTACCTCAGCGTCAACGCGGTGACCAGCGACGCCGTGGACCCGCTGTCCTTCCAGCCCGAGCTGAAGGTGTGCGCGGTGGCGCTGACGAAGGTGTCGACGCCGGTGAGCGTGCAGACCCCCGGGGACGCGCAGGCCTCGGGAGGCACAGACGCCTCGGGAAGCACACACGCCTCGGGGTTCTCGCCGGGCACGCCCGCGCCCGCGCGGACCCCGGCGGCGAACGGCGCGCTGGTCGTCCCGACCGCCGTGCAGCCGTCGGCCGCCGCCGTGTTCGGCCTGGAGCCCAGCCCGCCCCCGGTCCTGTCGGTCCGTGAACGGCAGTACCTCGTGGGCTTCCTCGCCGGGATCCCGGCCGGAGCCCCCGGCGTGCCCGTCCTGCCCCCGGACGCCCCCTTCAGCCCCGAGCACGCCCTGTGGGTCAACGGCACCCTCGCCGGCCTGTACTCGCGCAGCGCCAGCGCGCAGCCCCCACCGGAGCCGAGCCGCCAGATCGTGATCCTGTGGGCCTCGCAGACCGGCAACGCCGAGGACTTCGCCGCCGCCACCGCCCGGCGGCTCAACGACGGCGGCCACGCGGCCTCCCTCCTCTCCATGGACGAGGCCGACCCCGCCGCGCTGCCCACCGACGCCGATCTCCTGCTGATCACCAGCACGTTCGGCGACGGCGACGCCCCCGACAACGGCACCGGTTTCTGGGACGGCCTCGCCGCGCCCGACGCGGGACGCCTGGAGGGCCGGCGCTACGCGGTCCTCGCCTTCGGGGACTCCGCGTACGACGACTTCTGCGGGCACGGCCGCCGGCTCGACGACCGGCTGGACGAACTGGGCGCCAGCCGGCTGGCCCCTCGCACCGACTGCGAACCCGACTACGAGGCCGAGGCGGAGGCCTGGCTCGACCAGGTGCTCACGGCGCTGAAGGAGGCGACGGAACCGCCGCCAGCACCGACGGCGCGGACGGCCCCCGCGACCACCGCCACCGCCCCCGCCGCCCCCGCCGTGGAGGTGACCGCGCCGACGGCGGTCGCCCCCTCCCGCCCGAAACGCCCCGCCCCCGTCATCGCCCGCCTCACCGGCAACCGGCTGCTGAGCCTGCCCGGTTCCGGCAAGGAGGTGCGCCGCTTCACCTTCGACACCCGCGACAGCGAGACCCCGCTCCGCTACGAGGTGGGCGACGCCCTCGGCGTACGGCCCCTCAACTCCCCGGAGCTGGTGGCGGAGTGGCTGGCGGTGACGGGCCTCGACCCGCACGCGCCCGTCCAGGTCGGCGGGGCCGGTGAGGCCGCCCTCGAAGAGGCGCTGCTGCGCCATCTCGACATCACCCGCGTCACCCCGGCCCTGCTGCGGTTCACCGCCGACCGCGCCCGGGACCCGCGCGAGCTGCGCAAGCTGCTGCGCCCGGACAACAAGGGGGAGTTGGCGAAGTGGTCCTGGGGCCGGCAGGCCGTCGACGTGGTCGCCGAGTTCGGCGTGCGGGCCGGTCCGCAGGAGTGGGCGGAGGTGCTGGGGCGTCTCCAGCCGCGCCTGTACTCCATATCCTCCAGCCCGTCGGCCGATCCGCACCTGGTCTCCCTCACGGTCTCCGTGGTGCGCTACGAGAACCTGGCCGGCCGCCCCCGGCAGGGCGTCTGCTCGCCGTTCCTCGCCGACGCCGCGCCGGGCGCCCAGGTGCCGGTGCACGTCCAGCGCACCCCGCACTTCCGGCCGCCCGCCGACCCCGCCACGCCGATGGTGATGGTCGGTCCCGGTACCGGCGTCGCACCCTTCGTGGGCTTCCTGGAGGAGCGCCGCGCGCGCGGCCACCGGGCCCCCAACTGGCTGTTCTTCGGCGAGCAGCACCGGGCGACGGACTTCTACTACGAGGAGGAGCTGGCCGCGCTCCGGGCCGACGGCGTCCTCAGCCGTCTGGACACCGCCTTCTCCCGCGACCAGCGCGCCAAGGTCTACGTCCAGGACCGGATGCGTGAGCACGGCTCCCAGCTGTGGTCCTGGCTGCGGGACGGCGCCCACTTCTACGTGTGCGGCGACGCCTCCCGCATGGCCAAGGACGTCGACCGGGCCCTGCACGACATCGCCGTGGTGCACGGCGGTCTGGGGGAGGACGAGGCGGCGGCGTACGTCAAACAGCTCGCCGCCGACAAACGGTATCTACGGGACGTCTACTGAGAAAGACTGCGTGTGGGGCGGGAGGGGCAAGCCGGACCCGCCGTGACGGGTGTCAAGGCTTGTTGCGCCGAGTTAAGTTGATAATCGGCCAACACGGCGTGCCTCTGTTCGGTTTTTCAACAGGAGCGGACAAGATCTGACGCACCTCCGTTCCGTGCAGCCGCACGGTTCGCCCCGAGGAAGGTCATGGTCATGTCGCACCCGCACGTGTCGTCCATGGACCGGCAGGACCGGCCCCAGCGGCCGGTCGTCAGCCGTCGTCGTCTCCTCGAAGGGTCGGCCGCCGTCCTCGGCGCGTTCGCCCTGTCCGGATCGGCCGTCGGCCACCGGGTCGCCGAGGCGGCGGACGCCACCGCCACGAGCGCGGCGACCCCCGAGTGGAACGGTCACATCGACGTCTTCCGCCTCGGCACCGAGCCCGCGCACACCACGCTCATGCCGTACGCCACCGTCCCCCAGGCCCTGGCCGCCGACCGCACCCGGTCCCCCCACCGGCTGAGCCTCGACGGCAAGTGGAAGTTCGCCCACGCCGACCGCCCCGACGACCGGGACGCCGACTTCTTCCGCACCGACCTCGACGACAGCGACTGGGACACGATCCC
Source organism: Streptomyces sp. NPDC002328 (assembly GCF_042890065.1). Lineage (NCBI taxonomy): Bacteria > Bacillati > Actinomycetota > Actinomycetes > Kitasatosporales > Streptomycetaceae > Streptomyces > Streptomyces sp. NPDC002328. The sequence goes on along the minus strand of NZ_JBIARQ010000004.1, from coordinate 398,618 downwards.
CGTGCCCTCCGCCTGGCAGCTGCACGGCTACGACCGGCCCATCTACATCAACATCACCTACCCGTGGTGGGGTCCCAACGGCCTGGGCGAGGAGGCGCAGCCGCCGGTCGCGCCGACCCGCTTCAACCCCGTCGGCCAGTACCGCCGCACCTTCACCGTCCCGCGCGACTGGACCACGGGGCGGCGCACCTTCCTCCACTTCGAGGGCGTCAAGTCCGCCCACTACGTCTGGATCAACGGGGAGCTGGTCGGCTACCACGAGGACTCCTACGACCCCGCCGAGTACGACATCACCCCGCACCTCAAGCCGGGCGCCAACCAGATCGCCGTCGAGGTCTACCGCTACTCCGACGGCGACTGGCTGGAGGACCAGGACATGATCCGGCTGAGCGGCATCTTCCGCTCGGTCTACCTCTACTCCACACCGGCCGTGCACCTGCGCGACTTCCGGCTGGACACCCCGCTCAGCGACGATCACCGGGCCGCCGAGCTCTCGGTCACGGCCAGCGTGCGGGACTACGGCGGCGGGGGCGCCGGCCGGTACTCCGTGGAGACCCAGCTGTACGACGAGGGCGGACACCCGGTCTGGTCCCGGCCGTTGCAGCAGGCCGTCGAGCTCGACGCCGCCGGGGAGACGACCGTCCAGGCCGCGAGGGCCGTGCCCCGGCCGCGCCTGTGGTCCGCCGAGCACCCGAACCTCTACACCGCGGTCCTCCAACTGCGCGACCCCGCGGGAAAGGTGATCGAGACCCTCTCCCACCGGGTGGGCCTGCGCGAGTTCGCGCTCAGGGACGGGCTGATGCGCATCAACGGCCAGCCGGTCTCCCTGCGGGGCACCAACCGGCACGAGATGCACCCGGTCCACGGCTCGGCCCTCACCCGCGCCGACATGGTCCAGGACATCGAGATCATCAAGCGGCTGAACATCAACACCGTCCGCACCTCGCACTACCCCAACAACCCGCTGTGGTACGAACTCGCCGACGAGTACGGCCTGTACCTCGTCGACGAGACCAACCTCGAGACCCACGGCATCCGCGGCGAGTACCCCGGCAACCACCCCGAGTGGACGACGGCGTGCGTGGCCCGCGCGCAGAACATGGTCCACCGCGACAAGAACCACGCCTCGGTCGTCATCTGGTCGCTCGGCAACGAGGCGGGCGGTGGCACCACGTTCAACGCCATGTACGACTGGATCCGCTCCTACGACACCACCCGCGTCATCCAGTACGAGGGCGACGACCGCCCGGGGATCAGCGACATCCGCTCCGAGATGTACGACAGTCCCTCCCGCGTCGAGGCACGGGCCAAGGACACGAACGACACCCGGCCGTACGTGATGATCGAGTACTCCCACGGGATGGGGAACTCCAACGGCAACTTCAAGAAGTACTGGGACCTGGTGCGCCGTTACCCCGTCCTCCAGGGCGGCTGGATCTGGGACTTCGTCGACCAGGCCCTCGACTGGCCCACTCCGACGCGCCAGTTGCTCACCGAGTCCGGGCCCGCCGCGCTGCGCGGCGAAGTCATCGCCCCCGGCGGCTCGTTCAGCCGCGAGAAGGGCGTCGCCGGCGGCACCGTCTTCGCCCGGGACAGTGGACTCGACCTCACCGGGTCCCTCACCCTGGAGGCCTGGATCACCCCGCACGTGACCGGCTACCACCAGCCGATCCTCGCCAAGGGCGACACCCAGTACGCGCTGAAGCAGACCAACCGGACCCTGGAGTTCTTCATCCACGGCGGCGGCCAGTGGGTCACCGCGAGCTGGGCGCTCCCGGACGACTGGACCGGCCGCGAACACCATGTCGCGGGCGTCTTCGACGCGGCGACGGGCAGCCTGACCCTCTACGTCGACGGCGTGGCGCGGGCCACCCGGACCACCACCCGGCGTCCCGAGAACAACACCGCCTCGCTCTCCCTGGCCACCGATGTCGACAACCCCACCCGGGAGTTCAGCGGCACCGTCCGCCGCGCCCGCGTCTACGCCCGCCCGCTGAGCGCCGCCGAGCTGGCCTCCGACGGGCGCGGACCCGGCGACGACGGCGTACGGTTCTGGTTCGACGCGGCCACCGTCGGCCTCGTCGAGAAGCGGCCCCGCGACAAGACGTTCTACGCCTACGGCGGCGACTGGGGCGACAACCCCAACGACGGGGCGTTCTCCGGGGACGGCATCGTCACCGCCGACCGCGGGCTCACCGGCAAGTCCGCCGAGGTGAAACGGATCTACCAGGCCGTCAACGCCGCACCGGCCGCCGGGGACCGGCTCGCGCCGGGAGCGGCGGTCACCCTCGTCAACGAGTACCTGTTCACCAACCTCCGCGAGTTCGACGGGCGTTGGGAGCTCGTCGGCGACGGGAAGGTGGTGCAGCGCGGCAAGCTGAGCCGTGCCCAGCTGGATGTCGCACCGCTGTCGAGCAAGGACGTCACCGTGCCCTTCGAACCGCCGGCCGACCCGGCGCCCGGCGCGGAGTACTTCCTGCAACTGTCCTTCACCACCCGGGAGTCCACCAAGTGGGCGAAGTCGGGCTTCGAGGTGGCCCGGCAGCAGCTCGCCGTCGACGCCGGCAGCCCCGCCGTCACCCCCGTGCCGCTCGACCGCGTCCCGGCGCTCCGCCACGAGGACGGCGCGACGTCGGTCACCGTCAGAGGCGAGGACTTCTCGGTCACCGTCGACAAGGAGAGCGGCCTCATCACGTCGTACCGGGCCGGCGGCGACCGGCTGATCTCCTCCGGGCCCGTCCCCAACTTCTGGCGGGCCCCCACCGACAACGACCGGGGCAACGGCCACCACATCCGCAACCAGACCTGGCGCGACGCCGGCGCGCGGCGCGAGGTGACCGAGGTGAGCGTGCGGGCGCTGCGCGACCGGGCCGTCGAGATCAAGGTCGCCGGCACCCTGCCCACGACGACCCGGTCGACGTACACCACCACCTACACCGTCTTCGGGAACGGCGAGATCAAGGTCGACAACACCCTGCACCCGGGCGCGGCCTCGCTGCCGTACATCCCCGAGGTCGGCACCCTGCTGTTCCTGCCGGCCCGCCTGGAGCGGCTGCACTACTACGGCCGCGGCCCCGAGGAGAACCACTGGGACCGCAACAACGCCACCGACGTGGGGGTGTACTCCGGTACCGTCTCCGGACAGTGGACCTCCTACCTGCGCCCGCAGGAGAACGGCAACAAGACCGACGTCCGCTGGATCGCCCTCACCGACCGCGACGGCGCCGGCCTGCTCGTCTCCGGCGAACCCCTCCTGGAGGCCAACGCCTCCCACTTCACCCCCGAGGACCTGTCCGTCGGCGCCCGCCACGACTACCAGCTCACCCCGCGCAAGGAGATCGTCCTGCGCCTGAACCACCGCCAGATGGGCGTCGGCGGCGACAACAGCTGGGGCGCCCACACCCACGACGAGTACAAGCTCTTCGCGAACCGCGACTACACGTACACCTATCGCCTGCGCCCCCTGAGCCGGACCGGGGAGGCGATGCGGGCCTCGCGGAAGCCGACGGCGACGCAGTAGCCGTACCGGTGGGCCCGCCGACGCAGTCCCGGCGGGCCCACCGCCCCGGCGATCCCCGCCACACCGCGACGATCTCCGTGGCGGGCGGGGTGGCGGCGCGGAACAATCCACCACGGAACGGGAAACGCCTGACAGAGGAAGAGGAACGTCCCATGGTGGAGCAGGACGAGCGGTTCGACGTCGTCGTACTCGGCGCCGGACCCGGTGGCTATGTCGCGGCCGTGCGGGCCGCTCAGCTGGGTCAGCGGGTCGCCGTCGTCGAGGAGAAGTACTGGGGCGGGGTGTGTCTGAACGTGGGGTGCATTCCCACCAAGGCGCTGCTGCGCAACGCCGAGCTGGCGCACATCGTGCTGCGGGAGGCGAAGACCTTCGGGATCAAGGTCGAGGGCGAGGTCTCCTTCGACTACGGCGAGGCGTTCCGGCGCAGCCGCAAGGTCGCCGACGGGCGCGTCAAGGGCGTCCACTACCTGATGAAGAAGAACAAGATCACCGAGTTCGACGGCCGTGGCGTCTTCCTCGACCCGCACACCCTCCAGGTCACCGACTACGAGGGCACCACCCGCACCCTCGGCTTCGAGCACTGCGTCATCGCCACCGGCGCCACCCCCAAGCTCCTCCCCGGCACCAAGCGCAGCGCGCGAGTGGTGACCTACGAGGAGCAGATCCTCGCCGAGGACCTCCCGGAGTCGATCGTCATCGCGGGCGCCGGCGCCATCGGCGTCGAGTTCGCCTACGTCCTGCACAACTACGGCGTGAAGGTCACGATCGTCGAGTTCCTCGACCGGCTCGCCCCGCTGGAGGATTCCGAGGTCTCCGCCGAACTGGCCAAGCAGTACCGCAAGTTGGGCATCGACGTGCTCACCTCCACCCGCGTGGAGTCCATCGACGAGTCCGGTCCTCGGGTCCGTGTCACCGTCACCGGCAAGGACGGGGCGCAGCAGGTCCTGGAGGCCGACAAGGTCCTCCAGGCCATCGGCTTCGCCCCGAACGTCACCGGCTACGGCTTGGAGAACACCGGCGTCACCGTCACCGAGCGCGGCGCGATCGACGTCGACGGCCGTTGCCGCACCTCCGTCCCGCACATCTACGCGATCGGCGACGTCACCGCGAAGCTCATGCTCGCCCACGCCGCCGAGGCCATGGGCATCATCGCCGCCGAGACCCTCGCCGACGCGGAGACCATGGAGCTGGACTACGCGATGATCCCGCGCGCCACCTACTGCCAGCCCCAGATCGCCAGCTTCGGCTACACCGAGGAACAGGCCCGGGAGAAGGGCTACGACGTCAAGGTCGCCAAGTTCCCCTTCACCGCGAACGCCAAGGCCCACGGCCTGGGCGACGCGACCGGCTTCGTGAAGCTGATCAGCGACGCAAAGTACGGCGAACTCATCGGCGGCCACCTCATCGGCCCCGACGTCACCGAGCTGCTTCCCGAGCTCACCCTGGCCCAGCAGTGGGACCTCACCGTCCACGAGGTCGCCCGCAACGTGCACGCCCACCCCACCCTCGGCGAGGCCGTCAAGGAGGCGGTGCACGGCCTCGCGGGCCACATGATCAACATGTGAGCCCGGCCGCCTGACCCGCCGAGCCCCCGCCCGACCTGCCGAGCCCTCGCCCGACCCGCCGCCCTACCCCCGCCGAGTCCCCGGCGGGCCCGCTCACCCGAACGGACCCGCCGCGCTCGCGGTCGCCGCTCCCTCGCGATCTCCTGACGTCCATCGGACCGAACCGACGGACGAGGGAGCCCCAGCCATGCCGGACACACCGGACAAGCCGGCCGGCGGTCCGCCCTCCGACGGCGCGGACGCCGCGCAGCACGAGCTGGAGGAGCTGCGGGCCCGCATCGCCGCCTTGGAGAGCGACCGGAGCGCCCGCGAGGCGGAACGACGCGAGAGCCGCCCTCCCCGGCACCGGGTGCGCTCCGTCCTCGCCGTCGTCCTCATCGTCCTCGGCTGCCTCCTGGCCCCGCTGGGCGTCGTCGCCGCCTGGACCGCGGACACCGTCGGCGACACCGACCGCTATGTGCAGACCGTCCGCCCGCTCGCCGCCGACCAGGACATCCAGAAAGCCGTCGCGGTCCGGGTCACCGACGCCGTCATGGGCCACCTCGACCTCACCGACCTCCTCGAAGGCGTGGCTCCCGAGCAACGGCCGCTGCTCCAGAAGGCGTTGGGGAAGCTCGGCAACTCCCTGGAGGACGCCGTCCGCAGCTTCGTCGACGACAAGACACAGGCCGTCGTCGCCTCCGACGCCTTCCAACGGATCTGGGTCGACGCCAACCGGCGCGTCCACGCCGCCGTGGACAAGGCCCTCACCGGCAGCGGCGGCGGGGCCGTCAAGGTGGAGAACGACACCGTGACGATCGACCTCGCCCCCGTGGTCGAGGAGGTCAAACAGCGCCTGATCGACGACGGCCTCACGGTCGCCGAGAAGATCCCCGAGGTGCACACCAGCTTCACCGTCCTCAGGTCGGAGAAGATCGGCGAGGCGCAGACCTACTTCCGGCTGCTGCAACTGGCGGGCGTGTGGCTGCCCGTCGTGGCCTTCCTGCTGGTCGTCGCCGGCGTGCTGCTCTCCGCCCACCGCCGCCGCACCCTGATCGTCTCCGCCCTCTGCTTCGCCTTCGCCACCCTCCTGCTCGGCGTCGCCCTGACCGTCTTCCGCGTCGTCTACCTGGACGCCCTCCCCGCGAACGTCTCCCAGGCCGCCGCCGGAACCGTGTACGACACCCTGACCCGGTTCCTGCGCACCGGCGTGCGCGTGGTGGTCGCCCTCGGCATCGTGGTCGCCCTCGCCGCCTGGCTGACCGGACCGGGCCGGCGGGCGGGCCTCGTCCGGGGCATGTGGCATTCGGGCATCGGCGCCGTCCGTACGACGGCCGACCACGCGGGACTGCGCACCGGCCCCGTCGGCCCCTTCGTCGACCGCTACCGCACCTGGATCACCTGGATCCTGGTCGCCGCCGCGGCCCTGACCTACCTGCTGTGGTCCTACCCGACCGGCTGGGTCGTCGTCGGCCTGGCCCTGGCCCTGCTCTTCGCGCTGAGCGTGGTGGACTTCCTGGCGCCGGTCCCGCAGACGCCGCCCGCGCCGGCGGTCCCGCGAAAGTCACCGGGCGCGCCCGATCCGCCCCCCGCCTCCCTGAGTCGCGCCCCGCCCGGCAGGCCGCCCGGCAGGCCGCCCGGCTAGTGGGGCGATCGGCGGTGGTGCCGGTCGTGCGAGGTCCATGTCGCATTCTCGCCAGCGCCGCGACCCCGGGTAGCCGATGCTGAACCTATGCGGAACGCGATGCACACCGACCGGGAGCGCTGTGTACGAGCCGTGCAGTCCAAGGACGCGCGGTTCGACGGCTGGTTCTTCACGGCGGTCCTGACCACCGGCATCTACTGCCGGCCCAGCTGCCCCGTGGTGGCGCCCAAGCCGGAGAACATGGTTTTCCACCCGAGCGCCGCCGCCTGCCAGCAGGCCGGGTTCCGGGCCTGCAAGCGCTGCCGCCCCGACACCAGCCCGGGGTCCCCGGAGTGGAACCAGCGCGCCGACCTCGTCGCCCGCGCCATGCGGCTCATCGCCGACGGCGTGGTCGACCGCGAGGGCGTGCCCGGCCTCGCCGCCCGCCTCGGCTACAGCACCCGCCAGGTGGAACGCCAACTCCTCGCCGAACTCGGCGCGGGACCGCTGGCGTTGGCGCGCGCCCAGCGCGCCCAGACCGCCCGGCTCCTCATCGAGACCACCGAACTCCTCATGGCAGACGTCGCGTTCGCCGCCGGCTTCGCCTCCGTCCGCACCTTCAACGACACCGTGCGCGAGGTCTTCGCCCTCTCCCCGAGCGAACTGCGCGCCCGGCTGCCCCGTCCGTCCCCGCTGTCCCCGCCGTCCAGGAAGAACGGAACGGCCGCCGTCACCCCCGGCACCCTCCAGCTGCGGCTGCCGTTCCGTGCCCCGCTCAACCCGGACAACCTGTTCGGCCACCTCGCGGCGACCGGCGTGCCCGGGGTCGAGGAGTGGCGCGACGGTGCCCTGCGACGCACGCTCCGTCTGCCCTACGGGCACGGCATCGTGGCGCTCACCCCGAACCCCGACCACATCGGCTGCCGCCTCACCCTCAGCGACCTGCGCGACCTCACCGTCGCGATCAGCCGCTGCCGGCGCATGCTCGACCTGGACGCCGACCCCGTCGCCGTCGACGACCAGCTGCGCACCGATCCGCAGCTCGCGCCGCTGGTGGACAAGGCCCCCGGCCGCCGGGTCCCGCGCACGGTCGACGAGGCGGAGTTCGCCGTGCGCGCGGTGCTCGGCCAGCAGGTGTCCACGGCCGCCGCCCGCACGCACGCGGCCCGCCTGGTCACCGCCCACGGCGACCCGGTCGAGGACCCGGAGGGCGGACTCACCCACCTCTTCCCCACCCCGGAGGCGCTCGCCGCCCTCGACCCCGAGTCCCTGGCGATGCCCCGCACCCGCCGCACCACCTTCACCACCCTCGTCGGCCAACTCGCCGACGGCTCCCTGCGCTTGGGCGTGGACAGCGACTGGGCGCAGGCACGGGCCCGCCTCCTCGAGCTGCCCGGCTTCGGACCGTGGACCGTGGACGTCATCGGGATGCGCGCCCTCGGCGACCCCGACGCGTTCCTCCCCACCGACCTCGGAATCCGGCGCGCCGCACAGGAGTTGGGCCTGCCCTCCACCCCGGCGGCGCTCACCGCCCGCGCGGCGGCCTGGCGGCCCTGGCGGGCGTACGCGGTCCAGTACCTGTGGGCGACGGACAGCCACCCGATCAACTTCCTCCCGGTCTAGGCACGTTCACGTGCCGAAGCACTCCGAGAACGGACGCGCCATGAAGCAGCACACCGTCATCGACAGCCCCTACGGCCCGCTCACCCTCGTCGCCGACGACGGCGTCCTCTGCGGCCTCTACATGCACGAGCAGCGCCACCGCCCCGCGGAGCTGACCTTCGGCCCCCGCGACGACACCCTCTTCGCCGAGACCGAGGAGCAGCTCAAGGCCTATTTCGCGGCCGAGTTGAAGGAGTTCACCCTCCCGCTGCACCTGCACGGCACCCCGTTCCAGCGCACCGTCTGGGCCGAACTGCGGAAGATCCCCTACGGCGAGACCCGCACCTACGGCGAACTCGCCCAGGCCCTCGGCGCCCCGGCCGCCTCCCGCGCGGTGGGCCTCGCCAACGGCAGGAACCCCATCGGGATCATCGTCCCCTGCCACCGCGTCGTCGGCGCCGACGGCAGCCTCACCGGCTACGGCGGCGGCCTGGACCGCAAGCGGCGGCTGCTGCACTTCGAAAGCGCACCCGCCCTCTTCTAGTCCCACGCCCCCTGCATCCTCCGGCCCCGCGCCCTCCGGCCCCGGAGCCCGCTACCCCTGCGCGGCCAACTCCCGCAGCAGCCGCGGCAGCGCCGTGCCGATCGGTTCCCGCACCACCTCGTCGGCGATCTCGTCGTACGGCGTCGGCTCGGCGTTGACGATGACCAGGCGGGCCCCGTGGTCGGCGGCGACACCAGCGAGGCCCGCGGCCGGCTGGACCTTGAGACTGGTGCCCACGGCCAGGAACACCTGGCAGGCCTTGGTGATGGCGACCGCCTCACCGAGCACCACCGGATCGAGCCGCTCGCCGAACATCACCGTCGCCGACTTCAGGATGCCGCCGCACTCCAGGCACGGCGGATCCTCCTCACCGGCCTCGACGCGGGCGAGCGCGTCCTCCATCGGCCCGCGCGCATGGCACTTCGTGCACACCACGCGGCGCGCGGTGCCGTGCAGTTCGAGCACCTTGCGGGCGGGCATCCCGGCGAGCTGGTGCAGCCCGTCCACGTTCTGCGTGATCACCCGCACCGGCGCCCCGGACCGCTCCAGCTCGGCCACCGCGCGGTGCGCCGCGTTCGGCTCGGCCTGGAGGGTGCGGTTCTTGCGCCGCATCTGCCAGGACCGCCGCCGGATCTCCGGATCGCCCATGTAGTACTTGTAGGTGACTAGCTTCTCCGCCTCGGGATCCCGCCGCCACAGCCCGTTCGGCCCGCGGTAGTCGGGGATCCCGGAGTCGGTGGAGATGCCAGCGCCACTGAGGACGGCGACGAGGGGCCTGGTCATGTCACCGAGGGTAGATCGCGCGACGAGCCGGCCGCGAACGGTTTCCGGCGCGCGCGACGCGGCCGGGAGAAGGTCAGCTCACGCGGATGCCGTTCTCCAGCTCCGCCGTCCCCGTGCCCGCGTCCAGCGCGTCGAGGGCCGCCGCCACGCGCAGGGCCAGCTCGCCGAGCAGGTGCTGGGGGATCTCCTCGCGGGGGACCATGCGCCAGGACAGCAGCTCCTCCTCCTGGAGACGGATCGCCTTGAGGTCCTCCTCGGAGAGGACCCCGCCGTCGTACACGTACGCCACCAGCGGCGGCCGGTGCGCGCCGTGCACCCAGTCCACCGCGAGCAGCCGGCCGAGCTCGCGGTCGAGGCCGATCTCCTCCAGCGTCTCCCGGTTCGCGCCCTGGCGCGGGGTCTCGCCGTCGTCGGACTCGATCGTGCCGCCGGGCAGCGCCCACCCCTCGCGGTAGTTGGGCTCGACGAGCAGCACCCGTCCCTCCGCGTCGCGGAAGAGGGCGGCCGCACCGGCAAGGACACGGGGCAGGGAGGCGATGTACGTGGCGAAGTCAGCAGCGGTCATGGCAGCAGCGTAGTCAGCGGGCGGGGGTGAGCGCCGGTCACGGCTGGTCACACGTCCGTGCCCACCAGGCGCACCGTCCGCTCCGCCAGCTCGCTGATCCGCGCCCCGTCGAAGCCGAACACCGCGCTGCGCACGGTGTCCTCCAGGGGCCGCGTCCACTGGCCGGGGATGGCGTCGGCCCCGGTGAGGACGCCGGCCACGGAGCCGGCCGTCGCTCCGTTGGAGTCGGTGTCGAGGCCGCCGCGCACGGTGAGGGCGATGGTCCGGGTGAAGTCGCCGTCGCCGTGGAGCAGCCCGGCGGTCAGGACGGCGGCGTTCGGAACCGTGTGGATCCAGCCCAGGCCCGCCGTCTCCTCGGCCATCGTGGTGAGCGTGTCCTCCCAGCTCACGCCGGCCTCGTGGAGGGTGGCGACCCGGCGTACGGCGCGGGCGAGGCGGCTGCTCGCCGGGATCACCGCCAGCGCCTCGTCCACGGCGTGCCGCACCGTCGGCGCGGTGAACGCCGCCGAGATCAGCGCGGCCGCCCACATCGCGCCGTACACGCCGTTGCCGGTGTGGGAGAGCACCGCGTCCCGGCGGGCCAGGGCGGCGGCGCGGCGCGGCGCGCCGGGGCAGGTCCAGCCGAAGACGTCGGCGCGGATCAGCGCGCCGATCCACTCCTGGTACGGATTGTCGTACGTCGCCGTCAGCGGCGGCTTGAGCCCGTTGGCGAGGTTGCGGTACGCGGCGCGCTCCGCCGTGAACGTCTGGAGATACGGCAGCCGCAGCAGCCACAGGTCGCCGACCTGCTCGGTGCTGAAGCCGAAGCCGTGGGTCTCCAGCAGGTCGAGTCCGAGGATGGCGTAGTCGACGTCGTCGTCGCGGCAGCTGCCGTGGATGCGGCCGCGCACGCACTGGCGCCATTCGGGGCGCAGCGGCGGGCCGTCGTCACCGGAGGTCCCACCGGCCCCGTCGGCCCCACTGGTTCCGGCGGGGGGTTCGGGGAGGTAGTCGGTGAGCGGCAGGGCGTCGGCCCGGCGCAGGTAGCGGTCGATGCGGTCACGCGTCCACAGGTCGCCCTGCTCGACCGGCTTCCCGAGCATGTTGCCCGCGATCCGGCCCAGCCAGCCCCCGAGTACGCGGTCGGCGAGTTCTGTCTGAATGCCCACTGGGGTCATGGTTCCGGTCTACCCGATCGCGGGCGTCCATGGTGCGGGCGGCGCATGACGGCGGGGCCGTTCGCCGGATAGGGTCGCTGCGGCGCGACCGGCCTCGACCTGCTCGGGGCCCGGAGAGCAAGGGGATGGCAAGGTGGCGGACGCTTCGGCGCGGGGCGGCATCCGGCGGGTGCTCGTGGCCGCGGACAAGTTCAAGGGGTCGTTGACGGCCGTGGAGGTCGCCGAGCGGGTGACGGCCGGGCTGCGCCGGGCCGTGCCCGGGGTCGAGGTCGAGGCCCTGCCGGTCGCCGACGGCGGCGACGGCACCGTCGACGCGGCGGTCGCGGCCGGTTTCGAACGCCGGGAGGTACGGGTCGCCGGGCCCCTCGGCCACGAGGTCACCGCCGCGTTCGCGGTGCGCGGCGAGACCGCGGTGGTGGAGATGGCCGAGGCCAGCGGACTCCAGCGCCTTCCGGCCGGGGTGTTCGCGCCGCTCACCGCTTCCACCTACGGCTCCGGCGAGCTGCTGCGCGCCGCGCTGGACGCGGGTGTGCGCACGATCGTGTTCGGGGTCGGCGGCAGCGCCGGCACGGACGGCGGCGCGGGCCTGCTGGCGGCGCTCGGCGCGCGCTTCCTCGACGCGGACGGTGAGCCGGTCGCCCCGGGCGGCGGCGGTCTCGCGGACGTCGCGCGCGCGGATCTCTCGGGGCTCGATCCCCGGCTGTCCTCCGTGGAGCTGATCCTCGCCAGCGACGTCGACAATCCGCTGACCGGGCCGAAGGGCGCGCCCGCGGTGTACGGGCCGCAGAAGGGGGCCTCCCCGGACGACGTGGCGGCGCTCGACGCGGCGCTCGTGCGGTACGCGAAGGTGCTGGAGGCGGAGGCGGGGGCCCAGGCCGCCGCGTACGCGGCCTCGCCGGGGGCGGGGGCCGCGGGGGGTGTCGGATACGCGGCGCTGCTGCTCGGTGCGCGGTTCCGGGCCGGGATCGACGTGATGCTCGAGGTGCTGGGGTTCGCGCCGGCACTGGAGTGGGCGGAGCTGGTGATCACGGGGGAGGGGTCGCTCGATGAGCAGACCCTGCACGGGAAGGCTCCCGCCGGGGTGGCCGCGGCGGCTCGTTCGGCGGGCAAGGACGTCGTCGCCGTGTGCGGGCGGGTCGCGTTGGCGCCGGAGGCGTTGGGCCGGGCGGGTATTCGGCGGGTGTACGCACTGACCGAGGCCGAGCCGGACGTGGCCCGCTGCATCACCGAGGCCGGCCCGATCCTTGAGCGGGTCGCGGAGCGGATCGGGCGAGACTTCCTGTCCTGACCCTCGTATCGGCCCTGAACGGGCCTCGTCCTCAAACCTCGTCCTCAAACGCCGGACGGGCTGGGTGCCCTCACCCTTGCTTCCAAGCGAGTCGGGTGGTGGGTGGGCACAGGTCGGGGGTCTGGGGGGCGGAGCCCCCAGGGCCCAGTACCGGGTGCCGGGTATGCGAAGGGCCCCGGACCTGTTCAGGTCCGGGGCCCATCCAACAGAGCGCTACGGCAGCTGCGCCGCCCGCGCCTCTCGTCGGTTGTCGCGGAAGTTGTTCACCCGGCGTGCCGTGGCGAACAGGGGGATCACCGCGCCCATCACCAGCTGAAGCGCACAGCCCGTCTGGAGGAGCAGCTGTCCGCCCGGCGCGTCGAACGCCCACGCCGCCAGCATGCCCATGGCCGAGACGATCCAGGCGAGCATCGCCACCGCGAGGACGCCCCGCGGCTTCGGGTACTCCACCCGGCTCACCATCAGCCACGCGGTGCCGACGACCGCCAGCAGCGTCGCCTCGAACGGCAGCTCGAGCAGCACGATCGAGACGACCGTGAGCGCGCCGAACGGCGAGGGCATGCCCTGGAAGGTGCCGTCCTTCACGGTGACGCACGAGAAGCGGGCGAGCCGCAGCACCACCGCCAGCAGCACGACGATCGCGCCCACCGCCGCGACCCGCTCATGCGCGTCTCTCGCGACCATGCCGTACACGAGCACGAAGTACGCCGGCGCCAGGCCGAAGCTGATCAGGTCGGAGAGGTTGTCCAGCTCCGCACCCATCGGCGACGACCGCAGCTTGCGGGCGACGAGGCCGTCGAACAGGTCGAAGACCGCCGCGCACAGCATCAGTATCACGGCCGTGGCCGCGCTGTTGCGGGCCATCCCCGAGTCGTCCCCCGTGAGATGCGGGATCAGAATGCCCGTGGTGGTGAAGTACACCGCCATGAAGCCGCACGTCGCGTTGCCGAGCGTGAGCGTGTCCGCTATCGACAGGCGCAGAGAGAGGGGCATCTCCTCCTCTTCGTCCGCCTCGTCGGCGTCGGGAACCCAGCCTGCCTGGGTCTGCGGGTCAATCACGGTCAATGCGAGTCACCCCTGCCACGGTCTTCTGCCCGACCTCGACCGCGACCTCCACACCCTCGGGCAGGTAGATGTCGACGCGCGAGCCGAAGCGGATCAGACCGATGCGCTCGCCCTGCTCGACCTTCGTGCCCTCCGGGATGTAGGGAACGATGCGGCGGGCGACGGCGCCGGCGATCTGGATCATCTCGATGTCACCGAGCTCGGTGTCGAAGTGCCAGACAACGCGCTCGTTGTTCTCGCTCTCCTTGTTGAACGCCGGTACGAACCCGCCGGGGATGTGCTCGACCGACGTGACCGTGCCGGAGAGCGGCGCGCGGTTGACGTGGACGTTGAGCGGGCTCATGAAGATCGCGACCCGGGTCCGTCCGTCCTTCCACGGCATGATGCTCTGCACCACACCGTCGGCGGGGGAGATGACCCGGCCCTGAGCGATCTCACGCTCGGGGTCGCGGAAGAACCACAGCATGCCCGCCGCCAGAGCGGTGGCGGGCACGGCGACGGCCTTGGCCGCGCCGGAGCGGCGGGCACGCAGAAGGCTGACGGCTGCGGTGGCGACGGTCGGGAGAAGCCACGGCGATGCTCCGCGCGCAAGGCGTACGCCGGCCAGGCTGTCGCGAGGTGCAGAGGTTTGGCTGTGGGGCATGGATGACCTTCGTAGCGGATGATGCCGCGCTTCGACAGGGGGACGGCGGCTTTCCGCGATGGTAGCGGTTCGAGGCCGCAACTGGGTAAGCCAAGAAGCCGAGTCGGCGGCTGAGACGGGTCGACGGGGTGTGATCTTCTTCTCGAAGAAAACACCCCCAACCCTGACATCTAACCCTGGAACCGGTACTCCTCGAGCAACCTGCGGCCGATGATCATTTTCTGGATCTCGGCGGTACCTTCACCGATCAGCAGCATCGGAGCCTCACGGTAGAGGCGCTCGATCTCGTACTCCTTGGAGAAGCCGTAGCCGCCGTGGATCCGGAAGGCGTCCTCCACGACCTCCTTGCAGTACTCGGAGGCGAGATACTTCGCCATCCCGGCCTCAAGGTCGTTTCGTTCTCCGGAATCCTTTTTGCGTGCCGCGTTCACCATCATGGCATGAGCGGCCTCGACCTTGGTAGCCATCTCGGCCAGCTTGAACTGGATGGCCTGGTGCTGGGCGATCGGCTTGCCGAAGGTGTGGCGCTGCTGGGCGTACCGGACGCCGAGCTCGAACGCACGCTGGGCGACGCCGCAGCCACGCGCCGCGACGTTGACCCGCCCGACTTCCACGCCGTCCATCATGTGGTAGAAGCCGCGTCCGGTGACGCCGCCGAGCACGCGGTCGGCGGGAATCCGCAGGTCGTCCATGATGAGCTCGGTGGTGTCGACACCCTTGTAGCCCATCTTGTCGATCTTGCCCGGGATGGTGAGGCCGGGGCGGACCTCTCCGAAGCCGGGCTCCTTCTCGACGAGGAAGGTCGTCATCGACTTGTGCGGCGCGGTCCCCTCGGGGTGTCCTTCGTCACTTCGCACCAGAACGGCCACGAGGGACGATGTTCCGCCGTTCGTCAGCCACATCTTCTGGCCGTTCAGGACGTACTCCTCGCCGTCCTTCACCGCCTTCGAGGTGATCGCCGACACGTCCGAGCCGAGGCCCGGCTCCGACATCGAGAACGCGCCGCGGATGTCGCCGGCCGCCATCCTCGGCAGGAAGTGCTCCTTCTGCTCCCGCGTCCCGTGCTGCTTGAGCATGTACGCCACGATGAAGTGGGTGTTGATGATGCCGGAGACCGACATCCAGCCGCGGGCGATCTCCTCGACGCAGAGCGCGTACGTCAGGAGCGACTCGCCCAGACCGCCGTACTCCTCGGGGATCATCAGGCCGAACAGGCCCAACTCCTTGAGGCCGTCGACGATCTGCTGCGGGTACTCGTCGCGGTGCTCCAGCTCGGTGGCGACCGGGATGATCTCCTTGTCCACGAAGTCGCGGACGGTGGAGAGGATCTCCTGCTGGATGTCCGTCAGACCGGCGGTCTGGGCGAGTCGCGCCATGGCTACTTCTCCTGCTCCTTGAGCTGGGGGCGGCCCGGCTGTTCGCCGCCGCGCTCCTTGATGTACGTCTCGGTCGGCACCATCACCTTGCGGCGGAACACGCACACGAGCGTGCCGTCCTGCTTGTAGCCCTTGGTCTCGACGTGCACGATCCCGCGGTCGTTCTTCGACTTCGACGGCCACTTGTCGAGGACGGTCGTCTCGCCGTAGATCGTGTCGCCGTGGAAGGTCGGCGCCACGTGCTTGAGCGACTCGATCTCCAGGTTGGCGATCGCCTTGCCGGACACGTCCGGGACGGACATGCCGAGCAGCAGCGAGTAGATGTAGTTGCCGACCACCACGTTCTTGCCGAAGTCCGTCGTGTTCTCGGCGTAGTTGGCGTCCATGTGGAGCGGGTGGTGGTTCATGGTGAGGAGACAGAACAGGTGGTCGTCGTACTCGGTGACCGTCTTGCCCGGCCAGTGCTTGTACGTCGCCCCGACCTCGAACTCCTCGTAGGTGCGTCCGAACTGCATCGCGCTCAGGGCTCCTTAACCGGCGGGGATCTCGAACTTGGACGTCCGCTGCATGCCGGCGGCGCGTCCCTTGCCGGAGATGACCAGGGCCATCTTGCGGCTGGCCTCGTCGATCATCTCGTCGCCGAGCATCGCGGAGCCCTTCTTCCCGCCCGCCTCGGACGTGTAGTAGTCGTAGGCGTCGAGGATCAGCTCGGCGTGGTCGAAGTCCTCCTGCGACGGCGAGAAGATCTCGTTGGACGCCTCGACCTGGCCCGGGTGCAGCACCCACTTGCCGTCGAAGCCGAGGGCCGCGGCGCGTCCGGCGACCTCGCGGTAGCCGTCCACGTTGCGGATCTGGAGGTAGGGGCCGTCGATCGCCTGGAGGTCGTTCGCGCGGGCGGCCATCAGGATCTTCATCAGGATGTAGTGGTAGGCGTCCGCCGGGTAGCCCGGCGGCTGCTCGCCCACGACCAGCGACTTCATGTTGATCGACGCCATGAAGTCGGCCGGGCCGAAGATGATCGTCTCGACGCGCGGGGAGGCCTGCGCGATCTCGTTGACGTTGTTGAGGCCCTGGGCGTTCTCGATCTGCGCCTCGATGCCGATCCGGCCGACCTCGAAGCCCATCGTCTTCTCGATCTGCGTCAGCAGCAGGTCGAGGGCGACGACCTGCTGGGCCGTCTGCACCTTCGGCAGCATGATGCAGTCCAGGTTCGGGCCCGCGCCCTCGACGACCGTGACGACGTCGCGGTACGTCCACTCGGTGGTCCAGTCGTTGACGCGCACGACCCTCGTCTTGCCCGTCCAGTCGCCCTCGTTGAGGAACTTGACGATGGTGTGCCGCGCCTCGGGCTTGGCGAGCGGCGCGCACGCGTCCTCCAGGTCGAGGAAGACCTGGTCCGCCGGGAGACCCTGCGCCTTCTCCAGGAAGCGGGGGTTCGAACCCGGTACGGCCAGACAGGAACGCCGGGGGCGAAGGCGGTTGACGGTCGTCATGCGGGAACCTCCAGTGGGTCGAGCTTGTTCGCTTTCCGGATCTCGTCGACGATGCGGCCGATGATTCCGGTGATGTCGAAGTCCTTCGGGGTGAACACCGCGGCCACTCCGGCTGCCCTGAGTTGCTCGGCGTCCCCGTTCGGGATGATGCCACCGGCGATCACCGGGATGTCTGTGGCACCGGCCACACGCAGCCGTTCGAGCACGTCCGGGACCAGTTGGGCGTGCGAGCCGGACAGGATCGACAGGCCGACCGCGTGCACGTCCTCGGCGAGGGACGCGTCCACGATCTGCTCGGGGGTGAGCCGGATGCCCTGGTAGACCACCTCGAAGCCGGCGTCCCGCGCCCGCACGGCGATCTGCTCGGCGCCGTTGGAGTGCCCGTCCAGACCCGGCTTGCCGACCAGGAAGCGCAGCTTGCCCACGCCGAGGTCCTTCGCCGTCAGGTCCACCTTGCGGCGCACCTCGGCCATCGCCGAGCCCTCCTCCGCGGGGACCGCCACGGGGGCCGAGGAGACCCCGGTGGGCGCCCGGAACTCCCCGAACACCTCGCGCAGGGCCCCGGCCCACTCGCCGGTCGTGACCCCGGCGCGGGCGCACTCCAGGGTGGCCTCCATGAGGTTGGCGGTCCCCTTCGCGGCCTCCTTCAGCTTCTCCAGCGCCTTGCAGGGGCGCGGGTGGTTGAAGGGCGGCTGGTAGCGGGTGTCGCGCCAGTTGCGGAGCGAGGAGATCACCCGGGCCTCGACGGCCGGGTCGACCGTCTGGATCGCCGTGTCCAGGTCGGCCGTCAGGGGGTTCGGCTCGGTCGTCTCGAAGATGTTGACGCCGACGATCTTCTCCTGACCGGACTCGATCCGGCCCCGGCGCTCGGCGTGCGAGGAGACGAGCTGCGACTTGAGGTAGCCCGACTCGACGGCGGCCATCGCGCCGCCCATCTCCTGGATCCGCTCGATCTCCGCGAAGGACTCCTCGACCAGCTTCGCCACCTTCGCCTCGACGACGTGCGAGCCCTCGAAGATGTCCTCGTACTCCAGCAGGTCGCTCTCGTGCGCCAGGACCTGCTGGATGCGCAGCGACCACTGCTGGTCCCAGGGCCGGGGCAGGCCCAGCGCCTCGTTCCAGGCCGGCAGCTGCACGGCACGTGCGCGTGCGTCCTTGGAGAGGGTCACGGCCAGCATCTCCAGCACGATCCGCTGGACGTTGTTCTCCGGCTGCGCCTCGGTCAGTCCGAGGGAGTTGACCTGGACGCCGTAGCGGAAGCGGCGGTGCTTGGGGTTCTCGATGCCGTACCGCTCCTGCGTGATCCGCTCCCAGATGCGGCCGAATGCGCGCATCTTGCACATCTCCTCGACGAAGCGGACGCCCGCGTTGACGAAGAAGGAGATACGGCCGACGACGTCGCCCATGCGCTCCTGCGGCACCTGGCCGCTGTCGCGCACGGCGTCGAGGACGGCGATGGCGGTGGACATCGCGTACGCGATCTCCTGCACCGGCGTGGCCCCGGCCTCCTGGAGGTGGTAGCTACAGATGTTGATCGGGTTCCACTTGGGGATGTGGGAGACCGTGTACGCGATCATGTCCGTCGTCAGGCGGAGCGAGGGCCCGGGCGGGAACACATGGGTGCCGCGGGACAGGTACTCCTTGACGATGTCGTTCTGGGTCGTGCCCTGGAGCTGGGTGATGTCCGCGCCCTGCTCCTCGGCGACGACCTGGTAGAGCGCCAGCAGCCACATGGCGGTGGCGTTGATCGTCATCGAGGTGTTCATCTGCTCCAGGGGGATGTCCTGGAACAGCCGGCGCATGTCACCGAGGTGGGCGATCGGCACGCCGACCCGGCCGACCTCGCCGCGGGCGAGGATGTGGTCGGAGTCGTAGCCGGTCTGGGTCGGCAGGTCGAACGCCACCGACAGACCCGTCTGCCCCTTGGCGAGGTTGCGCCGGTACAGCTCGTTTGACGCTTCGGCCGTGGAGTGACCGGCGTACGTGCGCATCAGCCACGGCCGGTCCTTCTGACGCTCAGTCATCTATGACCTCGGATGTCTCAGATGTTCCGGAAGCGGTTGATCGCGTCGACGTGCTGCGCGCGCTTCTCCTCGTCGCGCACGCCGAGTCCCTCCTCGGGGGCCAGGCAGAGCACGCCGACCTTGCCCTGGTGGAGGTTGCGGTGCACGTCGTAGGCGGCCTGGCCGGTCTCCTCCAGGGCGTACACCTTCGACAGCGTCGGGTGGATCTTGCCCTTGGCGATGAGCCGGTTGGCCTCCCAGGCCTCGCGGTAGTTCGCGAAGTGCGAGCCGATGATCCGCTTCAGCGACATCCACAGGTAGCGGTTGTCGTACTCGTGCATGTAGCCCGAGGTCGAGGCGCAGGTGGTGATGGTGCCGCCCTTGCGGGTGACGTAGACGGACGCGCCGAAGGTCTCGCGGCCGGGGTGCTCGAAGACGATGTCGATGTCCTCGCCGCCGGTGAGTTCGCGGATGCGCTTGCCGAAGCGCTTCCACTCCTTCGGGTCCTGGGTCTGCTCGTCCTTCCAGAACCGGTAGCCCTCGGCGTTGCGGTCGATGACCGCGTCGGCTCCCATGGACCGGCAGATGTCGGCCTTCTCGGGGGAGGACACGACACAGATCGGGTTGGCGCCGCCGGCGAGGGCGAACTGCGTGGCGTACGAGCCGAGTCCGCCGCTCGCGCCCCAGATCAGGACGTTGTCGCCCTGCTTCATGCCGGCGCCGTTGCGGGAGACCAGCTGGCGGTAGGCGGTGGAGTTGACCAGGCCCGGGGCGGCGGCCTCCTCCCAGCTGAGGTGGTCCGGCTTGGGCATCAGCTGGTTGGACTTGACGAGCGCGACCTCAGCGAGGCCGCCGAAGTTGGTCTCGAAGCCCCAGATGCGCTGCTCGGGGTCGAGCATCGTGTCGTTGTGGCCGTCCGAGGACTCCAGCTCGACGGAGAGACAGTGCGCGACGACCTCGTCGCCGGGCTTCCAGGCGTTGACGCCGGGGCCGGTGCGCAGCACGACGCCCGCGAGGTCGGAGCCGATGACATGGTACGGCAGGTCGTGCCGCTTGGTGAGCTCGCTGAGCCTGCCGTAGCGCTCCAGGAACGAGAACGTCGACACCGGCTCGAAGATCGAGGTCCACACGGAGTTGTAGTTGACCGAGGAGGCCATGACGGCCACCAGGGCCTCGCCCGGGCCGAGCTCGGGCAGGGCCACCTCGTCGAGGTGGATCGACTTGCGCGGGTCCTTGTCACGGGTCTCGAGGCCCGCGAAGATCTCGGTCTCGTCCTTGTGCACGGTGATCGCGCGGTACGACTCGGGGAGCGGCAGGGCGGCGAAGTCGGCCGATGTCGAGTCGGGCGACTGGATCGCGGCCAGGATGTCCTTCATGGTCACGGTGTTGCCTCCGGCGATGAGCGCCCTGAGGGAGGGGCGCCGATGGTTACGTCGGTGCTGCTGAGGGATGAGGGTGTGCCGTCGGTTCGGCTCGGTGGTGCTTCGGCAGCGCTTTGTGGCGCGGGAGGTTGCCTGTGACGCAGGCGTCCGGGCGCGCAATCCATGCGGTTGCGGGGACAGCCGGCGTACGAAAGGTCTCTGCACGCCGGCCGCCCGGACTCCTTCAACGTATGACACCGCGTGTCACCCCGCAAGGCACTGAGTGCCAGAACTTCCTCTCAGCTGAAATCTTTACGTAACAAATGAGCGATGATCGATCGAAAGCGCGCTGAAATCCGCGTGAAAACGCCCTCTGACATGTCAAAACGGCCACCCGGTCGGGTGGCCGTCATCACAGCGCGAAGGGGGCGGGAGCGGGGGCTCAGCGTTCCTTGAGCGCCTGCTCGATGGTCCGCATCACCTCGTCGAGCGGGGCGTCGGTCCGCGCCACCGTCACCAGCACCTCGCCGTGCGCGGAGACCGTCGTCTGCGCGGTGGCGGCCGACGCGGCACTGCCGCGCCCGGCCCCGATGCCCGTCCCGAACGTCTTGCGGACGATGGCGAAGGCGTGGTCGAGCTGCGACTCGACCTCGCCCTGGCCGCCGGCTCTGAGCCAGCGCCGCAGCACATGGTTGTGCGCGGTGACCACCGCCGACGCGGCGACCTCCGCCAGCAGCGGGTCGTCGTTGGCGTCGTCGTCGTGCGCGTGCTCGTCGAAGTGCCCCAGCAGATAACGGGTGAAGAGCCGCTCGTAGCGGGCCACCGAGGCGATCTCGGCCTCGCGCAGGGTGGGCACCTCGCGCGTCAGCTTGTAGCGGGCGACCGAGATCTCCGGCCGCGCCGCGTACATCTTCATGACCTCCTTGATCCCGCGGCACACGGTGTCGAGCGGATGCTCGTGCGCGGGCGCCGCGTTCAGCACCGCCTCGGCGCGGATCAGGGTGTCGTCGTGATCGGGGAAGATCGCCTCTTCCTTGGAGCGGAAGTGACGGAAGAAGGTGCGGCGCGCGACGCCGGCCTGGGCCGCGATCTCGTCGACCGTGGTCGCCTCGTACCCCTTGGTCGCGAACAACTCCATGGCCGCTGCCGCCAGTTCCCGGCGCATCTTGAGACGCTGGGCCGCCGCGCGACTGCCTGCGGCGCTTTCCGAGGCGTCGGTCGTGGCGGATGTACGAGAGGACCTGGCGGGCTGGGACATGCCCCGAACGTACTGCATGTGCGCAGCTCGGTGCGCCTGTCCAGAGTCTTCGCGGGTTCCCCCGCCCCACGCGGGCGGGAGGGGGGCCGCCGGGTCCAGCAGCCCGCCCCAGTCCTCTCCGGCTCGGAACCGGTCGCCGACGCCGTCAGCGGCGGGCATATTCGCGGAAGCCGCGGCCGGTCTTGCGGCCGAGGCAGCCCGCGGCCACCAGGTGCTCCAGGAGCGGCGCCGGGGCCAGCCCCGGGTCGCGGAACTCGCGGTGCAGGACCTTCTCGATGGCCAGGGAGACGTCCAGGCCGACGACGTCGAGCAGTTCGAAGGGACCCATCGGGTAGCCGCCGCCCAGCTTCATCGCGGCGTCGATGTCGTCGAGGGTCGCGTAGTGCTCCTGGACCATCTTGATCGCGTTGTTGAGGTACGGGAACAGCAGGGCGTTCACGATGAACCCGGCCCGGTCGCCGCAGTCGACGGCGTGCTTCCGGATCCGGCCGCAGACCTCGTGGACCGTCGCGTGGACGTCCTCGCCGGTCAGCACCGTGCGGACGACCTCGACGAGCTTCATCGCCGGCGCCGGGTTGAAGAAGTGCATGCCGATCACGTCCTGCGGACGCGAGGTGGCGCGGGCCAGCGCGACGACCGGCAGCGAGGACGTCGTCGTGGCGAGGACGGCGCCCGGCTTGCACACCTTGTCCAGCGTCGCGAACAGCTGGCGCTTGACCTCCAGGTCCTCGGCGATCGCCTCGACGGCCAGGTCGACGTCGGCGAAGGCGTCGTAGGAGCCGGCCGGGGTGATCCGGTCCAGGGTCTGCGCCGCGGCCTCGGCCGTCAGCCGGCCCTTGTCGACGGAACGGGAGAGGGACTTGCCGATCCGGGCCTTGGCGACCTGCGCCTTCTCCTCGGTGCGGGCGGCGAGGACGACGTCGTAGCCCGCCTTGGCGAACACCTCGGCGATGCCGGACGCCATCGTGCCGGACCCGGCGACGCCGACGGCGCGCACCTCACGGCCCGCGGTGCCGGTCCCGCCGACGGCGGGCGTGAGGGCGTCCGGGAGGACCGTCGCGCTGCCGGGAGCGTCGTAGGTGTAGAAGCCGCGGCCCGACTTGCGGCCGGTCAGGCCGGCCTCGCTGAGCTGCTTGAGGATGGGCGCGGGGGCGTGCAGCCGGTCGTGGGAGGCGGCGTACATGGCCTCCAGGACCGTGCGCGCGGTGTCGACGCCGATCAGGTCCAGCAGTGCGAGCGGGCCCATCGGCAGGCCGCAGCCCAGCCGCATCGCGGCGTCGATGTCCTCACGGGAGGCGTACCGCGCCTCGTACATCGCGGCGGCCTGGTTGAGGTAGCCGAACAGCAGCCCGTCGGCGACGAACCCGGGGCGGTCGCCGACCGCGACCGGCTCCTTGCCCAGGTCGAGGGCGAGGTTGGTGACGGCGGTGACGGCGGCCGGCGCGGTCAGCACCGAGGAGACGATCTCGACGAGCTTCATCGCCGGCGCCGGGTTGAAGAAGTGCAGGCCGAGCACGCGCTCGGGGCGGGCGGAGTCGGCGGCGAGCCGGGTGACGGACAGCGCGTTGGTGCCGGTCGCGAGGATCGTCTCCGGCCGCACGATCCCGTCCAGCTCCCGGAAGATCTGCTGCTTGATCTCGTACGACTCCGGCGCCACCTCGATGACCAGGTCGGCGTCGGCCGCGGCGCGCAGATCGGTGGAGGTGCGGACCCGGGCCAGGGCGTCCTCGCGCTCCTGCGCGGTCAGCCGGCCGCGCTCCACGGCGCGGGCGGTGGCGGACTCCAGGGCGGCGACCGCGTGCGACGTCTGGGCCTCGCCGACGTCGATGCCGATGACCTCGCGCCCGGCCTTGGCGAGGACCTCGGCGATGCCGATGCCCATGGTGCCGAGACCGACCACGGCGATCGTGCGGAGGGAGGGCTGAGGGGTGTGGGACAGGGGAGTGGCCATCGCGGGACTCCAGAAATGAGGGTGACGACTGGAAGCGCGACCGGGTGCGCCGAGGGAGCCGGCCGAAGCCGGGCCATGGCGCACCGGGTGCGTGAACAGGGGTGCTCGGTGCGGGTGTTGCCGGGCTGCGAGCGCACACGCCCGGTGCCGTCGCTGCGGACGCGCACACGTCCGAGGAACGGTGATGACCGACCGGCCCTGTCCCGGGACCGGGTCGTACGAGAGGTACGTGAGTACCGAACCGACTGCTCTCACGGAGGCTGCGTCACCAGGCCGCCGTGAGCGGGGTGCGAGTGGGTGACTCGCTCGTATGAGCTTAACCGGTGGGTAACGAGCGCGCCAGACCTCGCGTTTGTGACGTAGGTCCCGACGCGCGGGCGAAGTCGCTCTAAGCTCGCCTTCATGGACGGGGAGTTGCGAACGCTCACGGAGCGCTTACGGCGGGAGTCGGACGGCACGGCGGGCGGCTCGGCTGCCGGTGCCGAGGGCGGGGTCGCGGGCGGCCCGGTCGCCTTCGAGCGGCTCGTCGCGACCGATGACCACGACGAGCTCGCCGCCGTGCTGACCGCGGCGGGCCAGCCGTTGTGGGCCAGGGAGCTGGCCGCGTTCCGGCTCGGGCTCGCGGGCGACCGGCGGGCCTTCGAGGCGCTCGTCCTCCTGCTCAACCATCGGGACCCGCCGCGCTGCGCCTCCGCCGCGCACGCCCTCGCCCGCCTCGGCGACCCCCGCACCGCCCGCGCGGCGGCGGCCCTCGCCACCAACGAGCTGCGGGTCGCCTACGCGCTGCAACCGGTGCGGCTGCTGGCGGAGTTGCGCGCCCCGGAGTCCGTGCCGGCGCTGATCACCACCCTGGAGCGCCGGCTGCGCCCGCACGACCCGTACCGCCGGGTCGCCCTCGCCTGCGTGGAGGGCCTCGGCGCGCTCGGCGACGTCCGGGCCCGCCCGGTCCTGAACGGCGCCCTCGCGCACCCGGCCCTCGCGGAGGCGGCGGTGGGCGCGCTGGCGCGGATCCCGCAGCAGCGCTGACCTCGCCGACGGACCGGGGTCAGCCGCCCGCGGCGTCCTTCACGTACCGCACCTCCGGCACCCGCACGCCGTCCACATCGAAGGGCTCCTCGGCGCCGTCCGCGCGGAAGCCCGCACGTTCGTAGAAGCGGCGGGCGGGGGCGTTCTCCTTCAGCACCCACAGGAACACGCGCGGGTGGCCGGCGGCGGCGCAGCCGCGCAGGGACGCCTCCAGCAGCGTGCGGCCCAGGCCCTCGCCGTGGTGTGCGCCGTCCACGTAGATCGCGTACAACTCGCCGTCGTCCGTGCGCACTTCACCGTCCCGGTACGGGCCGTAGGCGGCCCAGCCGAGGACCCGGCCGTTCCGCTCGGCGACCAGGTTCCGCACGCTGCCGTCGCCGCGCGTGAACCAGCCGCGACGCCGCTCGGCGTCCTCGGCCACGTCGAGCGCGTCGAGGAAGGGCTGCGGCATCAGCCCCCGGTAGGCGGACTGCCAGCCGCGCACCCGGATCTCGGAGACGCGCTCGCAGTCGTCGAGCGCCATCACGCGCACCCGGGCGGAGGTCACTCGGGCACCACCGCGAAGGCCTCGATCTCCATCAGGAACTCGGGGCGGACCAGCGCGGCGATCTGCACGGCGGACGCGGCCGGCAGTCGGTCGTCGGGTATGTGCGCGGCGCGGGCCGCGCGGATCGCCGGCATGTGCGCCATGTCCGTGACGAAATAGGTGAGTTTGACGACGTCGTCGAAGCCCGCGCCGGCGGCGGCCAGGCAGCGCCGCAGGTTCTCGAAGACCTGCCGGGCCTGGGCCGCCGGGTCTCCCTCGCCGACCAGCCGCCGGTCCTCGTCGAGGGGCAGCTGACCGGAGACGGCCACGAACCGGCCGGTGCCCAGCACCACATGCGAGTACTGCGCGGCGGCGGCGACGCCGTCGGGGGCGGGAATCCTGGTCAGCTCACTCATGCGTCCATCCTGGACCATGGGTCTGACAACGCCCCCGACGGGGCCGCCGCATTGGGCCGCACCGGGCCGCGCCGGCCGCGCCGGCCGCGCCGGCCGCGCCGGCCGGGGCGGCCGGGGCGGCCCGGTGCGGTCAGCCGCGGAAGCCGAGCAGCCCGTGCAGCGTCGAGCCGCGGGCCGTGCGCGACGCCGCCTTCGAGTTCAGCGGCTCGGGGTCGGGCAGCGCCTCGCACGCCGCGTCGACGCTTCCGGTGCCGCGCGGCACGGTGCCGTCGGTCAGATAGGCCGCGAGGTGCTTGTCCAGGCAGGTGTTGCCGCTCAGCGTGACGCCGTGGTTGCCGCCGCCCTCCTCCACGACGAAGCTCGACCCGCGCAGCAGCGCGTGGACCGTCGCGCCGCCCTCGTACGGCGTCGCCGCGTCGCCCGTCGCCTGGAACAGCAGGACCGGCGGCAGCTCGCCGTTCATGATGTTCACCGGACCCAGCGAGCGGGTCGGCCAGAACGCGCACGGTGCGTTGTACCAGGCGTTGTTCCAGGTCATGAACGGCGCCTTGCCGTAGGCCGCCCAGTGGTCCGCGCGCCACCGGCTCCAGTGGCGCGGCCAGGACGCGTCACGGCACTGCACCGAGGTGTAGACGCTGTACCCGTTGTCGCCCGAGGCGTCGACCGCGGCGAAGTTCTCGTACGCCTCGACCAGCGGATCGGCGTCCTTGCCGTTGACGTACGCGGCGAACGCCTCGGCGAGATAGGGCCAGTAGCCGTTGTAGTAGCCGCCGGGCAGGAACGTGTCCTCCAACTCCGCGGCGCCCACCTTGCCGCCGGCCGGCTTCTTCGCCAACTCCGCCCGCATCGCGTACCACTCGGCCTCGATCCTCGCGGGATCGGTGCCGAGCTTGTAGGTGGCGTCGTACTTGGCGATCCAGGCCATCAGGGCGCGGTGGCGGTCCTCGAAGGCGTGGTCCTGCGCGAGGTTGTCCCCGTACCAGACGCCGGTGGGGTCGACGATCGAGTCGAGTACGAGGCGCCGCACCCGCTGCGGGTAGAGCTTGCCGTAGACCGCGCCCAGGTAGGTGCCGTACGAGTACCCGAAGTAGTTCAGCTTCGGCGCGCCGAGAGCGCGGCGGATCGCCTCCATGTCCCGTACGGAGCTGAGCGTGTTGATGTACGGCAGCACGCGCGCGTACTTCTTCCCGCAGGCCGTGGCGAAGTCCTTGGCGCGTTTGAGGTTGGCGCTCTCGATCGCGGCCGTCGTGGGCACCGGGTCCGGGCGGACCGGGCCGAAGTGGCCCGGCCGGCAGTTCAGCGCGGGCGTGCTCTTGCCCACCCCGCGCGGGTCGAAGCCGATGACGTCGTACTGCGCGGCCACCGCCTTCGGCAGCGAGGACGCGACGAACCCGGCGAGGGTCAGTCCGCTGCCGCCGGGGCCGCCCGGGTTGACCAGCAGCGGGCCCTGGTACTTCCGCGCGGTGTGCGGGACGCGGGACAGCGCGATCGTGATCTGCTCGCCCTGCGGTCTCGCGTGGTCGAGCGGCACCTTGAGGGACGCGCACTGGAGCGTCGGGTAGTCGGTGGTGCCGCACTTCTCCCAGCCGAGCCTCGCGGTGGGGGCGGCGTGCGCGGCGGGGGCGGCCTGCGCGGCCGGGGCGGCCCGCACGGTGGGTGAGGGGCTGGCGTCGGCGGGCACGGCGGTGATCGTCCCGGCCACCACGGCGGCGGCGCCGCACAGCACGGCTGCGCGTTTTCTCATGGGTCCTCCCAGGACGGAGGTCGACGGCCGCGTGGGTCACGGCCTTCGGCGCATCGTCCCGGAAAGGGAGATCACGGGAACCCGTTCCGGCGATTCTTGACCCGATCGGGTCGCCGGATGCCCTCGAACGCGCTCAGATCAGGGTGAGTTGAGTGGGTCCTGACCGCTCCGGCTCCTCCGCGGGCTCCGGCGGGCGGAGCCGGCGCGGCATGCCCGCGCGCGCGGGGCCGATGCCGTACTCCTCCGCCAGATCGTGGACCTGACGGGTGATCCGCCGCTGGTACCACTTCGGCGCGTACGCCCCGTCCGCGTACAGCCGCTCGTAGCGGCGCACCAGGTGCGGGTGGTGCCGGCCGAGCCAGGCCATGAACCACTCACGGGCGCCGGGGCGCAGATGCAGCGCCAGCGGGGTGACGGAGGTCGCGCCGGCCTCGGCGATCGCCCGTACGGTGGCCCGCAGTTGGGCCGGTTCGTCGCCCAGGAACGGGATCACCGGCGCCATCAGCACCCCGCAGCCGATGCCGTGCTCGGCGAGGGTCCGTACGACGTCCAGACGCCGTTCCGGGGCCGGTGTGCCCGGCTCGACGGTGCGCCACAGCTCGGTGTCGACGAAGCCGACCGAGACGGAGACGCCGACGTCGGTCACGTCCGCCGCCTGCCGCAGCAGGTCGAGGTCGCGCAGGATCAGCGTGCCCTTGGTCAGGATCGAGAAGGGGTTCGCGTGGTCGCGCAGCGCGGAGAGGATGCCCGGCATCAGCCGGTAGCGGCCCTCCGCGCGCTGGTAGCAGTCGACGTTGGTGCCCATCGCGACGTGGTCGCCGTGCCAGCGCGGCGAGGCCAGTTGGCGGCGCAGCAGATCCGGCGCGTTCACCTTGACGACGATCTGCGTGTCGAAACCGATCCCGGTGTCCAGGTCCAGATAGCTGTGCGTCTTGCGGGCGAAGCAGTACACGCACGCGTGCGTGCAGCCCCGGTAGGGGTTCACCGTCCATTCGAACGGCATGCGGGACGCGCCCGGCACCCGGTTGAGGATCGAACGGGCGCGGATCTCGTGGAAGGTGATCCCGCGGAACTCCGGCGTGTCGAACGTCCTGGTCGTGACCGCGTCCGCGCCGAACAGGGCGGCGTCCGCCGTGCGGTCGTGGCGGGACTCCACGGTGAGGTTCTCCCAGCGCATGACGCCTCCTCGGTAGCACTGCCCCCACAATAGAACATGTGTTCCCATGATCGTGCTCCGGGACCGCCTCCGCGGCCCCGATTTGGCGGCCGGGGACGGGGGTGGTTGGCTTTGCCCCGAAGCTGAGGAACCCCTGTTCAGCCCTGAGCAACAAGGACCTGGAGGAACCCATGGCGCAGGTCGAAGCCACCACGGAGCGGGTCGTCGCCGCGGACCCGGAGACGGTGTTCGACACGATCGCCGACTACAGCGGCAGCCGCGGGAAGCTGCTGCCCGAGCACTTCAGCGAGTACGAGGTGCGCGAGGGCGGCGACGGCGAGGGCACCCTCGTGCACTGGAAGCTCCAGGCCACCAGCAAGCGCGTCCGTGACTGCCTCCTGGAGGTCACCGAGCCCACCGACGGCGAGCTCGTCGAGAAGGACCGCAACTCCTCGATGGTCACCGTCTGGCGCGTCACCCCGGCCGGCGAGGGCAAGTCCCGCGTCGTCGTGACCACCACCTGGACCGGCGCCGGCGGCATCGGCGGCTTCTTCGAGAAGACCTTCGCGCCCAAGGGCCTCGGCCGGATCTACGACGCGATCCTCGCCAACCTCGCCGCCGAGGTCGAGAAGTAGACATGGCGAAGTAGGCGCCGCGAGGCAGGGCGCCGTACGGCAGCGACGTACGTCGGCGACGGCCGAGGACCCGGTGGTTCTCGGCCGTCGCCGTCGTTTCCCGCGCCCCCGCCATCGCGCGCGTGACCTGCGGCGTCGCACCGGATCCGGCGTCGGGCCGGGCGGGGGCGTTCCCTGGCCGCGCCGGAGTGAAACCAATTCCAGAAATGCCGCACATCCCGAGCGGAGTGCGCCGTACGGTGGTGGCTTCGGAACAGATCTTGCGCAGCTCCGGGGGAGAGAGGGCCTGGGCCATGGACCATGGCACCGAGTGGGACGCACCTCCCGGCCGCGGAGCCGACACCGGTCCACCGGCCGGTCCCTCGGACGCCGGACGCGTCCCGCTCGCCGTGGTCGTCGTCGACCGCGGCGGTCTCGTCTCCCACTGGAGCACCGGCGCCCGCCGGCTCTTCGGCGTCGCGAAGGACGAGGCGATCGGCCGGCCCGCGATCGACCTGCTCCCCGTCTCCGGCGCCCTCCCCGAGGTGGACGAGGACCTGCCGTACGCGGGCCACGCAACCTGTGCCGACTACGCCGACTACGCCGACTACACGGACGCCGACGGGCTCGGTCCCGGGCTGGACGCCTCCCTCGACGCCGGTCTGAGCTACCCGGCCGCCGGACGGGCCCGGCTGACCGTGCCCGTGAGCAGCGAGCCGGGGGTCCCGCGGCCCGCGGAGTGGGGGAGTCACCGGGTCGACGTCCTGTGGTGGGCGTACCCGCTCGTCGGCCCGGGGCGCGAGCGGCTGCTGGTACTGGCCGCCGACGCGGAGGCCCTGCACCGGCTGGGAATGCCGGAGGAGGACGGGTCGCTGGAGGGGCGGTGGCGGTCGGAGCGGCGGGGTGTCGAGCGCATCGCGCCCGCCTTCGCGCTCCACACCGACTTTCCCGGCGCCGAGGAACTCGCCCGCCGGCTCCCCGACATCCTGCCCAGCATGAGCGTCGGCGAGAGCGCCCGGATCGTCTCCCAGGTCCTCGAACTCGGCTATCCCGTCATCGAGTTCAGCCAGAACGACCGGGTTCCGGTCACCCCGGACTGGGGCGTGGCCCGGCGCGTGGAGCGCAGGGCGCGCCGGGAGCGGGCCGCCCGCGCCGCCGCCGTCGGCCGCTCCTTACCGGCCGACCCCGACGACGAGGGCGAGGACCTGGAGTACGCCGCCGTCCGCGAACGGCTCGAATTCCTCAACGAGGTCAGCGGCAGGATCGGCACCTCCCTCGATCTCTCCCGCACCGTCGTCGAGGTCAGCAAGGCCGTCGTGCCCCGCTTCACCGACGTCGCCGGCACCTATCTGCGCGAACAGGTCGTCGCGGGGGAGGGGTTCCCCGAGGGCGTGCCCGACACGACGACCATGTGGCACCGGGTGGCCGTCGAGCACACCGACGAACCCGGCCGCTGGGACGACGTCGTGCCCGTCGGCGAGGCCATGCCCTTCCCGGCGCACACGCCGTTCTTCCAGTGCATGACCACCGGCGAGCCCGTCCTCGTGCCGCGCATCAGCGAGCAGGCGGGCCACGCCATCGCCTCCCAGTTCGACAAGCGCGACATCCGGCCGCTCATCACCGGCCGCTCGATGCTCGTCGTCCCGCTCAAGGCCCGTGACGTCGTCCTCGGCTTCATCATCCTGCTGCGGCATCCCGAGCGCGCCGAGTTCAACGACATGGACCGGGTCACCGGGGCCGAACTCGCCGCGCGCGCCGGGCTCGTGCTCGACAACGCGCGCATGTACACGTACCAGGAGAACGTCGCCGAGACGCTCCAGGACAGCATGCTGCCGCAGATCCCGCCGCGGATGGCGGGCTGCGACATCGCCACCCGCTATCTGCCCGGCACGCTGCTCGGACGCGTCGGCGGCGACTGGTTCGACTCGGTGAAGCTGCCCGGCGCCCGCACCGCCCTCGTCGTCGGCGACGTCATGGGCCACGGCCTCAACTCGGCAGCCATGATGGGCCAGTTACGGACGGCGGTGCAGACCATGGCCGCCCTCGACCTGCCGCCCGCCCAGCTCCTGCGCAACCTCGACGACCTCGCCCAGCGCCTCGGCGACACCTATCTCGCCACCTGCCTGTACGCCGTCTACGACCCGATCGCGAACGAACTGCACCTCGCCAACGCGGGCCACATCCCGCCGGTGCTGGTCAGGGCCGCCGACGGCCGCAGCGAGCTGCTAGACCTGCCCACGGGCGCGCCGATCGGCGTCGGCGGGGTGCCCTTCGAGGCCGTACGCGTGCGCGTGGAGCCCGGCGACCGGCTCGTGATGTGCACCGACGGGCTGGTCGAGGTGCGCGGCGCGGACATCGGTGCGGGGCTGGCCACGCTGTGCGAGTCCGCCGCCCACCCGGCCGCCTCCATGGACGACGCCTGCGACACCGTGATCCGGGCTCTGGCCGCGAGCTTCTCGGCGGCGGGCCGCGGCGGCCGCAAGGACGACGTGGCGCTGCTCATGGCCCGCCTCAACGGCATCGCGCCCTCCGACGTCGCCGAGTGGCGCCTCGCGCTCGACCCGGCCGAGGCCGGCCGGGCCCGCGCCGCTGTCCGCGAGCGGCTCCACGCCTGGGGTCTGCCCCAACTGGCCGACTCCGCCGAGCTGATGGCCTCGGAGCTGGTCTCCAACGCCCTGCGGCACTCGCACAGCCGGCCCGTCACGCTTCGTCTGGTGCGCGGCGACACTCTGCTGTGCGAGGTGGACGACGACGACCACGAACTGCCGACGCTGCTCAGCGCGGGCCCCGGCGACGAGTTCGGGCGCGGGCTGCGCGTGGTGAGCGCGCTGGCCCGGGAGTGGGGCTCCAGCCGTACGGCCGCCGGGAAGTCCGTCCGGTTCGAGCTGACGCTGCCGGGGCGTTGAGCCGCGGGGCCTTCGAGCCGCCGGGGCGTTGATCAGCGGCGCGTTCCGTACGCCGTCGCACAAAGGGGAGTTGGGGATGAGCGTGACGAGTCGGTACCGCGACGCCTGGGAGGGCTTCTGGCGGGAGGCGCCGCGGACGCCGGGCGGTGTGTTCTGGGACGCGGACCCGGCGGTGACCGCCGCCCATCACCTCGCCTTCTTCGAGCCCCGACTCCTCGACGCGGGGCTGCCGTTGGTGGACCTCGGCTGCGGCAACGGCACCCAGACCCGTTTCCTCGCCGACCGCTTCCCGCAGGTGATCGGCGTCGACCTGGCCGCCGCCGCCCTCGACCACGCCCGGCACGCCGATCCCGCCGGGCGGGCGGCGTACCGGCGGCTGGACGCGGCGACCGCGGGCGAGGCCGAGGCGCTGCACGCCGAACTCGGCGACGCCAACGTGTACATGAGGGGCGTGCTGCACCAGTGCGAGCCCGACGACCGGCAGCCGCTCGTGGACGGCATCGCCGCTCTCCTCGGTGACCGGGGCCGGGCCTTCCTCGTCGAGCTGTCGGAGGCCGCCCGGCCCGTCCTCGCCGGTCTGGCCGGCGGTCCCGGGGGGCCGCCCCCGAAGCTCGCGCCCGTCCTGAGCCACGGCATCGCCCCCGGCGAGGTCGCCGACGACGCCGTGCCCGTGTATCTCGCGGTCGCCGGACTCACGGTCCTCGCCTCGGGCGAACTCCCGCTCGTCACCACCGAGTTCGCGCCCGACGGCACCCGGATCGAGCTGCCGTCCAGATGGCTGCTGGCGGGCCGCGCGGTGTGAGCACGGTCACACCGCAGATCGGCCCGGACCTGTCACACGCGCGTGGCGCGCCGTGTCAGGGGGGTGGAAGCAAGCAGGCCCACCCCGATGAGGAGCACCGACATGTCCACTGCCTACGTCGTCGTCACCGTCCTGGGAGCCGTCATGGCCGGGTTCTCGGCCGGATCGCTGCTCCTGTCCGCCGAGTGGACCGTGAAGCCGCTCGCCGACTACGGCGTGCCGCGCGCCTGGTGGCCGTGGCTCGGCGCGGCGAAGGCCGCCGGCGCGGTCGGCCTGCTGGCCGGCCTGCTCGTGCCCGTACTCGGCGTGCTGGCCGCGGCCGGCCTGGTCCTGTACTTCCTCGGCGCCGCGATCACCGTACTGCGGGCCCGCTGGTTCTCCCACGTACCGTTCCCGCTGATCTACGGAGCACCGGCGGCGGCATCGCTCATCCTGTGGTCCTGACCCCCACGCCCCCGACCCGGCCCCACGGCCCCACGGCCCCACGAGACCGCAGTGACCGGGCCCCCGGTCACTGCGGCCTCGCGGCCCTGCGGCCCTGGCGGCCTGGCGGCCTGGCGGCCTGGCGGCCTGGCGGCCTGGCGGCCTGGCGGCCCTGCGGCCTGGCGGCCCTGCGGCCTGGCGGCCTGGCGGCCTGGCGGCCCTGCGGCCTGGCGGCCTGGCGGCCTGGCGGCCTGGCGGCCCTGCGGCCTGGCGGCCTGGCGGCCTGGCGGCCCTGCGGCCCTGCGGCCTGGCGGCCTGGCGGCCTGGCGGCCCTGCGGCCCTGCGGCCTGGCGGCCTGGCGGCCTGGCGGCCCTGCGTGGCCCCCTCCCCGGCCGCCCCTCAGGTGCCGGGGACCTTCCAGCCGCGCGTCTCCCGCCGGGTGCCTCCGTGTCGAGCACCTGCCCGCCGGGCGCTGCCCCGTCAGCCACCTGCCCGCCGGGCGCTGCCCCGTCAGCCACCTGCCCGCCGGGCGCTGCCCCGTCAGCCACCTGCCCGCCGGGCACCGCCCCGTCAGGCACCCCCCGCCGGGCACCGCCCCGTCAGGCACCCCCCGGCGGGCACCGCCCCGTCAGCCACCTACTCGTCGGACACCGCCCCGTCCAGGACCGTCACCTCGAGCCCGGTCAGGCGGTCGTGGTCGGCGATGATCTCGATGTGGGTGATTCCGTCGGTCGTGATCGTGAAGAGGAGGGCCAGGCGGAGTCGGCCGTGGGGGGCCATCACCAGGCCGGGGTGGCCGTCCAGCAGGGCGGGGCCGGTGAAGGCGGCGCGGGCGGTCGCCGCCATCGCGCCCTCCGCGACCGGGCGGGCGCCGTTGACCTCGATCGGATGCGGCGTCGGGACGACGAAACGGTCGGCGGTGAGGACCACGTCCGGATGCAGCAGCGCGAGCAGCGCGTCGAAGTCGCCGCCGCGCGTCGCGGCGAGGAACGCGTCCACGACCTGCCGCTGCCGGGCCGTGTCGCCGGGCGGCGCCGGGGCCGTGCCCCTGACCCGCCGACGGGCGCGGCCGGCGAGCTGCCGGGTCGCGGCCGGGGTGCGCTCGACCAGCGGGGCGATGGCGTCGAACGGCACCGCGAACAGGTCGTGCAGGACGAACGCCAGCCGCTCGTCCGGCCCCAGCGTGTCCAGGACGACCAGCAGCGCCACGCCGACGGAGTCGGCCAGCAGCGCCTCCTCCGCGGGGTCGCCGCCCGCCCCCGCCCCGGCGTCGTACGCGTCCAGCGGCTCCTCGCGCCGCGTCCGGCGCGAGCGCAGCATGTTCAGGCTGACCCGGCCCACCACCGTGGTCAGCCAGGCGGTGACGTTCCGCACCTCGGCGATGTCGGCCCCGGACGCCCGCAGCCAGGTCTCCTGGACGGCGTCGTCGGCCTCGGCGAGCGAGCCCAGCATGCGGTGGGCGACGGCCCGCAGACGCGGCCGGTCGGCCTCGAAGCGTTCGGGCGGGAGGGTGAGCGTGGTCATGGTCGGATCCCCGTTCGTGGTGAGTGCCCCGCAGCCTGCGGGACGCGGGCCGCGGTGAAGATCAGAGCAGAGATTCCCGCCCGGATCACCACCGCCCCGAGCCGCCCCCGGTGGCGGGGGAGGCGGACCGTTAAGCTCAGGGGGCTTTCAGGAGAGGACGGGACCGAGCGTGAAGATCCTGATCAGCGCCGACATGGAGGGCGCCACCGGCGTCACCTGGCCGGCCGACGTGCTGCCGGGGACCCCGCAGTGGGAGCGCTGCCGCGCGCTGTTCACCTCGGACGTCGACGCGGCCGTCCGCGGCTTCTTCGACGGCGGCGCCGACGAGGTCCTGATCAACGAGGCCCACTGGACCATGCGCAACCTGCTCCTCGAACAGCTCGACGAGCGGGCCGAGATGCTCACCGGACGGCACAAGTCGCTGTCCATGGTGGAGGGCGTCCAGCACGGCGACGTCGACGGCATCGCCTTCGTCGGCTACCACGCCGGCGCCGGCGCGGAGGGCGTCCTCGCCCACACCTACCTCGCCAACTCCATCACCGGGGTGTGGCTGAACGACGTACGCGCCAGCGAAGGTCTCCTCAACGCGCACGTGGTCGCCGAGTACGGGGTACCCGTCGTGCTGGTGACGGGCGACGACGTCGCCTGCGAGGACGCGCTCGGATACGCGCCGGAGGCGCTGAAGGTGGCGGTCAAGGACCATGTGTCGCGCTACGCGGCCGTGTGCCGGACCCCGGCCCGCACCGCCGCCGACATCCGGGCCGCCGCGAAGGAGGCGGCGCGGCTGGCGGTCCGTCAGGAACCGGCGCAGGCGGGGCCGTTCACCGTCGCCGTGGAGTTCGACGCCGAGCACCTGGCGATGGCCGCCACCGTGGTGCCGGGCGTGGCGCGGATCGGGGAGCGCAAGGTCGCGTACACCAGCGGCACCATGTACGAGGGCATCCGCACGTTCAAGGCGGTCACGACGGTCGTCTCGGCGGCGGTCGAGGAACAATACGGCTGAGGAGCAGCATGGCTGACGGGCAGGCGAGGGACGAGGTCGTGCGGTTCACGTCCGACCTCATCCGCATCGACACCACCAACCGGGGGGGAGGGGACTGCCGGGAGCGGCCCGCCGCCGAGTACGCCGCCGCGCTGCTCGCCGAGACGGGTCTGGAACCGACCCTGCTGGAGCGCACCCCGGGCCGGACCAACGTCGTCGCCCGCATCGAGGGCTCCGACCCGTCCGCGGACGCGCTGCTGGTCCACGGTCATCTCGACGTCGTGCCCGCCGAGGCCGCGGACTGGAGCGTGCACCCCTTCTCCGGGGAGGTGCGCGACGGCGTGGTGTGGGGGCGCGGCGCGGTCGACATGAAGAACATGGACGCGATGATCCTCGCCGTGGTCCGCGCCTGGGCCCGCGAGGGCGTACGGCCCCGGCGTGACGTGGTGATCGCCTTCACCGCCGACGAGGAGGCCAGCGCGGAGGACGGCTCGGGCTTCCTCGCTGACGAGCACCCCCATCTCTTCGAGGGCTGTACGGAGGGCGTCGGCGAGTCCGGCGCGTTCACCTTCCACGACGGCGGCGGCCGGGAGATCTACCCGATCGCGGCGGGCGAGCGCGGCACCGGCTGGCTGAAGCTGACCGCGCGCGGACGGGCCGGGCACGGCTCCAAGGTCAACCGGGAGAACGCGGTGACCCGGCTCGCCGCCGCGATCACCCGGATCGGCGAGCACGAGTGGCCGCTGCGGCTGACCCCGACCGTGCGGGCCGCGCTCACCGAACTCGCCGCCGTGTACGGCGTCGAGGCCCGCCTCGACGACGTGGACGCCCTGCTGGAAAAGCTCGGCCCGGCCGCCAAGCTCGTGGAGGCGACCGTCCGCAACAGCGCCAACCCGACCATGCTGGACGCCGGTTACAAGATCAACGTGATTCCGGGCGAGGCCGTCGCCTACGTCGACGGACGGTATCTCCCCGGCGGCGAGGACGAGTTCCGCACCACCCTCGACCGACTGACCGGCCCCGACGTGGACTGGGAGTTCCAGCACCGCGAGGTCGCCCTCCAGGCGCCGGTCGACTCGCCGACGTACGCGCGGATGCGGGCCGCCGTCGAGGAGTTCGCGCCCGAGGGGCATGTGGTGCCGTACTGCATGTCCGGCGGCACGGACGCCAAGCAGTTCTCGCGGCTCGGGATCACCGGCTACGGCTTCGCGCCGCTGCGGCTGCCGGAGGGGCTGGACTACCAGGCCCTCTTCCACGGCGTCGACGAGCGGGTGCCCGTCGACGCGCTCCACTTCGGCGTCGACGTCCTCGACCGCTTCCTGCGCACGGCCTAGGCGAGCGGGGGAGAACGTGCAGATCCTGCCGTACGGTTCCTGGCCCTCGCCGCTCGACGCGCGGCTCGCCGCCTCGCACGACGGGCGGCCCGAGTACGTCGGCTTCGTCGGCGACGAGGTGTGGTGGACCGCGCCCCGCCCCGCCGAGGGCGGCCGGCGCACCCTGGTGCGGCTGCGCGCGGACGGCACGGAGGAGTCCGTGCTGCCCGCGCCGTGGAACGTGCGCAGCCGGGTGATGGAGTACGGCGGGCAGCCCTGGGCCGGCGTGCTCCGCGAGGGCCGGCCCCTGATCGTGTTCGCGCACTTCGCCGACCAGCGGCTGTACGCGTGGGAGCCGGGCGGCGAACCCCGGCCGCTGACCCCGCTGTCGCCGGTGGGCGGCGGACTGCGCTGGGCCGAGCCGAAGTTGCTCTGCGACCGGGGTGAAGTGTGGTGCGTGCTGGAGGAGTTCACCGGCGACGGGCCCACCGACGTGCGCCGCGTCCTGGCCGCCGTCCCGCTGGACGGCTCGGC
The DNA here is from genome assembly GCF_042890065.1 of Streptomyces sp. NPDC002328. Taxonomy (NCBI): domain Bacteria; kingdom Bacillati; phylum Actinomycetota; class Actinomycetes; order Kitasatosporales; family Streptomycetaceae; genus Streptomyces; species Streptomyces sp. NPDC002328. Next base: position 360,875 of record NZ_JBIARQ010000004.1, on the reverse strand, counting down.
CGCCGAGGACCGGGCCGCCGTACGCGAACTCACCGACGACCGGCGGCGGTTCGTCACCGGGGCGCGTATCTCGCCGGACGGGCGGCGGGCCGCGTGGCTCGCATGGGACCACCCGCGGATGCCGTGGGACGGCACGGACGTCGTCGTCGCGGAGATCGGGCCGGACGGCGGGCTCGGCGGCGGCCGGGTGGTCGCCGGCGGGCCGGAGGAGTCGATCGCCCAGGTCGACTGGGCCTCGGACGGCTCCCTGCTCTACACCAGCGACCGCTCCGGCTGGTGGAACGTCCACCGCGACCACCGGCCCGTCTGCCCGCGCGAGGAGGAGTTCGCCGGGCCCCTGTGGAAGCTCGGCCACCGCTGGTTCGCCCCGCTGGAGGGCGGCCTCGTCGCCGTCGTGCACGGCCGGGGCGCCGCCGCGCTCGGCGTCCTCGACCCGGAGAGCGGGGAGGTCGTCGACGTGGCCGGCCCGTGGACGGAGTTCGCGTCCACCCTCGCCGTGCACGGCGAACGCGTCGTCGCCGTCGGCGCCAGCCCGCGCAGCGCCTACGAGGTGGTGGAGCTCGACACCCGGACCGGCCGGGCCCGGGTGATCGGCGCCCCGCACGACGACACCGTGGACCCCGCCTACTACCCCGAACCGCAGCTCCGCACCTTCACCGGCCCCGACGGCCGCGACGTCCACGCGCACGTGTACCCGCCCCACAACCCCGGGTGCGTCGCCCCGGGCGCGGAGCTGCCGCCGTACGTCATCAGTGCGCACGGCGGGCCCACCGACCGCTCCCCGCTCGTGCTGGACCTGGAGATCGCCTACTTCACCTCCCGCGGCATCGGCGTCGCCGAGGTCGACTACGGCGGGTCGACCGGCTACGGGCGGGAGTACCGCGACCGGCTGCGCGAGCAGTGGGGCGTGGTCGACGTCGAGGACTGCGCGGCCGTCGCCCTCGCCCTCGCCGCCGAGGGCACCGCCGACCGGGACCGGCTGGCGATCCGCGGCGGCAGCGCGGGCGGCTGGACCGCCGCCGCCTCCCTCACCGGGACCGACGTCTACGCCTGCGGCACGATCGTCTACCCCGTCCTCGACCTCGCGGCCTGGGCGACCGGCGAGACCCACGACTTCGAGTCCCGCTACCTCGACACCCTCGTCGGCCCGCTCGCCGACGTGCCCGCCCGGTACGCCGAACGCTCGCCCGTCGAGCACGCCGACCGGATCACCGTGCCGTTCCTGCTGCTCCAGGGCCTGGACGACGTGATCTGCCCGCCCGCCCAGGCCGAACGCCTCCTGGAGCGCATCGCCGGCCGCCGGGTGCCGCACGCCTACCTCGCCTTCGAGGGGGAGGGGCACGGGTTCCGGCGGGCGGAGACGATGGTGCGCGCGCTGGAGGCCGAGCTCTCCCTGTACGCTCAGGTGTTCGGGCTGCGCCCGCCCGGCATTCCGCGACTGGAGCTCAGGAAGTGAACGACGCCGCCTCCGCGACGGACCTCGTACGGCCCGCCCGGCTCGCCCCCGGCGCCCGGGTGGCGGTCGTCGCCCCCAGCGGACCCGTCGCGGAGGAGCGGCTGCAAGCCGGGCTCGACGTCCTGCGCGGCTGGGACCTCGACCCCGTCCCCGCACCCCATGTGCTCGACCGGCATGCCACGCTCGGCCATCTCGCGGGCGACGACGCCGACCGGGCCGCCGACCTCCAGCGCGCCTGGTGCGACCCGACCGTCGACGCCGTGCTGTGCGCCCGCGGCGGCTACGGCGCGCAGCGTGTGGTCGACCTGCTCGACTGGGACGCGATGCGGGCGGCCGGGCCGAAGGTGTTCGTCGGCTTCAGCGACAGCACCGCCCTGCACGAGGCGTTCGCCGTCCGCCTGGGCCTGGTCACCCTGTACGGGCCCGTCGCCGCCGGCGTCGACCTCATCAAGAACGCCCGCGCGCAGGACCACCTCAGGGCCACCCTGTTCGCCCCGGAGACCGTCCGCAGCCTCACCTCCGCCGGCACCGCCCTCGCCCCCGGCCGGGCCCGCGGCGTCACCCTCGGCGGCTGCCTCACCCTGCTCGCCACCGGCTACGGCACCCCGCACACCCGGGCCGGCGCGCGCGGCGGGCTGCTCCTGCTGGAGGACGTGGGGGAGCGGCCCTACGGCGTGGACCGCGCCCTCACCCAGCTGCTGCGCACCGGCTGGCTCGACGGCGTCGCCGGCGTCGCGCTCGGCTCCTGGGAGTCCTGCGGGCCGTACGAGGAGCTGCGCCCGGTCTTCGCCGACCGGCTCGGCGGGCTCGGGGTGCCCGTCGTCGAGGAGCTGGGCTTCGGGCACTGCGAGGGGGCGCTGACCGTGCCGTTCGGCGTGCGCGCCGAGCTGGACGCGGACGCCGGCACCCTGACCCTGGACGAGCCCGCCCTGCGCTGAACGCCCTGCGCTGACCGCTCTGCGCTGACCGCTCGCGGTCGACCGCCCCCGCCGTCTGCGTACCCTGGCCGGATGCCGCACACCGCATCGCGCTACCTCGCCGAGGGCCCCCGCGTGGGCATACGCCACTTCACCTACGCGGACGGGGCCGAGTTCACCGCCCGGGTCCGCGAGAGCAAGGACCTGCACCACCCCTGGCTGTTCCCGCCGGCCACCCCCGAGGCGTACACCGCGTACGCGGGACTGCTCATCCAGGACCCGACGAAGGCCGGCTTCCTCGTGTGCGCCAAGGACGACGGGGCCATCGCCGGGTTCATCAACATCAACAACATCGTCGAGGGCGCGTTCCGGAACGGGGCGCTGGGCTACGGCGCCTTCGCGCACGCGGCCGGGCGCGGGCTGATGCGCGAGGGGCTCGACCTCGTCGTGGGGCACGCCTTCGGGCCGATGCGACTGCACCGGCTGGAGATCAACGTGCAGCCCGGCAACGCCGCCTCGATCGCCCTCGCCCAAAGCTGCGGCTTCCGCCTGGAGGGCTTCTCCCCGAAGATGATCTACATCGACGGCGACTGGCGGGACCACCAACGCTGGGCGCTCACCGCCGAGATGCGGACGCCGCAAAGCCGTTGAAGCCCCGGCCCGCCGTCGGCGAGGATGCCTCGCATGCGTAATCTCGTCGTGCTCGACGCCCCTTCCAACCTGGGCCTGCGCCCGCCCGCCCCGGGAACCGTCCCCGGCTGCTACAAACTCGCCGGCGCGCTCCGTGAACACCGGATCGTCCAGCGGCTGGGCGCCCTGGAGGGCGGGGTCGTCGTCCCGCCACGCTACGACCGCGGCGACTGGCGGGAAGGGGACGGCGTCTTCAACGCGACCGCCCTCGCCGCCTACACCCGCCGCCTCGCCGACCGGATCGAACGGCATGTGCGCGCAGGTGACTTCCCCGTCGTCCTCGGCGGCGACTGCTCGATCGGCCTCGGCTCCTCCCTCGCGCTGCGCCGCATCGGCCGCTACGGGCTGGCCGCCGTCGACGCCTCGCCCGACTTCCGGCACCCGGGGAACTCCGACGGGGTCGGCGCGGCCGGCGGCGAGGAGGTGGCGCTCGCCACCGGGCGTGGCCAGGACGACCTGACCGACCTGGAGGGCCTCGGCCCCTATCTGCGCGACGAGGACGTGCGGTTCTTCGGCATCCGCGACGAGTTCGCCGACGACCGCGCCGAACTCGTCGCGCTGAAGATGCCCGTGGTCACCGTCGGCGAACTGCGCGAGTGGGGCGCGGAGGCGCTCGGCCGGGCCACCGCCGAGGCCTTCGAGATCCCCCAACTGGACGGCTTCTGGGTGCACTTGGACGCCGACGTGCTGGACCCGAGCGTGATGCCCGCCGTCGACAGCCCCGACCCCGACGGACTGCTCCCGGACGAACTCGTCGAGCTGCTGCGGCCGTTGGTCGCCTCTCCCGGCTGCGCCGGCCTCAACGTCACCATCTACGACCCCGATCTGGACCCTGAGGGCACGGCGGGCGCACTCCTCACCGACATCGTCGTCGCCGCCTGCGGCGACCGTGAACGCTGACGGCGGTCGTCAGCCCCCGCGTTGGCCGTCAACCTTGCGTCGGTCGTCAGGCCTGGCGGCGGTCGACGTACTCGTACACCACGCCGTCCGGGTGCCGCGCGACCAGGTTGCGGCCCACCGGCGTCGCCACCGGGCCCGCCAGGACGTCCGCGCCCAGCTCCGTGAGGGTCTTGTACGCCTCGTCGACGTCCGAGACGGCGATCGTCGCCGCCACCTTGCGCAGCACCTCCAACTCGGCCTCGGGCCCGCTCATCAGCAGGAAGCAGCCGACCGCCGCGACCTGCACCCCGGCGCGCTCGAAACGCAGCGCCGGGGCGCCCGCGAGCCGCTCGTAGAAGGGGACGGCGGCCTCCAGGTCGTCGACGCAGACACGCAGTGTGGTAGCGAGAATCTCCATGCGGACGAGCCTAGTTGGGGCGAGCGGACCGGGGGAGTCCGGGCGGGGCGTTACGCCCCCGTCACCCCGGGTACCCGAACGGGATGGAGCGCTTGGAGCATCTGGAGCATCTGGACAAGCACCTCGTCGACGAACTGGCGCAGGTGGCCCGCGAGACCATCCGCGAGGAGGTGCGCGAGCAGACCCGCAAGCAGCGCCGTACGGCCGTGCTGTACGCCGCGTCCGGGGCGCTCGCCCTGTACGCGGGCGCGGCCGTCGCACTCGCCGCGGGGCTGGCGCTCGCCATCGTGCTGCCCGACTGGGCCGCCGCGCTGATCACCGCGGCCGTGCTCGGCGTGCTGGCGTACGTGCTGCGCGGCGCCGCCCGCCCGCACCGCCCCGGCCACCCGGACCACGCCGGGGCCGGGCTCTCCGCCCCGCCCGTGAGCACGCCCGCCGGCGGTCTGGGCATGTCCGTCCCGCCGATGCCGTCCACCCCGCCCGAGGTCCCGCGGCAGGACGGCGCGAGCCCCGACGCCTCGCCGCACCGGGCGTGACGCCACACCGGTTGTGACGCCGCACCCGCGGCTGAACCCGCGCCCTCACGGCAGTTGCGGCAGCACCTTCGTGCGGTAGAAGTCGAAGAAGCCCCGCTGGTCCGGGCCGATCTGGTTGACGTAGACCCGGTCGAAGCCGGCGTCGGCGAACTCCTTGAGCGCCGAGACGTGTTCGTCGACGTCGTCGCCGCACACCCGGCTCTCGCGCACCATGTCCTCGGTGACCAGCGGCTGCAACTGCTCGAAGTGGCTAGGCGTGGGCAGGATCTGGCCCATCTCGCCGGGCAGCAGCTCGTTCGCCCATAGCCGGTGCGCCGTACGCACCGCCTCGTCGCGGTCCGTGCCGTAGCAGACCTTCGTGCCGCCGCTGACGAGCTTCCCGCCGCCCCCGCCCTTGCGGAACTGCTCCACCATCGGCTCCTCCGGCATCATCGTGATGTAGCCGTCGCCGACACGCGAGGCGAGCGCCGTCGCCTTCGGGCCGAAGCCGGAGATGTCGATCGGCACCGGCTCGTCGGGGACGGTGTAGAGGCGGGCGTTCTCCACCGTGTAGTGGGTGCCGTGGTGGCTGACCTCCTCGCCGGTGAACAGCCGGCGCATGATCTGGATCGCCTCCTCCAGCATCTCCAGACGCACCTGCGTGGGCGGCCAGGCGTCCCCGAGGATGTGCTCGTTGAGCGCCTCGCCCGAGCCGACGCCCAGCCGGAAACGACCGTTCGTCAGCACCGCGCTCGTCGCGGCGGCCTGCGCCACCACCGCCGGGTGCATCCGCACCGTCGGACAGGTGACAGCCGTCTCGATGGGCAGCGACACCGCCTCCGACAGCGCGCCGATCACCGACCAGACGAACGCGCTCTGGCCCTGCGCGTCGTTCCACGGGTGGTAGTGGTCGGAGATCCACAGTGCCTGGAATCCGGCCTGCTCGGCCATGCGCGCTTGCTCGATCAGCTCGGCGGGACTGTGCTCCTCGGTGGCCAGGAAATAGCCGTACTCGGGCATGGGGGTACCTCCGCTGGTGTGCCGCGGGCGGGTGGGTCGCCCGTCCGGGTACCCGGCGCCCGACCGGGAAACCGCGGCCCGCCCGCACCGGCCGGCGGGCGTGCGCCGCGCCCGGCCGGTGTTTGACCGCCCTGCCCAGGGGGACGCGGAAACCCTCGCACGACACATACCGCCGGAGGCGAACCGTGAGTCGACCCCGCATCGTGATCGTCGGAGCCGGTTTCGCCGGATACCGGACGGCCCGCACCCTGGCGCGGGCCGCCCGGGGCCGGGCCGACATCACCCTGCTCAACCCGACCGACTACTTCCTCTACCTGCCGCTGCTGCCGCAGGTGGCCGCCGGCATCCTCGAACCGCGCCGGGTGACCGTCTCCCTGACCGGCACCCTGCCGGACGTACGGCTGGTGCTCGGCGAGGCCGGCCGCGTCGACCTCGACGGACGCGCCGTCCACTACACCGACCCGGAGGGCGAGCCGGGCACGCTCTCCTACGACCGGCTGGTGCTCGCCGCCGGCAGCGTCAACAAGCTGCTGCCCATCCCCGGGGTCGCCGAGCACGCGCACGGCTTCCGCGGCCTGCCCGAGGCGCTCTACCTGCGCGACCACGTCACCCGCCAGGTGGAGCTGGCCGCCAACGCCGACGACCCCGAGGAGTGCGCCGCGCGCTGCACGTTCGTGGTGGTCGGCGCCGGCTACACCGGCACCGAAGTCGCCGCGCAGGGGCAGCTGTTCACCGACGCGCTGGTGCGCTCCCACCCTCTGCGCGAGGGCATGCGGCCACGCTGGCTGCTCCTCGACATCGCCGACCGCGTCCTGCCCGAACTGGACGAGCGGCTCTCGCGCACCGCCGACAGCGTGCTGCGACAGCGGGGCGTCGAGGTCCGGATGGGCGCCTCCGTGAAGGAGGCCACCCGGGACGGGGTCCTGCTGACCGACGGCGAGACCGTCGACACCCGCACCCTGGTGTGGTGCGTGGGCGTACGGCCCGACCCGCTCGCCGAGTCCCTCGGACTGCCCCTGGAGCGCGGCCGGCTCCTCGTCGAGCCCAGTCTCCAAGTCCCGGGCCGGCCCGAGGTGTTCGCGTGCGGTGACGCGGCCGCCGTGCCCGATCTGGAGAAGCCCGGCCAGTACACGCCGATGACCGCGCAGCACGCCTGGCGGCAGGGCAGGGTCGCCGCGCACAACATCGCCGCCTCGCTGACCGGCGGCGAGCTGCGGCCCTACCGGCACAAGGACATGGGCTTCGTCGTCGACCTCGGCGGGGTCAAGGCCGCCGCCAATCCGCTCGGCGTCCATCTCTCCGGGCTGCCGGCCGGCCTGGTCACCCGCGGCTACCACCTCGCCGCGATGCCCGGCAACCGCGTCCGGGTCGCCGCCGACTGGCTGCTGGACGCCGTACTGCCGCGCCAGGGAGTCCAGTTGGGCCTGGTCCGCTCCTGGGCCGTGCCCCTGGACGCGGCTTCGCCGGAACTGGTCCGGGCGCCCGACGGCACCGGACGGCACCGAGCGGCCACGTCGGGCTCCGAGCACGGCCCGGCAGCCCCCGGCGACCCCGCGTACGGCGGCGGCCAACGGGCCAGGGGCGGCGGCGGGGGCGAGGACACCTCCCGGACGATCACGTCTCCGACGCCGGAACCGGTGCGGACCGAGCCCGCGCGGCGTCGCGTGGATCCGGAGCCGGATCCGGCTGACGGGTCGGCCGTCGAGAGCGCCGCGGGCGGGGGCGGCGGTGAGGACACGTCCCGGACGATCACGTCTCCGACGCCGGAGCCGGTGCGGAGTGAGCGTGCGCGGCACGGCGTGGATCCGGAGCCTGACGCGGCTGGCGGGTCGGCTGTCGAGAGCGCCGTGGGCGGCGGCGGGGGCGAGGACACGTCCCGGACGATCACGTCTCCGACGCCG